>NZ_JBSGBE010000023.1:0-168634 GCF_053601075.1 Lentzea sp. NPDC004789 | reverse complement strand
GTCCGGTGAGGTGCTGCCGGGCCTCTACGCCGCCGGTGAGGCCGCCGGCTTCGGTGGCGGTGGCGTGCACGGCTACCGTGCGCTGGAAGGAACGATCCCGCCCGCGCCGACTTCGGCGCGGGCGGTTTGTCGTGCGCTCACGTTGGTTCACGTTCGTTCATGTTCCTTGTGTATGCAGGGAAAACATGATGTAAAAGTGGCATCTTGACTCGCCCAATGTTAGCGATAACACTCAGGTGGTGACTGACATGACGATCGACCACGACGCGTGTGTGGTGGGTGTCGACTTCGGCACGCTGTCCGGTCGCGCCGTGGTCGTGCGCGTCCGCGACGGTGCCGAGCTCGGCACTGCGGTGCACGAGTACCGCCACGGTGTGGTGGACCAGGTTCTGCCCAAGACCGGCGCGCCGCTGCCGCCGGAGTGGGCGCTGCAGGTCCCGGCCGACTACCTCGACGTCCTGCGCACCGCCGTCCCGCAGGCGGTCGAGGCGGCCGGGATCTCCGCGGCCCAGGTGATCGGCATCGGGACGGACTTCACCGCCTGCACCATGGTTCCGGTGACCGCGGACGGCACGCCGCTGTGCGACCTGCCGGAGTTCGCGGACAACCCGCACGCCTACGTGAAGCTCTGGCGCCACCACGCCGCCCAGCCCCAGGCCGACCGGATCAACGAGCTGGCGCACCGCCGCAAGGAGCCGTGGATCGCGCGCTACGGCGGGCTCATCTCGTCGGAGTGGGAGTTCGCCAAGGGCCTGCAGGTGCTGGAGGAAGCGCCCGAGGTGTACGCGGCGATGGACCACTGGGTCGAGGCCGCCGACTGGATCATCTGGCAGCTGAGCGGCACCTACACCCGCAACGCCTGCACGGCCGGCTACAAGGGCATCCACCAGGACGGCCAGTACCCGAGCGACAACTTCCTCGCCGAGCTCAACCCGGCGTTCGAGACCTTCGTCGCCGACAAGCTCGACCACCCGCTGTCCGCACTGGGCGACCGCGCCGGGTCGCTGACGGCGCAGGCCGCGGCGTGGACCGGTCTGCCGGAGGGCATCGCGGTCGCGGTCGGCAACGTCGACGCGCACGTCACCGCGCCGGCCGCGCAGGCGGTCGAGCCCGGCCAGATGGTCGCGATCATGGGCACCTCGACGTGCCACGTGATGAGCGGCGACGTGCTGCGCGAGGTGCCGGGCATGTGCGGCGTCGTCGACGGCGGCATCGTGCCGGGCCTGTGGGGTTACGAGGCCGGGCAGAGCGGTGTCGGCGACATCTTCGCGTGGTTCCTGCGCAACCAGGTTCCGCCCGTCTACCACGAGCAGGCGAGCGAACGCGGCATCACCGTGCACGAGCTGCTGTCCGAGCTGGCCGCGCAGCAGCAGGTCGGCGAGCACGGGCTCATCGCGCTGGACTGGCACAGCGGCAACAGGTCCGTGCTGGTCGACCACGAGCTGTCCGGCGTGATCGTCGGTCAGACGCTCGCCACCAAGGCCGAGGACGTCTACCGCGCGCTGCTGGAGGCGACGGCGTTCGGCACGCGGGTCATCATCGACACCTTCACCGACGCGGGTGTGCCGGTGCGGGAGCTGGTGATCGCGGGCGGCCTGGTGAAGAACAAGCTGCTCATGCAGATCTACTCCGACGTGGTCAACCTGCCGCTGTCGGTGATCGGCTCCGAGCAGGGGCCGGCGCTCGGTTCCGCGATGCACGCCGCCGTGGCCGCCGGTGCCTACGCCGACATCCGCGCGGCCGCGGCCGCCATGGGTTCGGTGCGGCGCGACGTCTTCACGCCGGTGCCGGAGAACGTCGAGGCCTACGAACGGTTGTTCCTCGACTATCTGGAGCTGCACGACTACTTCGGCCGGGGTGCCAACGATGTCATGCACCGCCTGCGCCAGTACCGCCGCGACGCCCTGGAGGGGAAGAGCTGATGTCCGCCACGGCAGAACTGCGCCGCACGGTCGCCGAGCTGCACCGCGAGCTGACCCGCTACGAGCTGGTGATCTGGACGGCGGGCAACGTGTCCGCCCGCGTGCCGGACCAGGACCTGATGGTGATCAAGCCGTCCGGTGTCTCCTACGACGACCTGGGGCCGGAGGCGATGGTCGTCACCGACCTGCACGGCAACCTGGTCGAGGGCGAGCTGGCACCGTCGTCCGACACGGCCGCGCACGCGTATGTGTACCGCCACATGCCCGAGGTCGGCGGTGTAGTGCACACACATTCCCCTTACGCCACAGCGTGGGCCGCACGCGGTGAGCCCATCCCGTGCGTGCTGACGATGATCGCGGACGAGTTCGGCGGTGACATCCCGGTCGGGCCGTTCGCGTTGATCGGCGACGACTCGATCGGCAAGGGAATCGTGGAAACGTTGCGGGGCAGCAGGTCTCCCGCCGTGCTGATGCGCAACCACGGCCCGTTCACCGTCGGCGCCACGGCACGCGCCGCGGTGAAAGCCGCGGTGATGCTCGAGGACGTCGCGCGCACCGTCCACTTCGCACACCAGCTCGGCAAGCCGGACATGATCGACCAGCAGGACGTCGACCGGCTCTACGAGCGCTACCAGAACGTCTACGGCCAGTGAGCCCAGAAGGAGAGCAGCACATGCCGGACAAGCCCCAGATCTGGTTCCTCACCGGCAGCCAGCACCTCTACGGCCCCGAGACGCTCGACCAGGTCGCCGCGCAGTCGCAGCAGATCCAGCGGATGCTGAGCGACTCGGGACGGATCAGCGCGGAGATCGTGTGGAAGCCGGTGCTGACCGACTCCGGCGCCATCCGCGCGATCATGCAGCAGGCCAACAACGATCCGACCTGCGTCGGCGTGATCGCGTGGATGCACACCTTCTCCCCGGCGAAGATGTGGATCACCGGGCTGGACCTGCTGCGCAAACCGTTGCTGCACTTGCACACGCAGTTGAACGAGGCGCTGCCGTGGTCCACCATCGACATGGACTTCATGAACCTCAACCAGGCCGCGCACGGCGACCGCGAGTTCGCCTACGTGCAGACCAGGATCGGGGTGGCGCGCAAGACGGTCGCCGGCCACGCGAGTGATCCCGTGGTGGCGCAGCGGATCGACGGCTGGGCCCGGGCCGCCGCCGGCCTCGCGCACCTGCGTTCCCTGCGGCTGGCCCGGTTCGGCGACAACATGCGCGACGTCGCGGTGACCGAGGGCGACAAGGTCGAGGCCGAGCTGCGGTTCGGCGTCTCGGTGAACACCTACGGCGTCAACGACCTCGTCGCCGTCGTGGACGAGGTGCCGGACGCGGACATCGACCTGCTCGTGGCCGACTACGCCGAGGCCTACCGGCTGGCACCGGAGCTGGCGCGCGGGGCGGAGCGGCACGAGTCGCTGCGCTACGCCGCCCGCATCGAGATCGGCCTGCGGTCCTTCCTGGACGACGGCGGTTTCGGCGCGTTCACCACGAACTTCCAGGACCTCGGCGGGCTGCGGCAGCTGCCGGGCCTGGCCGTGCAGCGGTTGATGGCCGACGGCTACGGCTTCGGCGGCGAGGGCGACTGGAAGACCTCGGCACTGCTCGCCGCGGTCAAGGCCATGGGCACCGGCACCGGCCGCGGCACGTCGTTCATGGAGGACTACACCTACCACTTCGGGCCGGGCGAGCCGAAGATCCTCGGCGCGCACATGCTGGAGGTGTGCCCGACGATCGCCGAGGCGCAGCCGTCGTGCGAGATCCACCCGCTCGGCATCGGCGACCGGGAGGACCCCGTTCGACTGGTGTTCGACGCGGCCACCGGTCCCGCCGTGGTGATCGGTCTCGCCGACATGGGCGACCGGTTCCGCCTGGTGGCCAACGAGGTCACGGTCGTCGCGCCGGACGAGCCGCTGCCGAAGCTGCCCGTCGCGCGGGCCGTGTGGCAGCCCGCGCCGTCGCTGTCGACGTCAGCGGAGTGCTGGCTCACCGCGGGAGGTCCGCACCACACCGTGATGACCCAGGCGGTCGGATCGGAGGTGCTGCGGGACTTCGCGCAGATGGCGGCCACCGAGCTGGTCCTGATCGACGCCGAGACGACGCCCTGGTCGTTCGCTGACAGGTTGCGCTGGAACCAGGCCTACCACCGCCTGGCGCTGGGGATCAACTGACGCGCGTGGAACTCGGCGATCTGTCGCCACATCGCGACGGGGTTGGAGTACATCGGCAGATGCCCGCTGTGCGGGATCTCGGCGAGCTCCACCCCGTTCGCGTCCAGCACGGGCAAGTAGGACAGACCGGCGCACTGTTCGCCGTAGAGGTACATCCGCGGGCAGGGGAGTGACAGGAACTTCCCCATGAGGTTGCCGTGGTCGGCCAGTTCCACCATCGAGCGGAACATGCCGGCCACGGCGCCGCGCCGCACCTTGTGCGGCAGGTTCGCCGCGTACAGGCCGCTGCCGTAGTGAGGCGCGTTGCGCGTGCGCTCGGCGCCCTGCAGGAAGAACCCGGCGGGATCGGGCTGCGCCAGCGCCTCTCTGCTCAGCACGCAGTCCTCCGGTCCCAGCACGCCCTTGATGTTCACGAAGCTGAGCACCCTGCCCGGTTCCTGGTGCGCCAGGATCAGCGCCGTGAGCGCGCCCGTCGAATGCCCGATGACGTGGAACCTGCCGATGCCCGCGCGTTCGAGCACCGCGCGGGCGGTGTGGACGAGGAACGGGATGTCGACCGCCGCTGGATCGGTGCAGTCGGTGGCACCGGCACCGGGCATGTCGTAGGTGAGGAACGGACGCCCGGCGAAGTCGTGCCGCTGCGCGATGTCGAGGTAGTCCTCCTTGCTCGTGCCGAAGCCGTGCAGGAAGACGATCGGGGCGTCCACACCACCCCTGTGCACTGCCGCTACCTGGAGGTTCACGCCCTGGACGCGTAGCGGTAGGTGCTCGTGGACGACTCTGTCTGCCGATGGCATGGCTGTTCCCCGGTTCTTCGCAGGTGCGGACTGCGGAATAGGCAAAGAGCATGCCATTGGCTGTGAACGCTCACAAGTGGTTGAACCCTTCACGATTCCTGTCCGTATCCCGCTGTGCCGGCACAAAACGTCCACCAACTCGTGAGGTTTCGAACATGTCGAGTGCGCATGCACAGCCGAAGCGGAAGAAGCGGTTGCTGGTTGCCGGAGTCGCCGTGGCCGCCACCCTGTCCGCGGCGACCGCGGCCGCCGCCTTCGCGGCAGGTGGGGACAACGAGAACCAGTCGATCGCCTGCCCCCAGCCGGTCATCGGCGCGGTACCGGCCAAGGCGCAGGCCGAGGTGCAGCGCGAACTGGCCAACCTGGACAAGCAGATCGCCGAGGCCAACAACCGGTTGCGCACCTCCAAGGGGGAGGGCGGGCCGAACTTCGTCCAGAACGCGATCCTGGGACCGTTGAAGGACAAGCGGGTCGCGGCGCTGAACCGGATCGAGACCGCGATCGGCCGGGTGGCCCAGAAGCCGGAAGGCCTCGAGAGGTTCGCGACCTGCGGGCTGGGCAAGGCACCCGCTGTGCCCGCCGCTCCGCCGAAGGGCAACAACGGCAACAACGCCAACAACGGCAATAACGGCAACAACAACGCCGGATCGGGCAACAACGCGGCCGGCAAGACGATCGCCTGCCCGCAGCCGGTCATCGGCGAGGTGCCCGCCAAGGCGCAGGCCGAGGTGGACCGCGAGCTCGCGAACCTCGACAAGCAGCTGGCCGAGGCGAACAACCGCTTGCGCACCTCGGAGGGTCAGGGCGGGCCGAACTTCGTGCAGAACGCCATTCTCGGGCCGTTGGCCGGAAAGCGCGCGTCCGCACTGGACCGGATCGCCATCGCCATCGGCCGCGTGGGCACGAAGCCCCAGGGCCTCGAACGCTTCGCCACCTGCTCGCTCAAGTAACTCCTCCTCGGGGTTCGAGCGGTGCCGGGCCCGTCTCCTCGGGGGCGAGCGTTTCGGGAGAGGACCTGCCGGGTGGTCGCGCCACCGCCCGGCAGGACCTTGACGCAGTATGTGGTCCTCTGTAGATGTTAGCGTGAACATTGCGCGTTCAACGGAGAACCGATGAGACTTCTTCCCCTGCTAGCCGCTTCGGCGCTCACCCTCACGACCGCGGTCCCTGCCTCAGCCGCGGTCGAGTCAGTCACGGTGAAGCCGGATCCGACGTACCAGCAAGAGCCGTTCCAGGGCTGGGGCACGAGCCTGGTGTGGTTCGCGAACGCCACGGGCGGTTACCCGGACGAGATCCGCAACCAGCTGGCAGAGCTGCTGTTCGGTGAGGACGGACTCAACCTCAACATCGCCCGCTACAACATCGGTGGCGGCAACGCGCCGGACGTCCCGCAGTACCTGCGTGCGGGAGCCGCGGTCCCCGGCTGGTGGAAAGCGCCTTCCGGGACCAAGCGCACGGACACCGACTGGTGGAAGCCGGGCGACCCGCGCTACTTCGACGCCGCGGCGGACCCGCGCCAGCGGTGGTGGGTCGACAAGGTCAAGTCCCACGTGACCCGCTGGGAGGCGTTCAGCAACTCGCCGCCGTGGTTCCAGACGGTGAGCGGCTACGTCTCCGGTGGCTTCGACGCGAACTCCGACCAGCTGCGGGAGGACCGGATCGGCGACTTCACCGCCTACCTGGCCCAGACGACCGCGGAGCTGGAACGCGCGCACGGCATCAAGTTCGCCACCGTCGACCCGTTCAACGAGCCCAACACCTCGTACTGGCGCACCACGCTCGGCCCGGACGGCAACCCGACCGGCGGACGGCAGGAAGGCGCCCACATGGGACCGGCCCTGCAGTCGAAGGTCGTGCCGGCGATGGCGGACGCGTTGCGCGCCAAGCACTTGAAGGCCACCGTGTCGGCGCCGGACGAGACCAACCCCGGCACGTTCGCGAACGACTGGGCGGGCTACTCGCCGTCGGCACGCGAGAAGCTCGGCCAGCTCAACGTCCACACGTACGGCACGGACCGCCGCACGACCGCCCGTGACATCGCCAAGAGCGCGGGCAAGCCGTTGTGGATGAGCGAGGTCGACGGGCACTGGGGCTCCGGGCAGTCGTTCACCAGCATGGACCCCGGCCTCGGTATCGCGGAGCGCGTGATCGACGACCTGCGCGAGCTCGAACCGCGGGCATGGCTGCTGTGGCAGGCCATTGAGGACTACAACAACATGACCCCCGGCGGCGAGTCGGAGAAGGGCATGAACTGGGGCGTGGTCCAGATCCCGTTCAACTGCGGTGCGAACGACACGCTCGCGACGTGCCCGGCGCGCGTCAACACGAAGTTCCACACGCTGCGCAACTTCACCCACTACGTCAAGCCGGGCGACCGCCTGGTGAAGGTCAACACCACGACCGACGTGGCGGCGGTGCGCAACACCGAGCTGAAGTCGTTGGTGCACCTGAACAAGTCGACGCAGGCGCAGTCCGTGACGCTGGACCTGTCCGGGTTCGGCTCGATCAGTCCGAACGCCACTGTGCGGCCGATCGTCACCGACGAGCAGGGCGCGCTGGTCAAGGGTGCGGCGGTGCGGGTGAAGGACCGCAAGGCCACGCTGTCGGTGCCCGCGCGGTCGGTCACCACGTTCGAGGTCTCCGGTGTCAGCGGTGTGAACCGCGCCTCGGCACTGGGCGGCACCTACCGGCTCACCGGTGTGCAGAGCGGCAAGTCGCTGGCGCCGTCGGGCACCTCGCTCGTGCAGCGCACCACCGACGCGAACGCGGCGGACCAGGTGTGGCGAGTGGAGCGTCGCAGCGGTGGCTACGACAGCCGCGCGCAGTTCTCCGTGGTCAACGCCTCGACCGGCCAGCGCATCGCCGCGGTGTCCGGAGACGCGGTGCTGACGTCCTCCGACAGCCCGGCCGCGCGCTGGGTGCTGTCCTCGACCGGCGACGGGACGTGGACGTTCGTCAACGCGCAAACGGGAACCCTGCTCGACGTGAACGGCGAGTCGCGTGAGGACGGTGCCAAGATCGGCTTGTACCAAGCCACTTCCGGCCCCAACCAGCGCTGGTCCGCCGTTCCGAGCAAATAGTCCACTCCGAACGGTCGATTGAATCCCAACGACCGACCTCTAGTGTTGTTGATGTTTAAACGACAATAGGGGTAGTGGTGGCGCGCAAGAACTTGCTCGTGGTCTTGGTCCTGCTCACCGGAGCGTGCACGGCACAACCGCCGGCACCCGCGCCGACCACACGCACGCCCTGGAAACCGCCCTCGCTGATCAACCAGGAGGGGCCGGCCCAGGGCGTGCTGCAGTTCGTGCGGGATGTCATCGACGCCCGCACGGTCGAACTCGCCGACGGCACCAAGGTGCGCGTCGCCCAGCTGGCACCACCGGCCGCCTGCTGGGAGGCGAGCGCGCTGGACTTCGCCCGCACCACCCTGCTCGCCAGCACCGTCCGGATCACCACGTTCCTGTCCGGTGAGGTGAACCTGGTGCTGGAGGACGGCACCGACTACGCGCTGCTGGCCGTGCAGCGCGGTGTCCTCCGGTCGCAGGGCATCGACGGCGGCCCGCTCATGACCGCCGAGAGCGAGGCCGCCGCCGCCAACCGCGGGCTGTGGGGCCCGCCCTGCGAGGGCCTCGACCTCGCACAGCCTTCGACGCCGACACCTCAGCTGCCGCCGCACCAGCCGGGCCAGCCGAACCAGCCGGCGCCGAACCCGCCCGCTCCCGGTGGCACGACATCGCCTCCTCGCCCGGCACCCACGACCACCCCGCCCCGTCCCGCGCCGACGACGACCACCACGGTGCCGCGTCCGCCCGCGCGCGTTTGCGCGGTCGCGTACCGGGTCACCAACGAGTGGCCGGGCGGGTTCCAGGTCAACATGACCGTGCGGAACACCGGCGGGGCGACGATCAACGGGTGGACGGTGCGGTGGAGCTTCCCCAACGGGCAGTCCATCCGGGAGATGTGGAACGCGACGCCGCGCCAGTCCGGCGCCACCGTCGACGCGAGCAACGCCTCCTACAACGGGCAGATCGCTCCCGGTGCCACGGTGACCGTCGGCTTCAACGGCAACATGTCGTGGGGCAACGGGGCGCCGAACGCGTTCTCGCTCAACGGTCAGTCGTGCACGGTGGAGTGATCGGGCGTTCTCCCGCACCACGGCGGTGAGGGGGAGAACGTCGCGTCGGACGCGTTCTCGCTCAACGGCCAGTCCTGCACGGTGGAGTGATCAGGCGCTCTCCCGCACCACCAGCCGTGACGGGTAGAACGTCGCCCGTTCCACCCGTCCGCGGTCGAGCACGGCCCGCGCCGCCGCCTCGGCGATCTCCTCCACCGGATGCGTCGACGTGGTGAGCGCCGGCCGGCTCAGACACGCGAAGGCGATGTCGTCGAACCCCGCCACCGCCACGTCGCCGGGCACGCGCACGCCCAGCGCGTGCAGGCCGTCCAGGACACCCAACGCCGTGAGGTCGCTCAACGCGAACACCGCGTCGGTGTCGGGCCACCGCGCCATGATCTCGACGGCGGCCTCGGCGCCGCGGGCCGCCGTGAAGTTGCCCGGGACGACCCTGGTCTCGGCGCCGCACGAGAGCATCACGCGCCGGTAGGCCTCGACGGCGCGGTCGCCGCAGGGCAGCCAGGACGGGCCGGTGACCATCGCGATGTGGCGGCGGCCGGTGGTCACGAGGTGCCGGACCACGCCGTCGGTGCCGGTGCGGTTGTCCACGTCGAACGACGGCACGTCGCGGGTGCCGACGCCGATCGCGGCGACCCGGCCGCGCAGTGAGCGGGGAACGGTGTCCAGCGCCGGGCGGGTCGGGTTGACGACCACCAGGCCGCCCAGGCCGCGGGTCTCGGCGAGCCGGCCGAGTGAACCGGGGTCGTTCAGGGGTAACCAGTGCAGTGACACGCCCACCTCGCGCGCGGCCGACACGTGTGCGGCCGTGGTCAGGACGCGGCCCACGTAAGGGTCGTCGAGCACGGCGGCGGTGTGGCCGATCACGGCGATGGCCAGTCGTGTGCCCGTGCGGGTCACCAGGGCGCGAGCGGCGGCGTCAGGAACGTAGCCGAGTGCGGCCACGGCCGCCGCCACTCGGGCGCGCGTCTGGGGTGAGGCAGGGCCGTGTCCGGTGATCACGCGCGAGGCGGTCGCACGGGACACGCCTGCGGCCCGCGCCACGTCGTCGAGTGTCGCTCCCGTCATCTCAGCAGTATTGCCGTGGAAGCGCTTCCATGTATGTACTCGACGGATCGGGATCGAGAAAGGGGAACGGATGACGGTCACAGCGCCGCGCGGGCAGGTCCGGGCCGCCGCAGCGGGGGTCGGGGTCACGTTCGGGCTCAACGGTGTCGCAGTGGCGACGTGGTTCGCCCGGGTGCCCGTCGCCCGTGATGCGCTCGGGCTGTCGCCCGGTGCGCTGGGACTGTTGCTGTTGTTCATGTCCGCGGGCGCGTTCCTCGCGATGCTGACCGCGGGCGAGGTCACGCACCGGCTCGGGCCCAAGCGCACGGTGTGCGCGTCGGTCACGGCGGTCTCCGCCGGCCTCGCGGTGGCGGGCTTCGGGATCGGCGCGGTGCCGTCGGTCGCGCTGACGGCGATCGGGATCTTCGTGCTGGGGTACGGGTCTGGCACCTGCGACGTCGCCATGAACGTGGAGGCCGCCGAGGTGGAACGGGTGCTCGGGCGCACGGTCATGCCGCGGTTCCATGCGATGTGGAGCCTGGGCACCGTCGCCGCGGCCGGGCTCGCGTCGCTGGTGGCGTGGGTGACGCTGCCGGTGACCGCGCACCTGGTGGGCGTGGCGGTGGTGGTCGCCGCGGGCACGTTCGTCGCGGCGCGCGCCTACCGGTTCGCCGGGGAGGCGGAGAAGGGGCGCGGCAGCGGGGTGCTGGCGGCCTGGCGGGAACCTCGCACGTTGCTGATCGGGCTGCTGGTGCTGGTGCTGGCGTTCACCGAGGGCACCGCGAACGACTGGGTGGCGGTGGCGTTCGTCGACGGCTACGCGTTCGACCCCGCGACGGGTGCGGTGGTGTTCGGCGTGTTCGTGACGACCATGACGTGCGGCCGGATCTTCGGCACGATCGCGCTGGACCGGTGGGGACGCGTGCCGGTGCTGATCGGCACGATGCTGCTGGCCGCGGCCGGGGTGGCGCTCGCGGTCTTCGGCGGGTCGCCGGTCGTGGCGGTCGCCGGGGTCGCTGTGTGGGGACTCGGCACCGCGCTGGGCTTTCCCGTCGGCATGAGCGCTGCCGCGGACGATCCGGCCCGGGCGGCCGCCAGGGTCAGCGTGGTCGCCGTCATCGGGTACACCGCGTTCCTCGCGGGACCGCCGCTGGTCGGCCTGCTCGGCGACCACGTGGGTGTCCTGCGCGCGCTGCTGGTCGTGCCGCTGCTGTTGCTGCCGGCCCTCGCCCTCGTGCCCGCGATGCGCGAACCACGCGCCTGAATCCGGGGCAGCGGAGAAGCCCCGGCGGGTGCCGGGGCTTCTCGCGGTGCGGGGCTAGCGGTAGGTGATGTCCGAGGACTTGTAGAGGCAGTTCGTGCCGTCCGGGCCGGTGCCGATCTTCTTCGGCTCACCGCTGGTGACGCCCTGGTACTTGTCGCAGATCGCGATCTTCCGCTGGCCGTCGCCGACGATCGTGATCTTCGAGAACCGCGCGGTGTCGCCGTAGTTGGTGTTGATGCCGACGACGGCCTTGCCGGGGGAGAACGCGGTGATGTTCTCCAGCACGACGTTGCGCCGGTGCTGGGTCTTGCAGTTGCCGCAGGACCGGTAGAGCTTGCCGAAGTCGTCCACCTGGAAGTTGCGGATGATCATCGTGCCCGGCCCGTTGTGCTGGAACACCTTGTCGGCGGCCTTGCGCGCGCCACCGCCGTTGATGGTCATGGTCTGCGACGACGACGTCCCCTTGAACGTGGCCGCGTCCTCGCCGACGTCCTCCCACCACACGTTGGTGAGCGTGCAGGTGCCGAGGCAGTGGACGCCGTCCGCCGCCGGGGCGCCGAGCACGACGTTCTTCAGCGTCACGCCGTCGGCCAGCTGGAAGATCGGGTCCTGGTTCTCGTTCTGGCCGCCCGAACCCAGGTTGCCGGTGCCGTAGAACCGTTGCAGGCCACCGTCGTAGATGCCCGCGGGTACCTTGATGGTCGCGCCGACCGGCCTGGTGCCCGTCGGGTTCGGGAAAGTGCTGCCTGCCGCTTGTGCCTGAGGTGCGAGAAACGCGGTCAACACCGCGGCCAGCACCACTGATGCCAGTTTCTTCATGTGCGCTCCGCTTGCCGGGATGCGCGGCGGTAATTCGATCGTAGGGTCGGCGATTTTGCTGTCAACTATTTTCGATTGTTCGACTCGAACGCTCTCGAATTGTTGACCGGATTGTTGTGGGCTGGTTTTCTGAAACGCGCAGCACTGATTTTCGCCACCGCGCCGCGTGCGGTTACGGCGGTGTGACGGCGGACGGTGCCTCCGCCACCGTTGGAGCAGGCGTACTGGTCGGAAGTGACTACTTCGCGAACGCCGCGGAACAACCATTTCGTCAACTTGGGAACGGGGTGACCACGGCGGGTCGGTGAAGAGCCTTCCTGCAGGAGCGGGCCGCGGCTGATCACTCCGACGCTCTGGGACCGCTCCCAGAATTCCACTCGAAGGGAGCAGTAAGGGAATCTGGCAGACGAACGGTTGTTGTGCCGAGTGGCGCAGCGGCAAGGGCTTTCCGATGCAGCACCGACTGCACCGGGGGGCCAGTACGCGATGTGGCTCGCGTTACAGTGCCGTGAACTCTGGGAGCGCTCCCAGTTGTCGAGAGGGCGGCGGCATGACTCGACGAACAACGGCATTGATGGCTGCGGCGGTGATGGTGATCGGAGGGGTACCCGCGATGGCGGCCCCCGCAGCGGTCGCCTGCACCGTCACTTATTCGATCACGAACGAGTGGAACAACGGATTCGGCGCCAGCGTTTCGATCCGCAACGACGGCGACACGCTGAACACCTGGAACCTGACCTGGACGTTCCCGGACGGGCAACGCGTCACTCAGGGCTGGAACGGCACCTTCACGCAGAACGGCGCGGTCGTCACCGTGACCGGCCCGGACTGGGCGCGCACGCTCCCGGCCGGCGGCACGGCGCAGGTCGGCTTCAACGGCAGCAAGGGCGCCACCAACCGGCCACCGACGGACTTCGCGGTGAACGGCGTGTCCTGCACCGGCCCCAACAAGCCCCCGACGGTCTCGCTGACCGCGCCCGCGAACGGCAGCACCTACACGCTGCCCGCGCAGATCCCGCTGGCGGCGACCGCGGCGGACTCCGACGGCACGGTGACCAAGGTCGACTTCTACGACGGCGACCAGCTGATCTCGACCGACACGTCCGCGCCGTACACCGGCACGTGGACCTCGGCGGCGGCCGGTGACCACAGCATCACCGCACGGGCGACCGACAACCGCGGCGCCACCGCGGTGTCCGCACCCGCGATGGTCAAGGTGCTCTCCGGGCCCGCGGTGCTCGCGTCACCGAGCACGGTCTCGGTCAAGCAGGGCCAGTCGGCGACCTTCGACGTCTCCCTGGCCACGGCGCCGAGCGGGCCCGTCACCGTCACGATCGCCCGCACCGGCAGCGCGGACCTGACCGCGACGCCGGCGACGCTCACGTTCACCAGCGCGGCCAAGCAGACCGTGACGGTGGCCTCGGCGGCCAACGGCGGCGACCTCGCGACCGCGACGTTCACCGCGTCGGCGACCGGCTACAGCCCGGCGACCGTGACGGTCAAGGAGATCGATCCGTCCACTTCGGACTTCAACAAGGCGTTCCTCGACCAGTACAACAAGATGAAGGACCCGGCGAGCGGTTACTTCCGCAAGTTCGGCGACCTTCTCGTGCCGTACCACTCGGTCGAGACGCTGATGGTCGAGGCACCGGACCACGGGCACCAGACGACGTCCGAGGCGTTCAGCTACTACCTGTGGCTGGAGGCGAGCTACGGTCGCGTCACCGGTGACTGGGCGCCGTTCAAGTCCGCCTGGGCGTCGATGGAGAAGTTCATCATCCCGTCGCAGGCCGACCAGCCGACCAACAGCTCGTACAACGCCTCGAAGCCGGCGACCTACGCGCCGGAGCACCCGCGGATGGACCGCTACCCGGCGGTGCTTGACTCGGGCGTTTCCGTCGGCCAGGACCCGATCGCGTCCGAGCTGAAGGCCGCGTACGGCAACTCCGACATCTACGGCATGCACTGGCTGCTCGACGTCGACAACACCTACGGCTTCGGCCACTGCGGTGACGGCACCACGGCGCCCGCGTACATCAACACCTACCAGCGCGGTTCGTCGGAGTCGGTGTGGGAGACCATCCCGCAGCCCTCCTGCGACACGTTCAAGTTCGGTGGCCCCAACGGTTACCTGGACCTGTTCACCAAGGACTCGTCCTACGCCAAGCAGTGGAAGTACACCGACGCGCCGGACGCGGACGCCCGCGCCGTGCAGGTCGCGCTGCTCGCGCAGAACTGGGCGACCGCGCAGGGCAAGCAGTCGCAGATCGCGCCCGAGGTCGCCAAGGCCGCGAAGATGGGCGACTACCTGAGGTACGCCATGTTCGACAAGTACTTCAAGAAGATCGGCAACTGCAGCAGCCCGTCGTGCCCCGCGGGCACCGGCAAGGACAGCGACCACTACCTGCTGTCCTGGTACTACGCCTGGGGCGGCGCGTACGACACGTCGGCCGGCTGGGCCTGGCGCATCGGTGACGGTGCCTCGCACGAGGGCTACCAGAACCCGCTGGCGGCCTACGCGTTGTCGAACGTGCCCGCGCTCAAGCCGTTGTCCGCCACCGGACAGCAGGACTGGGCGAAGAGCCTCGACCGGCAGCTGGAGCTGCTGCAGTGGCTGCAGTCCGCCGACGGAGCGATCGCCGGCGGTGTCACGAACAGCTGGGACGGCTCGTACAGCGCGCCTCCCGCCGGCACGCCGACGTTCTACGGCATGTACTACGACCCGCAGCCGGTGTGGCACGACCCGCCCTCGAACCGGTGGTTCGGCTTCCAGGTGTGGGGTCTGGAGCGCACCGCGTCGCTGTACCGGCTGACCGGTGACGCCCGGGCGAAGAGGATCCTGGACAAGTGGGTGCCGTGGGCGATCGCGAACACCACCACCGGCGCGAACTTCCAGATCCCCGCGGACCTCGGGTGGTCGGGCGCTCCGGACACGTGGAACGCCACCAACCCCGGTGCGAACGCCAACCTGCGGGTGCAGGTCCTCAACCGCAACCAGGACGTCGGCGTGGCCGCGTCGTACGCCAAGGTGCTGCTGAACTACGCGGCCAAGTCGGGCAACGCCCAGGCCAAGACCACGGGTGAGGCACTGCTGACCGGGTTGCTCGCGCACCAGGACAGCATCGGCATCGCGACGCCGGAGGTCCGCACGGACTACAACCGGTTCGACGACGTCTACAACTCCAGCACCGGTGAAGGCCCGTACGTGCCGCCGGGCTGGACCGGGAAGATGCCGAACGGCGACCAGATCAAGCAGGGCGCGAGCTTCCTGTCGATGAGGTCGATGTTCCGCAACGACCCGCAGTGGCCGAAGGTCCAGGCCTATCTGGACGGTGGCCCGGCGCCGGAGTTCACCTATCACCGCTTCTGGGCGCAGACCGAGATCGCCACGGCGTTCTCGCTGCACGCAGAGATCTACGGGTGAGGAGTACCGAGATGAGAAAACGCATAGCAGCGCTCTTGCTCGTCGCGGCCACCACCGGCGCGGTGCTCGTGCAGACCGGTGGAACGGCGCTCGCCCACGGGTCGATGGTCTGGCCCGCGAGCCGCACCTACGCCTGCTACCTGGACGGACGGGCCGGCAGCGGTGGCGGTGACCTGCAGCCCACCAACCCCGCGTGCGTCCAGGCGGTCGCGCTCGGCGGCAAGCAACCGCTGTGGGACTGGTACGGCAACCTGCTCAGCAACGCGGGCGGGCGGAGCCGGGACATCATCGCCGACGGTCACCTGTGCGGCCCGGCCACGAAGTACGACGCCTACAACCAGGCGCGGGCCGACTGGCCTGCCACGCAGCTGACCGCGAACGCCACGGTCACGTTGCGGTACAACGCCTGGGCACCGCACCCCGGCACGTGGGAGCAATACGTCACCAAGGACGGCTTCGACGTGACGAAGCCGCTCAAGTGGTCGGACCTGGAGCCGGCCCCGTTCGACAAGGTGACGAACCCGCCGCTGGGCAACGGCGAGTACAGCTGGCAGGCCAAGCTGCCCAACAAGTCCGGGCGCCACATCATCTTCTCGCTGTGGCAGCGCTCGGACAGCCCGGAGGCGTTCTACAGCTGCTCGGACGTCGTGTTCGGCGGCGGCGTGCCGGACACGCAGCCGCCCACCGCGCCCGGCACGCCGGTCGCGTCCTCCATCACCGGCAGCTCCGTGCGGCTGGACTGGGCGGCGTCGACGGACAACTTCGGCGTGTCGGAGTACCGCGTCTACCGCGGTGACCAGGTGGTCGCCACCTCGGCGACGAACTCGGCCACGATCAGGAGCCTGACCGCGGACACCGAGTACACCTTCCGCGTGGTCGCGGTCGACGCGGCGGGCAACGTCTCACCGTCGTCGGCGGGCCTCACGGTGCGGACGGGCAGCGGTCCGGGCGCGTGCACGGTGACCTACACCAAGCCGAGCACCTGGAACGGTGGCTTCACGGCGAACGTGAAGATCGCCAACAGCAGCGCGGAAGCGGTGCGCGCGTGGCAGCTCGTCTGGGACTTCCCCAGCGGGCAGCAGCTCTCCTCGGCGTGGTCGTCCACGATCACCGTCGCGGGCGGCAAGGCCACGGCCAAGGGGGCGTCGTACAACGCCGACATCTCCGCCGGCGGCACGGTGGAGTTCGGGTTCAACGCGACGACGTCCGGTTCGGTCACGGATCCGGTGAACTTCACGCTCAACGGCGTGTCTTGCGCCATTCCGTGATGAGGGTCCTCCTCGCCCTCTTCGTGGTCGGTGCGGTCGTGTTCGTCATCGTCGTCGGACACGCCGCACCGGCCCCGGACCCGGCCAAGGGGGTCGACGGGATCGCCTCCTGGCTCAACGAGGTCACCGGCGAGTGCACCGAAGTCCGCAAAGGCGAGGACTTCGCCGCGTTCGCCGGTCCGGTGCGGTCGAAGGTCTACGGGCCGTTCATCGCCGACTGGGCCACGTGTGTGAAACCGCCCTACGAACGGCTGGGGCTGCTGGTGCTCCGGCCGGGTCTGGCGGAGGCCTGGCACGACGCACTGGCACGAGGCGAGGTCCGGGGCGACCCGGACCTCGTGTTCGGCGACGGGTTCGCGCTCACCGGTTCGGACGGCATGGAGTACCTCGGCCTGAAGCGACTGGAGTGCACGCCGGCCGCGTGCTCGTTCGTCGAGATCAAACACCATTGAAAGACAGGAGATCCGTGGCAATGAGGCTCAACGGACAGAGGCGGTGGGCCGCGGCGGGAGCCGTGGTCGCCACCGCCGTCGCGACGACCGGGCTCGCGCTCAGCGCACCCGCGGGCGCCGCACCTGGCTGCCGTGTGGACTACACGGCGAACAACTGGGGCGGCGGAGGCTTCGGCGCGGCGGTGAAGATCACCAACCTGGGTGACGCGGTGTCGTCCTGGACGCTCAAGTTCAGCTTCCCCGGCAGCCAGCGCGTCACGCAGGGCTGGAGTGCGACCTGGTCGCAGTCGGGCGCGGACGTCACGGCGACCAACGCGTCGTGGAACGGCAGCCTGGGCAGCGGTGCGTCCATCGACATCGGCTTCAACGGCAGCTACACCGGCAGCACCAACGCCAACCCGACGACGTTCACGTTGAACGGCACGGTGTGCACCGGGCAGCCGCCGACGAGCACGACGACGACCACCACCACGACCACGACGACCACGACGACCACGACGACGTCGGGCAACCCGAACCCCGGCACGCGCGTCGACAACCCGTACGCGGGCGCGAAGATGTACGTCAACCCGGACTGGTCGGCCAAGGCGGCGGCCGAGCCCGGTGGCAGCAGGGTCGCGAACCAGCCGACCGGCGTGTGGATCGACCGCATCGCGGCGATCACCGGCACGGTCGACGGCCGTGGCATCGAGGGACACCTGGACGAGGCGGTGCGCCAGGCGGCGGGCTCACCGCTCGTGATCCAGTTCGTGATCTACAACCTGCCCGGTCGCGACTGCTCGGCGCTCGCGTCCAACGGTGAGCTCAAGCCCACCGAGATCGACCGCTACAAGACCGAGTACATCGACCCGATCGCGGCGATCTTCGCCAAGCCGGCGTACAAGAACCTGCGGATCGTCACGACGGTGGAGATCGACTCGCTGCCGAACCTGGTCACCAACGTGACGCCGCGCAACACCGCTGTGCCGGCGTGCGACGTGATGAAGAGCAACGGCAACTACATCACCGGTGTCGGCTACGCGCTCGCCAAGCTCGGCGCGGTCCCGAACGTCTACAACTACCTCGACATCGGCCACCACGGCTGGATCGGCTGGGACGACAACTTCGGCGCGACGGCCGAGCTGCTGTTCCAGGCGGCCAACGCGTCCGGCAGCACCAAGTCGAACGTGGTGGGCTTCATCGCCAACACCGCGAACTACGGCGCGTTGCACGAGCCGTACTTCACCATCGACGACACGGTGAACGGCACGTCCGTGCGCCAGTCGAAGTGGGTGGACTGGAACCGCTACGTCGACGAGCTGTCGTACGCGCAGGCGTTCCGGCAGCGCGCGATCCAGGCGGGCTTCGACTCGAACGTCGGCATGCTGATCGACACCAGCCGCAACGGCTGGGGCGGTGCCGCGCGTCCGACGGGTCCCGGTCCGAAGACGAGCGTGGACGCGTACGTCAACGGCGGCAAGCTCGACCGGCGCATCCACACCGGCAACTGGTGCAACCAGTCCGGTGCCGGGCTCGGCGAGCGGCCGAAGGCGGCGCCCGCGGCGGGCATCGACGCCTACGTGTGGATGAAGCCGCCGGGCGAGTCCGACGGTGCGAGCAAGGAGATCCCGAACAACGAGGGCAAGGGCGCCGACAAGATGTGCGACCCGACCTACACCGGCAACATCCGCAACGGCAACAACATGTCGGGTGCGCTGCCGGACGCCCCGCTGTCGGGCAAGTGGTTCTCCGCGCAGTTCCAGGAGCTCATGCGCAACGCCTACCCGGCGCTGTGACGACGAGGCTGCCCTGAATCGGCTCCCGCGCGAAATCCCGCTCGCGCGGGAGCCCCTCGTCTCGTATTCGAAAAAGGTCGTGCACCATGCAAGAGGTCGTTCTTCCCCACATCGCCGCGGCCCGTGCGGACTTCGGCGTGTCGGCGGAGCCGTTCCCGCTCGGCGCGGTGGCGTTGTTGCCAGGACCGTTGCGGGACAACGCGTCCCGCGCGCACGCCCGGCTGAGGCTGCTCGACCCCGACCGGTTGCTGCACACGTTCCGCCGCAACGTCGGCCTGCCGTCCGGGGTGGTCCCGTGCCGAGGGTGGGAGGCGCCCGGCTCGCAGCTGCGCGGCCAGTCGGCCGGACACGTGCTGTCCGCGCTGGCGCAGGCGTTCGCGACCACCGGCGACCACATGTTCTCGGTGCGGGCGAACTACCTGGTCGAGCAGCTCGCGCTGTGCCAGGACCGGGCCAGGATCGCCGGCTACAGCACCGGGTACCTGTCGGCGTTCCCGGAGGGCTTCCTCGGCGCGGCGGAAGCGCGCCAGCCCGTCCGCGCGCCCTACCGCACCCTGCACCGGATCATGGCGGGACTGCTCGACGTGCACCGGCTGCTCGGCAACGCGCAGGCGTTGACCGTCGTCACCAGGATGGCGGCCTGGGCGGCGTGGCGCATCGGCAGGCTGCCGCCCGCGGTGCGGCGGGAGGTGCTCGCCACCGAGCCCGGCGGGATGCACGAGGTGCTCACCGACCTCTACCAGCTCACCGGCGACCCGGCGCACCTGATCACGGCGCGGTACTTCGAGTCCGACCACGTCAGCAGCTTCACGGCGCTGGGCGCGATCCGGGCCTACCACGCCACGGGCGCGGCCCGCTACCGCGACGTCGCGCTGGACTTCTGGCGGACGGCGGAGCGCTCCGACCATCTGTGCGAGACCTACAACGTGCTCAGGCTCGCCCGGGAGCTCTTCCGCGCCGATCCCGGCCGGGCGAGGTACTTCGACCACTACGAGAAGGCGCTGCACCTGGTGGCCGTCCAGGACGCCGACGACTTCACGTGCTGCCACGGCACCGGTCTGGAGGCCGGCACCCGGCACGGCGACAGCATCTACTTCCACGCCGGGTCCGCGCTGTACGTCAACCTGTTCGTCCCGTCCGTGCTGACTTGGGCGGGACGGGGGATCACGGTGCGGCAGGAGCCGTCGTCACCTGAGTCGATCAAGCTGACGATCGGCGGGTCCGGCCGGATCGATCTGCGGGTGCGCGTGCCGTCCCACCTGGTGGGCGCCCGGCTGCGGGTGAACGGCGTGGCGTCGAGCCTGGTCACGCCGGGGACCTACGCCCGCATCGATCGCCATTGGACGAACGGGGACGTTGTGAGCGTGCCCACACAGGCAACTTTCCAGACGGAAAATATTCGTCTGGACCACTGACCGAGTGCAATGTTAACGCGAACATGGCTCTTGATGTCATCTGCGAGCGCTCCCTATGGTTGCGGAACGCTCAACGCGAGTGAATGTGAAAGGAGGTCGGTGTGGTCACGATCGCGGATGTCGCGAGGCATGCGGGAGTCGCCCCGAGCACCGTCTCCTACGTGCTCACGGGCAAGCGGTCGATCTCCGCGGACACGAAGTCGAGGGTCCGGGAGAGCATAAGGGCGCTGGGCTACCAGCCGCACGTGGCCGACCGCGTGCTCACCACCAGCCGGACCAACGTGATCGGCCTGGTCCTGCCGTTGCGCGCGGGCACCCACCTGCCCGCGGTGATGCGGTTCGTCACCGCCGCGGTCACGACCGCGCGCCGCTACGACATGGACCTGCTGCTGCTGACCGCGGACGACGGCGCGGCCGGCCTGCGCAGGGCCGCGAACAGCGCCCAGGTCGACGGTTTCCTGGTGATGGACGTGGAGATGGACGACGACCGGGTGCCGTTGCTGCGGCAACTGTCCAAACCGTCCGTCCTGATCGGACATCCCGCCGCGGCCAGGGGGCTCACCTGCGTCGATCTGGACTTCGAGGCGGCGGGCGCGAAGTGCGTCGACCACCTCGCCGACCTGGGCCACCGCTCGATCGGCTTCCTCGGCGCGCCGAGCGCGGTCTACCGGCGCAGCAGCGGGTTCGCCCACCGCACGATGAACGGCTTCAGCGCCGCCGCGATGCGCAGGGGAGTGGCCGCGACGGCACTGTCCGTCGAGGACGACCACGACTCCGTGCTGCGCGCGGTCAAGGGCCTGATCCGCGCGCACCCGTCGATGACCGCGCTGGTCGTGCACAACGAGGCGGCGCTCGGCTGGATCACCGCGTGCCTGCGCGCGGCCGGCCGTCAGGTGCCCGGTGACGTCGCCGTGGTGGCGATCTGTCCCGACGAGCTGGCCGAGCAGATGTCGCCACCGCTCACCTCGGTGCGCCTGCCGGCGGAGGAGCTCGGCAGGCACGCGGTGGACCTGCTGGTGGCCAAGCTCGACGGCAAGCAACCGCCGCCGCTGATGCTGCTGCCGCCCCGCCTGTCGCGGCGCGCGAGCACCCCGGACCCGGCGCACCGAGCGTCGGGCTGACCCGGGAGACCGGCTGGGCGATCGCGGACGGCGTCCGGGGCGTGCGGAAATGCGGCCCGCACGAAAAGGCGTCGTCCCGCGGCCGTCCCGGAGGAGTGCGTGAGGATTTCGGCGGAGAGACTGTCACGCACTCCTCCACCACACCTTTTGTAGGATCTCCCGGTGACGCTGGCAGATTCTTTGGCTCGCAACGTGGTCGTGCTGGACGGCGGGATGTCGACGGCGCTGGAGCTCGCCGGGCACGACCTCTCCGACGAGCTGTGGTCGGCCCGGTTGCTGATCGGTGACCCGGACGCGGTGCGCGCGGCCCACCTGGCCTACTACGAGGCGGGCGCCGACGTCGCCATCACCGCGAGCTACCAGGCGACCTACGAGGGCTTCGCCCGTCGCGGCCTCGACGCCGCCGAGACCACCCGCCTGCTCCGGTCCAGCGTGGCGCTCGCCCGCTCGGCCGCGTCCGATGTGGACGGTGAGCGCTGGGTCGCCGCGTCGGTCGGGCCGTACGGGGCGATGCTCGCCGACGGCTCGGAGTACCGCGGCCGCTACGGGCTCTCCCATCAGGAGCTCGTGGCGTTCCACCGGCCCCGGATCGAGGCCCTGTCCGTGGCTGGGCCGGACGTGCTCGCGGTCGAGACGATCCCGGACGCCGACGAGGCCGCGGCGGTGCTGGAGGTGGTGCGCGGCAGCGGAGTGCCGGCCTGGCTCTCCTACAGCGTCCGCGGCGACCGGACCTGCGCGGGCCAGCCGCTCGACGAGGCGTTCGCGGTCGCGGCGGGGGTGGGCGAGGTGATCGCCGTCGGCGTCAACTGCTGCGCGCCGGAGGACGTCGCCAACGCGGTCGAGGTGGCGCGCCGGGTGACCGGGCTGCCGGTCGTGGTCTACCCGAACAGCGGTGAGCAGTGGGACGCGCGCGGCCGGTCGTGGAGCGGTGCCGGCACCGGGTTCGCCGCGCTGGCGGGGGAGTGGGTCGGCGGCGGCGCGCGGATGGTGGGCGGTTGCTGCCGCACCGGGCCGGACGCCATCGAGGAGCTCGCGCACGCGCTGAGGTCCTGAGTGGTCAGAAGTCGGCGTTGGTGTAGCAGTAGGTGATGCGCGGCTCCTCGTAGGACATGGCCTCCGTGCGCGCGGGGCAGTGGCTGTGGTCGGTGGTGCCGGCCAGCACCTCGGTGACCTTGATGCCGCCCTCTCCCGTGCACGGCGCCCGGTACCAGCTGTGCTCGGGGAGACCCGGCCGGTAGCAGGAACCCTTGACCAGGTGCGGCAGCAGGCACAGCGTGCCGGCCTTCGCGTCGACCAGCACCGTGTACTCGTCGTGGCCGTCCGGGCAGTTCTCGCCGCGGCGGGTGAGCACCTTGCCCACCCGGAACGTCGACTTCTCGCTGTCGCAGGTGGCCGTCGTGGCCTGGCCGGTGCCGTCGCCGGCGAACGCCATCGCGACGCAGTCCCCCGCCTTGGCGCTCGCCTCGGGGGCGGCGAGCCGGTAGGCCGCGAACACGCACGCTCCGATCGCCAGCAACACCAGGGCGAGCCGCAGGAGGCCGGTGTTCCGTCGTGCCGGTGGCGCGTGCCTCATCGTCGTTTCCCTTCTCCTGCTTGGACAACTGCCCGTGACTACGACGTCGCCGGGCGACGGAGTTCACGGCTCGGGTGCGGTCGAGACGTTCGGCTGGAAGCCGAGACGATCGGCCCGACGATCATTGAGATTTCAACCACTGTGGCCTGTATTGGTTAGGCTTGCCTCATAAGGTGACGGCCATGCACCACTTCCGCCGCCCCCTCACGGGCCTCTGCGCCCTGCTCGCCCTCACCCCGTTGCTGACCGGATGTTTCGTCTCCGGCGGCGCGGAGGCCGGATCGTCCGGCCGGTTGCGGGTCGCGCTCGCGGTGCCGCCGGCGCAGGCGTTGTCGCCATTGGGCAACGACGCCACCGTGCTGGGCAAGCTTTCGGTGGCGGAGGGGCTCACGGCGCTGGACGCCAATGGCGCCGCCGCGCCCGCGCTGGCTCGGTCGTGGGCTCGCAAGGACGACGCGACCTGGACCTTCGAGCTGCGCAAGGCCACCTTCCACGACGGTACCGAGGTCACCGCCGACGCCGTCGTCGCCGCGCTAGGGCACGCGGCGGCGGCGAAGGTCAAGCCCCGTGTGCTGAGCGACGTGACGCTGACCGCGCGGGCCGAGGACGCGGACACCGTCACGATCAGCACGAACACACCCGATCCGGTGCTGCCGTTGCGGCTGGCCAGCCCAGCGCTGGGCGTGCTCGCGGCGAAGGCGTACGCGCCGGACGGCACGGTCAGCCCGGTCGGCACGGGCACCGGCCCGTTCAAGATCACGAAGCTCAACGGCAAGAGCACGGCCACCCTCGACCGCTTCGACGGCTACTGGGGCGGCCGGGCCGCGCTGGCCGGCATCGACGTGACGTGGATCGCCGACGGCACGTCCAGGGCCAACGCGGTGCGCTCCGGTGAGGTCGACGTCGCCGAGTGGATCCCGACCTCCCAGGCGAAGCTGCTGGCCGACGGCACCCGGCACGACGTGCCGTCCGTGCGGACCGACAGCCTGGTGCTCAACACCGCGGACGGGATCTTCGCCGACCCGTCGTTGCGCGCGTCCGCCCGTGCCGCCGTGGACGGCTCCGCGGTCGTCGGCCCGGTCTTCGGCGGCTTCGCCGACCCCGCCCAGGGCCTGTTCGGACCCGCGGTCGGCTGGGCGGCGGCCAACCGGGTCGCGGTGACCGGACGGGCGCAGGCCCTGCCGGCCGCCGACGTGCGGGCGAAGACCCAGGGCCGGACGCTGCGCCTCGCCGCCTACACCAACCGCGCCGAGCTGCCAGAGGTCGCGACGGTGCTGCAGCAGCAGCTGGAGAAGGCCGGTTTCACGGTGCAGCAGGACGTGCGCGAGTACACGCAGATGGAGCCGGACCTGCTCGCGGGCAAGTACGACGCGTTGGTGTTCTCGCGCGTGACGCTGCTCGACACCGGTGACGCGGTCGCATTCCTCGCGAGCGACTTCGCCGGCAATGGCGTCTACAACATCGCGCGGCTGCGCGACGGCGGGGTCGACCAGGCCATCGCGGCCGCCGCCCAGGAGAGCGGCACCGCGCAGCGGCAGCAGAAGATCATGCGGGCCGAGGCGGAGATCCTGCGCACGGACGCCGTCGTGCCGCTGGTGCACGAAAAGGTCGTGCAGGGCATCAGCACGCGCGTCGAGGGCGTGGTGCTCGACCCGCGCGAGCGTTCGCTGATCACCGTCGGCACCCGCCTGAAGTAGTGGCAGCGAGGGGGAGCGCGGCGGTCGTCGCCGGTCGCGTCGTCGCGGGAGCCGGGGTGCTGGCGGCCGTCGCGCTGCTGCCGTGGCTGTCCGGCACCGACCCGGCCCTGGCGGTGCTGCGCGCACGGTCCGCCGACCAGGACCCCAGCCCCGCGCAGCTCGCGGCCGTGCGGGAGCAGCTGGGCCTGGACCAGGGCCCGTTGCCGCATCTGCTGCGCTGGCTGGGCGGACTGCTGCACGGTGACGCGGGCGTGTCGTGGGTGTCGGGACACCCGGTGCTGCCCGAGGTGCTCAGCGCGTTCGCGGTGTCGTTCACGCTGATGCTCGGCGCACTGGTCGTCACGGTCGTGGTGGCGGCGCTGCTCTGCGCTCGTACCCTGCGGCACGGGGCGCAGCCGCGCACGGACACCGCGGTCGCGTTTCTGGCCGCGTTGCCCAAGTTCCTGCTGGCCTCCCTGCTCGCCACGGTCTTCGCCGTGTGGCTGCGGTGGTTCCCGTCCGGCGGCTGGGAGGGACCGGCGTCGATGGTGCTGCCGTCGCTCGCCCTCGGCGTGCCGTCCGGCGCGGTGATCGGCGGCCTGCTCGACCGCGCCCTGCCGGCCGTGCTCGCCCAGCCGTGGGCGCGGACCTGGCACGCCTGCGGCCTGCCACCCGGCCACATCGCCCGGCACGGCCTGCGCGGCGCGGTGGCCGGTGTGCTGCCGCAACTGCTGCCGACCGTGGTGGCCCTCGTCGGCGGCGCGGTCGCGGTGGAGAAGATCTTCACCGTGCCCGGTCTCGGCCGCCTGGCCCTGGACGCCGCCCTGGCCAGGGACCTTCCGCTGCTGCAGACCGCCGCATCGGTGCTCGTGCTGCTCGGCGTCGTCGCGGGCGCACTCGTCCGCGCCGCCCGCCGTGCTCTGCTCGGCCCGGCGCTGCGCGACGGCGCCCTGCCCGCCCTTGAGCCGGTTCTGTCGCGCCCGCACCCCTTCACCCGGTGGGTTGCCGGTTCTTGTGCGCTCGTGCTGCTCGTTCTGGTGGTGGCAGGGCTGTTGCGCGACCCGCTGCACGTGGACATGGCCACCCGCCTGGCCTCGCCGTCGATCGCGCATCCGCTGGGCACCGACGCACTCGGCCGCGACCTGCTGGCCCGGCTCGGCCACGGAGCCCTGCGCACGACGGCGCTCGCGCTGGCCGTGACCGCGGTGAGTGTCCTCATCGGACTGTTGGTCGGCATGGCCGGCCGCGGCGGCGAGGGACTGACCGAGGTGGTGTCGATCCTGCCCGCCGTCCTCGTCGGGTTGCTGACAACGGCCGTGGCCGGACCGTCCGTGTGGGGCGCGGCGTGCGCGGTCAGCCTGGTCGCCTGGACCCCGCACGCCGCCCAGGCCGCGGCGCTGCTCGAACAGGAGCGGGCCACCGGACACGTGCGGGTGGCGCGCTCGATGGGTGCTGGGCGGCTGCACCTGATGCGGCGCGGCCTGCTGCCCGCGGTGCTGCCGTCCGTGCTGCGCAACGCGGTGCTGCGGCTGCCCACCACCGTGCTCGTGCTGGCCTCGCTGGGGTTCCTCGGCCTGGGTGCGCAGCCGCCTGCCCCGGAGTGGGGGCGTCTGCTCTCGGAGAACCAGCCCTATCTGGAGCTGGCGCCGTGGACCGTGCTCGGGCCCGCCGGTGCGCTGGTGCTGCTGTCGGTGGTGGCCGTGTCCGCTGCTCCGGGTGGGGGCCGTGGCGGCAGGGTGGGGGCGGCCTGGAGGCTGTGGTGAAGGCGACCCGCGCTTCGTGCCCCAACAGCCGCGCGGACAGCGGTGAAGGCGGCCCCCGCGCCCGGCGGCCGCCTTCACCCTTCAGCCCGCTAGGCCTTGGCCCAGCGCTGGGCCGCGCTGCCGTTGCAGGTCGCGACCGTCACCGCCGCACCGTTACCAGTGCTGGTGGCGTTGAGGCACAGTCCGCTCTGGACGTTGGTGATGGTGCCGTTGGTGCCGATGTTCCAGTTCTGGTTCGCACCACCGTTGCAGTCCCAGATGCGGGCCTGCGTGCCGGCACCGGCGTTGGCCGGTACCTCCACGCACTTGCCCGTGACCTGCAGGGTCTGCCCGACAACGCTGAACTGCTGGTTGGCGTTGGTGTGGCAGTCCCAGCTGATCATCTGAGTGCCGTTGGCCGTGCCCGCCCCGTTGACGTCCAGGCACCGCCCGGAGGCCTCGCCGCGCAGGCGGAACGTGGTCGGAGGCGTGGGCGTCTCGCCGGTGAAGAACTTCCACACCTCGTACTTGACCCAGCTGCGGGCCCCGCTCTCGCAACCCGCGCACCCGTCGACCGGACCTTGTTGGTGGCCACCGTCGAACGGTGCCCACACCACCGGATACCCGGCCTTGCAACCGGAGTAGTACGTGGTGATGTGGGTGTTGCTGCCCCGCGCGGGTTCCGGGGCGTTCTGCGGGGTGCAGCCGTTGTTGCGGACCCACCGGTCGCGCAGGGCACGGCCGCCGGCGATGTTGTCGCTGATGCCGTGGATGCCCATGAACGCCACCGGCGTGGTGCCGCCCGCGCAGCCGCTGATCTCGCCGCCGGCGATGGAGACGATCGCCCGGAAGACCGTCGGGCGGGCGCACGCCAGCGCGACGCTCATCCCGGCGCCGTAGCTGAAGCCGAGTGCGAAGACCTGGCCGGTGTCGACGCAGAGGTCGCCTTCGATCCGGCTGATCATGTCGTCGACGAACTTGACGTCCTCGCCGCCGGAGTTGGCCCAGCCGTTGTTGAGCCCCTGCGGTGCCACGAAGATCGCCGAGTTGTTGGCCAGCCGGCGCAGGCCGTAGTGGGCGTAGACGTCACCGTCGCTGCCGCCGCCCGCCACCTGCTCGGCCGTGCCGCCGTACCAGTGGAACCCGAAGATCAGGCGGTACTGCTTGGTGTTGTCGTAGTTGTCCGGGATGCTGATGATGAACTGCCGGCTCTTGCCGCCGCTCTGGATCGTCAGCTTGCCGTTGCGCAGCGTCGGAGCCTTGCCGCAGCCGGAGGTCGGGCTCGCGTCGGCCACGCCGACACCGGAGAGCACCAGCGCGAGGACGGCGACCAGCCACCCCAATCCGCGAAGTGTGTGCCTCATGCCTTCGCCCAACGCTGGGCCGCGCTGCCGTTGCAGGTCGCGACGGTGACCGCGGCGCCGTTGTTGTTGCTGGTGGCGTTGAGGCACAGTCCGCTTTGGACGTTGGTGATGGTGCCGTTGGTGGCGATGTTCCAGTTCTGGTTGGCGCCGCCGTTGCAGTCCCAGATGCGGGCCTGGGTGCCGGCACCGGCGTTGTTGGGCACCTCGACGCACTTGCCGGTCACCTGCAGGGTCTGCCCGACGGTGGTGAACTGCTGGTTGGCGTTGTTGTGGCAGTCCCAGCTGATCATCATGGTGCCGTTCGCGGTACCCGCGCCGTTGACGTCCAGGCAGCGGCCGGAGGCCTCGCCGCGCAACCGGAACGAGGCCGGCGGCGGGGTGGTGGTCGTCGTCGGGCCGGTGCCGCCGGAGAACTGCGTGATGAACTTCCACACCTCGCCGGAGGTCCAGGTGCGCCAGCCGTCACCACCGGAGTCGATCGGGCCCGGCGTGTGGCCGCCGTCGAACGCCGCCCACACCACCGGGTACCCGGCCCTGCAGCCGCTGTACTTGGTGATGATGTGAGTGTGGCTGCCCGCCGCCGGTTCCGGGGCGTTCTGGGCGGTGCAGCCGTTGTTGCGGACGAACCTGTCCCGCAGACCGCGGCCCAGACCGATGTTCAGCACGTTGTCGGTGACGCCGTGCACACCCATGTACGCGATGGGGTCGTTGCCGCCGCTGCAGCCGCTGAGCTCCGCGCCGGAGTAGGCGACGACCGCGCGGAAGACGTTCGCGCGGGCACAGGCGATCGCGTACGACATGCCGCCGCCGTAGCTGAAGCCACCGGCGAAGCGCTGCGTCGTGTCGACGCAGAGCCCGCCTTCCAGCTGCCTGAGCATGTCGTCGATGAACGTCAGGTCCTGGCCGCCGGGGTTGGCCCAGCCGTTGCCGTTGCCCTGCGGCGCCACGAAGATCGTGCTGTTGTTCTCCGCGTCGGCGAGCTTGCGCAGGCCGTAGTACGACCAGTTGTAGCCGTCGGTGCCGCCGGAGTCGACGTCGTTGGCCGTCCCGCCCCGCCAGTGCAGGCCGACGAACAGGCGGTACTGCCGGTTGTTGTCGTAGTTGGCCGGCACCCGCAGGATGTACGAGCGGTTCTGGCCACCGGTGTTGATGGTGTGCTGGCCGCTGCTCAACGACGGCGGCTTGCCGCAGCCCGCGGTTCCCGCGGCCTGGCCGGTGGGGGTGGTGCCGCCGAGCGCGATGCCGGCGGCGCCGAGGAAGGCCACGGCGCTCGCGGCGGCCATGGCGATGATGCTTCTACGACCGAGCATGGCGCGCCCCTTTGTGCTGGTGGAACATCGTTGTCCCTTCGGTTTTCGTCACTGGAGGCCGGAAGAACCGGTGAAGGCGGACGCCGCGCCGGTGCCGCCTTCACCGACCCCCAGCTAGGCCTTGGCCCAGCGCTGGGCGGCGCTGCCGTTGCAGGTCGCGACGGTGACTGCCGCGCCGTTGTTGTTGCTGGTGGCGTTGAGGCACAGTCCGCTTTGGACGTTGGTGATGGTGCCGTTGGTGGCGATGTTCCAGTTCTGGTTGGCGCCGCCGTTGCAGTCCCAGATGCGGGCCTGGGTGCCGGCACCGGCGTTGTTGGGCACCTCGACGCACTTGCCGGTCACCTGGAGGGTCTGCCCGACGGTGGTGAACTGCTGGTTGGCGTTGCCGTGGCAGTCCCAGCTGATCATGGCGGTGCCGTTGGCCGTGCCCGCGCCGTTGACGTCCAGGCAGCGGCCGGAGGCCTCGCCGCGCAACCGGAACGTGGTCGGGGGAGTGGGCGTCTCGCCGGTGAAGAACTTCCACACCTCGGACTTCACCCAGCTGCGCGCACCGCTCTCGCAACCGGCGCACCCGTCGACCGGTCCCTGCTGGTGACCGCCGTCGAACGGCGCCCACACCACCGGGTAGCCGGTCTTGCAACCGGAGTAGTAGGTGGTGATGTGCGTGCGGCTGTTGGGTGCCGGTTCGGGCGCGTTCTGCGGGGTGCAGCCGTTGTTGCGGACCCAGCGGTCCCGCTGCGCGCGCCCGCCGCCGATGTTGTCGTTGATGCCGTGGATGCCCATGTACGCGACGGGTGCGGTGCCGCCCGCGCAGCCGCTGATCTCGCCAGGGCTCGCGATGTCGGCGATCGCCCGGAAGACGGTCGGGCGGGAGCACGCGAGCGAGATGCTCATCGAACCGCCGTAGCTGAAGCCCATGGAGAACAGCTGCGTGGTGTCGACGCAGAGGTCGCCTTCGATCCGGCTGATCATGTCGTCGACGAACCGGACGTCCTCGCCGCCGGAGTTGCCCCAGCCGTTGTTGAACCCCTGCGGCGCGACGAAGATCGTCGAGTTGTTCGACAGCGCCTTCAGCCCGTAGTAGGCGTAGACGGCGCCGTCGCTGCCGCCGCCCGCCACCTGGTCCGAGGTGCCGCCCAGCCAGTGGAAGCCGAAGACCAGCCGGTACTGCTTGGTGTTGTCGTAGTTGTCCGGGATGCTCAGGATGAACGACCGCGTCTTGCCGCTGGTCTGGATCGTCTGGTTGCCGTTGCGCAACGTCGGAGCCTTGCCGCAGCCGGCGGTCCCCGCGAGGGTCGTCGGTGCGGCGGGTACCTGTGCGTCAGCGGCGCCGGGGCTTGCCAGAACCAGGGCGGCGGCAGCGACCAGCCACCCCGCCGCACGGAGAATTTTCTTGTGTCCCATGGATGTTCGCACTCTCTGTCGGTGGGCTTCTCCGGGCGGCGGTCCGGGCGGTGGTCGGTCAGGAGGAGATGGTGCAGCTCTTTCCGTTGAGGGCGAACGAGTCCGGTGCGGACGTGTTGCCGGTGTGGTTGGCCTGGAAGCCGATGGTGATCGACGCGTTGGGTGCGATGTCGCCGTTGTAGTTGACGTTCTTCGCCGTCACCTGGCCCGAGGCGGGCGAGTAGCTGGCGCTCCAGCCGGAGGTGATGGTCTGGCCGCCGGGCAGCGTGAAGACCAGCGACCAGCCGCTGATCGGCGTCGTGCCGGTGTTGGTGATGGTGATGCTCGACGTCAGGCCGGTGTTCCAGGCGTTGACCGCGTCCTTGACCTGGCAGCCGCCGGTGGGAGGCGGCGTCGTGGTGGTCGTCGTGGTCGTCGTGGTGGTGGTCGTGGTGGTGGTCGTGGTGGTCGTGCCACCGCCACCGCCTTGGAACTGGGTGATGAACTTCCACGCCTCGCCGGAGGTCCAGGTGCGCCAGCCGTCACCACCGGAGTCGATCGGGCCGGGCGTGTGCCCGCCGTCGAACGCGGCCCACACCACGGGGAAGCCGGGCCGGCACCCGCTGAAGTTGGTGACGATGTGCGTGTGGCTGCCCGCACGGGGTTCGGGCGCGTTCTGCGGTGTGCAGCCGTTGTTGCGCACGAACCGGTCGCGCATGCCGCGGCCCTGCGAGATGTCGAGCACGTTGTCGCTGACACCGTGGACGCCCATGTACGCGATGGGGTCGTTGCCGCCGCTGCAGCCGCTGAGCACGCCGCCGGAGTAGACGACCACCGCGCGGAACACGTTCGCGCGGGCGCAGGCGATCGCGTACGACATGCCGCCGCCGTAGCTGAAGCCGCTGGCGAACCGCAGCGCCGGGTCCACGCACAGCCCGTTGTCGATCAGCTTGACCAGGTCGTCGATGAACGTCAGGTCCTGGTTGTTCGGGTTGGCCCAGCCGTTGTTGTTGCCCTGCGGCGCCACGAAGATCGTGCCGTTGTTCTCCGCGTCGGCGAGCTTGCGCAGGCCGTAGTACGACCAGTTGTAGCCGTCGGTGCCGCCGGAGTCGACGTCGTTGGCCGTGCCGCCGAGCCAGTGCAGGCCGACGTACAGGCGGTACTGCCGGTTGCTGTCGTAGTTGGCCGGCACCCGCAGGATGTACGAGCGGTTCTGGCCGCCCGTGTTGATCGTGTGCTGACCGCTCGTCAGCGTCGGTGCCTTGCCGCATCCCGAGGTTCCCGCGGCGATACCGACGTGGTCGCCGGAATTCGTGCCGCCGAGCGCGATGCCCGCGGCGCCGAGGAAGACCACGGCGCTCGCGGCGGCCATGGCGATGGCGGTCCTATGCCTGAACATGGCACGGTCCCTTGTGCTCGTGGAACATCGTTGTCCCTTCGGTTCTCGTCACACTGCTTGGACTTGGAAGCGCTGGTTGTCCGCGCCGGTGGGGTTCCACTGGGAGACGCGGGCGCCGTCGGCGGTCGACACGCTCCAGACGTCCATCGCGAGGTTGCTCTGCCGGTTGACCAGGCTGATCACCCCGCCGCCCTGGTCGACCACCCGCCACTGCTGGTTGTTCGCGTTCGTGTCGGCCTGCTGGCTGATGTCGGCGCCGGTGCTGGAGCTCGCCACCTGCAGCACCAGGCCGCTGTGCCGCGCCCTGACCCGGTAGTAGCCGCCGCCGGAGTCGACGAAGTCGAACTGCTGGTTGAGCCCGCCGGTCTGGGACCACTGCTGCAGCAACGCGCCCGCCGCGGTGGACGAACCCGCGATCTCGATCGGCTTCCCGCTGTGACGGGCGACCAGCCGGTAGTTCACGCCGGGGCGCACCACCGGTCCGGAACCCGTGCCCTGGCCGGTGGCGCGGTAGACGTGTCCTGCCTGGACGGGGAACTCGGCGAGGTCGGCCTCCGGCCTGGTGGGCTGCACCGCGGTGCCGGTCGTCGTGTCGCGCAGCTCGAACGTGCCGCCGAAGATCCGGTTGCGGACCCGCACGGTGCCGTCGCGGTCGGGCGTGATCGTCAACGTGATCGTGCCGTCGGCCGCCCACGTCGCGCCGACGGTGTACCCGCCGCGCCCGCGCAGGCCGGAGAAACTGCCGGCCGGCCAGGCCGGTGGCAGCGCGGGCAGCACGTTCAGCTCACCGTTGTGGCTGTGCAGCAGCATTTCCGCGACGCCGGAGGTCGCGCCGAAGTTGCCGTCGATCTGGAACGGCGGGTGCAGGTCGAACATGTTGGGCGCGAGGCGGTCCGTGGTCACGAGGGAACGGATCAGGTCGTGCGCCCTGCCGCCCTCCTCCAGCCGCGCCCAGTAGTTGATCTTCCACGCGAGTGACCACCCGGTGCCCGCGTCACCGCGCAGCTCCAGCGTCCTGCGGGCGGCGGTGTGCAGCTGCGGGGTGCCGCGCTTGGTGATCTGGTTGCTCGGGTGCAGGCCGTAGAGGTGCGAGACGTGCCGGTGGTTCTGCTCGGTCTCGACCCAGTCGTAGAGCCATTCCATGACGTTGCCGCGCGAGCCGACCTTCATCGGCGCCAGCCGCTGGCGCGCCGCCCGCACCTGCGTGCGGAAGTCGGCGTCGACGCCCAGCACCTCGGACGCGCTCGCGCAGCCGTCGAACAGGTCGCGCAGGATCTGCATGTCCATCGTCGGCCCGGCGCACACGCTGGCGTTCGCGTGGTGGGTGAGCTCCGGCGAGTTCGACGGGTTGGTGACGAGGTAGCCCAGACTCGGCTCGGTGACGAGCGTGTCGAGGAAGAACTGCGCGGACCCCTTGAGCGCCGGGTAGTACGTGCGCAGGAAGCTCACGTCTCCGGTGAACCGGTAGTGGTCCCAGATCATCGTCGAGAGCCAGGCCCCGCCCGTCTGCCACATGCCCGACGTCGCGAAGTCGACGACGGAGGAACCGCGCCAGGCGTCGGTGTTGTGGTGGGTGACCCAGCCGCGCGCGTTGTACTGCACCTGGGCGGTGCGGGCGCCGGTGACGGTGAGGTCGTCGATCATCTTGAACACCGGCTGGAAGCACTCGCCGAGGTTCGTGGTGTCCGCGGGCCAGTAGTTCATCGGCAGGTTGGCGTTGAGCGTGTACTTCGAGTCCCACGACGGCGCCATCTGGTCGTTCCAGATGCCCTGCAGGTTCGCCGGTTGCGTGCCGGGACGGGACGACGAGATCAGCAGGTAGCGGCCGTACTGGAACAACAGCGCCGAGAACTGCGGGTCGCTGGTGCTCGCGTGCCGGCTGATCCGCACGTCCGTCGGCTGGTCGGCCGCCGAGGTGCGGCCGAGGTCGAGACTGACCCGCCCGAACAACGCCTGGTAGTCGGCGACGTGCCGGGCGCGCAGGGTGTCGAACGCCTGGCCCTGCGCGGCGTTCAGGCGGGTGCGGGCGGTGCCCTGGTAGTCGCCGTTGACCGTGCGGAAGTTGAGGTAGCTGGTACCGATGGAGATCAGGATCGTGACGGCGTTGGCGTTGCTCACCCGCAACGTGCCGCCGGAGCTGCTGACGCTGCCGCCCTCGGCCACCGCCCTGGCCAGTGCGAGGAACCGGACCGTGCCCGCGATTCCGCGCTGGTCACCGGAAATGCCGTCCAGCGCGATCGTCGTGGCGTCCGGGCTGGACGCCGTCGTGCGCTGCGGCGAGCTGAACGACGCCGTGAACGAGACCGAGCCGGGTGTCTCCGCGGTCAGCCGCATGACGATCACCTGGTCCGGCGCGCTCGCGAACACCTCACGCCGATAACGCACGTTGTTCGCGGTGTAGGTCACCGTGGTCGTCGCGGTGGTGAGGTCGAGCGAGCGCTGGTAGTTGCTCGCGGTCGCGGACGGCAGCGCCAGCTTGAGGTCGCCGACCGGCTGGTAGGCGAGCTGCCCGGCGGGGTTGCCGAGCATCGTCTGGTCGATCAGCGACTGCGCCTGCGTCCACTGGTTCGAGAACACGAGCTGCCGGATCTGGGCGAGCGAGCCCGCCCCGCGCGGGTTGCTGTAGTCGTGCGGGCCGCCCGCCCAGACCGTGTCCTCGTTGAGCTGCAGGCGTTCGGTGTCGGTGTTGCCGAACACCATCGCGCCGAGGCGGCCGTTGCCGACCGGGAGCGCGCGCAGCCAGTCCGATCCCGCCGGGCGGTCGTACCACAGGGCGAGATCGTTGGCGGCGCGCACTTCCGGCGGCGCCGAGGAGGCGGCGTTCGCCGTCGCTGTCCAGCCCGCCTGCGTCAGCACGACACCCGCGCCGAGCTTCATGAGCTGCCGCCGGTTCAGGTCGGACATGCCGGTCCTCCAATGGTTTTCGCGGTCGCTGAAGCACCCCTGGTGGTGGCCACGAGGAGTCGGGACTTGCCGGGGACGGTCAGCTCACGGCGCACCGCGCGTCGTTGAGCGTGAACCCGTCGGCGGCTGCGCTGTTGCCGGTGTGCGAGGCCTGGAAGCCGATCTGCACCGACCCGCCCGGCGGGATCTGCGCGTTGTAGTCGACGTTGCGCGCGGTGACCTCACCGCTGGCGGGGGAGTAGCCGGCGCTCCAGCCGCTCGTGATCACCTGTCCGCCGGGCAGCGTGAACCGCAGCTGCCAGCCGTTCACCGGGGTGGTGGACGTGTTCTTGATGGTGATCGTCTCGGTCAGGCCGGTGTTCCACGCGTTGACCGACGCGGTGACCCCGCAGTCACCGGGCGGAGGCACCGGCGTTGTCGTAGTGGTGGTCGTCGTTGTCGTGGTGGTGGTGGTCGTCGTCGTGGTGACCGGCGGGTTGTTGTCCAGGCCGAGGAACGCGATCGAGTACGCGAGCATGCCCGCCATCGGCAGCTCGTGCCCCACCCCGGAGATGCTGACGCCCTCGACGGTCGCCGTGGTACCGGTGGCGCCGTAGCGGGTGCGGGTCCAGTTCGACTTCGGCTGGTCGGTGAACGACGGCGTCCTGCTCAGCCCGTTGAGGTTGGTCCACTGGTCGAGCTCTTCGCCGAAGTTCGGGTACGCGAGCGTCGTGTCGGTGGTGCCGTGCCACAGCTGCATCCGCGGGTAACGCCCGGTGTAGCCCGGATACATCGCCCTGGCCTGGTCACCCCACTGCTGCGGGGTCTTCTGCACGTTGCCGCCGGAGCACTGGCTGTTCCACAGCGAGCCGTTCGTCGTCGCGAAGCACCCGGCCGGGACGCCGGAGAACGCCGAACCCGCGCTGAACACGTCCGGGTACTCCGCGGCCAGCACGTTGGTCATCATCGCGCCGGACGAGAAGCCCGCGACGACGATCCGGGCCGGGTCGACGTTGTAGCGCTGGCGCGCGTACGACACCATCGACATGATCCCGGTCGAGTCGCTGCCTCCGTTGCGCCGCAACGCGTTGGGCGTCGAGACGTCGAAGCAGTGCCCGTCCCTGGTCGCCTCCGGGTAGAGGATCACGTACCCGTAGCGGTCCGCGCCGGTGACGTAGTCACGCCCGTTGCCGTTGTGCACGGCGCTCGCGGAGCCGCTGCAGTAGTGCACCATCACGAGCATCGCCGGGCGCGCCGCGACCCGGTCCGGCACGTACACGTACATGTTGAGGTTGGTGGGGTTCGTGCCGAAGTTCGTGACCCGCACCAGCGACGCGGCCTGGGCCTGTTGCGGCACCAGGGAGAGCGCGATGGCGGCGACCAGCAGCGTCACCGCCGCGACGAGGGCCGCGAGGGTGAGTCCCTCCCGGTGACAGCGCACGGTGATCATGCGCCACCGCCGAACTGCCACCAGTTGAAGTTGAGCAGGTAACCGCTGCCACCGCTGAACCTCAGGTAGAGGTCGCGGGTGCCGGTCAGCCCGCTCACCGGGCACGAGACGGTGGTCCACGTCTGCCACCCGCCGGTGTTGGGCACCGTGCACCGGCCGGCGAGAGGCCCGGTCGGGCTGTCGGTGTGCACCTCGACGGAGCTGCCGGCGACGGTGGACGCCACCCGAGCGCTGAAGGTCTTCGCGCCGGAACCGAAGGCGACGTTCTTCACCTTGACGTAGTCGCCGTTGTTGATGAACCCGACGTCCATCCCGCCCTCGCTGGACACCTCGGTCTCGATGCCGCTGCCCCAGGCGATCGTCTCGGCCTCCTGCCGGACGTAGGGGTTGAGCGTGTCCACTGGCGGCGGCCCCGTCGTGGTCATGTTGATCGTCGGGATCGTGCCGTCGGCGTTGTAGGTGAACTTCTCGACCGCGACGGACCTCGTGAAGCCACCACCGCCGGGCAGTGCGCCGTTGTGGTAGAAGAAGTACGAGTTGCCCTTGTAGTCGATCAGTCCGGGGTGGTTGGTGAAACTGCTGCCCTGGGTGGGCATCACGGTGCCGCGGTAGGTCCACGGACCGGTCGCGGTGGGAGCCGTCGAGTACGCGATGAACTCCGAGCAGCACTTGGCCGCGAAGACGTTGTAGTACAGGCCGTTGCGCTTGTAGACCCAGGGGCCCTCCTCGTAGAGGGTGGGCCGGTTGGGGTCACCGGTGCGGGTGCCGAAGCCCGCCGTGGTGAGCGGGATCCGGTTGATGCCACCGGAGTAGGAGATCATGTCGGTGTTGAGGCGCACGTACGACAGGTTGGGGTTGCCCCAGTACAGGTACGCCTGCCCGTTGTCGTCGATGAACACCGTCGGGTCGATCTCGCCGTTCTCCACCAGCGGGTGGCCGAGGGCGTCGCGGAACGGGCCGGTGGGGCTGTCGGAGACGCCGACGCCGATGGCCGGGCGCCCGGAGGCCTTCGTGACGACCGGGACGTAGTAGTAGAACTTGCCGTTGCGCTCGATCACCTGCCCGGCCCACGCGTCCTGCTTGGCCCAGCTGAACGTGGCGAGGCTCATCGGCGAGCCGTGGTCGGTCCAGTTCACCATGTCCGTGGTCGACCAGACCCGCCACTCCTTCATGGTGAACCAGGTCGAGTTGTCCTCGTCGTGCCCGGTGTAGAGGTACAGGCGTCCGTTGTAGACCAACGGCGCCGGGTCGGCGGTGTAGATGTGTTGCACGATCGGGTTGTCCGCCCGTGCCGGAATGGCCAGCGTCAGCACGACGCCCACCGTCAGCGCGATGCGCGCCCAGAATCCACGTCTCGTGGCCATCTCTCGTCTCCCCAAGGTGCGGGGCGGGATCCGCGTGTCCGCCCGTCCGGTCCGTCGGACCCCGCCCCGCGGTTCGGTGGTGCGTGGCGTCAGCTCGCGCTGCAGGACGGGTTCAGCCCCTCGCCGCTTCCGGTGCCCTGGAAGCCGAACTCGGTGGACTGACCGGCGGGCACGTTGGCGTTGTAGTCCACGTTGGACCACGTGATGGCGCCGTTGTTGCCGCTGCGGTTGGCACTCCACGAGTTCGTGACTGTGCCGTTCGACAGGGTCGTCCCGACCCGCCAGCCGCTCAGCGCGGACGATCCGGCGGTGACCTTGACCGTCGCGACGAAACCGCCGTCCCACTGGTTCAGCGACACCGTCGCCGAGCAGTCACCAGGACCTGGGTTGTTGCTGGTCGTCGTGGTGGTCGTGGTCGTCGTCGTTGTGGTGGTCGTGGTCGTGGTCGTGGTCGTGGTCGTCGTCGGACCAGCCGCGTTCAGCGCGTCCAGAACCGCGTTGTACGCGGGCTTCTTGGCGCCGGACCCGGTGAACAGCAGCGGGTTCTCCCCGCCACGCCACGAGTCCGTGTCGCGGATGCCCCACGTGGTGATGCCGGCGCAGGCGCGGACGGCCACGCACGCCTTGGTCACGGCACCGTAGGCGTTGGCCTGGTTGCTGCCGGAGATGTCGAGCTCGGTGATCTGCACCTCGACGCCGAGGTCGGCGAAGCGCTGCAGGTTCGCCTGGTAGTCACCGGGCGGGTTGCCCGAGAGGTGGGACTGGAAGCCCACGCAGTCGATCGGCACACCGCGGGACTTGAAGTCGCGCACCATGTTGTAGACGCCGGTGGACTTCGGGTTGACGCCGTCGGTGTTGTAGTCGTTGTAGCAGAGCTTGGCGCCGGGGTCGGCCGCACGGGCGGCGCGGAACGCGGCCTCGATCCAGTCGTTGCCGGTGCGCTGCAGGTTGGAGTCGCGGCGACCACCGCTGCCACCGTCGGCGAACGCCTCGTTGACGACGTCCCAGGCGTAGATCTTGCCCTTGTAGTGGGTGGCGACCTGGGTGACGTGGTTCATCATCGCCTGGCGCAGGTCGGAACCCTCCATGCGCTGCGCCCAGCCCGGTTCCTGCTGGTACCACAGCAGGGCGTGGCCGCGCATCCGCTTGCCGGTGCTCACGGCCTGGTTGAGGATGCGGTCACCGCTGGAGTAGTTGAACTGACCGCGGTTGGGTTCGGTCGCGTCCCACTTCATCTCGTTCTCGGCGGTGACCATGTTGAACTCGGTGTTGAGGAGGTTCACGTAGGTCTGGTCGCCGAGCTTGCCCGCCGCGACGGCGGTGCCGAAGTAGCGGCCGGACTGCGCCGCGGCAGCACCGAGCGTGGTCGCGGCGTTCGCGACCGAGCCCGTGGCGGTGACGACCAACGTCGTGCAGAGTGCCGCCGCCGCAAATGCTGACACGATCGGAACAAGTGACACTGACCTCGCTGTCAGTTTCATCTTCCACACTTTCGAAACTCCGCCCGGAAATGCCGGGCGTGGCGGGTATGACGATCTGGGCGCACGGCACGGCGACCGGTGCGGCGATACCGGTTCTCGGTGTGTGCGTTGAAGGTGCTTCGCGCGGTCAACCGCGGCGTCGTGGCCGGCGGGCGCGATGTCTTCGGCGCGGTCCGGGAATCTTCACTACCGTCTCCTTCACCCACATGACTGGGGAGTGCGCCGTGGTGGAGTGTGACACCTTCGTGTTCGCGCTCACAAGAAGGTGACGACGGTTTTGTGCCGATATTGAGCTGAACGGGCTACAAAAGACCGGGAGCGCTCCCAGTCTGTTGTCGAATGGCGTCGAATGCGTTCTGCCGCCGGGTCTGTGCAATGATATTGCTAAAGTTCGTGCTAACAGTTTTAGCTTTGACGCTCCATGGTGCCCTGGCTACATTGGCCTGGGCCTGGACGCGTTTTCCCCAAGCGTGGTGCGCAATCTATGGGAGCGCTCTCATAGCCCTCTCCCCGCACTGCATCCAGCAACGACGCTGTGAGGACCCGAATGACAGCAATCGATCCTGCACGCGCCGGTACGACCGGCACCGCGACGGCACGGTGGAGGCGCTCGGCCGGCGCCTGCGCGGCCGCGGGCGTGGTCGTGGCCGGCACCGTCGCACTGACGCTGAGCGGCGGCACGACGGTCCGCGCCGCCGAGTCGTCGTTCTACGTGGACCCGGCCAGCTCCAGCGCGAGATGGGTGGCCGCCAACCCGGGCGACTCGCGGACGCCGGTCATCCGCGACCGGATCGCCTCGGTGCCGCAGGCGCGCTGGTTCACCACCACCAACACCTCGACGATCCGGTCGGAGATCAGCTCCTTCGTGGGCGCGGCCGCGTCGGCGGGCAAGATCCCGATCCTGGTGGTCTACAACATCCCCAACCGCGACTGCGGCGGCGCCAGCGGCGGCGGGGCACCCTCGCACGCCGCCTACCGGGCCTGGATCGACGAGGTGGCCGCGGGACTGGGCGGCCGCCGGGCGACGATCGTGCTCGAACCCGACGTGCTGGCGCTGATGACCAACTGCCAGAACGCCGACCAGCAGAACCAGACCAAGGCCTCCATCGCCTACGCGGGCAAGAAGCTCAAGTCCGGTTCCGGGCAGGCCAGGGTGTACTTCGACATCGGGCACTCCGCGTGGCTCGCCCCGGCGGAGGCCGCGAACCGCCTGCGCGGCGCGGACATCTCCAACAGCGCCGACGGCATCTCGACCAACGTGTCGAACTACCGCGCGACCTCCGACGAGGTGAACTTCGCCAAGGCCGTGCTGAACAACGTCGGCGACGGCCGCCTGCAGGCGGTCATCGACACCAGCCGCAACGGCAACGGCCCGGCGGGCAGCGAGTGGTGCGACCCGCCCGGCCGCGCGATCGGCACGCCCAGCACGGAGAACACGGGCGACCCGAAGATCGCCGCGTTCCTGTGGGTCAAGCTGCCCGGCGAGTCGGACGGGTGCATCGGCCCGGCCGGTCAGTTCGTGCCGCAGCGCGCCTACGAGCTCGCGCAGGCGGCGGGTCCCGGCCCGACCACCACGACGACGACCACGACGACCACGACCACCGGCAACAACCCGGGTGGTGGCTGCCGGGCGAGCTTCCGGCTGACCAGCCAGTGGCAGGGCGGCTACGGCGCCGAGATCGTGATCGAGAACCGCGGCTCGGCGATCAACGGCTGGACCTTCACGTTCTCCGCCCCCGGCGTGACCGTCACGCAGGGCTGGAACGGCACGTGGAACGACACCGGCGACGTGGTCCGGGTGACCAACGCGTCCTGGAACGGCTCCATCCCCGCCGGTGGCACCACCTCCATCGGTTTCAACGCCAACTACACCGGCTCGACGCCACCGTTCGCCTCGCCGGCGTTGAACGGCACCGTCTGCTCCTGAGCGGGCATCCCGCCGCCGCGTCAACCTCAATGACGAGGAGTACCGCACATGTATTCGGTCAATGTCCGGACGCCGCGCCGCAAGCGCGGTCTCGCACTGCTGTTCGCCACCGCGCTGGCAATGACGCTGACTCCCACCGTCGCCGGCGCCGATGTCGGCATCACCGCCACCTGTTCGAGCCAGACAGGCAACAACAACGGCTACTACTACTCATTCTGGACCGACGGTCGCGGCCGGGCCTGCATCGACTTCGGGTCCGGCGGCAACTACAGCACCTCGTGGAGCAATGTCGGCAATTTCGTCGGCGGCAAGGGCTGGAGCAACGGTTCCCGGCGGACCGTGAACTATTCCGGCAGCTTCAACACGTCCGGCAACGCGTATCTCGCGCTGTACGGGTGGACGTCCAACCCGCTGGTCGAGTACTACGTCGTCGACAACTGGGGCTCCTATCGGCCCACGGGCACGTACAAGGGCACGGTCACCACTGACGGTGGCACGTACGACATCTATCAGACGATGCGTTACAACGCGCCCTCTGTGGAAGGCAACAAGACCTTCCCGCAGTTCTGGAGCGTCCGGCAGCAGAAGCGGACCGGCGGAACCATCACCACCGGCAACCACTTCGACGCGTGGAACCGGGTCGGCATGCGGCTCGGCAACTTCAGCTACTACATGATCCTCGCGACCGAGGGCTACCAGAGCAGTGGCAGCTCGAACATCACCGTGAGGTGAGCGTTTCCGGCCCAGGTGCCCCCGTCCCGGCCGGGACGGGGGCACCTTCGCGTGCCTCAGCCGCGCAGGGTCCACTGCTGGTTGGTGCCGCCGTGGCACGTCCAGAGCTGGATCAGCGTGCCGTTCGCGGTGCCGTTGCCGCTGGCGTCGAGGCACAGCCCCGACTGCGCGCCGGTCACGCTGCCGTCGGCGTTGAGGTTCCACTGCTGGTTCAGGCCGCCGTGGCAGTCCCAGAGGATCGCCGCGGTGCCGTTGGACGTGCCGTTGCCGCTGGCGTCCAGGCACTTGCCGCCGATCGTGAACTGCTTGGCCGCGGTGTAGTTCCAGCGCTGGGTGGTGCCGCCGGTGCAGTCCCAGAGCCGTGCCTGGGTGTTGTTGTTGGTGGTGGCGACGTCGATGCAACGACCGGACTGGGTTCCGACGACCGTGACGTTGTCCTTGCCGCCGCCACCACCGCCGCCAGGTCCGGCGTTGGCCATCACCGCCTGGGCGCCGGCCGGCCAGTTCCCGTTGGTGACGACGGTGTTGTTGTTGACGACGTTGCCGCGGTCGCCGTTGGAGATGTTGCTGACGCTGTTGCTGGACCAGTTGCCGGTCAGCGTCCAGTTGCCCATGTTCTCGCCGCCGCCGTAGTTCGCGGTCGCCCACGTGCCGGTGGCGTTGAAGACGTTTCCGGTGGCGCGGTAGTACTTCGAGCCCTCGTCGAAGTAGAGGCCGTAGTAACCGTTGAGGCGCAGGCAGTAGTTGCCGCTGATTTCCGCGTTGGGGTTCCAGCCGAGGGTGTAGATGCAGCCGCCGTCGTTCATTTGCTGCATCACGTCGTGGACGTAGTTGTTGAGCAGCTTGTTGTTCGACGCGGTGGTGGGCGTCGTGTAACGCGGCTGGTAGTTGTACAGGCCGCGCTGGGCGTAGTGGTTGCTGCCGCCCGCGTCGTTGGAACCCCAGCCGTAGCCGAGGGAAATACCGGTGTACGGCAGGTTGTAGACCTCGTTGTTCGCCACGGTCGCGTTGGTGACGTAGGTGTTGAGCACCGACACGATGCCGCGGTACTCGAGGCCGAGGTCGTGGATGCGGCTGTAGCTCACGGTGATGTCGCGGTTGACCATCCGCTGGTCGCTCGGGTGGTGCGCGTCCGCCTGCACGCCGCCGACCACGACGCCGCCCGCCGAGTTCTGCGCGATCTCCGAGCGGGTGATCGTGATGCCGGACGCGCCCAGGCCGACGCCGCTGGCGTGGGCGTTGGCGTCGTTGCCGATGCCGATCGCGGTCTGTCCGAGGTTGACGAACCTGGAGCCGGTGAAGGTGATGCCGCTGGCCGCGGAGATCTGCACGGCGGCGGGCATCTGCTGCCAGTGCGGCCGGACCGCCTCGAACAGCTGGCAGCCGCTCTTGCAGGAGTTCAGCCGGTCCGCGGGCCAGTTCTGGTTGCCCGCGATGTAGGCACCGGTCTGCTGGTCGGCGAAGCCCTGGTTGCTGCTGGGGCCGAGCCACGACGTGCCGGTGAAGGTGATGCCGCTGAACGACATGTCGCGCGCGGGCGCGTCGTAGGTGCCGCCGATGTCGACCAGCGACTGCAGCGTCGGCAGCTCGACGCTGACGCTGCTCATGTTCTGCCCGGCGCGCGGGATGTAGTAGAGCACCCCGGTGCCTGGGTTGAGGTACCACTCGCCGGGGGAGTCGAGGAACTCGTAGGCGTTGGTCAGGTAGAGCGGCCCGGCGCGGAACGGGTTGTTGAGCGTGTCGTAGCCGAAGGTGTTGTTGTTCCAGGCGGGTTGCTGCATCGTCAGGAAGTTGCCGCTGATGCTCTGCACCGGCGAGTACCGGTCGGTGAACGAGTTGACGCTCTCCACCTCTACCCGGTTCTGGTTCGCAAGGTTGTTCAGGTAGCTCAGCGCGCCGTTGGAGAAGCGCATCCCGGTGTCGGTGAACGTGAAGTCGCCGCGGTTGACCTGGGTCCGCGCGCGGGTGGCGATCGCGCCGTCGACGTAGAGCTGACGGCTGTCGAGGCCGGTGCCGACGTTGGCGCGCCAGATGTTCTTCCCGGAGTCGGCTACCGACCACCCCGTCACGGCCTTGGCGCCGCTGATGACGGGTTTCGCCGACGCGGCGGCCTGCCACAGCACGCGGTGGCCGTTGCTGCCGGAGTCCGCGGCGGTGAACCGCAACGGCTGGGAGAGCCGGTACACGCCGTCGGCCAGCTCCACGACGATGTCGCCGGACATGGAGCCGTTGCGGGACCGCACGGCGGCCTGGGCCGCGGGCAGCGCGCACGGCTCGGCGGCCGAACAGGTGGTCCCGGTGCCGGAGGGGGAGGCGTAGAGGGTGGTGGTGGCCGCGGCGGCAGGGGGAGCCGTGGCCAGCGCGGCGAGCAGCACCGCTGCCGCGGCGATCGAGGACGTGGACAAGGGACCTCCTGGCGTGAGGTGTGAGTCCCGTTGCGGCGGACGGGACGTGATTATGTCCTCTGTGGACTTTGAGCGGGTGCTCCGCGCGTGCGCCGGATCCGCGGAAGCGGTGTGACACTCGCTTCACATATCTGATCGGAACGTAACTCGTATGACGTGTGACGTCAATGGTGTTACGTATACTGTCGGACTCAGCTCGTCGGAGATCGTGCGGCGCAACGGAGGCAGGATGAAGGCGACAGGTTCGCAGCCCGAGCAGGCCACTCCGGCGGGCTGGACGCGCCGGCCGGCCAGTCTCGCCGCGGCGGTGACGGGGGAGCTCGTGCAGCGAGTGGTGCGCGGTGGTTACCCCGTCGGGACCGTGCTGCCCCCGGAGCCGGTGCTCTGCGAGACGTTCGGGGTGAGCCGGACGGTGATCAGGGAAGCGGTGAAGGTCCTGCAGGAGAAGGGCCTGGTCCAGGTGCGCCAGGGCTCCGGCACGACGGTCAACCCGCACGCGCAGTGGAACCTGCTGGACGAGCTGGTGCTCCGGGCCGCGATCGCCGAGGACGACAGCCTCGCGCTGCTGGACGACCTGGTGGTGACGCGCAGGTTGCTCGAATCGGACATGGCGCAGGTCGCCGCCCGCGCCGCCGGTCAGGACGTGCTGGACGAGCTGCGCGCCATGGTGGACCGGATGGAGGAGCTGGTCGGCGACACGCCGGCGTACGAGGAGCTCGACCGGCACTTCCACGACGTGATCATGCGGGCGTCCGGCAACCGCATCGCCCGCGGTGTCGTGCAGTCGTTGCAGGGCCAGGCCATCACCTCGGCCGGGTACCTGGGCAGGAGCGGGCGCGAGCTCTGTCAAGCGTCCAACCAGGGGCACCGCCGCATCTACGAGCGACTCGCCGCGCGCGACGCGGAGGGTGCCGCGGAGGCCATGTTCACCCACATCACCGAGGCGTGGCTCGTGCGCCGCGGTGGCGCCGGCGATCCCGGCCGGCTGACCAGATAGGCGACTCGCCGGACGCGTCCCCTCCGCCAGGACCCGTCCGGTCACGTGTGAGCACAGGTGTTTCGTGGAACCTCCGACCGTGGGTACGCGGTCGGGCCCGTACGGCAGCGGGAGGCGGATGTGCGGTGGGACGAACGCGCGTGACATTGGCCGACGTCGCGGCGGCGAGCGGAGTCTCGATCACGACGGCGTCGCTCGTCCTGACCGGGCGGGCGCGGGAGCTGCGCATCTCCGAGGCCGCCGAGCGCCGGGTGCGCTCGACGGCGCGGGAGCTGGGCTATCGGCGCAACACGCTGATGGCCGGCCCGCGTGCCGGGCGCGCCCAGACGATCGGGTTCGTGTCTGACACCGTCGCGTCGTCCGGGCTGACGGGCGACATGGTCAAGGGCGCCGTGGAGACCGCGTACCGGCACGGGTACATGCTGTTCGTCGGGGAGTCCGGCGGTGATCCGGAGGTCGAACGGGCGCTGGTCGAGGCGATGCACGACCGGCGCGCGGACGGGGTGGTGTTCGCCGCCATGCACACCAGGACCGTCGCGGTGCCGGAAGGCCTCTACGACGGCCCTGCCGTGCTGCTCAACGCGACCCCCGTGACGCGGGCGAACGTCCCCGCGGTGCTGCCCGACGAGGTGCAGGCGGGCCGCTCGGCGGCGCGTGTCCTGCTGGAGGCCGGCCACCGTCGCGGGGTGCACCTGATCGGTGCGGGGCCGGGGGTGCACGACGTGCCGCCGAACAGCATCGCGGCCGCGCAACGCCTGCTCGGGCTGCGGGAGGTGTTCACCGCGGCCGGGGTCGAGGTCGTGAGCTCACTCCGGTGTCCGAAGTGGACACCCGAGCACGGCTTCGAGGCGACCGCCGAGCTGCTGCGCGAACACCGGCCCAAGGCGCTGGTCTGCTTCAACGACCGCCTGGCGTTCGGGGCCTACCAGGCACTCGGCGAGGCGGGGCTCTCGGTGCCCGGCGACGTCTCGGTGATCGGCTTCGAGGACCACCCCGTCGCGTCGTGGCTGCGGCCGCGGCTGACCACGATCGCCCTGCCGCACGAGGAGCTCGGCGCGCGGGCGGTCGAGGTCCTGGTGGAGATGCTCGAACGACGGCCGCGGCAGCCGATGATCCACCGGGTGCCGATGCCGGTGCGCGAGGGCGGATCGGTGGCTCCGCCGCGCCCGTGACGACGTGACCTGGTCGCAGGAGGGGCTTGGCGCGCGGGTGGCGGAGGTTCTGGTGCTCGAACGGTGGGGCGTGGCTCCGCCGCGCGGCTGACGACACGTTGTGCCGCACGAGGAGCCGGGCGGTGGAGATTCTCGACCGACGGCTGTGGCAGCCGATGACCCACCGAGTGCCGATGCCGCTGTGGAAGGGCGCGGATCGATGGCTTCCGCCACGCGCAACGACGTGATGTGGTCGCTAACAGTCGAGCGTCCAGTCGAATGAAAATTCGAAGTCATCGAACGGGTCCGGCTAAAAGTGAACGCTAACAACTTTAGCTTTGACCGTGTGTGACGGTCTCGTTACATTGCTGGAAGCAGGCCTGATTCCCCCGGAAGGCTGACCAATGTCAAGCGTGCTCAAGGTGTTCTGCGGTGCGCTGCTCGCCGCACTGCTGACGGTACCTCCTGCGGCTTCTGCGTCCACTGTGGACGCTTCCGCCGCTCCGGTGCGGGTGATGCCGCTCGGTGACTCGATCACCCAGGGCGGCTCGATCGGCGGCTACCGCCTCGACCTCGGCACGAAGCTGCGCGCCGCCGGCCGCTCGATCGACTTCGTCGGCTCGCTGACCGACGGTCCCGCCTCGATGCCCGACCGCAACCACGAGGGCCACCCCGGCTGGACCATCGCGCAGATCGACGCGAACGTCGTGAACTGGCTGCGCACCTACACCCCGCACACGATCCTGCTGCACATCGGCACCAACGACATGTACGGCAGCGACCCGGCCGGCGCGCCCCGGCGGCTGTCCGCCCTGGTGGACAAGATCACCGCGCAGGCGCCGTCCGCCGAGGTGTTCGTCGCGACGATCATCCCGATCCGGTTCGCCGACGGCACGGTGCGCAACTACAACGCCGCGATCGTCCCGATGCTGCGCGCGAAGGCGGCGGCGGGCAAGAAGGTGCACGTGGTGGACATGTACCCGGCGGTGCAGATCTCCGACCTGCCCGACGGCATCCACCCCAACGCGGCGGGCTACAGCAAGATGGCCACGGTCTGGTTCAACGCGCTCAAGGCGGTGCCCGGCAGCACTGCCGCGCGTCAGCTCGCGGCGGTCTGATCCCTCGACGCCTGATCCCTCCGACGACGAAGGGTGACCATGTTCCTCGCGCGCCTGTTCCGCTCCCGCCGCGTCCGGCTCACCGCCGCGGCCGCGGTCCCGCTCCTCGCGATGTCCGCGCTCGCCGCGGTGACCGTGCCTCCCGCGGCGGCCGCGCCGGGATGCTCGGTGACCTACTCCACACCGTCGCAATGGGACGGTGGGTTCACCGCGAACATCAGCGTCACCAACATCGGCGACGCGGTCGACGGCTGGACGCTCACGTGGAGCTTCGGGGCCGGGCAGCAGGTGACGCAGGCGTGGAACGCCCAGGTGTCGCAGTCCGGCTCCCAGGTGACCGCCCGCAACGTGTCCTACAACGCGGCGATCCCCACCGGTGGCAAGGTCGAGTTCGGGTTCAACGGGTCCTCCAGCGGCAGGGACAACCCGAGCCCCACGGCGTTCACGCTCAACGGCACCCTGTGCACCGGTGACGTCGGCCCCACCACCACTACCACCACGACGACGACCACGACGGGCAATCCGCCAGGAGGCACCCTGCCGTCGAGCTTCCGGTGGTCCTCCAGCGGTGCGCTGATCAGCCCGAAACCGGACGGGGCGCACCCGAACGTCTACTCGGTCAAGGACCCGAGCGTCGTGTACTACAACGGCAAGTACCACGTGTTCGCGTCGGTGTACACCACGGGCTACAACCTGATGTACACGAGCTTCACCGACTGGTCGCAGGCCGCCTCCGCACCGCAGTACTACCTCGACCGGACGCCCGTCGGCGGTGGCTACAAGGCGGCGCCGCACGTGTTCTACTTCGCGCCGCAACGGCTGTGGTACCTGGTGTACCAAACGGGTTCGAACGCCTCGTACTCCACGACCGCGGACATCTCCAACCCGTCGTCGTGGTCGGCGCCGAAGAACTTCTACGCGAACGGCATGCCGCAGATCATCCGCGACAACATCGGCAAGGGTTACTGGGTCGACTTCTGGATGGTCTGCGACGACGCGAAGTGCTACCTGTTCTCCTCCGACGACAACGGGCACCTCTACCGGTCCGAGACGACCATGGCCCAGTTCCCCAACGGGTTCACCAACACGGTGATCGCGTTGCAGGACTCGAACCCCAACCGGTTGTTCGAGGCGTCCAACGTGTACAAGGTCGCTGGCAGGAACCAGTGGCTGCTCATCGTCGAGGCCATCGGATCCGACGGCCGGCGCTGGTTCCGCACCTGGACGTCGTCCGCGATCACCGGCCCGTGGAGCCCGCTGGCCGCGGAGGAGTCGAACCCGTTCGCCCGCGCGAACAACGTGACGTTCCCCAGTGGACAGTGGACGCGCGACATCAGCCACGGCGAGATGATCCGCGCCGGCGTGGACCAGACGATGGAGATCGACCCCTGCCGGCTGCGCTTCCTCTACCAGGGCATGGATCCCAATGCCGGCGGTGACTACAACAAGCTGCCGTGGAAGCTCGGCCTGCTGACCCAGACCAACTCGACCTGCTGAACCCAGTGACCCGACGCCGCCGGACTTCCGCGCCGGCGGCGTCTTCCCCTGCGAGAAAGGGGCGACGATGCCCAGAAGACTCGCTGCCGCCGCGGTGCTGGTGCTCGCCACCATCACCGCTCCGGCCGCCGACGCCGCGCCCGGCAGCCCGGCGCTGACCCCGCCGCTGGGCTGGAACAGCTGGAACAGCTTCGGGTGCGGCATCACCGAGGCCCAGGTGCGCCAGGCCGCCGACGCGATGGTGTCCTCGGGCATGCGCGACGCCGGCTACCAGTACGTGGTGGTGGACGACTGCTGGTTCGACCCGCAGCGCGACTCGGCCGGCAACCTCAGGGGCCACCCGACGAAGTTCGCGAGCGGCATGAAGGCGCTGGGCGACTACATCCACGCGCGCGGCCTGAAGTTCGGCATCTACCAGGTGCCCAACGAGAAGACGTGCGCGCAGGGCACCGGCGCGTTCCCCGGCGCGACGGGCAGCAAGGGCCACGAGGCGCAGGACGCCAGGACGTTCGCGTCGTGGGGCGTGGACTACCTGAAGTACGACTGGTGCTCGGGCGCGGGGACGCGGGACGAGCAGGTCGCCCGGTTCTCGATCATGCGCGACGCGTTGCGCGCCACCGGCCGCCCGATCGTCTACAGCATCAACCCCAACAGCTTCCACGCCATCACCGGCGACCGGTACAACTGGGGTGAGGTCGCCGACCTGTGGCGGACCACCGAGGACCTGCTGGACATCTGGCAGAACAACAACGTCAACAGCTACCCGATGGGCGTGGGCAACGTCGTCGACATCACCGCCCCGCTCGCCGTGCAGTCCGGCCCCGGCCACTGGAACGACCCGGACATGCTGGTCGTCGGCCGCCCCGGCCTGTCCCTCACGGAATCCCGCGCGCACTTCGCGTTGTGGTCGTTGATGGCCGCGCCGCTCATGGCGGGCAACGACATCCGCACCATGTCGGCCGACGTGAGCGCGATCCTGCGCAACCCGCGGCTGATCGCGGTCAACCAGGACCGCCTCGGCGCGGGTGGCCGCCGCGTTCGCGACGACGGCGCCACCGAGATCTTCGCCAAGCCGCTCTCGGACGGCTCGGTCGCCGTCGGGTTGTTCAACCGCGGCAGCGGCACGGCGACCGTGTCGACCACGGCCGCCCAGATCGGCCTGTCCGGAGGAAGCTTCACGCTGACCGACCTGTGGACCGGCGGCACCTCCACCACCACGGGCGCGATCTCGGCCTCCGTCCCGGCGCACGGCGTGGCCGCGTACCGGGTGAGCGGTGGCAGCCAGGTCACCGGCACCACCGCGAGGTTCCGCGGCACCGCGTCCAACCGGTGCGCCGACGTCGAGAACGGTTCCACCGCCGCCGGCGCCAACACCGCGCTGCAGGACTGCACCACCGCGGCGAGCCAGCAGTGGACGTCGTGGCCGAACGGTGAGATCAGGGTGTTCGGCGACAAGTGCCTCGACGCCTACAACCAGGGCACCACCCCCGGTACCCGCGTCATCACCTGGTCGTGCAACGGCCAGACCAACCAGCGCTGGACCGTCGAGACCGACGGCACGGTCCGCAACGCGGGCCTGTGCCTCGACGCCGACCGGTCCGGCACCGGCAACGGCACGCGGCTGGTGCTGTCGACCTGCAACGGCCAGCCGAGCCAGAAGTGGACGAGGTCATGAGGCGCGCACCGGTAGCGGCGACGGTCGCCGCACTCACCCTCGTGGCGGCGGGGCTCGCCGCGAGCACGGCCGCGCACGCGGCTCCCGGCTGTTCGGTCACCTACAGCAAGACCTCCGAGTGGCAGGGCGGTTTCGGCGCGTCCGTGTCGATCACCAACACCGGTGACGCGATCGACGGCTGGAACCTCGAGTGGACCTACGCGTCCGGCCAGCAGGTCGGCCAGCACTGGAACGCCGTGATCACGCAGAGCGGCGACCAGGTCAGCGCGCGCAACGCGTCCTACAACGGTTCCGTGCCGACCGGCGGCAAGGTCGACTTCGGGTTCAACGGCACCTACACCTCGGCCAACCCCGACCCGGTGTCGTTCCGCCTCAACGGTGTCACCTGCAACGACCCCGGCACGCCCACGACCACGACGACCACCACCACGACCACGACGACCTCCGGACCACAGGCGTCGTTCAACAACCCCGTGATGTGGCAGGACTTCGCGGACGGCGACATCATCCGCGTGGACGACACCTACTACTACTCGGCGTCGACCATGCACTACTCGCCGGGCGCGCCGGTGCTGCGCTCGTACGACCTGGTGAACTGGGAGTACGCCGGGCATTCCGTGCCACGGCTGGACTTCGGCGCCAAGTACGACCTCAACGGCGGACGCGGTTACGTTCGCGGCATCTGGGCGTCGTTCCTGAACTACCGCAAGAGCAACAAGACCTACTACTGGGGCGGTTGCGTCGACTTCGCGCAGACGCACATCTACACCGCCGCCGCCGTGGACGGCCAGTGGTCGAAGCTGTCCACCATCAACAAGTGCTACTACGACGCCGGCATGCTGGTCGACGACAACGACACGATGTACGTCGCGTACGGCAACACGCAGATCAGCGTCGCGCAGCTCTCGCCGGACGGGAAGTCCGAGGTCCGCTCCCAGCAGGTGTTCCAGACGCCGTCGAACATCGGCACGCTGGAGGGCTCGCGGTTCTACAAGCGTGGCGGCTACTACTACATCTGGGTGACCCGGCCCGCGAACGGCCAGTACGTGCTGAGGGCGTCGAGCCCGTTCGGCCCGTACACCGTCCAGCAGGTGCTGCTGAACATGCCGTCGCCGGTCCAGGGCGCGGGAGTGCCGCACCAGGGCGGTCTCGTGCAGACGCAGAACGGCGACTGGTACTACATGGCGTTCATCGACGCCTATCCCGGCGGCCGCATGCCGGTGCTCGCGCCGGTCACCTGGACCGCCGACGGCTGGCCGCGCATCACCACGGTCAACGGCGGCTGGGGCGCGAGCTACCCGAAACCGAACCTGCCGCCACCACCGCGCCAGGTCAAACCCATGACGGGCGTGGACACCTTCGAGGGCACCGCGCTCGGGCCGCAGTGGGAGTGGAACCACAACCCCGACACCACGAAGTACAGCGTCAACAACGGTTTGCGGCTGTCCACCGCGACCGTCACCAACGACCTGTACAACGCCCGCAACACCCTCACCCACCGGATCCAGGGACCCTCGTCCACCGCCACCGTCGCCCTGGACGTGACCTCGATGCGCGACGGTGACCGCAGCGGCCTCGCGATGCTGCGCGACTCCTCGGCGTGGATCGGGATCAAGCGCGACAACGGCCGCAACCGGGTGGTGATGGTCAACGGGCTGACCATGGACGGCAACTGGAACACCACCGGCACCGGCACCGAGGTCGCGAGCGCGAACCTCACCGGCAACCGGATCTGGTTGCGCGCCAACGCCGACATCCGTCCCGGCAGCGGCAGACAGGCCCGGTTCTCCTACAGCACGGACGGGGTGAACTTCACCTCGCTGGGAACCGCCTTCACGTTGAAGAGCGACTGGCAGTTCTTCATGGGCTACCGGTTCGGCATCTTCAACCACGCCACGCAGGCGCTGGGTGGCTCGGTCGCAGTGTCGCGCTTCGAGCTCTCCACCCCCTGACGTGCGACTGGTCCCGCACCGGTGCGCCGGTGCGGGACCGGGGTGTGGGGTCCGTTCATTCACATGGCGTAACAGTTCGTGGATGCATTCAGCGGTAAGCTCCTCGCCAAACGGGTGTCCGGAGGACGGGTGACGCGGGTGGCTGGGTTCGGCGGTTCCTTGCCGTTCGTGGGCCGCCGGCACGAGCTGGAGCTGCTGCTGGACGCCATCCGGCAGCCACCCGCGGTGGTCGTGGTCGAGGGCGATGCCGGGATGGGCAAGTCCCGGCTGGTCCGCGAGGCCACCGCGGTGCTGCGGTCGGACGGGTGGCGCGTCGTGACCGGCTTCTGCCACCCGCTGCGCGAACCCCTGCCGTACGGGCCGGTGATCGACGCGCTCGGCAAGGTCGGGCCGTGGCTGCAGGGTGCGGATCTGCCGCCCACGGCGGGAGCGCTGGCCCCGTTGCTGCCCGATCTCGCCGACTTGCTGCCACCGATACCGTCCAAACCGGACGATCCGGGCGGGGCTCGGCACCAGCTGATCCGGGCCGTGCGGTCGGTGCTCGCCGCGATCGGCCGGACCGTTCTGGTCGTCGAGGACCTGCACTGGGTGGACGACGCCACCCGCGAGCTGCTCCTGCTGCTCGCCCGTGACCTGCCAGAACAGCTCGCCCTGGTGCTCACCTGCCGTGCCGAGAACGGCTCCTCGGTCCTCGGCGGCGCCCACCGCCCCGCCGTGATCAGGCTGACGCCGCTGAGCGAGAGCGAGGTCGCCGAACTGGCCACCGCCGCGCTCGGTGGCGGCGCGACCCGTGAGCTGTGCGCCGTGCTGCACCGCCGCAGCGAGGGCCTGCCGCTGGTCGCGGAGGAGGACCTGCTGACATTCCGCGCCAGGGACCGCCACGACCCCGGCGAACTGGAAAAAGCCGATGTGCCGGAGGGGCTGCGCACGGCGGTCACCGAGCGGCTGGTGGCCCTGTCCCCGCAAGGTGCCGCCGTGGTCGACGCGGCGGCCGTGCTCGCCGTGCCCGCCACCGAGGCACTGCTCGCCGAGGTCGCCGGGCTCGAACCCGAGCAGGCCGCGCAGGGCCTGCTCGACGCGCTGGGCGCGGCGGTGCTGCAGGAGATCGGCACGGACCTGTACTGGTTCCGGCACGTCCTGGCGCAGCAGGTCGCGTACCGGCACGTCCCCGGGCCACGCCGCACCCGCCTGCACCGGCGGGCGATCGAGGTGTTCGAGACGCACGACCCGGTGCCGTTGGTGCAGATCGCGCACCACACGCTCGCGACGGGTGACCGGGAGGGCTGGCTCGTCCGGGTCGAGGACGCGGCCGACCAGGCCGTGGCGCTCGGCGATGCCGGCACCGCCGTCACCCTCCTGCAGCAGCTCCTGAACGAGCCGGACGTCGGCGTCGAGCAGCGGTCCCGGGTCGCGCTCGCGCTCGCGCGGATCGCCGACTACGGCGCCGACTTCGCCACGAACGCCCGCCTGCTGAGGGCCGTGCTCGCCGATCCGCTGCTGCCGGAGGCGATCCGCGGCGAGGTCCGGCTGGGGCTCGGCCTGATCACCGTCAACGTCGCGGCCGACTGGGACGCCGGTTACCCCGAGCTCGAACGCGCGGTCGACGAGCTGGCCACCCTCCCGGACAAGGCGGCGCGGGCGATGATCGCTCTGGCGAACGTCGGCCACCAGAACGACGCCGAGCGTGCGTGGAGATGGCTCGACCAGGCCGAGTCGGTCGTCCGGCACAGCACCGACGAGGCGATCAAGGCCGCGGTGCGGGCGACCCGGCTCACGCTGATGGCCAAGGAAGGTGATCCCGCGGTCTGGCCGCTGGTGGAGCAGCTGCCGCGCCAGAGCCCGGACATCGCGGTGCTGGCGCATACCTGGCGTGCGCTGCACAACGTGATCATGGCGACCACCCATCTCGGTCACTACCGCCGGGCCCACGAGCTGCTGCTCGAGAGCCTGGACCTCGCCCGGCGCCTGGGTGGCCAGCGCTACGAATGTCTTTGCCGCATCAGGCTGCTGTACCTCGACTGGCTGACCGGTCGCTGGGACGGTCTGGAGACGGGGTTCGCCGACCTGGCGCGCGGCTACCCCGACGTCGGGATGGTCGGCCTCGGCCTCGCGCTGTGCCGGGGACGCCTCGCTCTCGCCCAGGGGCGGTACTCCGCTGCCCTCGAACACTTCACCAGCGCCAAGCAGCACACGAACGACATGACCCCAGGGGGAACGAACCTGGAGGTCTCCACCGAGCTCATCGCGGTCAGGCTGGCCCAGGACGACCCGCAGGCGGCCTGGGCGATCGCCGAACCCGTGGTGCCGTTGTTGCGCGGGAGCGCTCCCTGGGCATGGCTCAAGGACCTGCACCGCGTCGTGGTCGAGGCCGCCTTGGCCGCCGGGCACCGTGACGAGGCTGACCTGCTGGTGGCCGGAGCCGAAGCCCGCCTTCGCGACCTGGACGCTCCGGATCTCGCCGCGGAGCTGAACCTCGCCAAGGGACTGCTGCTGCGAGGCACCGAGGCAGCCGCCGGGCACTTCGCCGCGGCCCGGCAACGGTGGCTGGACATCGGCAGCCCGTACCTCGCGGCGAAGGCCACCGAGCACCTCGGCAACGCCCTCGCGTCCGCCGACCCCGAGCAGGCCGCCGCGCACCTGGCCGAGGCGGCGACCGTCTACACCGGACTCGGTGCGACCGCCGGTGCCACCCGCTGCCAGCAGGCCCTGCGCTCGTTGGGGGTCGGTGAACCGGCCCGGCCCGGCCGCCGCGGGTACGGCGGCGAGCTCTCACCCAGGGAGCTGGAGGTCGCCGAGCTCCTCGGCCGCGGCGCCACCAACGCCGACATCGCGCAGACCCTGTTCCTCTCGCCCCGCACGGTCGAGAAGCACGTGGCGCGCGTGCTCGCCAAGCTGGGCACCGAACGCAAGAACGTCGAGGCCGTTCTGCGTGGTTCTAGCTGAGCTTCTCGAAGAAGAACTCGTGCTTGAGGAACGAGGTGCCGTACTCGGCCCCGGCCTGCGGCGGCAGCAGCGGCGAGGCCTGGATGAGCCGCCAGCCGTCCCGCAGCGCCGCGACACCGTCGGGGTAGGGCGGTTCGTCGGAGTCGCCGGTGGTGGGCCGGGTGGTGCCGGTGCCGTCGTAGCGGGACCAGCCGACCACCGGCGAGTCGAGTGCGGAGGTGGCCAGGTAGAGGACCAGGACCTGCTGCCGGAGGCTCATGCGCGGCTCCTGTCGGCGGGACGGTTGGTGACGCGCGTGACCCAGTGCTCGACGTCGAACGACGGGTCGCCGCTGAGCGCGCGCCACAGCAGCACCCGGTTGTAGATCTCCAGCCGGCCGGTGGCGTGCTCGTACCACGGGAAGTACCGGCTCAGCTCCTCCGCGACCGCGGGGTCGGCCATGTCGGCGGTGTCCCACAGCCGCACCTGCGGCACCGCCGGGTTGAAGCGGATCTTGAACATGTACCGGCGGAGGTCGCTGTCGTTGCGGCGCCCGCCGTGCCAGATCCCGTGGTGCAGCAGGAGAACGGTGCCCGCCGGGCAGACCAGGCGGGTCTGGCCGCGCAGGTTCTGGTAGCGGCCGGTGTCGCTTTCGTTGGTGCGGCGCAGATGGCTGCCCGGCACGACGAGCGTGCCGCCCATGTCGGGGGTGACCCGCTGCGGGTAGTACATCAGCTGCACGTCGAAGGCGTCCGGCCGCACGTCGATGATCGCGTCGCCGTGCAACGGCTGCGCGTGGCCTTCATGGGGTTCGCGCACGTGCACCGCGTGGTGGTCGACGGTGGGATCAGGGCCGACGAGGCTGCGCAGGGCCCCGGCCACGGCGGGCAGCTCGACGAGCCGCCGGGGAAAGGAGCCGTCGGGATAGGCGTCGGCGACCGCGGTGCCGTACGGCACGTCCGGGATTCCGCGCGGGAGCAGGTCGAGCGCTTCCCGGTTCATCTCCTCGGGCACGACCGCGTCGAGGCGCAGGTAGCCGTGCGCCACGAAACGCGCCAGCTGCACCGAAGTGAGCAGAGTGCTGGTTCGCATGCGACGAACGTAGGAGGGCAGGTCGGTGCGGTGCGTGGGTTGTATTCACCCAGTACTGGTAATTTTTCACCGTGCATCAGGTCGTGCTGCCGCTGGGCGAGCCGCCGGAGGTGGCGGACGTCGGAGTCGGCGTGCACGGCGTCACGGGCCTGGAGGACGTGTTCCGGTTGCCGGACCTGTGGCAGCTGCACCTCTACGGGTACGAGGGCGTGCTGGAGGTGGGCGGCACGGCGCACCGCATCGCCCCCGGCCACGCCAGCCTGGTGCCGCCCGACACCGAGGTGCTGTTCCGCTACCGCGGCAGGTCCGAGCACCTCTACGCGCACCTGCGCCTCCCCGGCACCGCGGAACGCCGCGTGGCACCGGTGATGCAGGACGCCGGTCCGAACAGGACGGTCATCGCCCGCCTCCTGCGCGGCGCCCTCGCGGCGGCACCCGCACGGGCCTCGGCGCACCTGTGGACCGTGCTGTGGCAGCTTTCCGACGCCCCCGCCGGCCGTACCGCGGCCGATCCGGTGGCGGTGGCCGCGGCGCACGTCGAGGCGCACCTGGGCACGCCCTTGCCCGTCGCGGAGATCGCCAGGGTGGCCGGGGTGTCGCACAACCACCTGACCCGGTTGTTCCAGGCCCGGCTGGGCACCACGGTGGTGGCGTACCTGCGGCGCCGCCGGGTGGAACGCGCACGTCACCTGCTCACCGCCTCGACGTTGTCGATCTCGGCGGTGGCGGCGGCGGTCGGGATCCCGGACCTGCAGGCGTTCAACAAGGTCTGCCGGCGTGAGCTGGGGGAGTCGCCGCGGGCGGTGCGCGCCCGCGGTCGCTGAACCGCTTCTTCCCGCGGCTCGGGTGGACGCGTGTGCCGTTCGTCGAGGACCGAGCGGGCCGCTGAACCGCTTCTTCCCGCCGGTTCACATCAGCCAGCAGAACACCCCGCACACGCCGGCACCGGCCACGGCGGCGACCAGGACCGCCACCGCCGTGACCACCAGGGCCCGCCGCCGCACCGCCCGCACCAGCCGGGGCAGCAACGTCGGCGGCACCTCCGGCGCGGTGCCGAGCGACTCCACCGCCCAGGATCTCGGCACGCGCGCCAGAAATCCCGGCATCCCCGCGAGCTGGCCCACCGCGTGCTCGCACGGCGGGCAGACCTCGAGGTGGCGTTCGTAGGCCTGGCGGTCGCCCGGCGACAGCGACCCCAGCACGTAGGCGACGTCCCACTCCCGGAACGGATCCGTCGGAGGGATCACCGCCCCGTGACCCCGTTCTCCTGCAACGCCAGCCGAAGCGCGCGCAGGCCGTAGTGCAGCCGCGACTTCACGGTGCCCTGCGGCACGTCCAGGGCGTCGGCGAGCTCGGCGATGGTCTCACCGCGGTAGTAGGCGCGTGCGATCACCACGCGGTGTTCGGGTTTCAGCTGGGACAGCGCGTCGGCGATGAGCCAGGCGTCGAGCGCGGCGTCGGTGTCGTCGGACCGGGGGCACTCCGGCACGCGGGCGGACTCGACCTCCCACCTGGCCTGGGCGCTGCGGCGTTCGTCGATGGCGAAGTTGCGCGCCACGGCGTACAGCCACGCCTTCGACGCCGAGGAGCCCTGTTCCAGGATGTCGGGATGCCGCCAGGCGCGCAGCAGTGCCTCCTGGACGACGTCCTCCGCCAGTTGTTCGTCGCCGGTGAGGCGCAGCGCGTAACGCCAGAGCGCGGCGGCGTGACCGTCGTGCAGCGCGCGCAGCAGGGTGATGTGTTCGGTGTTGATGGCGCACCTCGTCTCACCGGCGGAACACCGGAGTGCGTTTGGCCAGGAACGCCGATGTTCCCTCGCGCATGTCGGCGGTGGTGAAGGTGTGCCGGAACGCGTCCAGCTCGACGCGCAGGCCGGTGTCGACGGGCAGTCCGTCGACGGCGCGCAGGGTCGCCTTGCACGCCGCCACCGCGTCGGGCGAGTTGGCCGCGATGTCGGCGAGCACGAGCCGTGCGGCGGTGAACATCTCCTCGCGCGTGTCGAAGACCTGGTTCACCAACCCGATCCGGTGCGCCTCGGCCGCGTCGACCCGGCGGCCGGAGTAGATCATCTCGCGGGCGCGGGCGACCCCGACGCGGCGGAACAGCCGCACGCAGCCGCCGAAGCCGGGGATGAGGCCCAGCAGCACCTCCGGTTGCCCGAACACCGCCTTGCCGGTGGCGTAGACGAAGTCGCACGCCAGCGCCATCTCGCAGCCGCCGCCGAGCGCGTAACCGTCCACGCAGGCCACGACCGGCACGGGCAGCTGTTCGAGCAACCGGGTCACCTCCTGGCCCAGCGCGCCGAACGCCTCGCCTTCTTCCGGTGTCATCGCAGCCATCTCGCGGATGTCGGCACCGGCGATGAACGCGGGCCCCTCCGCCCCCGTCAGCAGCACCGCGCGAGGGCCGGACATACCCGTCAGGAGGTGGCGCAGTTCGCTGAGCGTCGCCTGCGACAGGGCGTTGCGGGCCCGCGGCCGGTTCACGGTCACGGTCAGCACGCCGCCCTGCTCGTCGAGCACCAGGTTCTGATAGTCCACAGTGGTCTCCTCACGAGTCCCAGATCGCGCCGTAGGCGGGAATTCCCCTGGATTCGATCTCTTCGACGACCTGCCAGGTGGTCTGCTTGTTGGAGATGCAGATGACCGCCTCCGCGTCGAACCGGCGGCAGGCGTCGTGGGCGAGGGCGACGAGGTCCGGTTTGCCCTGGGTGGAGGTGTCCCAGACGACGGCGTCGGGCTGCACCCGCAGGATCTCGTCCACCAGCGCGTCACCGTAGGTGCGGCGCGGGTCGCGGGTGGACCACACGAGCTTGGCCGGCGCGGTCTCGGCGAGCAGGTGGGGCAGGCAGGGGCCGATACCGCTGCCGGTGGCGACCCACACCACCCTGGTGAACAGCTTGTCGATGTTGCCGACGCCCGCGGTGGGAATGCCCTTCACCCACACGTGACCGGGCTGGTCGGCGATGAACCTCCCCGTCCAGTCGCCGGCACGGGAGATCGTGAGCCGGAACCCGCTGCGGCCCGGCGCCGGCACGTTGGCGAAGGAATGCCACTCCAGCAACGGGTTGCGGCTCACCGCGGTCGACGAACCGGCGAACGGCGTGACGCCGTAGTCGAACGACACGAGCGCGACGTGCGGTGACGGGCTGTCGATGTGCACCGGCACCCGGCGCAGCCGCAGCCACGGCAGTGCCACGCTGACCGCCACGAGGGCGAGCGGCCAGAGGAACACCGGGTCCGACACCGCCGCCAGCACGGCGAACAGCACGAGCACCGACCAGCCGCCGAACCGGTGCGAGCGCTCGAAGAGGTCGTGGTGGCGGGCGCGCAACCGGGGCAGCGCGAGCACGATCATCCCGCCGAGCACGGCGAAGATCAGCCACGTCAGCACCCGCACGAACGGTGGTCCCGTCGTCGTGCAGGCCAGCACGAGGAACCACGCGGTGGCGCAGATCGCGGCACCGACGTGCAGCCCGCCGAAGTGGTAGACCTTGCCGAGCGTCCAGCGGATCCGCAACGGCCAGTGCGTCGGCGCGCTGGTGGCGAGCCGGAACAGCAGGTTGATCACGAGCTGCTGGCGGATCAGCGCGGCCAGGGTGACGTTGAGGACCACCAGCGCGGTCAGCACCTTCGCGTCGCCCCGCCAGTCCCAGGACAGCGCGGCGACGGCGTTGGCGAGCACGACGGCCGCGGCGAGCCGGTTGTGGTGGGTGAAGGGACGGCGGCGCAGGATCGTGCGCAGCGACCGGTCGGCCGGCGGCAGCGCGACAGCGTGCACCGTCATGCCACGGTTTCCTTCTGCTCCAGACCGTCCAAACGCGACACGAGCGCGCGCCGGTCGACCTTGCCGCGATCGGTCGTGGGCAACGTGTCGACGGGGACGATCAGCGTGGGCACGCAGTAGTAGGGCAGTCGCTGCTCGACCGCGCGCCTGGCCTGCTCCGGTGCCGCGGTGGCCGGGCTGATGAACCCGACGAGCCTTCCGTTGTGCACCAGCGTCGTGGCGCGGGTGCAGTCCACCGCGTGCTCCAGCGCCGAGGTCACGGCGTCGAGCTCCACCCGAAACCCGCGGACCTTCACCTGGTCGTCCGTGCGGCCGTGGTGCTCCAGCTGGCCGTCGGTCGTCCACCTGCCGAGGTCGCGGGTCCGGAACATCACGTGGTCGCCGCCGAGGAACGGATCCGGCCGATATCGTTGCGCGGTCAGGTCGTCGTCGCCCAGATAGCCCTCGGTCACGCACGCGCCGCCCGCCCACATCTCGCCGACCTCGCCGATGCGGCACGGCCGCAGGTGCTCGTCGAGCACGTACACCGTGGTGTTCGGCACCGGCCGGCCGATGGTGAGCGCGCCGGCGTTCGGGTCGTAGCGCTGCACGGTGTTGACGATGGTGACTTCCGTGGGACCGCAGGCGTTGTGGAAGGCCGCGTGCCGCGACCACCTGTCGGCCAGCGCCTGCGGGCACCGTTCACCGGCGACCGCGACGGTGTGCACCCGTTGGCACACATCGGGATTCAACGACGCCAGCACGCTGGGCGTCGCGATGACGACGTCCACGGTGCTCGCGGTCTGCTCCATGTCGGTGCCGCGGATCACCAGCGTGCCGCCGTTCGCGAGCGTGCCGAGGATCTCCCAGATCGCCATGTCGAACGCGATGTTCAGCAGCTGCGACACCCTGGTCCCGGAGGTGACGCCGAGGGTGCCGGGCCTGGTGAGCAGGACGTTGCACAGGTTGGCGTGCGAGACGCGCACCCCGTTGGGCCGTCCGGTGGTGCCGGAGGTGAAGATGACGGCCGCGATGTCCGACTCGCCGGTGATGCTGCGGCGGAACGACCTCACCTCGGGCAGGGCGTCGATCGCGATGACCATGCCGAGGTGGCGGGGCAACGCGGCCGCGTCGGCCTTCGTGGTGAGCACGACGTCGATGCGGGCGGTGCGGACGATGTGCCGCAGGTGTGCTTCCGGGGTGATGCGCACGTCCTGCGGCACATAGGCCGCACCCGCCTTGAGCACCGCGAGGATGCCCACGACCATCGGGATGGACCGGGTGAGAAACAGGCCCACGTGGTCGCCGGGCCGCACCCCGTTGCGCACGAGCAGCTCGGCGAGCCAGGAGGCCCTGGCGTCGAGTTCCGCGTAGGTGAGCGACTCGCCGAGGTGCTCCACGGCCGTCCAGTGCGGACGTCGTAACGCATGTGTTTCAAAGGCGTGATGGATGTGGTGGAACGGGGGAGTCCTGGTCGGTCCTGCGCCGAATGACTGGAACAGCTCGCGATCGGCAGGGGGTAGATCGCGCAGGGCAGCTTCCTGGAACACGGCTGTCACGACAGGTCCCTTCGTGAACGGAGCTCGGTCAACATCCTTGAACGAGACAGCCCGTCGGGAAGTTCATGTCGAATCGAATAGCCGGTCGAATCGATCAGAAAGCTCTAATCCATTGTGGACAGTTGGTACACCGTCTCCTGGTGGTAGACCTCGCCCGGCCGCAGCACCGTGCTGGGGAAGTCCGGGCGGTTCGGCGAGTCGGGGAAGTGCTGCGCTTCCAGGGCGAACCCGGCACCGCGGTGGTACGGGCGGCCGCTCGGGCCGACCAGGTCCTCGGTCAGGAAGTTGCCGGAGTAGAACTGCAGACCGGGCTCGCTGGTCCACATCGTCAGCACGCGCCCGGACACCGGGTCGCTCGCCCGTGCCGTGAACGGCGCGTCCGCGTCCAGCACCCAGTTGTGGTCGTAACCGCCGGCGATGAGCAGCTGCGGATCGGGCAGGCTCATGCGCTCGCCGATCGGGACCGGCGTCCGGAAGTCGAACGGGCTTTCGTCGACGGCGACAGGATCACCCATTGGGATCAACGTGTCGTCGACCGGGCAGAACCGGCTCGCGTTGAGGGCCAGCGACTGCCCGTAGACGTCGCCGCTGCCCTCGCCGGCCAGGTTCCAGTACGTGTGGTTGGTCAGGTTCAGCACGGTCGGCGCGTCGGTGGTCGCGCGGTAGGTGATGCTCAGCCGGTTCTGCCGGTCGAGGCGGTAGGTCACCTGCGCGGACACGGTGGCGGGGAACCCGGCGTCACCGTCCGGGCTCTCCAGGTCGAGCCGGACGCCCACGCTGTCGGTCTCGTGCAGCTCGGTCGCCGACCACACCCGCGTGTCGAAGCCGGCGGGGCCGCCGTGCAGGGTGTTCGGGCCGTTGTTGCGCGGCAGCCGGTGCAGGACGCCGTCCAGGGTGAAGGCGCCGGAGGCGATCCGGTTGGCGTACCGGCCGATCACGGCGCCGAAGAACACCCTGGCGGCGTCCGGCTGGTTGTTCGCGACGTAGTCGTCGAGCGACGGGAACCCGAGCACCACGTTGGCGGGCACACCGTCGCGGTCCGGAGCCTCCAGCGACTGGATCACGCCGCCGTAGTCCAGCACCCGCACGGTGAGCCCACCCGGCCACGCCAGGACGTACCGGTGGACCTCGGTGTCACCGACCCGGCCGAACAGTTCCCGGCCGAGCTCGGGTTCCCGCTGCGTCATCGAACTCCTCGATCAGTTGTAGTCGGCCCGGCAGTGGTGCGGCCGGATCCGCTGCGGTGCGACGCTCTCCAGGGTGGGCACGACCGGGGCGATCGTGCCGTCGCGGTTGAACGTCAGCTTGTCGATGGTGGTCTCGCGGTGCGTGCCGTCACCGTCCGGGATGGCGAACCGGTGGTAGGCGAGGTACCAGTCGTCGGTGCCGGGCACCTGCAGCATCGAGCTGTGGCCGGTGCCCTTGATGCCGAGCTTGAGGTCCTTGCTCAGGATCAGGCCGCGGTTGGTGAACGGCCCGGTCGGGCTCGGCGCCGTGGCGTAGGCGACGCGGTAGTTCTCGCTGCCGGTGTCGTCGACCGACCAGCTCAGGTAGTACGTGCCCTTCCGCTCGACCATGAACATGCCCTCGCGGAAGTCCGTCAGCCCTTCGATCCGGACGACCTTGGCCGGATCGAAGGAGATCATGTCGTCGTTGAGCGGCGCGACGTACGCCTCGCCGTTGCCCCAGTAGAGGTACGGCTTGCCGGTGTGGTCGATGAACACCGCCGGGTCGATCGCCTGGCCACCGCCGCTGGGGTTGCGCGGGATCAGCGGCTTGCCGGAGTCGACGAACGGGCCGGTGGGCGAGTTGCTCACCGCGACACCGATCTTGGCGTCGGCGCAGAAGTAGAAGTAGTACTTGCCGCCCCGCTCGGCGATCGTCGGCGCCCAGGCACGGCTGTCGGCCCAGCTGACGTCGGGACCGAGGTCGAGGATGACGCCCTCGTTCTTCCAGTCGGTCAGGTTCTTGGACGACCAGGCGGAGAACTTCGTGCCGCTCCAGCCGGGGAACCCGTCGGTGGTCGCGTACATGTAGTACGTGTCGCCGAACGCCACGATGTTCGGGTCGGCGTTGAGGCCGGGCAGCACGGGGCTGCGCAGCTCGTGCGCCTCGACCGTCCACTCGCGACTCGCGCTGCCCGACCTCACCACGAACTTGCGGGGCTTGCGCAGGTCGACCGCGCCGTTCGGGGTGATGGTGGCGCCGGGGGCGAGGCCGAAGTCGAGCTTGACCCGCCGCAGGTCGGTGCCGGGTTTCACGGGGAGCACCACGGTGCCGTCCCCGATGACCGCGGGCGCCTTGAGCGAGGGGTGCGAGACCGACCGGATCAGGGTGCCGTTGAACGGCAGCCCCGCCACCTCGTCACCGGACAGCGCCCGGTTGTAGAGCCGGACGTCCTTCATCTTGCCGAGGAACGGCTTGTCCGGCGCGTAGACCGACCGGCCGAGGTAGTTGGCCGCGGTGATGCCGCCACCGATGTCCGACGGCTTGATGGTGACGCCGGTGTTGCGGCCCACCTCGACACCGTCGAGGTAGAGCACCTCGACGCCGTCGCCGACGGTCAGCGTCACGTTCTTCCAGACGCCGCGCGGCAGCGGGCGGTTGGTGTTCACGCCCTGCTCGGTCGACCAGTTGCCGGTCGCGATCGCGCCGCGGTAGGTGTCACCGGTGCTGAACAGGTAGCCGTTGCCGACCCCGTCCTTGCCGGTGTTGCCGAACCCGTAGAGGAAGTACGGCGTCTGCTGCGCCGGGTCCACCAGCACGTCGGCGGAGACCGTGGCGGCGGACGCGCCGGTCAGCATGTTGTTGGGCAGCTGGACGTGCCCGCCCTGCAACGACAGCGCACCGTCGGACCACGTCGTCTTGCCGGCGGTCACGCCGTCGTAGCCGTGCCCGGTGGCGTCGTTGGCGGAACCGTTGAGCGGCCAGTGCGCGACGAGGCCCTTGCCGTCGGCCTTCACCGGCGCCGGGGGAGCGGTGATCCGGTTCAGCTCGGCCTGGGTCACCGGCAGCACGGTGCCGTGCCGCGGGGACGCGGGCAGCTTGGCGCCGGTCGACATCGTCCACTTGCCGGAGGCGAGGTCGGTGGTCTCGAACGGCACGTAGCCGCGGCCGCCGAACTCGTCGATGAACAGGTACCACTTGTTCTCGGTGTTGGACTTGAAGCCCGTCGGGCCCTCACCGGCGCTCAGGCCGGGGCTGGTCGCGGTGGCCTTGCCGATGCACTCCGCCACGAAGTCGTACTTGGGGTTGAGCAGGTCCGTCGACTTCTCCGCCGTGATGAACTTGCTGCACGGCGTGGACGACGTGTTGTTGCGCTCGTCCTTGGTGTAGCGGTAGTAGGTGCCGTCGTGCTCGATGACCGTCGAGTCGATGACCGAGTAACCGGGGTCGATCCACACCTTCGGCGCGCTGAACGTGACGAAGTCGCGGGTGGTCGCGTACATCATCCGGTTGTAGCTGTCGCCCTTGTGGTCCGGGTCGTTCTCCGCGTACAGCTTCGAGGCCCAGTAGACGATGTAGGTGCCGCGCTTGGCGTCCCAGTGGGCTTCCGGCGCCCACGTGTTGCCCGCGGTCGGCGGTGACACCTGGACGCTGCGCTGGCGCGACCAGTTCCGCAGGTCGGTCGACTCCCACACCATGATCGACCGGCTGCCGGTGCGCTGCGCCGCGTCCCAGCCGTTGCCGCCGTTGATCTTGAGGTCGGTGGCGAGCAGGTAGAACTTGTCGCCCTCGGGGGAGCGCAGGATGAACGGGTCGCGCACGCCGAGCTCGCCCAGGCTGGACTTGAGGATCGGCTGGCCGTTGTTGAGCTCGGTGAAGCTCAGCGGGTTGTTGCCGTTGCTGGCGGCGGCGTAGATCTGCTCGCCGTTCGGGCTGCCCTCACCGGTGAAGTAGAAGAAGCTGTAGCCCGCCAACGGTTCCTTGGCGGGCAACGGCGGGACGGTCGCGGTGAGCGTGCGGGTGGCGGACTGCCACCACCCGCGGCTCACCTTCGCCGTCAGCACGACCTTGGCCGGCTTGCTGCCCGCGGGGGGACGGCTCACCTCACCGGTCGGGGTGATCACCTTGCGGTCCGACGACGACCACGTGATGGTCGTGTCGTTCTCGCCGGTGGTCGGCAGGGTCAGGTTGCCGCGAACGTCGTCGATGTTCGGCACGGACAGCGCGTTGGCCGCGATCCGCGCCGGTGACTCGGCCGCGTTGGCCGCCGGGACGGAGACCAGCGCGGCCGTGACGGCCACGACAACGCCGAAATGGCGCAGGGATAACAACATCGTTGTTGTCTGCCTTCCGGGTTTGTGCTTGGGGAACTTTCGCACCAGGTCGGTGAAGGGCCTTCCGGCATCTCAGGGGTGGAAGGCCCTTCACCGACGAGCGCGAGCGACTTTCAGGCGCGCCGCTTCGTCCAGACGTCGTAGGCGACCGCCGCGAGCAGCACCAGACCCTTGACGAGCATCACGCGTTCACTGGGCGCGCCGATCAGCGACATGCCGTTGTTGATCACGCCCATGATCAGGCCGCCGGTGATGGCGCCGACCACCTTGCCGACACCGCCCTGGACGGCGGCGCCACCGATGAACGCCGCGGCGATGGCGTCCAGCTCGAACGACGTGCCCGCGGTCGGACCGGCCTGGTTGAGCCGTCCCGCGAAGATCACGCCGGCGAGCGCGGCGAGCGCGCCCATGTTGACGAACACCCAGAACGTGACGGCCTTGACCTTCACGCCGGACAGCGTGGCGGCCTGCAGGTTGCCGCCGATCGAGTAGATGTGCCGTCCGAACACGGAGTTGTTGGCCATCAGCGAGTAGCCCAGCGCCAGCGCCGCGAGCAGCACCAGCACCCACGGCAGGTTGCGGAACCGGGCGAGCTGCACCACGACCGCCATCACGACCACGGCGACGCCCACGAGCTTGAGCACGAACACCGGCATCGAGTCGACGGTCTGGCCGTAGCCGAGCCGGGCCGCGCGCTTGCGCCACTGCGACAACGCGAACCCGGCCACGCAGGCGAGGCCCGCGAGCAGGCTCACCAGGTCGGCGCCGCCCAGCGGGCCGAGGCCGACGTTGCCCAGGTAGCCGCCGGTGAAGCCGTTGGACAGCGACCGGATCGCGTCGGGGAACGGGCCGATGCCCTGGTTGCCCAGCGTGGTCAGGGTCAGCGCGCGGAACACCAGCATGCCGGCCAGCGTCACGATGAACGCCGGAATGCCGAAGTAGGCGATCCAGTACCCCTGGGCCGCGCCGATGAGCGCGCCCGCCAGCAGCGTTAGCAGCACCGCGACCGGCCAGGGGAGTCCCCATTGGACGGTCAGCACCGCGCAGACCGCGCCGGTCAGCGCCACCGTCGAGCCGACCGAGAGGTCGATGTGCCCGCCGATGATCACCAGGATCATGCCGATCGCGAGGATCAGCACGTAGGAGTTCTGCACGATGATGTTCGAGATGTTCTGCGGCTGCAGCAGGGCACCGTCGGTCAGCACCGCGAACAACACGACGATCAACGCGAACGCGACGTAGATGCCGGACTGCCGCAGGTTGATCGAGATCCGCCCGCGCGGAGCCTGCTGGGCGGTCGCCGGTGCGGCCGCGGTGTTCGTGGTCATGTGTTCTGTCCTCGTGTCATGTACTGCATCAGGCGTTCCTGCGTGGCCTCTTCGCGGCTCACCTCGCCGGTGATCCGGCCCTCGGACAGCGCGTAGATCCGGTCGCACAGGCCGAGCAGCTCCGGCAGCTCCGAGGAGATGACCAGCACGGCCCTGCCCTGGGCGGCGAGGTCGTTGATGATCGAGTAGATCTCGTACTTCGCGCCGACGTCGATGCCGCGCGTCGGCTCGTCGAGGATCAGCACGTCCGGGTCGGTGAACATCCACTTGGCCAGCACGACCTTCTGCTGGTTGCCGCCGGACAGCGTGCCGACCTGGGTCGACACCGCCGGCGTGCGGATGCCCATCGAGCGGCGGAACCGCTCCGCGACCGTGTACTCCTCGTTCTCGTTGACCCAGCCGCGCTTCGAGAGCTTGTCCAGCGCCGCGGCGGAGACGTTGCGCTGCACGCCCTCGATCAGGTTCAGGCCGTAGCGCTTGCGGTCCTCGCTGACGTACGCGAGCCCGTGGCGGATCGCGGACTGCACCGTCCTGGTGTCGATCTCCGCGCCGTCCTTGACCACCCGGCCGGAGATGCCGACGCCGTAGGAGCGGCCGAACACGCTCATCGCGAGCTCCGTGCGGCCCGCGCCCATCAGCCCGGCGAGACCGACGATCTCACCGCGCCGCAACGACAACGTGGCGTTGTCCACGACGACCCGGTCCGGCTGGGCGGGGCTGTGCACCGTCCAGTCCTCGATGCGCAGCACCTCCTCGCCGACGTCGGGGGTGCGCGGCGGGAACCGGTGCTCCAGGTCGCGGCCGACCATGCCGGAGATGATGCGTTCCTCGCTGAGCCCGGCGGCGGGCAGCGTCTCGATCGTCTTGCCGTCCCGCAGCACGGTGACGCTGTCGGCGATCCTGGTGACCTCGTTGAGCTTGTGCGAGATGATCACCGAGGTGATGCCGTCGTCGCGCAGGCCGTCGAGCAGGTCGAGCAGGTGCTGCGAGTCGTCGTCGTTCAACGCGGCCGTCGGCTCGTCCAGGATCAGCAGCTTGACCTCTTTGGACAGCGCCTTGGCGATCTCGACCAGCTGCTGCTTGCCGACACCGAGGTCGTTCACCGGCGTGGTCGGGTTCTCGCGCAGTCCCACGCGGTCGAGCAGCGCCTGCGCCTCGTGGTTGGTGCGGTTCCAGTCGATGAACCCGCGCCGTGCTCTTTCGTTGCCCAGGAACAGGTTCTCCGCCACCGAGAGCTGCCCGCACAGCGCGAGCTCCTGGTGGATGATCACGATGCCGCGCTGTTCGCTGTCACGCACGCCGTGGAACGCGCACGGCTCGCCGTCGAAGACGATCTCGCCTTCGTACGTGCCGTGCGGATGCACCCCGGACAGCACCTTCATCAGCGTGGACTTGCCCGCGCCGTTCTCTCCGCAGATCGCGTGGATCTCACCACGCCGCACGCTCAACGAGACGTCGTGCAGCGCGGTGACACCCGCGAACCTCTTGGTGATGCCGCGCATCACCAGGATTTCGTCCGACACGGTTGTTACCTGAGCTGGTCGGCGGTGTAGTAGCCGGAGTCGATCAGTTCCTTCTTGTAGTTGGACTTGTCGACGGTGACCGGCTGCAGGAGGTACGACGGCACGACCTTGACGCCGTTGTCGTAGTCCTTGGTGTTGTTGACCTCGGGCTTGCCGCCCTTGAGCACCGCGTCGGCCATCTTGACGGTGACGTCGGCGAGCTGACGGGTGTCCTTGTGGATGGTCGAGTACTGCTCACCCGCGATGATCGACTTCACCGAGGCGACCTCGGCGTCCTGGCCGGTCACGATCGGGTAGGCCTGGCCGCCGGTGCCGTAGCCGCTGCTCTTGAGCGCGGACAGGATGCCGATCGACAGACCGTCGTAGGGGGACAGCACGCCGTCGACCTTGGCACCGCCGTAGGTCGAGGTGAGCAGGTCCTCCATGCGCTTCTGCGCGGTGGCCGGGTCCCAGCGCAGGATCGCGACCGTCTTGAAGTCCTTCTGGCCGGACTTCACCACGAGCTTGCCCTGGTCGATGAGCGGCTGGAGCACCGACATCGCGCCGTTGAAGAAGAACGTGGCGTTGTTGTCGTCCGGCGAGCCCGCGAACAGCTCGACGTTGAACGGGCCCTCACCACGCGTCTTCAGCCCGGCGAGCAGCGAGTTCGCCTGCTCCACACCGACCTTGAAGTTGTCGAACGTGGCGTAGTAGTCGACGTTCGGGCTCTTGCGGATCAACCGGTCGTAGGCGATGACCGGGATCTTCGCGTCCGCGGCCTGCTGCAGCTGCGAGGTGATCGCGGTGCCGTCGATCGACGCCACGATCAGCAGCTTGGCGCCCTTGGTGATCTGGTTCTCGATCTGGTTGGCCTGGGTCGGGATGTCGTTCTCCGCGTACTGGAGGTCGACCTTGTACCCCTTGCCCTCCAGGGCCTTCTTGATGTTGTCGCCGTCGTGGATCCACCGCTCCGACGAGCGGGTCGGCATGGTGACGCCCACCAGCGCACCCTCGCTCGACGAGCTCTGCTGGTCGACCGTCTTCTGGGCCGAGCCGCAGGCCGCGAGGGTGAGGGTGAGCGCGGTGGCGGCCGCGATCTGGACAAGCCTCATTGGTTCTCCTCGATGTCACCGACAGGCAACACTGCCGTAGGCGGCGAGTGTTATCGCTAACAATGGACCAGTCAAGTGACATCTCGGTAACGCCAGGTAATGCCCTGTTAGCGCTCACAGAATTTCTTGAAACCCGCGGCAACCTTATCCGCGACCGGCGGCAACTCGGGGGCAGACGCGAGAACGATAGAGGAGCGCTGCCATGAGCAAGACCAAGTCCACCGCGGGTCGGCGCGGTGGCGAGGAGCCGCGGACACGCAGGCGCTGGACGGTGATCGGCGCCGCGCTGGGGGCGTCGGTGCTGGTCGGGTCCTGCCTGGGTGTGGTGTTCAGCGACGAGGAGCCGGTGGCGGTCGACGCCGCCGCTTACTACCAGTTCGTGTCGGCACGCAGCGGAAACGCGCTGGACGTGGCCGGGGCGGACAACGCCGACGGCGTCCGGATCCAGCAGGAGAGGCGCAGCCCGGACGCCGCGAGCCAGCAGTGGCGGCTCAAGCCGGTCGACGGCGGTTACCACCAGCTGGTCAACAACAACAGCAGGAAGGTCCTGGGCGTGCCCAGGGGCACGACCGCGCAGGCCAACGTCGAGCAGCAGTCCGACGTCGGGGCCGAGTACCAGCAGTGGAAGCTCGCCGACGCGGGCGAGGGGGACGTGAAGATCGTCTCGCGCAGCACCGGCAAGGTCCTGAGCGTGACCGACGGTGCCGACGGCCAGGCGGTCGTCCAGGCCGACGACCGCGGCGGCGCCGAACAGCGGTGGAAGGTCGCGAAGGCGGAGAGGCCGGCGACGCCGGCCGCTCCCGCGGCGGCCGCCGCGACGAGGCCCGCGCCGACCACGTCCGGCACGCCTCAGGCACCGCCTCCTCCCGCGACCGGTTCCGGCCCGTACAACTGGCGCAACGTGCAGATCGCGGGCGGTGGCTTCATCACCGGCTTCGTGTTCAACCCGAGCCGCAAGGACCTGCTGTACGCGCGCACCGACATGGGCGGCGCCTACCGCTGGGACGCCCGTGCCGGGCAGTGGGTGCCGCTGACCGACTGGGCCGCGGACTGGAACACGCTCGGCATCGAGAGCGTGGCCACCGATCCGGTCGACCCCGACCGCCTCTACCTCGCGACCGGCACCTACACCAACGAGTGGGCGGGCAACGCCGCACTTCTGCGGTCCACCGACCAGGGCAGGACGTTCCAGCGCACCGACCTGCCGTTCAAGCTGGGCAGCAACGAGGACGGCCGGTCCGCGGGCGAGCGGCTCGCGATCGACCCGGCGAACAACGGCACGCTCTACCTGGGCACCCGCGAGAACGGGCTGTGGCGCAGCACCGACTACGGCGTGACGTGGAGCCAGGTGTCGTCGTTCCCCGTCAAGGACGGCGGCAGCAGCGGCACCGGCCTGCCCTTCGTGACCTTCGGACCGGCCGGCAGCAGGACGATCTACGTGGGTGCCGCGGACAGGTCCACCTCGCTGTACCGCTCCACCGACGGCGGTGCCACCTGGGCCGCCGTGCCCGGCCAGCCCACCGGCTCGCTGCCGCACCACGGCGTGCTGGCCGGGGACGGCTCGTTCTACGTGACCTACACCAACGTGCCCGGCCCCAACGGGGTGACGGCGGGCTCGGTCTGGAAGCTCACGCCGTCCAACGGCGCGTGGAAGGACATCTCGCCGATGCCGGGCAACGGTTTCGGCTTCGCGGGACTGGCCGTGGACCCGCAGCGCCCGTCCACGGTGATGGTCACGACCCTCGACCGCTGGTGGCCGTCGGACGAGCTGTTCCGCTCCAACGACGGCGGCGCCACCTGGAAGGCGCTGGGCGGCTCGGCCGTCCGTGACGCGTCCGGAGCGCCGTACGTCGGCACCGGCATCGGTCACTGGATGGGCGCCCTGGCCATCGACCCGTTCGACTCCGGGCACGCGATCTACGGCACCGGATCGGGCCTGTGGGCCAGCAAGGACGTCACCGAGGCCGACGGCGGCCGTCCGACGCACTGGTCGATCCCGGTCAAGGGGCTGGAGGAGACGGCGGTGCTCGGCCTGATCTCGCCGCCGGGCGGCAAGCTGGTCAGCGCCCTGGGCGACGTCGGCGGGTTCCGTCACGACGACCTGACGAAGGTGCCGGTCGGTGCCTCGTCCGGACCGCGCTTCAGCAACACCACCGGCATCGACTTCGCGCAGGCCAAGCCGAACGTCGTGGTCCGCGTCGGCTACAGCGGCGAGGAGCGCGGCGCCTACTCGGCCGACGGCGGCGCCACCTGGAAGCCGTTCCTCGCGGCTCCGGTGAGCGCCGCGGGCGGCGGCACCGTGGCGGTCTCGGCCGACGGCGGCACCGTGGTGTGGACGGCGGCCGGGCAGGTGCCGTACTTCTCCACCGACCTGGGCAGGTCGTGGCAGGCGTCCTCCGGTCTGCCGGCGGGCACCGCCGTGCTGGCCGACCGTGCCGCGGCAGGCACCTTCTACGCGCTCAGCGGCAACACGGTGTTCGCGAGCACCGACGGTGGCAAGAGCTTCAGCGCCCGCGCCCGCGGACTGGGTGCCGGACGGCTCAAGGTCGCTCCCGGTGCCGCCGGTGACCTGTGGCTCGCCGGCCACGACGGGCTCTCGCACTCCACCGACGGCGGCGTGAGCTTCACCAAGGTCGGCAGCGTGCGGTCCGCCGACGCCGTCGGCTTCGGCAAGGCCGCCCCCGGTGCCCGCTACCAGGCCCTCTACCTGATCGGCACGGTGAAGGGCGTGACCGGGATCTTCCGGTCCGTCGACGCCGGGAGCACCTGGACGCGGATCAACGACGACCTCAGCCAGTTCGGCGGCAGCGTCGGCGGGGTCATCACCGGTGACCCCGACGTGTTCGGCCGCGTCTACGTCGGCAGCAACGGCCGCGGTGTCCTCTACGGAGACCCGTCCTGATCACCGGACGGCCGCGGCCCATGCCCCGGGCCGCGGCCGTCCGGCCCACCGCAGCAGCAGGTACATTGCCGCCCGATGAGGGCGTGGCAGGGAGAGGGCAACCGAAAAACATGGTCGTCGACCACAGATCGGCGGAGTTCCACGACTTCTTCGAACGCCACCACGCCGAGCTGGCCCGCTTCGCCTGGTTGCTGACCGGGCAGGCCGAGGCCGCCGACGACCTGGCCGCGGACGCGCTGGTCGCGCTGTGGCAGCGGTGGGACCGGCTGAGCGCGGCGGAGCACCCGCTGGCGTACGCCCGCGGAGTGGTGGCGAACCTGGCCAAGGAACGCATCCGCAGCGCGACGCGGGAACGGCGGCGGATCGCGCTGTTCTTCTCGCGCGGCCCGCAGCAGACGCACGGTCCCGACATGGCGGCCGTGGTGGACGTGCGGGCGGCGCTGGACCGGTTGCCGTTCCGCAAGCGGGCCTGCGTGATCCTGCGGCACGCGTTCGACCTGTCCGAAAAGGACACCGCGGAGGCACTGGGGATCTCGGTGGGCGCGGTGAAGAGCCAGACCTCGAAGGCGATGGCCGAGCTGGAACGCGTCCTCGGGGCGCGCGGGGCGGGCGACGTCATGACGGGAAGGGGGACCCGGTGAACGACGAGATCAGCAGGCGGTTGCACCAGGCCGCCGACGCCTACCAGCCGGATCGCGCCCGGATCCTGGAACGGGTGCGGCGCGGCATGGCGAGCGCCGACGTGGCCACCCCGAAGCCGGGCATCGCGAGGTCCTGGACCAGGGTGACGTTCGCCGGGCTCGCCGCGGCGAGCGCGCTGGCGACCGCGGGCCTCGCCGTGGCCGCCATCGTCCACACCGCGCCGCCCACGGACCCCGGGACGATCCCGACGTCCGGGCCGTCGAGCGCGACCACGAGCTCCGCGCCGTCCGTCAGCACCACCGGCCAGCCGGTCGCGCCGCCCGCGCAGACGCAGCCGGAGGGCACGTCGACGAGCAGCCCGCCGCCGGTCACCGACCCGGCCCCGCTCAGCGGCAAGCCGGTCACGGACGGACCGTTGTCGTCGGTGGGCTTCGTCGATCTGCAGACCCACCCCAACTGGGCGCAGAGCAGGGTCGTCCTCAAGACCACCCAGCGGCTCACCGCGTTCAGCCTGGAGTTGCGGGTCGTGCAGACGGGCGGTGTGCGCACCACCGGCCAATGGCAGACGCTGCCCGCCGACGACTTCACGGTCACCGTGAAGGAGGCCGACGGCGCGGTGGTCTACCGGTGGGAGCTCAAGCCGGGCCACGCGGTGCCGGAAGGGGTGCACACCTTCGCCGGTCAGTACAACCACGCCGCCGGCAAGCGCGACGCCCGTGCCGACACGTACGTCGGCATCGGTGGTGCCTTCACGGTCAAGGGGCGCTTCACCTCGGAGTGAGCGGGCGCGTCGGAGGACTGTCGACGGATTGTCGACGGGTCCCGCCATGGTGAGCAGGACGCCGCGAACGGCACGGGGTCCTGCTCACGGAGGTGTCCAATGAGAAAGCGGATGGCCACGACCGCGATGGCGTTCGGCGTCTTCCCGGTCTGACCGGCGGAGGGGGACCGTCGTGCGGCCCTGACCCCAGCAGGGCCGCACGACGGCACGTACTGCGCCGACCGGAGCACGGTTGCTGGGCGAATCAGCCTGTGCCGCAACGGGTTTCACCACACCGCTACGATCACCGGTGCGCCAGCGACAGCGAGGGGTCTGGCGGACCGGCAGGTCTTCTCGGTGCGGTGGAACAGGGACTGGATGGCGGGGCAGGCGACGCCTGGCGTCGTGCTCGGAGTACTGGGGCCGCTCGAGGTCGAGGCGGGCGGCACCCTGCTGGATCCCGGCGGGCCGCGGTTGCGGGCGATGCTCGCGCTGCTCGCCGCGTACGCGGGCCGGCCGGTGAGCGTGGCGATGTTCGTGTCGCAGCTGTGGGGGCCGGTGCCGCCGTCCGACGCGGAACGGACCGTCCGCACCTACGCCTCCCGGCTGCGCCGGGGCGTGGGGCCGCTGGCCGACCTGATCGTCACCCGCGCACCGGGGTACGTGCTGCTGGAGCCGGACGTCGTCGACGCGGTCCGGTTCCAGCGGCTCGCCCGCGAGGGGCACGCGGCGCTGGCGGACGGCGCGATCCCGCTCGCGCACGAGCGGTTGACCGCCGCGCTGGGGTTGTGGCGGGGGACGGCGTACCACGAGTTCGACGGGATCGCCGCGCTGGAGGCGGAGCGGATCCGGCTCGACGGCCTGCGTCTCGGCGCCGTGCAGGACCGGGTCGACGCCGACCTGGCCGCCGGGGCGGGAGCGGAGCTGGTCACCGAGCTGACGGACCTCACGGCCGCCCATCCCGGCAACGAACGGCTGTGGGGACAGCTGATGACGGCCCTGTACCGCGCGGGCCGCCAGTCCGACGCCCTGGAGGCGTTCCAGCGGGCGCGGCGCGGGCTCGTCGAGCACGCCGGCGTGGAACCGTCACCGGTGCTCACGGGCATCCAGGAAGCGGTCCTCGCGCACGACACCCGGCTGCTGGCCGCGGCCGTCGCTCCGCGTCCGGCGCAGCTGCCGCCCGTGGTCGCGGGATTCACCGGACGGCAGGCCGAGCTCGCGGCCCTCGACGCCGTCGCCGCCGCGAGAGAGGGCACGGTCGCCGTGGTCGCGGTCTGCGGCACGGCAGGTGTCGGCAAGACGGCGCTGGCCGTGCGCTGGGCGCATGAAGTCGCCGACCGGTTCCCCGACGGGCAGCTCTACGTCAACCTGCGCGGCTTCGACCCCGCGGGCGCGCTGCCGCCGGAGGAGGCGCTGCACGGGTTCCTGACCGCCCTGGGCGCCACCCCGGATCAGATCCCGGACTCCCCGCAGGCCCAGATCGCGCTCTTCCGGAGCCTGACCGCGGGCAGGCGGATCCTCGTGGTGCTCGACAACGCGCGCGACGCCGCACATGTCCGCCCGCTGCTGCCGTCCGGGCCGGGCAGCACCGTCGTGGTCACGAGCCGCGACGACCTCATCGGACTGGTGGCGCGCGACGGTGCGGGCCGCGTCGGGCTGGACGTGCTCGGCCTCGCGGAGGCGGTCGCCCTGCTCCGGCTGCTGATCGGTGACCGGGTGGCCACCCCGGTGGAGCTCGACGGCCTCGCCGAGCAGTGCGCCCGGCTTCCCCTGGCGCTGCGCATCGCCGCGGAGCTCGTCGCGCGCCGCGGCCGCGTGGGCCTCGACGACCTCGCCGACGAGCGCAGGCGGCTGGACAGCCTGGAGGCCGGTGCCGACGCCGACACCGCGGTGCGCGCCGTGTTCTCCTGGTCCGAACGGCACCTGCCGGCACCGGCCAAGCGGCTGTTCTGGTTGCTGGGCCTGCATCCCGGCCGCGACACCGACACCGCCGCCGTCACCGCGCTGGCCGGCGAGGACGCCCTGCCGCTGCTGGAGGTCCTGCACGGCGCCCATCTCGTCGAGCGGTCGGGCACGGGCCGCTGGGCCATGCACGACCTCCTGCACGTCTTCGCCGGGGAGCGCGCCGAGCAGCGGCTCACCGAGCCCGACCGCCAGGCCGCGTTGAAGAACCTCTACGAGCACTACCTGACCGGCGCCGTGGACGCCATGGACGTCCTGTACCCGGACGCGCAGCCGCGTGGCGGTGGTTCGCAGCTCACGGCGGCCGCCGCGAAGACCTGGCTGGACACCGAACGGGCCACCCTCGTCGCGATCACCCGCACGGCGTCCGGTGAGCACGCCGTCCGGCTCGCTCAGGCGATCGCGGGGCACCTGAGCGTCGGCTACCACAACACCGACGCGTTCTCGGTGCACCAGCGCGCACTCGCGGAGGCGGAGGACTCCGGCGACCGGGCCCGCGCCCTGCTGGACCTCGGGCGCGCGCACGCCCGTTCCGGCGCGTACAGCGAGGCCGAGGAGCACTACCGGCAGGCGCTGCGGCTGTTCCGGCGGCTCGGCGACCAGCCGGGCGAGGCCAGGACCCTGCAGGAGCTGGGCCACCACGAAAGCCGCCTCCGCCGCTACCACGACGCCCTCGCCACCTACGGCCAGGCGCTGACCCTGGGCCGGCAGACGGGCGACCGCGGCCAGGAAGCCGTGGCACTGGCCAGCATCGGACAGGTGCAGTACGGCCTGGGCAACCGCGACGAGGCCGTGGAGTGCTACCGGCAGGCGGCCGAGATCTACGCGGAGATCGGCAAACGGGTCGGGCAGGGCCGCATCCTCAACGACCTCGGCGCCGCGCTGCAGAGCCAGGGACGCCTGGACGAGGCCTACGAACACCACCAGCGCGCCCTGCACATCCTGCACGAAGTCGGCGACCGCGCGGCCGAGTCGGTGGCGCACACGGAACTCGGCCGGATCTGCTCGCGCCGGGGCCGCCACGCCGAAGCCCTGGAACACCACGGCCAGGCGATCACGGTGTTCCGGGAGATCGGCGACCCCGTCGGCGAGACGGAGGTGCTCATCGACCTCGGCACCGCCCACGAACGCATGGGCCGGTACCGGGAGGCGGCCGACCTGCACCAGCAGGCCGAGGCGCTCGCCGCGAAGCTCGGCGACCGGCAGCTGGAGTGCGCCGCCCTGAACGGCCGCGGTCGTGCGGCCCGTGCGGCGGGCCGGTTCGGTGAGGCGCTGGTGTGCCACGAGCGGGCGCTGGGGCAGGCGCGGGAGATCTCCGACCGCGAGCAGGAGGCCTGGTCGCTGGACGGGATGGCGGCCGTGCGGGAACGCACGGGGGCGGTGGCCGAGGCGCGCCGGTTGTGGGCCGCGGCTTTGGTGATCTACGACGAGTTGGGCATGCAGGAGGCCGCGGTGGTGCGGGAGCGGCTGGCCGAGGGGTGAGGTGGCGGATGCCTGTGCGGCCAGGCACCCACCACCTCGGACAGCCGACCTCGCGGCCTCGCCGTCGGCGGAGAGCTCGGCCGGCCGGCCTCACCCTCGCCGTCGGCGAGGACCTCGGTCAGCCGGTCTTGCAGGCCTTCCCGTTGATCGTGAACGCGCTCGGGTCAGCCCCGCCCCCGGACGCGTTGAATCCGATGTAGACGGACTTGCCGGGCTCGACCGCCCCGTTCCACGGCATGTTGGTCGCCGTCACGTCCTTCCCGTTCTGGCTCCAGTTCGCCGACCACCCGGTGGTGATCCGCTGGGTGCCGGGGAACGCGAACCCGAGCTTCCACGAGGTCCACGCGGTGGTGCCGGTGTTGGTGAGCGTCACGTGCGCCGACAGCCCGCCCTGCCACTTGTTGGCGTCGTAGCCGACCGAGCAGTCCGATGCAGGCGTGGACTTGCCGGACTTCTCCGCCGCCCAGCCGGAAACCCAGGCCAGTGCGGAGTTCCAGTTCACCGCCACCTCGTTGACCGAGTAGGCGCCGATGTCGTCCACCCAGCACTTCTGCTGCGGGCAGCCGACGAGCAACCGCTGCGTCACCGGGTCCTGCAGGGCGCTGTTCGGGCCGCCGGACAACGCGCCGGGCGGTGCCATCGGCAGGGTCGCGTCGTTCTGGTGCGCCCAGAACCGGTGGTGCACGTTGTGCACGGCCTGGTCGCCGTAGCCCGCCACGTACGAGGTGCTCAGCGGGTTGCGGCCGAGGAGGTAGTGCAGCGCCTCGAACACGCCGTCGCGGTACTTGGCGGTGCCGGTGAAGTCGTACGCCAGCGCGAGCACCTGGGCGTTGTTGAGGACCGTGGAGTTCGAGCCCCACACGTAGCCGTCGTTGCTGTTGTCGTACGGCGTGGCGTAGCCCATCTGCGCCATGGCGGTCAGGTGCTGGTCCGCCACGGTGGCGAACGCGGACTTGATCGCCGCGACGTCCGCGGCGGGCAGGCCGTTCGGGACGAGGGCCAGCGTGATGTCACCCAGCGGTGCCGTGCCGCCCCAGTAGAAGCCCGCCCTGGTGAGGCTCGCCGCCTTGTAGTGCGGCGAGGAGGTCACGTCGGCGCGGTAGGCGGTGTCGCCGGTGGTCGCGTACAGCTCCGCGGCGGCCCAGTAGAACTCGTCCGTCACGGTCTTGTCGTCGTACGCGCCGCCGCCGACGTTGTCGTTGGGGTCGGCGAGCTTGTTCGGGTTCGCCTTGGCCGCCGCGTAGGCCTTGCGGGCGGCCGCGAGCAGCTTGGCGGAGTACGCGGCGTCGATGCCGCGCCAGAGCCGGGACGCCTGCGCGGCCACGGCGGCCAGGTTCAGCGTCGCGGCGGTGCTGGTCGCGGACAGCCGGCGCGGCTGGTCGTCCAGTTCCGGCCGGGTGGGCAGGGCCGTCCAGGCGGCGTCGTGCACCTTGTGGTGCGCCATGCCGTCCGGTGCCTGCATCTTCAGCAGGAAGTCGACCTCCCAGCGGGCCTCGTCGAGCAGGTCGGGCACGCCGTTGGCCTTCTCCGGGATGGCGAGCGTGCCGTCGCGGAACGCCGAGGCGTCGCCGACGCGCACCGCGCGCTCGTAGGAGTTGAGCAGCTGCCAGGCCGCGATGCCGCCGTTGACGACGTACTTGCCCTGGTCGCCCGCGTCGTACCAGCCGCCGCGCACGTCCAGCGTGTAGCCGCACGCGAGGTCCGCGCGGCACGGCACGTTGTTGTCGCCCTGGTTGGGCGCGACGTTGACGTGGCCTGCGGGGCGCGCGTACTCGGTGCCGACGTACTGCGCGTCGATCGGGATTCCGCTGCGCTGGTGGTAGAAGAACGCCAGCGAGTCGTAGCGCAGCTTCTTGATCGGGTCGGCGGAGATGTCGAACGGGAAGCTGCTGTCGGCGCCGACGGACAGCGTGTAGCCGGTGCCCGGCGTGTCGAACGACGAGAAGTCGATCAGGTGCACCGAGTCGCCGGACGCCGCGTCCGCGCCCTTGGGCGTGGTCTGGCCGGTGGCGACCGTCGCGCCCGCGGAGTTCTTGAGCGTCCACGGTTGCGGCGTCGTGGCGGTGGAGACCAGCGTCGCGCGCTTGGGCAGGCCCGGCACGTACGCCACCAGGTCGACCTGGACCTTCTTGGTGGGGTTGGGGGTCACGCCGCCGGGCGGCTTGACCCCGCCGACCAGCGAGACGTTGTCCACGCAGATCGTGTTGTCCGCGGCCTGACCGCCCAGCTGGAAGGCGACCTGGCCGTTGCCGGCGTCCGGGAAGTCCAAAGTGGACGTGAAGGTGAACGTGAAGTGCTGCTTCGCCGTGGTGATCGCGAAGTCCTGCTTGGCGATCCCGCGGTAGGGGCTCACGCTCTCGCCCGCCGCGGCGGCGATGGTCTGCGCGGTGGTGGCGTGCGCGTCGAACGAGAAGGTGTAGGACTGCCCGCTCTCGAACGGCACGCCGTTCTGGCCGACCAGGGCGTCCCACGGGTTGGTCGTTCCTCCGGTGACGGCGGCGCAGAGCTCGCCACCGGTCACCCGGTTGGTCACACCGGCGCTGCTCCACCAGGGATCGGCGGCGCCGCTGTCGAACTTCCCGTTGAGCACGCGTTCGTACTCCGCAGCCTCTGCGGTGCCCGCTGCCGGGAACATCGACGCGGTGAGCGCCGTGAGCAGGGCGGCGGCGAGCAGGCGTGGGGGTTGCGATTTCATGTGGTGAGGTTCTCCGTCCTCGTCGACGGGACTTTCCGGTGGTTCAACCGGTCTGGGTGCGGCAGGGCGTTCCGTTCAGGGTGAAGACCCCCGGCGGGATGTTCGGCCCGGTGTAGGCGCCGACGAACCCGACGCTGACGGTCGCGTTCGGCTCGATGCGGGGTGATCCGGTGACGGTGACCGTGGTGCCGTTCTGGGTCCACGTCCCGTTCCAGCCGGAGTTCACCTTCTGGCGGCTCGTGGGCCAGTCGAACGCCAGCGTCCATCCGTCGAGGGGTTGCGTGCCGGTGTTGGTGACGTCGACCGAGCCCACGAACCCGCTGCTCCAGTCGCTCACGTCGGACAGCCGGACCGCGCAGCTGTTCGACGCCGGGCCGGCGGTGGTGATCGTCAGCGGGGGAGAGGACCACGACACCGCACCGGCGGCGTCCCGCGCCAGCACGTTGACCGTGTACCGGCTGCCGGGGTTGAGGTTCCCGGCGGTGAACGACGTGCCGGGCGTCTCGCCCCACTGCTCGCTGACCGCGCCGAGCTGGCGGTGCAGCTCGTACTTCACCACACCGGGAACGGCGGGCCAGGTGACCGTCGCGGTCCGGTCGGTGACCGCGCCCAGCACCGGTTGTCCCGGTGCGGCGGGGTGGTTCGCGGCCGTCGAGTGCAGGACGAGCGTGGTGATCGAGTACGGCGGCAACGTGCGGCTGCGCGCGCTGCCTTCGACCGACGTCGTGATCGCGGCCGCACCGTTGGTGAACGTGTGCACGGTCGGCGCGTCCGCGGTCGGCGTGTAACCGGCGTAGTCGATGGTGACCGTGCGCGCGTTGTCCGGGTCGGTGTTGAGCAGCAGCACGGCGAGGTCACCGTTGGGCCGCCGGGCCGCGTGCGCCCGCACCGTGGAGGCGGAACCCGCGCGGATCAGCTGGTCGCCGGGACGCGCGAACAGGCTCAGCATCCGCAACGCGTGGTACGGCGCGAACGGCGTGTTCAACGGCGGTTCGCAGACGCCGTCGGACAGGCATCCGGCGCTGGAGAGCAGGCCGAAGTCGTCGTAGTCGGGCTGACCGGCCACTGTGGACGCCTTGCCGGGTCCGTTGTGGACGTTCCACCAGTCGACGTTGAAGACGCCGTTCTCCAGCAACGAGGTGTAGGCCTCGGCGGCGAACAGCGCGCCGGGCTGGGTGTTGCGGCCGTACGTGGCGTTCAGCTCGGTCACGGCGATGCCGAGGCGCCCGGAGTCCGGCCCGGCGAACCGGCTGATCTGCTGGCGCAGCAGGTACATCAGGTCCGGCACCTGCTCCGCGCTCGCGATCGAGTCCGGGTACCAGTGCACGATGACGAAGTCCACGTACGGGCCCGCGATCGACAGCACGGTCTGGTTCCAGTTCGCCGCGTCACCGCTGCCGACGATCGCGTCCGGCCAGTTCGCGGGCGTGGTGAGCACCGCGCCCACCTTGATCGTCGGGTCGGCCGCCTTCATCGCCTTGGCGTACTCGACGGTCTCCCGCGCGTAGCCGGCCGGGCTCTTGTCGGGATGGTCGTCGGCTTCCCAGTTGGCGCCGTAGTGGCCGTTGCCGTACAGCTCGTTGCCGATCTCCCAGTACTTGACGCCGTAGCCCTTGTCGACGTTGGCCGAGCGCACCCAGTCGGCGGCTTCCTGCGGCGTGCCGGTGCCGTAGTTCGCGATGATGATGGGCTGGGCCTTGGCCCTGCGCACGCCCGCCATGAACGTGTCGAAGTCCGTGTTCGGCGCGACGTAACCACCGGGCGCCGTGTGGTCCTTCCAGTGGTAGATGTCGCCGTAGGACCCGCCGGGGTAGCGCATCATCCGCACGCCGGCGTCGCCGAGCAGGTCGGACACCGCGTTCGTGCCGAGCTGGCTGTCCCAGATCGCGTGGTTCACGCCGAGCCCGGTGTCCGGCACGGTGGCCAGTCCCGCCCGTGCGTTGACCACGACCGTTGCGTCGGGCTCCGCGGACGCGACGCCTGGCAGGCAGGCCGCGACGAGCGTGATGACCAGAAGGAGCCGGCGGCGTTGCATGCGCATCACGTCCTCGTGAAGGCCTCTGGGAGCGCTCCCAGAATCCAGATGCGGGCTCTGGCGGTCAAGACTGCGTTCGGAGGCATCGGCCCTCGGACCGGCTCTGTCGTGCAGAATCCCGTCCGTGCGAATCCTGATGCCGCTGCCCGACCGCGACTTCGACGTCACCGAGGTCGCCGTGCCGTGGCGCCTGCTGACCGACGCCGGGCACGAGGTCGTCTTCGCGACCGAGCGCGGCGGGGCCGCGCCGCAGGCCGACCCGTTGCTGCTCACCGGTGTCCTCTTCGGACAGCTCGGCGCCGAGCCGGAGCCGAAGCGGTTCTACGCGCAGCTCACCGAGGCGCCGGAGTTCCGCGCGCCGATCGCGTGGGAGGCGGTCGAAGCGGCGTCGTTCGACGGGCTCGTCCTGCCGGGCGGACACGCTCCCGGGATGCGCCAGTACCTCGGTTCCGCCGTGCTGCGGGACAAGGTCTCCGCGTTCTGGGCGCTGGACCGGCCGGTGGGCGCGATCTGCCACGGCGTCCTCGTCCTGGCGCGGGCCGGCCTGCTCGCCGGACGCCGGACGACGTGCCTGCCGAAGTACCTCGAACGGTCCGCCTACTTCCTCACGGCGTGGCGGCGTGGCCGCTACTACCGCACGTATCCCGCGTACGTGCAGGACGAGGTCGTCGCGAGCGGGGCGGCGTTCGAGCGCGGTCCGGTCGAGCTGTCGCGGCGCGGCACGGCGACCGACGACACGCCCGCGTTCGTCGTGCGCGACGGCAACTACGTGTCGGCGCGGTGGCCGGGCGACGCCTACCTGTTCGCCAGGACGTTCGCGGGCCTGCTCGAGTCCTGACCCGGACGGCCCAGGCACTCGGCCGTTCGGGCGGCTCCGGCCGATAAGCCCTCCTCGCGTCCGGCGGTGTGGAAGTCTTGGGCCGGCGTCGGGGAAGCGCGGCCTTGCAGAGGTGGACAGGACAGATGTTCTTCCGCACCCGTGCCCGGCGGCGGGCTCACCGGCACCTGGTCTCCTCGCTGGTCAGCCTCTTCCGGGCGGAGAGCGACCTGGGCGCCGAGCGGTTGCGGCGGATCGTGCCGGCCCCGGCGGACCCGCGTGCCGCGGTGGCCGCCGCGCGGGAGGCGTATCGGGAGGTCGTGCGCGACGACCCGGATCCGTACCGCACCTGGGCGCCGCTGAACCTGGCGCGGTACCTCCAGGACTTCGACGCGGGCGAGGCGGCCGCGGTGTACCGAGCCGTGCTGGCACGCAGTGCGCGACCGGCCGCCGAGCTCGCCGCCGTCTGCCTCGGCGAGCTGCTGCGCGGGACCGGTGATCTCGACGGCGCCGCGACCGTGCTGGACGAGGTGGCGCGGCGGACGACCGATCCCGCGCTCCGGTCACGGGCCTTCTTCCGGCTCGGTGCCGTGCGGCAGGCGCAGCTCCGGCTGCCCGAGGCGCAGGAGGCCTACGCCGAGGCCGCGGCGGCCGGTGGTGAGCCGCACGCGTCGCTGGGCCTCGCGAACCAGGTGTCCGTGCTGGCCCAGCTGGGCGAGACCGACGCGGCGAGGGCGTGTCTGGAGCGGCTGGACGGGCACCACGATCCGAGTGCGGCGCAGGCCGTGGCGGCGTTGACCGCGTTGCTGGACGAACCGGACGTCGAGGTGGTGGTCGCCCGCGTCGTGCGGCAGCTGGTCGGGGTGCCGTGCTGGTACCAGACGCGCGAGATCCTGCACCGCAACGCCGGTGTGCTGCCGCGGCTGACGCAGGCCTTCGTGGAGATGGCGGAGCACGCCGAAGAGGCGACCCGGTTCGTCGATCTGCTGCGCCGGTGCGAACGGCTCGGCGTCGACGAGGCCCTGGCCGCCTTCGTGAACCTCGGTGCCGACGACGTCCCGGTGGCGCTGCGGTTGCTCCTGCTGCAGGTCACGGAGGCGGCGGACGAGGTCGTCGACGAGGGCGGGACCCTGCTGGACGACCTGCGCGACGGGTGCGTGGCGTTGCTGCGGTCGGCCGACTGGGACGGGCTCGCGGCGGTGGCGGCGTTCGAGGGCAGGCTGATCGCGGCCGACGCGCTGCTGGTCCTGGAGTCCTGCGGAGCCGATCCCGGTCTGGAGGACGAGGTCGACCGCCTGCTCCGCCCTCTGCCGGACCTCGCGGTCCTCGCCGGACGCGATCCGGAGCCGGCGGAGGCCGCCCTGCGGGCGGTGGCGGAGGTCAGGCGCACCAACCTCGCCGTGTCCTGGCTGGAGGAGTTCGTGGCCGCGGTGCCGCGGGGAACGGCCGGCGAGGTGCTCGACCGGCACCCGGAACTGCTGCAGGACTGGCTGATCGACGACTTCGGCGAGCGGCTCGGCCACGGGGAGCGGGGGACCGACGAGCTCCTCGACCGGCTGCGGGTGGGCCTCGACGTGCTGCGCATGTGCCGCCGGCACGGCACGGAACCCGTGCTGGCCTCCCTGCACGCCGCCAACGAGCAGATCGTGGACCTGATCGCGAAGGGGGAGATGACCCCCGCTGATCTCGACCGGATCGCGGCCGGCCCGCCACCCGCCGTGCCCGAGTCCGTTGTGGACGGAGATCCGGCAGAGCGCGCCGAGCGGGGCCGCCTGGGCGCCGACGCCCTGGAGCTCCTGCTGCGCGCCCGCGACGCGGACGAACGGCGGCAGGTCATCGAGGCGCACGCCGACCTCCTGCTGCGCGACGACGCCGACGCCGCCCTGACCGCGATGGTGGAGCACGAGGAGGGACCGCTCGCGGAGCTCGCCCTGCTCGCCCGGTCGATCCTGCGCGGGTACCGGGTCTTCGGCCCGGAGCCCGATGCCGAGCGGCGGGTGATGATCGCGCTGCTGGTGCCGGAGGACCCGGCGGTCGAGACGACCCGTGCGCTGCTGAGCGACCACCCCGGACTCCTGCTGCCGTTCGCCGACGAGGTGCTCGACGAGATCCAGCGGTCCGTCGACGACGAGGTCATCGCGGACCGGATCGCCACGCGGCGGCGCATGCTGCGGCGCTGTGCCGTGATCGGCGTGGCCGCCGCGGTGGCGGAGGCCTGGGACGACGGCAAACTCCTGGACGCGCGGAGCCACGAGCTGCTCTCCCGCGCGATGCTGCTGACGACCCAGATGGACCGCACGGACCCGTCAACGCTCGACCTGGCCACTCGCGCGTGGACCGAGGCGCAGACGCTCCCGATGTTCACCGCCGGCCGGATCGCCTCTTCGCCGGTGCCCCGGCCGATCGCCCGTGCGCTGGCCGCCTTTCACGGCATGCGGTACGGCACGACGGGCGACGCCGAGGACGGTGACCTGGCGGTCGAGGGCCTTCGCGACCTCGCCCGCCGCACGGCGGAGGACGACGCCGACTACGCGCACACCCTGCATCTGCTCGGTGTGGCCCTGTGCGACCGGTACGACCTCCAGGGCCGGGTCGACGATCTGCGCGACGCCATCGCGGCCCTGGAGAAGGCCGACCGCGCAGACCCGCGCGACGGCGGGTGGGACACCCTGGCCGAGGCGCTGGTGCGGCGGCACAAGAGGTTCGGGGACGCCGCGGACCTCGACTGGGCGATCGGGCTGGCAGAGTCCAGATTGGACGGTCAGCGGCCGGGCACCGGTGAGAACCAGCGCGGCTGGAGCGCGCTGAGCCTCGCGCTCGAGGCCAGGTTCTACCAGACCGGCCGGCTGGACGACCTCGACCGCGCGACGGCGATCGGTGAGGAGCTCCTGACAGCGCCGGTGGACGCGCCCATGCGCGCGATCTCCCTGGCGAATCAAGGACTGCGGCTGCTCGAACAGCACCACTACCGCGACGACGTCGCCGGCCTGAAGCGCGCGGTGGACCTGCTGCGCCAGGCGATCGGCACCCCCGGCACCCGGCGGGCCGACCAGGCGCGCTGGCGGTCCACGCTGGGTCTCGCGCTCGGCGCGCTCGCCGAGGTGACGGGCGAGCTGCCGGACCTGATGGAGTCCATCGCAGCGCACCGGCAGGCCGTCGCCGACACCCCGCAGCACACACCCGAATACGCGAACAGGTGCAACAACCTGGGCGCGGGGTTGATCGCGCTGTACAACCGCACGCGGCGCACGCGCGACCTGAACGCCGCGATCGCGGTGCTCGAAGACGCCGTGCGCGCCAGCGCGGCCGACGCGCCCGGCTACGGCTGGCGGGTCGGCAACCTCGCCGCCGCCCTGGCCGCGCGGCGAGGTGGCCATCGCGAGCTGTCCGCTCAGGGCCGGGCCGGACGGCTGTTCCGCATCGGGCTGGAGGCGAACCTCGACGTGCGCCCCGAGGTCGCCCTCCGGATGGCCGCGGCCTGGGGCGAACGGGCGGCGGACGCGGGCGACTGGGACACGGCGGCCGAGGCCTACCAGGCGGGTGTCCAGGCCGTGCGACGGCTGACCGAGACGCAAATCCTCCGCGAGGACTACGCGGTCTGGCTGCAGGCCGCCGGCGAGCTGTTCGTCGAGGCCGCCGGCGCGCTGGCACGGGCGGGCAGACCGGACGACGCGGCCCTCGCGCTCGAACAGGGCAGGGCGCTGGTCCTGTCCGAGACGCTCGAACGCGACCGCGCCGCGGTGGACAGCCTCACCGGCGTGGGCCTGGAACCGTTGCGGGACAGGTTCACCGAGGCGGTCGCGCGGCTGCGTGCTCTTCAGGGCGGTGTTCCCGCGGACGACAGCGGCCTGCGGGAGTCGGCACTGCGCGCCGCGCACACCCGGCTGCGGACGATCATCACCGAGGTGCGGGCACAGCCGGGCTACGAGAACTTCCTCCAGCCACCCGCCTTCGCGGACATCACCCGCGCCGCGACCACGCCGTTGTGCTACCTGACCGCGGCCAGGGACGGAGGGTGGGCGGTCCTCGTCCGCGGTGCGCGGAGCCGGGCGATCCCGCTGCCGGGGCTCACCGGCGCCGCGCTCGACGACCAGGTCCGCCGCTACCTGGACGCCTACGCGGACCGCGCCAGGACGACGTCCGCACGGGAGCGCTGGCTCGAAGCGCTGGACACGGTCACGCGTTGGTTGTGGGACGCGGTCATGGCGTCCGTCGTCGACTCTGCCGGTGACGCCGACGAGGTCGTGCTGGTGGCATCGGGCCGGCTCGGCTTCCTGCCGCTGCACGCCGCGTGGCGTCCCGACGGCAGCATGCCCAGCGGCAGGCGCTACGCCATCGACGATCTCCTCATCACCTACGCGCCGAACGCACGGGTGCTCAACGCCGCACGGCACACCGCGGACCGCGTCAATGCCGCGGCCGTGCTGGTGGTCGGTGCGCCGGAGGGCACGGGTGCGGACCACCTGCCCCATGCCGCGAGGGAAGCGGCCGAGGTGCGCGCGATCTTCGGCGCCGGTTCGTGGCTCACCGGCGTGGACGCCACTCCCGAACGCGTGCTGGCGGAGATGCGCGCGCACGACGCCGTGCACTTCTCGTGCCACGGCGTGGGCGAGCCGGCGGAACCGCTGACCAGCGCGCTCACCCTGGCGGGCGGCCGCCGGTTGACGTTGCGCGACCTGCTGAACGAGCCGCTGGTCCCGCGCCGGCTGGCCGTGCTGTCGGCCTGCGAGACGGCGGTCGTCGGCGCCACCCTGCCGGACGAGGTGACCGGACTGCCCGGCGGGCTCCTGCAGACCGGCGTGGCGGGCGTGGTGGCGTCGCTGTGGGCGGTGCCCGACCGCGCCACGATGCTGCTCGTCCGCCGGTTGTACGAGGGATGGCGCCGGGAGGGCCTCACGCCCGCCGCGGCCCTGCGGCGGGCCCAGCTCTGGCTGCGCGACGCCGACAACGGTGAGCTGCACCAACGCTTTCCCGACCTCCGCACGCCCGGCAGCGAGCGGGCGTACCGGATCTGGGCCGCGGCCCGCCCGCACTCGCACCCGTACCACTGGGCCTCGTTCGCCCACGTCGGCGCGTGACCGCATTGGAGGAGAACCGTGGACAACGAGATGGTCGAGCTCGCCCGCGCCATCAGACCATGCCTGCCGGAGCTGGTGGGGGAGAAGCAGGCCAGGGCGGTCGACCGGCAGCTGGCCGACCTGCTCGGGGCCGAAGGTCCCGAAGCCGACGTCGAAGCGGGCATCGACGCGGTGTTCCGCAGCTCACCGGAGATCCTGAGCTGGGTGGAGCGGACGCTGGACGACGACCGGCTGCGCCCGCCGCACGTGCAACTCCCCGCCGAGCGGATCGACGGACCCGGCGGGGACGGGGAGCTCGTCGACGCCGAGCGTTTCCAGTGCCCGCAGGGAGACTACGTCTGGTACCGGCCTTCCGTCGTCTACCCGGTACCGGTCTGCCCCACCCACAACGTCGTGCTGACCGTCGGCTGAACGGAGTTCCGTGGACAAGTTCTGGGAGTCTCTCGGCGGCAAGCTCGCCGAGAGATGGCTCTCGGTGGCCGTGCCCGCCCTGGTGTTCTGGCTGGGCGGGCTGGCGATGTGGCTGATCGGACGCGGCGGTCCCGCGGCACTGCGGCAACCGCTGGCCGACCTCGCCAAGCTGCCGGTGGGCACCCAGCTCATCGGCCTGGTCGCCGTGCTGCTCGGTGTCGCCTCGTCGGGCTGGATCGTCGCCCAGCTGGTGAACCCCGTGCTGCGGTTCCTGCAAGGCTACGGTCCACTGTGGACACCGGTGCGCCCGTTGCTGGTGAAGAGGTTCCAGCAGCGGTTCGACGCGATCGGCCGCGAGTTCGCCGAGCTGGCGCCCGTGGTGCTCGGCACCCCGGACGCCGCCACCGCCGAACAACGTGCCGCCTACGTCCGGCTCACCCGCCGTCAGCGCCGTCTCCCCGGTCCCGGCCGGTTCATGCCGACGGCCACGGGCAACACGCTGCGCGCCGCCGAAAGCCATCCGATCGACAGGTACGGCCTCGACGTGGTGACCATCTGGCCACACCTGTGGCTGCTGCTGCCCGAGGTCGTCCGCACCGAGCTCACCGCCGCCCGCGCCCGGATGACCGCCGGGGTGGCCGCCGGGATCTGGGGTGTGCTGTTCACCGGGTTCGCGCCGTGGTCGCTCTGGGCGGTCCCGGTCGGGCTGCTCGTGACGACCGGATGTCACCTGCTCTGGCTGCCGGGGCGGACGGAGGCCTACGCGGACCTGGTCCAGTCCGCCGTCGACCTGTACCGGCGCGCGCTGTACGAGCAGCTGCGGTGGCCGCTGCCGCGCAACCCCGCCGAGGAACGGGCCAGCGGCCGCCGGCTCACCACCTACCTGGCCCGCGGGCTCAGCGGCACCACGCCGGCTTTCACCGACACCACCGCGGAATGACTACGCGGCGAACTCGGGAAGCGTCATCGCGGAGTGCTCGGGCCGCCCCTGCGCGGCGGGCATCGCCGTGAGCTCGCGCAACGCGGCGTTGCGCTCGGCGAGTGCCTCGGTGGTGCCGGGGAACAGCTCCGCGCGACCTTCCTCGACGATGGCCTGGTTCGCCTCGACGAACGGGCGGGTCTGGCGTTCGTAGGCGTCGAACGCCGCCGTGTGGTCCGGCGCCGTGGCCAGGTGGCCCGCCAGCACGTACGCGCCGACCAGTGCGAGGCTCGACCCCTGCCCGGTGAGGAACGACGGCGCGTAGGCGGCGTCACCGACCAGGGCGACGCGACCGGACGACCAGCGCGGCAGGCGGATCTGGCTGACCGTGTCGAAGAAGAGGTCGTCGGCCGAGCGCATGGCCTCGACCAGCTTCGGCACCTCCCAGCCGGCGTCGGCGAACACCGACGCCACCAGCTCGCGCTGTGCCTGCGGGTCGCGGAACGCGCCGAACGGGGCCGTGGCGCGGCTGAAGCTCAGGAAGCCGTGCACGCTCTCGCCGGCACCGACCGCGTACAGCACGGCGGCGCGGCCGGGTTCGTTCCACATCAGGCCTTCGTGCCGCAGCCCGAGGTGGTTGGGCATGGTGAACCCGGCGAAGCAGTAGCCGAGGTAGCGGTGGAACCGCTCCTCCGGCCCGAACGTGAGCGCGCGCACCGCCGAGTGCAGCCCGTCCGCGCCGATCACGTGGTCATAGGTGCGTTGCAGGCCGCTGCGGAACGTTACGTCCACGCCGCCGCCGTGATCGGCCATCGCGACGATGGTGTTGTCGAAGAGGAACTCCACGTCGTCGCGCACGGTGCCGTAGAGGATCTCGGCGAGGTCGCCGCGCCGGACCTCCAGGTCGTGGCCGTCGCTGCGGGTGAGCGACTCCGGGCGGACCGCCGCCACGAGGCCGCCGTCGGCGTCGAGGAAGGTGAGCCGGCGGGTGTCGACGTGGACCTCGCGCAACCGGGGCAGTAAGCCCATCCTCTCGACCACGCCGAGCGCGGTGCCGCGGATGTCGATGGGGTAGCCCCCGCCGCGCAGGGCGTGCGACTTCTCGACGACGGTGACGTCGAACCCGTACCGCCGCAGCCAGAACGCGAGCGAGGGGCCGGCGATGCTGGCGCCGGAGATCAGAACGCTGCTCATGAGATGCCTCCACTAGCTAACTTAGGTATCCTTTTCACCCGCAAGGTGATCGCCGCGAGAACGGGGCGATGAGACAAGCATATACCTAAGTTAGGTAAGTGAACATGAGTGAGGCCCTGAACCCCGAGACGGTGCTGCCGCACCTGATGCAGCTGAGCACCGTGCTCAACCGCAGTCAGCTGGTCGAACGGGCGATGGAGCACGCCGGCCTCCCGCTGGACCGCCCCGGCATGACCGTGCTCATCACCCTGCACATGGCACGTCAGCCGCTGAGGGTGGGGGAGATCGCCGCACGGATGCAGGTCGTCGGCCCGCACGTGACGCGGCTGCTGCACGAACTGGAGCGGACCGGCCTCGTCCAGCGCGTCGTCGACCCGAACGACCAGCGCGCGCGCCTGATCGAGCTGACGGACAAGGGTTCGGCGGCGGCCGGGCGCTACCTGGAAGCGATCCTCGGCTGGTTCACCGACGCGGTGGCCGACTGGCCGGAGGAGGACCGGCGCACGTTCGGCCGGCTGCTCATGCGGTTCGTGGAGGACCTGCAGGCCAAGGTCGCGGATCTCGGCTGATCATCGAGGCGGCCGTGGCGCACTACGCCGCGTTCTGGCCAACAGGACGTTTCCGTCGGACGCCGCGGCTTGTCCGTCGACGAGGCTTGGCCCGCTTCGACGCCGGCCAGGCCGCGACGGCTGGGTGTTCCTGGCGCGCCCACTGGCCGGACCTGCGTCAGCAAGCCGCGACACGTCTGTCCGAGGCACGCTGACCTGAGCGGTCAACGGGCCTGCTGAAAAGCCAGGTGCAGCCGGGCCGAGATCTCGTCGGCCACCTCGGTCAGGTGAGCCAGCAGAGCGGTGAACGGCAGTTCGTCCGCCGGGGAGACCCTGACGTGAGGCGCGACGCGCGAACCGCTCGCCTGACGCCGGGGCGTGCGGGCGCTGTCCTCGGTGAGTCCGGCCACCGGCTCCAGCCCGGCGGCCAGGGCGACCGAGGCGAGTGCCGGGAGATCGCGGATCTCCGCCAGCAGCCGCAGTGACCGTTCGACGCGCTCTGCCAGGTCGTCGCGGTCGAGCACGGAGCCGAGGTGGTCGTTGGGCAGGGGCGACCACGTCGTGCGCTGGCCGGTCCGGTGCACGGCCAGCCCGCTGTGGCCGTACGGGCTGGGTGCCGAACGCACCCAGGTGACCTGGTTCGTGACGGTGGTGGACAGCTGCTCGGTGTCCGTGAAGAGACGATGCACCCTGCCGTGCGAGGGGAGGGTCTCGCGGAGCTGCTCCAGTCCGTGCGGTTCCAGGCGGCCGTACTGGTCCACCGGCACGATGTGCAGTTCCACGGCGCAGCGTTCGAGCGCCGACCTGGTGCCGGTCAGGTCCGTGCGCCAGTTGACGTCCACCGGTCTGCTCAACCGGCTCCACGTGACGGCCTTCGAGGGCGAGGACTTGCGCCCGTTCGGCGTGTGCGCGAGCAGTTCCGCGGCAACGGCGATGGTGAACGCCGCGGCGTTCGTGGCGGCGATGGACTGCCAGCCCGCGTCGTCGGTTTCGTGCTTGTGGCCGTCCGCCTTGTCGCTGATGCCGCGGACGGTCAGGAAGGGGACGCGGTTCAGCTGCGCGGCTTTCGCGGTGCCGGCGCTTTCCAGCTCGATCGCGGCGGCATCCGCGTAGTTCTGGTGAAGTTGCCGGGCCAGCGGTGTCTCGCGGGAGTTGAGCACCACCTCGCCGGCCGCGATCGGGCGGAAGCGCACGGCGGGGGCGTCCGGCAGGCCGCGGTGCCAGGTGTCGCCGCGGCTGACGACGTGGGCGATCTGTTCGAGCTCGTGGTCGGCGTCCCACGCCTGGGGCCGCGCGCCGAAGCCCTCGCTCTCGTCGAAACCGCCGTGATATCCGTAGACCTTGGTGCCGACGACGACGGTGCCAAGAGCGAGGTCTGAGTGGAGCGCGCCGGCGATTCCGGCGAAGAAGACCGCACGTGGCCGGAATTCGGCGATCGCGCGTTCGGTCAGCGCCGCGGCGGACTGGTTGCCCGCACCGACGAGCGCCAGGGCGACACGTCCCGCACCTGCCTGAATCGGGCCCACCGCGAAGTGGGTGCCGGAGGCGTGGCGATACACCTCGGGGGATTCGATCAGGTTCCGCACGGCGGTGTACTCGGTTTCCAAGGCCGTCAGCACCACAACGGTGTCCGTGGGTTCGGTCGTCACCCTGATCCCGCCTTGACAGCTCGGTTTGCGGGGAACCTACCTGCTCGGCTCGGCCTTTCCTTGGCCTGTCAGGTTTTTGTCATTGAAGTCGGGTCAGGGGGAGCTGCTGGAAAGTCCTCACGAGCGCGTCGTGCTCACGACGCGTGTAGCCGAGGAACTGGATGCGCCGCAGCCGGGTGTCCGGGTGGTCGACGAGGTGGTCCATCGCGGCGGTGACCATCGACTCGGCGGTGGCGGCGATGTCGGCGCGTGCCGCACCTGTGCCCAGCAAGGGGAACAGGACGCTGCGCAGTGGTAGGGGCGCCAACCCTTCGGCCACCGCGAGCACGTTGCGCACGCAGCCGCCCACGTCGGCCACCTGGCGGTAGCCGGCGGCAGGTTCACCGTGGACCGCGGCCACGTGGATCACGTGCTGAACGTTGTGCGTGCGCGCCAGTTCGCCCGCCCCGGTGGTGATCACGGTGCCGGGGGCGACGGGCCGTCGGCCCACCTTCGCGTCGAGCTCGGCGGAGATCGGGTCGTCGACGGGCCTTCCCGTCTCGTCGCGGCGGGATCCCCAGAACCGGATGGCACCCGACACGCTGAAGTCCGTCGGCCGGGCCATGCGCATTTCGGTGTTCTCGCTGTTGACCCAGACGTCCGCGGTCGTGCACCGGAGGATGTCGCCGGGCACGATCACGAGCTCGCACTGAGAGCCCCGGGCCGGGCGGAAGGAGGACGTCGCGCCCGACGCTCGTGTCTCGTCTGCCAGATGTGGCAGGAGATTGCGCAGCTCCCGCACGAGATGAGCCAGGTCGTTCTCGACGGTGTAGTGCCGCAGCCTGAGGTGCTGGCAGCGCGCCAGTGCGGCGATGCCGCCGGGAAGATCCGCCTCGGCTGGAATCTCGGCGTTCTCGATGAGCACCGGGATCACTCGGGTGCCGCGGGAGAACGCCTCGGCGATCTCCCGCTGGACCCAGTCCTGCCGCGGGTCGCCGAGCAGACCCGGCCACTCCGGTCCGATCACGGCGATCAGCACCTGGCACCGGCGGAGGGTGTCGAAGACCTGGTCGACGAAGTCGTCCCCGAGCCTGATCGAGCGGGAGGCGAGGAAGACCTGGTCGGAGCCGAACTCCTGGGCCAGCGCCTGGTGGACCAGCGTCGCGTAACCGGGCTGGTCCTGGACTCGGTAGTTGACGAAAACGGCGGCCACGCGGTCAGCGTACGGTGATCGCGCACCTGACTGTCCACTGTGGACGCCACCCGGTTCGGTACTGTGGTGCAGGGGTGACATGTGTGGCTTGAGGATCAGACCGGCGCGACCCGGTGACCTGCCGTCCCTGGTGGGGCGGCTGGGGCAGGAGGGCTACTTCGCCGACCGCCTCAAGCGGCAGGACGCCGGCCGTGGCGTCCTGCTCACCGCGTGGCGCGCCGGCCTGGTGGTCGGCGTCGTCTACCTGTGGCTGGAGCCCGCGGAGGAACCGGAGATCCGCACGCACCTCCCGGGCACCCCGCTGGTCACCCATCTGGAGATCCACCCCGATCACCGGCGCAGGGGAGCCGGGACCAGCCTCATTCGCGCCGCGGAGGAATTGCTGGCCCACCGGGGATACGACGAGGTGGCGCTGGCGGTCGAGATCAACAACACCGAGGCCGCGAAGCTCTACGTCCGGCTCGGCTTCCGGGAGTGGCCGCACTCGCTGGTGGAGTGCTTCGCGCCGAGTGACGGCAACGGCCACAGGGTCGCCGAGATCTGCAAGGTGCTGGTCAAGCCGCTACCGGGTTAGGTACCTGCTGTGCAGCACGAGGCCGAGGTCGGCGATGACCTTGCCGACCTGGCCGGCGCGGTGGTTCTGCCTCCTGCTGGGCTGGGCGCGTTCGAGATGTGCACGCCAGGTCTGCCGATCGGCACGCCAGGCGTGCACGTACTCCTCGCACAGCTCGGGTTTGATGCTCTGGGAACGCCCGCACGCCGCCTTGAGCGAGTCGAGCATCCTGTGTCGCCGCTCAGGACTTTCTTCCATGCACCGCACCATGTTCATGGTTTCGATGATGAAGCTCTGCCGCTTCGCCAGGTAGTGGCGCCAGTAGGCCGCGTTGGCGTCCCGCAGCGACCTTCCTTCGTCGAGCAGCCAGAAGGATCCTTCCGCGAGGACGTCGCCGAGCTCCTCCATCCGGGCGCGTTCGGTGCGGGCGAACGGGTCGTACGGCTTCTGCCACGCGACCCCGGTCACGGCTGTCGGCTGGAGTCGTTCGCCGTTGAGCAGGAAGAACCAGTCCTCGTTGTAGATGTTGGGGAAGAACGAGGAAGTCGAGTTGGTGTGGATGACGAGCGCGCCGCCCCCGACGAACACGTCCTGCGCTCCGCCCGCCTCGCGGTAGGCGTGGCACACCACCGAGTTGTCCGGGTACCCGTGGATGTTCAGGCCGACCCCGGCGAACTGTTCGGTGAGTGCGGCCGCTCTGCGGAGGTCGAACGGTTCCGGAATCTCGATGTCGTCATCGAGGAAGACGATCCGCTGCCAGCCGGCCATGCGCGCGATCAGCAGCCCGAGGTTGCGCTTCTGGCTGGTGTCCGTGTAGCGGTGGAACCTCGTGTTCGCCAGCAGCGCGCTGGTCCTGAACTGTGGGAGCAGGCCTTCGAGGGACCTGCTCACGTCGACGGCGAGCAGTTCCACATCAGCTGTGGCCGCGCGTGCGGCGACGCGGTCGGCTGACGAGTACTTGCTGCACAACGTGACCAGTGTGCATCCGAGCTTCATCGCCAGGTTGGTGGCGTGGTCCAGTGCCAGCGGGTTGCGGGCGGTGGGAACGATGATCGCGTCCACGTCGGCCTGGGGTGAGTCCCTGGCCGCGGTGTACAGCAGGCCGCGGTGTGAGCCGTGGTGGTGCTGGGAACGGATCCGGGTGGCGGTCTTCACGTGGTGGTCACAGGCCATTCGTGCAGTAGGAACTCGGGACTGGTCCAGTCGGGCGTGACGACACTGCGCTCCAGGACCTGAACTCGGCTGATGATGCTGAACGTGTCGTGACCGGCGAAGCGCTCCAGCACGTACGCGTTGTTGCGGTCGCGGAACCGGGCGTCGGTCAGGGCGCGGACGGCGCCGAGCGTTCCGCGCGAGTACATGCCGTTGCAGATGGAGACGGTGCGCTTGCGGTTGAACGGGTTGGGCGATCGGTAGAAGTGTGCGACGTCCTCCTCGAGAATCCATCGCTCCCCGGCTTTGCGGAGCGCGGGCCGGAAAATCTCGCGAGCGCCGTTCTGCACGACCTCGAACCCGCCCGTGTCGTCGTCGTCCTGTCGTTTGTGCTGCTGGATCGGCAGGTCGATCCGGTGCAGCACCTCTGCGGTGACCTTGTTCCAGTCGACACCGCCCAGCAGCACCAGGTGGCTGGTGTACTCGTCCGGCGCGAGCGACAGGGATCCGGTGCGCACGTGGACGTTGTTGCCGGGATTGAGCGCCCGGATGTGGCCGTGCAGTTCCAGCAGCGAGTCCAGGTCCGAGTACCGGGACAGCTCCACGTAGTCGGGATCTTTCGGGTCGGTGAAGGGAAGCGGGTCGAGCAGTCGCTGCGGTAGCTCGGAGCAGACGATCGTGATGTCCTGGTTGGTGGGAAACCGCCAGAGGTTGTCCGTGGTGCCGTCACCGCTCGGAACCGCGCCCCGTGCCCGGTCTCGCAGCTCGATGAGCTCGGCGAGCAACGTGTCCTTGCTCGCCTGCTCGGCCTCCGTCAGCTGTCCGACGAGCCGGAACGGTCGCCGTTCGACGGAACGGGTGGTGGCGAAGAAGGTCGCGTAGGCGTGCAGGCGTTGCACGGGAGGCAACACCGGATCGCTCTGCCGTTCCCAGGAGGAGATCAGCGGAACGCTGACGGCCAAGGCGTGGGCCAGCTGCTCCTGGGTGACGGGGGTGCCTGGCCAGCACTGCTTGCGCAGCGACCGCAGTCGCCGCGCCAGGTCCAGTGCCGGCCCCTCAGCGGAGGTCACGCCATCACGTCCTTCAGCTGAAATTCAGTGAAAGGTATCGCAACGCTAGGTTCATCGGCGTGTGCCGCGCTTGTATTACAGCGGACTTCAGTCACACGATGGTGCCTATTGCTAGGAACCTCACACGGGCTTTACTCTTGACTATAGACCTGAAGCTAGATCAACTGAAGTTTTCTGAAGGTCCCGTACCTGCCGGCTCATGAGGTCAGGAGGCGGGGAGCATGAATGCCCTGTCATCGGTTCAGCCGATCTACCCGGTCCCGCGCGTGATCGTCATGGCGGCCATCCAGGTGCCTTCGGCCTGCAGCAACTCGGTGAGAGCCCAGCTGCGCTGGGACACCTACCGGTTGTTCGAGCGGGCGCTGCTGCACAGCGAGAGCACGACGGATCTCCGCGACCGGCACGTCGACCGGGTCGACGGGCTGATGACCCTGATCCACGTCACCGACCGCTTCCCGAAGACCTGGTTGCTGACCAGGTTCGCGCCGAGGCTGCGGGAGCTGCTCGACGAGCGCAACGCGGATCAGGGCGACCCGTTGCGGCTCAGGATCGCGATCCACGCCGGGGACGTGGCCTGCGACGACGCGGGGTGGTTCGGCGAGGAGATCGAGATCGCCAACCGGCTGCTCGCCGCTCCCGCTCTGCGGACCCGCCTTCAGCAGACCACCTCGCCCGTTGCTCTCGTGGTGTCCGAACAGATCCACCGCTCGGTCGTCCGGCACGGTTACGACGGCATCGACCCGCAGGCGTTCACCCAGCTGATCAAGCTCCAGGTGGCCGGTCTCGAATGCCGCGGCTGGGTGCACGTGCCCGGCGGTCCGGAAGGGGGCTTCACCGGACCGCACGTCCGGTGAAGCCCCGCCGACCTCAGCTCAGCTGGGTGAGGCCGAACTTCCAGATCCCGCGACCGTGCGTCGCGACGTACACGGCGTTGTCGGACTTCGAGTACTCGGCGTCGAGCACCGCGGTGGTGGGGAGCCCACCGCCCAGGCGCTGCCACTGCGTCGACCCGGCCGGGCGGTACAGGGTGGCCAGGTCGGTGGCGAGCACGAGGGCGCCGGTGGAGAGCACCTTCACCGCGTTGGCGGGTACGTCGGGCAGGTTCGCCGAGACGTCCTTCCACGTGGCGCCCTGGTCGGTCGTCTCGAAGACGTGGCCGACGCCCGCGCCGGGGCCCTCGGTCCAGCGGCGGCTGAAGCCGTTGAACGCGACGTACGCGTGGTTCGGGTTGGCCGGGTCGACGCCGAAGCCCGCGACGTACCGGTTGGGCAGCACGCCGTCGGCGGGCAGGTTCAGCTGGTGGAAGCTCTTCGCGTCACCGAGTTTGCCGACCGCGATGCCGCGCGCGAAGCCCTGGTTGTTGCACGGGCCGCACCAGCCGACGTAGGCGACGCCCTGCGACAGGCTCACCGCCGTGGCGGTGTGGCCCGCGCCGAGGTCGAAGGCGTTCTGCCAGTCCTTGCCGCTCTTGATGCCGAATCCCTTGGTGTTCAGCCAGATGTGCTGGCCGCCCGCGATCCAGTTGTTCACGTTGTGGTCGTCGGCGGCGAACGGCGCGATGAAGCGCGCGGGTTCGTCACCGGGGCTCGACGTGTACGGCTGGATGTCCACCGAGGTGGAGGCCGAGGAGTCCGGGTTGGTGTTGGCGTTGCAGTTCTGCGTGGCCCGCATGGCCAGGTTGGTGTACTCCTGCACCTGCCGGCACGCGTTGTCCGGGTCCGCGAGGGAGTCTCCGCCGTCGCCGCCGAACGGTGAGCCCATGGTGGTCTCGCCCGCGCGCAGCATCGAGGCGCCGTTGTCCTGCAGGCCGCCGCTCACGCCCACGCCGGACTTGCCGTTGTAGGAGTCCTTGCCGACCGACACCGAGTAGTACTGCAGGGCGTCGATGGTGCCGTCGTTGAGGTTCTGCCAGTCCGTGGCGTGGCCGTCGCGGTCGGTCGACCCCTGCACCGGCCGGCGGTAGAGGCCGCCGTCGTTGCCCACGAAGACGTACGGCTTGCCCTGGTAGGACCCGATCGCCACGGAGTGCTGGTCGGAGTGCGTGGTCTTCTGGCAGGTGTTCTTGCTGTCGTCGGGGTTCCAGCACGCGAAGCTGAAGTTCCAGTACGGGCCGACGACCTTCCAGTTCGAGCCGCCGTCGGTGGTCTCGTTGACCTCCTCGAGGCCCGCGTAGACGTGGTCGGGGTTGGCCGGGTCGACCGCGAGGAACTGGTTGTACCAGGCCTGGATGCCGGGCCCGTAGCCCTTGCCGCCGACGGACTGCTTGAGCGCGGAGCCGGAGTTGGCGAGCTTGGTGGAGTCGGCGATCTTGTTCCACGGCCCGGACGGGGAACCGGTGTTGGAGACGTAGATGCCGTCCAGGTAGCTGTTCACGGTGCCGACGGTCTTGTTGTACAGCGTCGGCGACTGGTTGATCGCGTACAGCTTCGAACCGTCCGCGGCGAACGCGAACGTCGCGAAACCGATGTCGTTGGGCTGGATGGCACCGCCGGGGTTGACCTTCTTCCAGCCACCGGCGGTGTAGTCGGTGGTCTCGTAGAAGCCGTTGTAGGTGTCACCGCCGCGCCAGGCGATCGCCGCGACGACGTGCTTGGGGTTGCGCGGGTCGGCCGCGACGTCGTTGACGATGTTCTTGTACGCCGCGCTGGGGTCGTTCGCCTTCGCGCCACCGGGCAGGTAGTCGGGGTTCGGGGCGTACTCGAGGTGCCACGCGCCGGTCGTGCTCGCGGCGTCGTGGGTGAACAGGCCGCGGTTGGTCGCCGCCCACACCTTCCCGCCCGAGAACCGGACCTTCTGGATGACGCTGCTCTCCAGCTCGGGCCCGCCGACGCGCAGCTCCGGCGTGAACTGACCGCTGCGCGGGTCGGCCAGGCGGTAGACGCCGGAGCCGACGTAGCTCGTGGCACCGGTGTTGGCCTCACCGGTCGCGTACCAGAGCGAACCGTCGCCGGCCAGGGCCAGGTCGCCGGTGGACAGGCTGGGCAGCTGGTCGGCGATCGGCGTCCAGTTGCCGCCGCCGGTGCTCGAACGCCAGACGCCGCCGTTCGCGCCCGCCGCGTAGACGTAACCGGCGTTGTCGGCCGCGAGACCGGTGATCCGGCCGGTCACGTTGCCCGAACCGCCGCTGGAGTTCGACGCGTAGTCGCGGTAGCGGGGGTCGTCGCTGTCGTAGGGGACCTTCGTGATCTCCGACCATTGTCCCGGCGTGCTGGAAAGCCCTTTCAGGTCGGTGAAGGCGGCGCCGTACGCGCCGGGTGCGACGATTCCGGGCGCGGTCCGCGCCTGCGCGAACTGGCCGACCGCGGTGGAGTACTCGAATGCTTCCTCACCGGCCTCCTGGGACTCGCCCATCATCGCCTCGAGCATTTCGCGCGGCTGGTGCGGCAGCCCTTCGCCGGGTTCGCCGGCGAGGCCCAGCACCTCCTGGAACTCGTGGTTCGTGCCGACCACGACCATGCTCGCGACCAGCGCGGCCGCGGCGCCCAGTGCTATTGTCCGTTTTCTGCTCAAAACGGCCATTTTCGGCCCTCCTTGATGCGACGGTGCGCAAAGGCAACCTGAGCGCGGTGGCCAAATCCAGGAGGCGGGAATAACGATATGGCCGAACAAATTCACATTCTATTCGCTGTGAATGCATTCACTCGGACGACGGTGTCGCTGGAGGGCCGGTCGGCACCGGGCGGGGCCGAGGACGTAACTTCGAGGTGTGATGACCGGCTCGTTCTGGTGGGACCTGCTCATCGGCATCGGCGCCGCGCTGCTGCTGAGCTGGGTGGCGCTGGTCGTCGCGTTGCTCGTCGTCCGCCCGCGCGGCGGCCTGCTGCGCGAGGCGCTCCGGCTGTTGCCCGACGTGCTGCGCCTGGTCCGCCGTCTCGCCGCCGACAGGTCGCTGCCACGCGGCGTCCGGACCCGGCTCGGTCTGCTGATGGTCTACCTCGCGCTCCCGATCGACCTGATCCCCGACTTCATCCCGGTTCTCGGCTACGCCGACGACGCGATCATCGTCACCGCCGTGCTGCGCGGCGTCGTGCGGCGGGCCGGACTCGACGCGGTGCGCGCGCACTGGCCCGGCACGGACGACGGGTTCGCGGCGGTGGTCCGCCTCACCGGCCTGGACCGCGCCGGTCCGGACGGGTAGCTGTCCGTTCGAGGACCGTCCGGCCGGTCATCGACCGGCCGGACGGTCACTGCCGAGCTACGAGGCGAGCGGGATGTCGCCGCCGACGCCCCACTGGGTCGTGCTGATGCCGCGCACGTACCAGTTGCCCTCCCACGGGCGCCACACGGCGAGGTCGGTCACGCCGTCACCGTTGTAGTCGCCGGGAACCGGGATGTCGCCCGCGACGCCCCACTGCGTGGTGCTGATGCCGCGGACGTACCAGTTGCCCTCGGAAGGACGCCACACGGCGAGATCCGCGACGCCGTCACCGTTGTAGTCGCCCACAACGGGAATGTCGGCGCCGATGCCCCACTGGGTCGTGCTGATCCCACGCACGTACCAGTTGCCCTCGGAAGGACGCCACACGGCGAGATCCGTGATGCCGTCACCGTTGTAGTCGGCTGCAACGGGAATGTCGCCGCCGACGCCCCACTGGGTGGTGCTGATGCCGCGGACGTACCAGTTGCCCTCGGACGGGCGCCAGACGGCGAAGTCCGTGACGCCGTCACCGTTGTAGTCACCGGGAACCGGGATGTCGCCCGCGATGCCCCACTGGACCGTGCCGATGCCGCGGACGTACCAGTTGCCCTCGGACGGGCGCCAGACGGCGAAGTCGGTCACGCCGTCACCGTTGTAGTCGCCGGGAACAGGGATGTCGGCGCCGATGCCCCACTGGGTGGTGCTGATGCCGCGGACGTACCAGTTGCCCTCCCACGGCCGCCAGACCGTCAGATCCGTTGTCCCGTCACCGTTGTAGTCGCCCTCCGGGCCCCAGCGGGTGAACAGCGAGTAGAGCAGCCGGTTCGGCGATCCCGTGCCGGGATCACCGACCACGCCGGCCGTCGCGTTGCGGACGACGGCGTCGTGCACTCGCTGGGCAGGGGCCGCCGGGTGCCGCTGGAGGTACAGCGCCGCCACACCGGCCACGTGCGGGGTGGCCATCGAGGTGCCGCTGATCGAGTTGGTCGCCGTGTCGCTGGTGTTCCACGACGACGTGATGCCGACGCCCGGTGCGAACAGGTCGGTGCAGGTGCCGAAGTTCGAGAACGAGGCCCTGGCGTCGTTGGCGCCCGTGGCGTTCACCGTCAGGGCCTCCGCGACCCTGGCCGGCGAGGTGGAACACGCGTCGGCGTTGGAGTTGCCCGACGCCACCGCGTAGGTGACGCCGGACGCGATCGAGTTGCGGATCGCGGTGTCCAGCGGGTCGAACGCGCCACCGCCCAGGCTCATGTTCGCCACCGCCGGCTTGACCGCGTTGGCGGTCACCCAGTCCACTCCGCTGATCACACCGGCGAAGCTGCCGCTGCCGCTGCAGCTCAGCACCTTCACGGCGACCAGCCGCACCGCCTTCGCCACGCCGTACTCCGCGCCACCGATCGTGCCCGCCACGTGCGTGCCGTGGCCGTTGCAGTCGGTGTCGTTGCCGTCTCCCGTGGTGTTGGTGCCCCAGCTCGCGCGTCCGCCGAACGTCGAGTGCGTCACGCGGATGCCCGTGTCGATCACGTAGGCGTGCACGTTCTGCGCGGTGGGGCCGTAGTTGTAGCGCTGGTCCAGCGGCAGGCTCCGCTGGTCGATCCGGTCCAGGCCCCACGACGGCGGGTTCACCTGCACCGAGTCCGCCTTGACCACGGAGTCCTGGTACACCGCCGCCACACGGGGGTCACGGGCGAGCGCCTTCGCGTCCGCCGCGCCGGCGCTGACCGCGAAGCCCTGCAGCGCGTGCTGCCAGCTCGCGGTCACCTTTCCCTTGTACTGCTTGGCGAGCGAGCTCGCGCTCGCCGTCGCCACGCCGTTGCGGAGCACGACCACGTACTGGTCCGCGATCGCCGTTCCCTTCGGCGCGGCGATGAAGACGCCTTCCGCCGCCGAGGCGGTCGCGACGCAGGTCGACAACCCCGTCGCGGCCACCACCATCCCTGCAAGCGCACGCCAAACGGCGCGTCTGCCCGAGGTTTTCACAAACGCCCCTCTCGTCCGAGACAAGCCTTGTGCGGGCGCACGGTGCGCCCGCCAGGAAGTCGTCGCAGCCGGGGTTTCGTAACCGGAAAACACGGGTATCGGCCCAAATGACTCCGTCGGGACCGGTGATCTGGTCCTTTCGCGCCGCGCCTCCTCCCTCGGGCAGCGGATTCCCAGAGCTCGCCCAGCGTCGTGGGGCACGGTCGGCCCACACGCATTCGAGGTAGGGGAGGAACCTGATGCGATCAGCCGTTCTGGCCGCCGCCGTGCTCGCCGCCGCCTTCGCGGTCCCGGCGACACCGGCGTACGCGGCCGCCACCACGTGCAACGGACTACCGGTCACGATCTCCGGGACCGCGGGCAACGACTCGATCATCGGCACGCCCGGCAACGACGTCATCGCGGCCGGCGCGGGCAACGACGTGGTGCTGGGACTCGACGGCAACGACACCGTCTGCCTCGGCCCCGGTGACGACCTGTTCGACGGTGGCGCGGGCGACGACACCATGGTCGCCGACGCGACCCCCGACGGCGCCGACACCTACGTCGGGAACGGCGGTCTCGACGCGGTCACCTACGCCGCCCGCACCACGCCGGTCACGGTCACGCTCGACGGCACCGCCAACGACGGCGCGCCGGGTGAAGGCGACAACATCGCGGCCGACATCGGCGGGATCACCGGTGGGTCCGGCAACGACGTGATCGACGCGAGCGCCGGCCGGGTGCAGACGTTCGTGTTCGGCGGGCCCGGCAACGACACGCTCGCCACGAACTTCAACGCCGGAGGAGGCGCGGGCGACGACACGCTCAGGCTGGTCAACAGCGGCAGCGGATCGTTGTTCGGCAACGACGGCAACGACACGCTCTTCGGCGGTCCCGTCCGCGACAACCTCATCGGCGGCAACGGCAACGACAAGGTGTTCGCCGGCGGTGGCGACGACGAGCTGTTCGGCGGGCCGGGCGACGACCTGCTCGCCGGGGAGGCCGGCAACGACGACCTGTTCGGCGAGGCGGGCAACGACGAGCTCATCGGCGGTCTCGGCAACGACACCGTCGACGGCGGCGACGGCAACGACGTCTCCGACTCGCTGGTCTCGCTGGACGGCAGCGACTTCTTCTTCGGCGGCAACGGCGTCGACACCGCCAACTACAGCCCCCGCCAGTTCGGTGGCGGCCGGACGTTCACCATCAGCCTGGACGCGGTGGCCGACGACGGCGAGCCCGGCGAGGGCGACAACAACTGGACCGACGTCGAGAACGCCAACGGCGCCGTCGGTCCCAACGTCATCACCGGCAACAGCGGCGCGAACGTGCTGCGCGGCGGCCAGTCGAACGACGTGATCCGCGCGGTCGACGGCATCTCCGGCAACGACACGGTCATCGGCGGCATCGGCACCGACCTCTGCACCGCCGACCCCGGTGACACGAAGGACTGCGAGCTCTGAGGGGGAGGAAACGCATGTACAGAAGCAAGTTCTCACGCGCGTTGACGGTGGCGGGTGTCACGGCGGCACTGCTCGTCGGTCTCACGGCTCCGGCCGGTGCCGTGACGCTCGACGAGGTGAGCGGCAACGGCCACGGCACGATCTTCCGCGCGGCGGGCAGCAACTTCGGCGTTCCGCTGCTGGCCCGCTTCCAGTACCACTTCACCGGCGGCGACCACCACATCCGGCAGGTCTCGGCGATGCCGTTGCCGCAACAGATCGCGGTCGAGGTCGCGTTCGCCGACGAGAACGGTGACGACGACTACGGCTACCGCGTCTCCGCCGAACACGTCGACGCGACCGGCGTCGTGCAGGCCTCGTTCCACGGCACCTGCGTCGGCCAGTGCTCGGTGTTCCTCTTCACCCGCCCGGCCGCGGACGTCGTGTTCGTGCTCCAGGGCTTCCGGGTCACCTTCGACAACGGCGACCACCACCTGGACAAGATCGGCGTGCAGGAGGACAACGGCGTGCTGACGACGGCGTTCCGGGACAACAACGGCGACGACCCGTTCACCTACGACGTCAGCTACGCCTGGGTGCCGCGCAGCAGGTTCAGCACGCTCACCGAGTCGTCGAGCGTGGTGCACGCCAGCGGGCTGGCGACTCCGGCGGCCGTCGCCGGTGAGAAGGTCGTCCGCGGTTTCTCCATGGACAACGTGAACACCGGTGACAGCGGTGACAACCACATCCGCGACCTGGGCGTGGTGGCGAACTTCGACAACTTCGAGATCCGCTACGGCGACGACAACCCGCGCGACTCCGCCGACTGGAGTTACTCCGTGCGGTACGGCGTCCTGGTCTGATCGTGTATCTGAGGCGGGCACGGCGGCACTTCACGAGGAGAGTTCTTCTTCCTCGTGCGGAGGCTCGCCGTGCCCGTCCAGTTCAGGATCCTCGGACCGCTGGAGGTGCTGGCCGACGGCCGCGCGCTGGCGCTGGGCGGGCCGCAGCAACGGGCACTGCTGGGATTGTTGTTGCTGGAAGCCAACAGGGTGGTCTCGCAGCAACGGCTGATGACCGACCTGTGGGGCGACAGTCCACCTGCGACGGTGAAGAACCTGTTGCACGGCTGCGTTTCCGGCCTGCGCCGCGTGCTGCCACCGGACCGGCTGATCACGCGGCCGCCCGGCTATCTCGTGCGGGTGTTCCGCGGCGAGCTGGACGCGGACGAGTTCGAGCGGCTGGCGGCGGACGACTCGGTGGCGGCCGCGCTGGAGCTGTGGCGAGGGCCGGCGTTGCACGACGTCGAACTGGACGCCTGCCGGGTCGCGGCGGCGCGGCTGGACGAGCGGCGGCTCGCGGTGCTGGAACGCCGGATCGATCTGGACCTCGACCGCGGCCGGTTCGCCGCCCTCGCTGCCGAACTGGCGGCGCTGGTGCGCGAACACCCGTTGCGCGAACGGTTCTGGGCGCAGCTGATGATCGCGCTGTCCGGCACGGGCCGGCAGAGCGAGGCGCTGGCGGCGTTCCGGCAGCTGCGCGCCACGCTGGTCGACCAGCTGGGCATCGAACCGAGCGCGGTGCCCCGGCGGGTGGAACGGGCGGTCCTCGCGGGGGAGGACGCGCTGGCCGCCTACCGGGAGCGCGAACCCCTGTCGCCGGCACCGGACCGCCCGGTGCCGGCTCAGCTTCCGGCGGCGATCGCGGCCTTCACCGGGCGGGCCGGTGACCTGGAGCGGCTCGACGTGCTCGTTGGCGGGGCGTCGCGGTCGTCTGGCGGGGTGATGGCAGGTGGCGCTGGGGCAGGGGAGGTGTCAGCGACCCGGTCGTCTGGCGGGGTGATGGCAGGTGGCGCTGGGGGAGGGGAGGTGTCAGCGACCCGGTCGTCTGGCGGGGTGATGGCAGGTGGCGCTGGGGGAGGGGAGGTGTCAGCGACCCGGTCGTCTGGCGGGGTGATGGCAGGTGGCGCCGGGTCAGGGGAGATGTCAGCGACCCCGTCCGCAGCGGCGGGCGAGGCAGGTTCCGGTGATCTCGACGCGCGTGTCGCCGATGAGCCGCCGCATCCGTCCATCGCGATCGTGGCGGGCGCGGCCGGGGTCGGCAAGACCACGCTCGCCGTGCACTGGGCGCACCGCGTGCGCGACCGTTTCCCCGACGGCCAGCTCTACGTGAACCTGCGCGGGCACGCCCCGACACCGCCCGTGCAGCCCGCGGGCGCGCTGGCGGGATTCCTCGCGGCACTGGGACTTCCGGCCGCGCAGATCCCGCTGGACCTCGACCGGGCCGCCGATCTCTACCGCACGATGCTCGCCGACCGGCGGATGCTCGTGCTGCTCGACGACGCCCGCGGTGTCGACCAGGTCCGCCCGCTGCTGCCCGGCGGCCCCGGTTGTGCCGTCGTGGTGACGAGCAGGTACGGCCTCGGCGGCCTGGTCGCCAGGGACGGCGCGGCCCACCTCGTGCTCGACGTGCTCTCGCCGCCCGAGGCCGTCGCGTTGCTGCGTCACACGCTCGGCGCACGGGTCGACGCCGAGCCGGAGGAGACCGCGGAACTCGCGCGGCTGTGCGGGTTCCTGCCTCTCGCACTGCGCATCGCCGCGGCCAACCTGACGTTGCGGCCCGGCCGGACCGTCGCCGCGCACGTCGCCGACCTCGCGGCCGACGACCGGCTCGACCGGCTCGCCGTGGTCGGTGACGACGAGACCGCCGTGCGCGTCGCGTTCGACCAGTCGTACGCGGCCCTGCCCGAGGAGGCCGCCCGGCTGTTCCGGCTGCTGGGGCTCGTGCCGGGACCGGACTTCCCCGTCCCCGCCGCGACGGCGTTGCTCGGCACCGGCGCCGGAGCGGGGCTGGACCTGCTCGCCGACGCCCACCTGCTGCTCCAGCCGGCACCGGGCCGGTACGCGTTCCACGACCTGCTGCGGCTGTACGCGGCCGAGCGGGCCGCGGGTGACGACGACCGCGACGAGGCGGTCGGGCGGCTGGTCGACTGGTACCGGCACGGTGTCGACGCCGCCGTCCGCACCCTCGACCCCGAGGCGGTCCGGCTCCCGCTGGCGACGGCGGAACCCTTTGCCACGTCAGCGGAGGCAACCGCGTGGCTCGACGCGGAACTGGCGGGGCTGGTCGCCGTGGCCCGGCTCGCCGCCGAGCGCGGACCGGCCCAGATCGCCTGGCAGCTCACCGCCTCCCTGCGGCTCTACTTCTGGCTCCGCATGTGCACCGTCGAGTGGCTGGCGGTCGCCACGGCCGGCCTCGACGCCGCCACCGCCGCGGGCGACCTGCCCGGACAGGCCGCGGCCACCCTCTGCCTCGCCGACCTGCACCGGCTGCACGGCCGCTACCGGGTCGCGATCGACCACTACACCCGTGCCGCCGCACTGGCGCGGTCGGGCGGCTGGCTGGACGGCGCGGCGGTGGCGTTGAGCAACCTCGGGACCGCGCACTTCTGGCTCGGCGATCTGGCACAGGCCGAGGTGCACTACCGGCAGGGCCTCGACGTGGCGGTCCGCACCGGTCGGGTGGCGGGGGAGTCGAACACGCTCGGCAACCTCGGGCTCGTGTACGAGCTGCAGGGTGAGCTCGGCCGCGCCGTCGAGCACCACGGCCGCGCTCTCGCCCTGCACCGGCGGATCGGGGCGCGGCAGAAGGAGGCGGTGAACCTCGCGAACCTCGCCGACACCTACCACCAGCTCGGCCGGCTCGACGTGGCCTACGACCACATCACGCAGGCGCTGAACCTGCACCGCGAGGTCGGCGACCGGGGTGCGGAGGCCGAGTCGTTGCGCATCCTCGCGGGCATCTGGCTGGACCAGGGCAAGCACGACCGCGCACTGGACCGGGCCGTCGAGGCGGTCGCGCTCGCCACCGAGACCGGCCACCTCCCGATCAAGACGAACGCCCTCAACACGCTCGGCGCGGTACGGCTGCGCAAAGGTCAGGCCGAGGCACGCGACGAGCACGAGCACGCGCTTCGGCTCGCCCGCGCCGCGGGCACGCTCTACGCGGAGGTCGTCGCCCTCACCGGGCTCGCCGCGTGCCTGCTGCACGACGACCCGGACCGCGCCCGCACGCTGGCCGAGCACGCGCTCGCCGAGACCGACCGGGTCGCGTTCCGCATCGCCGCCGCCGAGGCCCTCACCGTGCTGCTGGAGATCCACCTCCACACCGGTGATCGCGAACGGGCGGCGGCGTGCGGGCACCACGCGCTCGCCCTGCACCGGGCCACCGGTCACCGCCTCGGTGAGGCCCGCACCGCGTTGCTCCTCGGCCACGCGCTCGAACCGGCGGCGGCCCAGGCTGCCTGGCGCCGGGCGGCGATGTTGTTCACCGACATCGGCGTCCCGGAGGCGGCGGAGGCGCGGGCGCTGCTCAGCTGACGCGGACGAGCATCTTGCCGGTGTTGTCACCGCGCAGCACGCCGAGGAACGCCTCGACGACGTTGCCGAACCCCTCGACGACGGTTTCGTCCACGCGCACCGAGCCGTTCTGGAGGTGTGGAACCAGGAAGCGCTCGAACGGTTCCCGTGCGTCGAGGTGCTCGCGGACCAGGTACCCCTCGACCCGCAGGGACTTGAACATCACGTCGGCCAGGTTGCGCGGCGCGGCGGGCGGGGCCGAGCTGTACTGGGCGATCGCGCCCGACCACGCCACCCGGCCGTGCTCGCGCAACGCGCCGATGGCCGCCTCCAGGTGATCGCCGCCGACGTTGTCGAGGTAGACGTCGATGCCGTCCGGAGCGGCCTGGGCGAGCTGCTCGCCGACCGGGCCTTCGCGGTGGTTGAACGCCGCGTCGAACCCGATCTCCTCCAGGTGCGCGACCTTCGCCGCCGACCCGGTGCTGCCGATGATCCGCCCGGCGCCCATCAGCCGCGCGATCTGGCCGGCCGCGCTGCCCACGCCTCCGGCCGCCGCCGACACGAACAGGTCCTCGCCCGGCTGCAGCCGGGCGATCCTGGTCAGCCCGACGAACGCCGTCAGCCCGGTCCCGCCCAGCACCCCGAGGTAAGCGCTCAACGGCACGCCCTCAGCCTGGTCGACCCGCCGCACGTCCGCCGCGCCGACCACCGCGTGCGTCGTCCAGCCGCCGCGGTGGAACACGGTCGTGCCGACCGGGAGCTCGGGCGACCGCGACTCGACGACCCGGCCGATCGCCCGGCCCTCCAGCCCAGCCTCGCCGGTGTTCATCAGCTGCCGCATGTACGGGTCGACCGACAGGTAGACGTTCTCCACCAGCACCTGTCCGGACGAGAGGGCGGGCAGCGGTTCGGTGACGACGGTGAAGTCCTCCGCGCTGGGCGTCCCCTGTGGACGGCGGACCTGGCGGACGGCGAGGAATGTGCTCATGCCGCCAACGTAGGAACCGGCGGCGCGGCGGAGCAGAGCGCGGAATCGATCGATCCCGCCCTTCCATGAACGGCGTTCATGGATAGTGGAGCCGTGGACCTGAGCCCCTCCGAACTGCGCCTGCTCATCGCCGTGGACCGCACCGGCAGCTTCACCGCCGCCGGCCGCGAGGTGGGCCTGTCGCAGTCCGCCGTGTCGCACGCCGTGCGGGAGTGCGAACGCCGCGTGGGCGCGGTGCTGTTCGAACGCGGCCGTCGCGGCGCACGCCCCACACCCGCGGGCGAACGGGCACTCGTGCACGCCCGCCAGATCCTGCGCCAGCTTGAGCTCCTGCGCACCGAGGCCCGTGGCGCGGCCGCCGGATCGATCACCGGCCCGGTGCGCGTCGCCGCGTTCCGCACCGCCGCCGCACACCTGCTGCCACCCGTGCTCGACCGCCTCACCACCCGGTTCCCCGGCCTGCGACCGCAGGTCCTCGTCGTGCCGGAGCTGGGCCGCGGCACCGCGGGCGAGGTGGCGGACGGCCGCGCCGACCTCGCCATCGCCACCCTCGACGACCACGCCGAGCTGCCCGGCCTGCGGCACGGCGACCTGCTCACCGAGCCGTACCTGCTCGTGCACCCGGCCGGCCACCCGGACCCGCGCACGCTGCCGTTGCTCGACTGGCCGGAGAACTGCTCGTCCTACACGCGCCACTGGTGGGCGACCCAGGACTGGCTGCCACCGCGCCGGCTGGACGTGGCCGACGACAGCGTCGTGCTGTCGATGGTGGCGCAGGGCATCGGCCTGGCGATCCTGCCGCAGCTCACGGTGCTGAACCCTCCGCCTGGCGTGGAGGTGGTCGACCTCGGCCCCGACCGGCCGACCCGCAGGCTGGTTCACGTGACCACCGCCGCGGCACGGCACTCGCTGGCGGTGCGCGAACTGGTCCGCGAGCTGCTCGCCGTGACGAAAGCGGTCCACTGAGTCCGGTCGATCGCGATCGCCGTCCATTGTGGATGTGCGCGAGCGTGAAATGATGTCCCCATGGGGGTTGAGTTCGAGGTGCTCGGTGAGATCCGGGCACGCGTCGACGGCGTGGTGATCGACCTCGGGACGGCACGGCAACGCGCGGTCCTGGCGGCGCTGGTGATGGAACCCGGCCGGCCCGTGCCCCTCGACCGGCTGGTCGACCGCGTGTGGGGCGACCACGCGCCCGGCACGGTGCTCACGAGCGTGCGCAGCTACGTGTCGAAGCTCCGCGGCCTGCTGCCCGGTGTGGACATCGTCGGACGGGCGGGCGCGTACACCGTCGACCACGACCCGGCGGACCTCGACGCCCACCGGTTCACCACGCTGCTCGCGAGGGCCAGGCAGGCCGCGGACGACGCGACCGCCGCCGAGGCCTACCAGGCGGCGCTGGCGTTGTGGCGCGGAGAGCCGTTCGCCGGGCTGGACACCCCGTGGTTCACCGCGCGCAGGCACGCCCTCATCGAGGCGCGGCACGCCGCCCTGCTCGACCACCTCGACCTCCGGCTGCGCCGCGGCGCGCACGCGGAGGCCCTGCCGGAACTGGTCGAGCTCGCCGCGAAGCACCCGGACGACGAACGGGTCGCGGGCCAGCTGATGCTCGCGCTCTACCACAACGGCCGGCAGGCCGAGGCGCTGGAGCAGTTCGACCGCACCCGCCGCTTCCTCGCCGCGGAGCTGGGCGCCGATCCCGGACCGGAGCTCGCCCGCCTGCACGAACGCGTGCTGCGCGCGGACCTCCCGGCCGCGGTCTCGGTCGTGCCGCGGCAGCTGCCCGCCCGGCCGCAGGTGTTCGCCGGGCGGTCGCGGGAGCTCGGCGCGCTGGGCGGTGTGCTCGACGCCCGGTCGGCGGTGGTGATCTCCGCGATCGGCGGCGCCGGCGGTGTCGGCAAGACGTGGCTCGCCCTGCACTGGGCGCACCAGCGGCTCGGCGCGTTCCCCGACGGCCAGCTCTACGCGAACCTGCGCGGCTTCGACCCGCGCACCGAGCCGGTCGGGCCCGAGGTGGTGCTGCGGGCGTTCCTCGAAGCGCTCGGGGTCGAACCGGACGCGATCCCGGCGGACCTCGACGCGCAGGCCGCGTTGTTCCGCAGCGAGCTGGCCCGCCGCCGGATGCTGATCGTGCTGGACAACGCGCGGGACGCCGCGCAGGTCGTGCTGCTGCTGCCCGGTGCGGGCCCGAGCCGGGTCGTGGTGACGAGCCGCAACCGCCTGGCCGCGCTGGTGTCCGGGCACGGCGCCTACCCGTTGACGCTCGACGTGCTCGACCGCGACGACGCGCGCGCGGTGCTGATCGGGCATCTCGGCGAGGACCGGGTGCACGCCGAGCCGGATGCCGTCGACGCCGTGCTGGGCTACTGCGCGGGCCTGCCGCTGGCGCTGGGCGTGGTGGCCGCGCGGGCGCTCGTGCAGTCCGAGCTGTCGCTCACCGCGCTGGCCGCGCAGCTGCGGCAGGCGCGGCTGGACGCGGTCGACACCGGTGACACCGACGTGAACCTGCGCGCGGTCCTGTCGTGGTCGCTGCGGGCGCTGTCGGCGGATGCGCGCGACCTGTTCGCGTTGCTCGGGCTCGTGCCGGGCGCGGACATCGCGGTGCCGGCCGTGACGTCGTTGCTCGGCGCGCCCGCCCAGGACCTGCTCGACGAGCTGGAACAGGCCCACCTCGTCACGCAGCACGTGCCGGGCCGCTACCGGATGCACGACCTGGTCAAGCTGTACGCCGCCGAGCAGCCGTCGCCCGGTGCCGCCGCCCTGGACCGGCTCGTGGACCACTACCTGCACACGGCCTACCGGGCCGACCGCGTCCTGTACCCCGCGCGGACGGACGCGCAGCCGCCCGACGCGGTCGAGGGCACCGTGATCGGAGCGGTCGAGGACATGACGGCCGCCTCGACGTGGTTCGACGCCGAGGAGACGAACCTGCTGGCGCTGCGGGAGATCGTGGGCGAACGGGCCTGGAACCTGGCCTGGTGCATGACGACCTACCAGGTGCGCCGGAACAAGTACGCCGACCGGCTGGAGCTGTGGCTCGCCGCGCTGCCGCACGCCGGGAAGTGGACCGTGTGGGAGCTCACGGTCGCACACCGCTCGGTCGCGGACGCCTACGCGCACCTCGGCAGGCACGACGAGGCGATGCACCACCTGCGGCTGGCGCTGGCCGCGGCCGAGAAGTCCGGCAACCCCGTGACGCACGGCAACGTCCACTACGGAATCAGCGCGGCCTACCAGGAACGCGGGGACTACGAGTCCGCGGTCGAGCACTCGACCCAGGCGCTGCGCCTGTACCTGACGGGGACGAACCGGACGATGATCGCGCAGGGGCATGCGGCGGTGGCATGGCACAGCGCGCTGGCGGAGCGCTACGACGACGCCCGCGAACACGGTGAACGCGCGCGGGAGCTCTTCATCGAGCTCGACGCCGTGAACAGCCTGGCGTGCGCGCTGGACACCCTCGCGCTCGTGGCGAACAAGACCGGCGACCACGGCAAGGCGGTCGAACTGTGCCGCGAGGCGCTGGCGTTGTTCCGGCAGGACGGCGATCACGCGCACGTGGCCGACGTGACGCTGCACCTCGGTGAGGCGCTCATCGCCACCGGCGACGAGCGGGCGGGACGTGCCGCACTGGTGCAGGCGCGCGAACTGTACGTGGACCAAGGACGCACGGCGGAAGCGGAACGCGTCGCCAAGCTGCTCTGACCAGGCGCGGTTTTCGAACCGGTCAGTCGCCGAAGACCGAGTTGACCGACTTCGTGAGCTCGCCGACCGTCTCGACCAGCGGTGCGACGGGCTTCACCAGGGCGGTGAGCCGTTCGAGCATCCGCGCGATGCGACCGCGGTCGGGCTCGGGCGAGTCGAGTTCGTCCCGCAGCTCCCCGGCGGCCTCGCCGGCGGTGCCGGGGAGTTCGGCGCGGTGGCGTTCGAGCAACGTCATCAGCTCGGTCATCAGCGCCCCGGTCTCCGGTGCGGCGGTGAAGCTCAGGCCGCGGCTGACGGCACGGGCATGCGGCCCGACGGCCTGGTTGCCGACGTTGCTCACGCCGCCGGACTGGTGGATGCCGTAGTTCGGCGAGCTTTCCGGCACGGTCTTCCCCTCTCTCACGCCGGTTTTCCGGCGGCGGGCTCGGGTGCGGGCGCGGGGAACTGCACCGTCGCGGTGGCCTCGCTGCCGACGGCCTGGTTGCCGACGTTGCTCACGCCGCCGGTCTGGATGACGCCCTGGTTGAGGATCGTCATCTGGCGGTTGCGGAACTCGGTGGTGTCCACGCCGCGGTCGTCGAGGAAGTCCAGCAACGCGGCCAGCACGTGCCGTTCGATGACCTTGAGGTGCTTGGCGGCGTCCGTTTTCTGGAAGTAGTTGTGGTACTTGGTGTCCGTGGCCTGCTCGCGGACGCTGAACCGGGCACCGTAGCTGTGGCCGAGGTCCTGCCGGGCGATCGCCCGCTCGACCGTGCGGTGCCGTTCCGCGCGCCAGTGGAAGGTGAGGTCGCGCACGACCCGGACCGGAGCGCGCGGCACCGCGCTCGCCACGCCGCTCGCCGCCCTGGCCAGCAGCCGGCCGACCGCGCCGGCGGTGAGCACCGGGCTGATCCGGTCCACGTCGTGGTACTGCCGCCACAACGGTCCCAGCACGGTGCGGTCGCACTGCAGGTAGAGCAGCCGTCCGTCGGTGGAGAAGTGCAGGAACGTGCTGGCGACCACCTCGCCGCCCCACGACGGGACCTGTGCGCAGAGGTAGTGCCTGGCCGAGCTGTGCGGACGCGCGGCGAGCCGGGCCAGGTCCTCGCCGGACAACTGCTGCAGGGGTTCCAGCTCGCGCTCGGGCAGCAGCGCCGGGTGCATGGTGAGCGCGTTGCCGCTGACGAAGGCCCGTTCGGCGAGGAACAGCCCGGGCAGCTCGTCGGGCTGCACCCCGATACCGGCCAGCCGCTCGTGGACGTGCGCGACCAGCTCTCCGGTGTCGAGCGGCACCACGCTCTCGGTGTCACGCCGCAGGGAGGGCATGGCGAACGACCACGTCGACACGAGCGAGCCGTGGCCGATGAACGGCGTGAAACCGTCGTAGATCGTCACGTTGCCGCGTTCGGCCGCGTCGATCGCCACCAGCCGGTCGGACAACCACTCCTGCGAGGGCGGCAGCGGCGGTGCCGCCTCGGTGCTGAACGCGGCTCGGGTGAGCTCGCCCAGCAACGTCAGCCGGATCCGCCACTCGCTCCACACCTGCAGCGCGTACATCCCGAGGACGGTCAGCAGCGCGAGCCACGGCAGACCGAACAGCCACTCGGGAACGGGCGGCTCCGGAGCGGAACGGCCGCGCGCCGGCGTGGCGGCGGTGCCGAGCGCGGACACCGTGGTGACGAACACCAACAGCAAGATCGCCAGCGAGATCAGGGCGAACACGACGTCGCGCAGCCTGCGCGACTCTCCCGCGCGCTGGGCGAGGCTCGCGCCGACCGGCAGGACCACCACCAGGAACATGACCGTCCACAACGGAGAGAGGACCAGCGCCAGCACCGTCGCCGCGAGCAGGCACCAGTCCCGCAACTGCCGTTGCCGCACACCGGCCAGCGCGTGCAGCAGCACCGGCCGCAGCGAGAACCCGACCGACGGCGCCACGGCGTGCAGGTCCTCGGTCAGCAACGCCTTGATGATCCGCTCGGCGAAGCGCTCGTCGGTCCTGGCCGCGACGCACAGGTAGCGAGTCGTGTCGTCGGGGGAGAACGCGGTCGGCTGGCTCATCGATCTCCTTTCACCACAACGACTTCGGCACGTCGGCCTGGCGTTCGCCACGCGCGGGAGCTCGGCCTTGCGTCGCCACGACGGCGCCGAGGACCAGGCCGAACAGCACGCCGAACGAGGCCGACGCGGTGAGCTGGCCGAGGAAGAACTCCACCGGCCGGCTGGCATCGACGAACGGCAACTGCCCCCGCGTGTCCAGCAACGCCACCGCGACCGCTCCGGAAGTCAGCCCGGCGGCCACCGCGCTGAGCACCGTCATCCCCACGGTGACGACGAACAGGCCCGCCGTCGCGGTGGCCCAGCGCGACACCCTGGTCAGCCCCGCGACGGCGAAAGTCACGAACAGCACGGTCCGCAGGTTCGCGAACCAGAACAGGAACACCCCGGCGCGGTCGATGTCGACGTGCCAGCTCGGGTAGGAGAACATGAGGGCGCCGAGGCGAAAGGCCGACTCGCGGTCCGACAGCGCGAGGATGAGATCCCGGTTCAGCCACGGGTTGCCGACCAGCAGGACGAAGCCGAGCAGCACGGCCACGCCCGGTGTGAACAGGCGCGGTGCATGAGCTTCCCCCTGTCCCGGCACACCAGCAACCTAGATCTCCCAAGGGTTCCGCGGCGACGCCCGATCGGCGTAGGGGCCGCGTGTGGCGCAGTCGCGTGGCATCAGAACGCCGTCCATTGGACGATTGCGACACCTCGGACACGTCCCTAGTCTTCGGTGGTCAGATTTTTCGGGGGAACGGGGAGCTGACTCGCGCCACTGCGCCGCCCAGTGGTGTTCGCTTCTGCTGCACTGCTCCGTCTGCCGACCCTCGAACTCACCGGTTGCACCACAAGCTTGTCCTGGAAGGGGATAATTGTGGTAGGCAAACGCTTAGCGGCGTTGTTCGCAGCTGTCATCACCGTCGGCGCACTGACCAGTGGCATCGCCTCGGCCGCGAGCAATCCTGACGGCAACTCGGCATCGGTGGCCCGTTCGGCGAACGGAAGCGCCATGAGCTCGGCCGAGGCGGAAAGAGCCGTCCTGGACTACTGGACACCCGAGAGAATGAGAGCGTCGATCCCGGCCGACCTCCCCGCGGACACGGTCACGTCGACGCGCAAAGCCGTGCCGACCGGCCCCGCGGGCGAGATCAAGCCGGTAGCGCCGACCGTCCAGCGTCAGGACGACATCGGCATCCAGGCGACGAACGCGTCGCGTGCCATGGGCAAGGTCTTCTTCCACAAGCCCGGCGACACCCGGCTGTGGCACTGCTCGGGCGCCTCGATCGGCAGCCCCAAGCGACGCCTCGTCCTCACCGCCGGCCACTGCGTGCACGGCGGCAAGGGCGGCGGCTGGGCGACCGACTTCGTGTTCGTGCCCTACTACTTCAACGGCAGCCGCCCACACGGCAGCTTCGCCGCGACCTACCTCAGCTCCAAGAACGGCTGGATCAACGACAGCGACTTCGGCTACGACATGGGCATCGCGGTCACCGGCAACAACGAGTCCGGCCGCAAGCTCAACGACGAGGTCGGCGGCAACGGCACGCGCTGGAACTACCCGCGCGACGTGAACATCACGATGATGGGCTACCCGCTGGACCGCAACAACGGCGAGGTGCCCTGGCTGTGCTGGGGCAAGACCGAGCGCGTCAGCCTCTTCGACGGCCGCATCCAGATCAAGTGCGGCTTCCAGGGCGGCGCGAGCGGCGGCCCGTGGCTGCAGGACTACAACGACCGCTCCGACGGCTGGGGTGTCGGCTACGCCAACGGCGTGACCAGCACCGTCAACTCCGACAACTGGAACCGCAGCCCGTACTTCGACGACAACTTCAAGTCCCTGTACGACTTCGCGGAGTCGCACTCCTCCTGACAGATGTTGCTCGCTGATGGGGCAGGCCGCCGTACCGGCGGTCTGCCCACTAGCTCTCGGTGCCGTCTTGTTTCATCGCTTGCACTGCCTCCAGCTGCTGCTGGTTGAGGCTGAGGTCGCGTTGGTATCGGGTGTTGCTGGGGTCGTTGGCGGCGAGTCGTTCAATGATGGCTCGGCTTGCTTGGAAGTGGTGTTGAGCGGCGCTGGTGTCGCCCTCGGCCCTGGCCAGCATGCCCAGTGTGTTGTGGCTGATGCTGAGGTCGTGTTGGTATTGGGCATTGTCGAGGTCGTTGGCGGCGAGTCGTTCAATGATGGCTCGGCTTGCTTGGAAGTGGTGTTGAGCGGCGCTGGTGTCGCCCTCGGCCCTGGCCAGCATGCCCAGTTTGTTGTGGCTGACGCTGACGTCGCGTTGGTATTGGACGTTGCTGGGATCGTTGGCCGCGAGTTCTTCGGCGATGGCCATGCTTGTTCGGTAGTGGTGTTGAGCGGTGTTGGTGTCGCCCTTGACCGCTGCCAGCATCCCCAGTGTGTTGTGGCTGACGTTGAGGTCGCGTTGGTATTTGGCGTTGCTGGGATCGTTGGCGGCGAGTCGTTCGATGATCGCCATGCTTGTTCGATGGTGGTGTTGAGCGGTGTTGGTGTCGCCATTGGCCATGGCCAGTATGCCCAGTTTGTTGTGGCTGACGCTGAGGTCGCGTTGGTATTCCGCGTTGTTGGAGTTGTTCGTGGCGAGTTGGTCACGGATTGCGAGGCTCGTTCGGTAGTGATGTTCGGCGGTGTTGGTGTCGCCCTTGGCTACAGCTAGGTCGGCCAGCTTCGCATGGCAGACGCCGAGGTCGCGTTGGTATTGGGCGTTGCTGGGATTGTTGGCCGCGAGTCGTTCGGCGATGGCCATGCTTGCTTGGTGATGGTGTTCGGCGGTAGTGGTGTCGCCCTTGGCTACGGCTAGGTCGCCGAGCTTCTCGTGGGAGATGCTGAGGCCACGTAGGGCTTGTTCGTCGGCAGGCCGCTCGTCGGCATGTCGTTCGGCGATTGACAACAGGTTGTGACGCCTGCTGGTGGTGGCCGAGGTGAGGCCGATCATCTGTAGTGCGACGCATTCCCGGTCAGCCAGCGCTAGATAATTCCGGTGCTCCACCGGGATCAGTGGAACAGTCTCGGCCAACAGGGCGGACACGGCGACTTCTCCGCCGACCAGGTTGCACGCCTCGAACGCGACGCGCACAGCCGTGTCGTAGTTGTGGTAGCCCACGAGGTGATAGATGAGGTCGACGATGTCGTCGAACCTGCCGCGACCTGTTGTGATGCGGTGCAGGCGCATGGCGGCGCCACGCTCGTGCCGCAGGAGCACTTGGTCGTCGTTCTGGTGGCGGTTGAGCGAGGTCGCCACCCATGGATGCATGACAAACTCGCCGTCCACTGTGGAAAGCAGCGTGAGGTCCTGCAGTCGCTGGACATCGCGGCTGGTCGCGGAGGGATCGCTGCCCTGCAGGCCGTGGGCGAGGTCCTCCGCCGTGAAGGAGGCGCGGCTCAGCGACGCCTGCAGCGCGAGTTCGAACTGGCCCGGGGTCAGTTGCCCAAGAAGGATGTCGAGCAGGATGTCCCGGCTGCCGAGCAGCATCACGTCGTTCAGGCCGTCGGTCAGGTCGCGCCGTGAACCCAGGTCGATGCCCTCACGGCTGGCCAGGTGGCGAAGCTTGGTGGTGACGTGCCGGAGACTGGCGGCGGTGTCGTGGCGGAGCAGGACGTCGAGGAACTCGATGAGCCTCGGGTGTCCGCCGATGGTGCGGATCACCAACTGCTGATCCTTTTTGGACAGAGCGCGGATCTCCGGCAGCCGCAGGAACAAGCGGCGCAACTCCGCTGTGGACAGTGCGGGCAGTTCGAGCCGTAGCAGCCCGGGGACGGGGTAGCGGCAGGTGACCAGGATTCGTCCGGCGGCGGCCGCGTCGCACAGCGCGGTGAAGATCTCGGCGAAGCCCGGATCGGTGAACGCGCCATCGGGGGTGAGGTTCTGTTCGAAGTCGTCGAACAACAGCACCAGACGTACCTGCGTCAGCACTCGGAGCACCAGTGAGAGCTTGTCAGCGTCCGCGCGAGTCGGGTCCCGAAGCGCTGCCGCAATCTGCTCGGGAAGCGCCTCGGCGACGGAGGCGATCAGCGCGGCAGGGTTCCACGGCCCGATGTGTTCGGCGATCGGCCAGCCGCGCTCGCGGGCCCGGGCCAGGATGCGTCCGGCGACCGCGGTCTTGCCGATCCCACCGATTCCGGTCAGCACCACGCCGGCCCAGTCGCCGAACCGCTCCCGATCACGGGCGGTGCCGCGCAGCACCGCCATGGCGGTCCGGACCTGAGCACGCCGGCCGATCAACCGCCCGAGTGGAAGCTCCCGCACGCCGACCCCGGTGGGCACCACGGGCGGTCGCCGCAACGGTGCCTCCGCCAGAGAAGGATCGCGCAGCGGTAGGTCCGGCCCGCCGGCGAGCAGGGTCGGCACCGCGAACTCCGGTCGTGGCGCGGTGCCGCGTGCCTCCTGCAGGATTCGGTCGCTCGCGGTGCGCCGGGCTCTGGCCAGCGCGGTGGCGACCGTCGCCCGCGGGTCCTCGGCCAGCACCTGGTAGAAGTCGCGGGCCAGTTCGGTGGCGAACCGGTCGGTGACCGAGGCCTGCATGGCGATCACCCGGTCCGCCCCGTGCCGCACCAATGCCGCCGCCACGCCGGCCGTGCCCGTGGCGGCGCCACGGCAGCTGGAGAGCACCACCAACGGCAACGGCCGTTCGCCCGCCCGGAGCGCCTCGACCAGCTCTGCGGCGTCGGCGGGCACGGGGTTGCCGTCCTCGTCCTCCAGTTCGACCGATGAGGCCGAACCGTGCGCCGACAGGTGCAGCACGTGGTACTGGTCCGCGGCCAGTGCTCGCCCGATCTCCGGCAGTGAGGCGACCTCCAGGAACCGCACCTGCGCGCCGGCCGGTCCGAGGTCCAGGTCGCTGACCGCGTCCAGCAGCGCCTGCATCTCCGCCTCCACGTCGAGAGGTGGTGATGCCGTCGCGGTCTCGTCCGGTGCGGCGACGGCGGCGAGGATCTTCAACGGGCCCGGCAGCGGTGGGGCCGGTGTCCGGTCGACGCCCGCCATTCTGCGCGTGAGCCGCACGCCGGCCGCCATCGCCACCGGCCGGCCGGAGGGGAGCCGCATCAGCTCCACGGGCAACGTGGACAACGACTCGGTCAGGTGCACCACGACGTCGACCACGCTGCCCACCAGGCCGCGCTCGATCAACTCCTCCAGCCGCCGGCCGGTCGGCTCGTCCAGCAGCGCCTGCCACAACGACCGTCCCAGCGCGATCAGCCGCTCGGCACCGGTCGCGCTGTCCAGTTCCGACTGCCAGAACCCCAGCCGTGCGGGCAAAGCCGCGACCTGTTTGCCCAGCACGGATCCCGCCAGCACCGTCCGGGTCCGCACCCGCCCGTCGTCCTCGAGCCCGACGTGCAGCTCGACCTCGTGCCGCAACCCCGGCACACCCGCCACCACCGACGCGCGCTGTCCCAGCACCGGCACCTGGCCCAGCGGCGGCTCGATCTCGGCGGGCTGGTTCAGCAGCAACCGCAGCAACCCGTCCGCACCGGCGAGCGTGAAGTCCCGCACCTGGTACACCGTGGAGCTGTGCGGGGCCAGGAAGTCCGGCACTCCCTCGACCGACTGGCCGGGCAGCACCACCGGCACGAACCGGTCCAACGCCCGTTGGTCCGCGTAGAACGCGTCGCGGATCAGGCGGGCCTCCCACTGCACCCCGCGCCCCTCGTCCGGCCCGGCCTGCCCCTGCGCGCGCCTGCGGTAGGCCGCGGAGGCGACCACCAGCACGTGGTCGGCGTCGCGGACCTGGTCGGCCATCCACAACGCCCAGTCCGTGCGCCGGGCCGCCGCCGCGGTGTCGAGCTTCGCGTCGATCCCGCATTGCCGCAGGAAGATCCACAGGTCGCGCACCAGCTCCTCGTGCTCCTGCGATTCGTGCGCGTACGAGATGAACACCTGCGGCATATCAGGTGATCGCGGCCACCGGCCGGAACGTTCCACCCATCACCCTTCCGGTGGAATAACAGGCCTCGGTACAACGGCCTGATTGTCGGATTTGGTTCCGAATATGCTGTGATGTGGATCACATCGGGATATCTGACTCTAGAAGGAGTTCGAAGGCGCGGTGATGGTGGAAGAGGATTCATTTCTTGGCGCTGTGGGGGTGTCGATGGCAATCGAGTTCAATGCCGATGACCGTTCCTCTTACGAACATTTTCTGCGCTTTCAGGACCAGGAGTCCACCGGGAAGGCACCGATGCGGTTCTATTCGCTCAACGGCGACGTGCAGTGCGCCGGCCGGCTGGGAACCGTCGCGTCCATGAGGTTCTTCGACGTCCGGGTGTCCAGTTGTGAGACGGGGACGACGCCGGTGGGCCAGGGGTACGGCAAGGTCGACCTCGTGCTCGACGGCGAGATGGTCATCAGCCAGGACGGCCGGCGGGTCGTGGTGGGTGCGGGCGAGCTCGCGTTCCGGGACGGCACTCGGTCCTCGCGCGTCGTGGTGGCCGACGACGTGCGCATGGTGGGTCTCATCCTCCCGCTGGCGATGATCTCCGTGCCCCGTCGCGCGCTGACCGGGCTGACCGCGACCCGGATGGACGGCGCCGCGGGCAGCGGTGCGCTGCTCTCGTCGTTCCTGACCACCCTGGGGGCGAACCTCGAAAGCCTGCGCCCGCAGGAGGAGGCCGGGCTGTCGGCAGCCGCGGGAGATCTGCTCACCGCCGCGCTCGCGCACGCCGCGGAGGCTGGTGCGGCGGTGGCCGGGGACGCCGCGCGTTCGGCGCTGCTGAGGAGGATCAGGTACTTCGTGGAGACCGAGATCTCGGATCCGCGCCTCAGTCCGGCGAGCATCGCGGCCGCGCACCACATCTCGGTGCGTCAGCTGCACCGGTTGTTCGAGGACGAGGACACCACGGTCGGCGAGCTGGTGAGAACACTGCGGCTGGCCGGGTGCCGGCGTGATCTGGCCGATCCGGGGTTGGGTCATCTGTCCATCGGTGCGGTCGCCGCCCGGTGGGGAATTCTCGACTCCGCGAAGTTCAGCCGGATCTTCCGCGCCGCGCACGGCCTTTCACCGCGGCAGTACCGGGCGAGGAACGGCGGCTGCGGCGCGCATCGGCGAAATTGTGTGGGTTGATTTCCGGAACGGCCACTCCGTCGGCGCTGACGGGTGGCTCCCGTCCGTGCTCAGGCCAGGCCGCGCCACCTGAGCACGGCCTCGGTCTGCCGCCGGACGCGCAGCTTGGTGAAGATCCTGGTCAGGTTGTTGCGGACGGTCTTCTGCGACAGGACCAGCCGGCGGGAGATCTCCGCGACGTCCTCGCCCGCCGCCAGCAACGACATGATCGCCTCCTCGCGGCCGGTGAGGGGTTCCGTGGCCGACGGCGCGGGGCTGCGCTCCCCGCACCGCAGCAGAGCTCGCAGCACCTCGGGATGCAGGGCGTACTGGCCCTGGGCGGCCAGTCTGAGCAGGTCGGCCAGGACCGGCCGGCTCGCACCTTCGAGGCTGTAGCTCACCGGCCCTCCGCTGAACGCGCGGACGATGTCCGCCCGGTCGACCTCCGGTGCGATCACCACCACCGGCGGCACCCGTCGGCCGATCGACCGCGCGGTGGCCAGTGCGGCCGCGATCGAGCCCATGCCGGGGCCGTGCAGCAGCACCACCTCGTCCCGCGGCTCGATCTCGGAGACGTGGGAGATCGGATGGGCGGGCACGTCCGGCGGGACGCGGCGGGAGGTCAGGACGGCGATCCTGGGCATCGCCGGTGCGACCTGGGAATCGGGCTGGATTTCGATGGAGGTCATGGCTGTGCTTTCTGGCGGCGGCGGATGCTTCGAGTACATCACCTGATGCGTGACGTCCGCGTGATTCGTTGTGCGCCAACGGCAAACGACTCTCCATAGTGGATCAAAGTGTCCTTTGTGGAGGAAATCGAATCGAGTCGAAATCGAGCTGGTCTGATCGGGTGACGATTCCTGGTTCCGCTGCGGGCGTTCGGACGCGCGTGGTGATACTGGCCGGCTCACGCAGGGGGCGTGAGAACGGCGAACAGGGGTGAAGTCGTGCGTTTTCAACGAATTCTGGCCGGAATGGCCGTTGTCGGGTTCGCGCTCGGAGCAATGCAGGCACCGGCGAACGCCGAGGTCGCGGTGCCCGCACCGGCTCCGGTGGAGACGTCGGGGGACCAGTCCGCGGTCGTGGGACCCGAAGCGGTCTGCATCTTCTACACCAACGGCGACTACGTGCACGTGTCGTCGACCCCGCCGGCGTCGGCCTCCGGCCACGGCTGGTGGACGAACGGCAACTGCGACGCCACGCTGGCGGTCGTCACCGTGCAGCTGCAGCAGTACTACAGCGACGGCAAGTGGCGGAACATCGGTTCCGCCGGCAAGGCGACCGTGCGCTCCGGCGGCGGTGCGGGCAACCGGGCCACCGGGCGGGTGACGTGCTCCAACCGCGAGGTCACCGGGTGGCGTAGCGTGATCGACGTGGACCTCGTCGGCCTGGCCGACGACCCAGGCAAGCTCACGACGGCAACCCGGAACATCACCTGCAGGCGGTAGGTTCTTGGTACTCGATCGGACCATGACCGCGGCGTTGCGCGGCTCGCTGGCTCATCATCCGCGAGCCGGCTCCGCGGACGCGTTCAGCCTGTTCGTCTCCCGGTCCTCCGCGATGGGATGGCTTTCCTCGCACGGGCCGGGAGGCTGCTGGGGCATGAACGACGCGGGTTCCGACTCGACCGGCGCGTGGTTCCAGGTGTCGCTCACCGGTGAATCCGTGCCGGTGCAGGCCTTCCTCGCCTGCGCGGCCGACGTGGTGGCCCGGCTGGGGGAGTTCCGCCTGGAGTCGGTGGAGCTCACGGTGCCGGTGCCGCCGGGCACCGGCTCGATGATGAGCCTCCTGCAGGACGCCGGCTGGTTCGCCGACCGCGACCCGCGCCTGATCACCAGGGCGCGGGTCGCGGTCGACCCGTTCGTGCCCGCGGCCCTCGGGTGGATGCGGCAGTTCAGGCAGGACGTGGCCGCGTTCTCCTCGCTCGACGATGTCGAGCTCGCGGAGTTCTCGCCCGCCGCGCTGGGCTGGCTGGCGGCGTTCCTCGCCGAAGCGAGCGCCCGCCACGGCGTCACCACTCCGCTGACCATCACCGCCAGTCGCGCCTGATCGGTGTGCGCGAACGCCCTGAAATGCCGGGCCGCATTCAGTGTGAATGACGCTCGCCGGAGCTAAACACTTTCCATCTCTTTTAGCGTTCTGCAATTCGTCGAAGGCCGAGTCGAAACGGTTTCGACGTCTTGACCGCAAAGAGATCGTCCCTCACAGTTTGTTCGTTCAAAGGATGCGCGACAGGCCACTTAGTGCAGGTGGCCGGTGTAACGCTGCCCTGCCGCGCCCACACCTCGACGAAGAGGAGCACGTCCATGACCGGATCAGGCCATCACCCGCCCGTCACCGCGCCACGAGCCCGCAGAATGGCCGGAATCGGCGCCGCAGTCGCGGTGCTGCTCGGTGGACTGGTGGCGGCGTCCAGCGCGACGTCCGCGGCGGCGACGGTCGGACCCAACGCCTGCCAGCTGCCGTCGACCTACCGCTGGTCCTCGACCGGCCCGCTGGCCACCCCGAAGTCGGGATGGGTGTCGCTCAAGGACTTCACCCACGTCATGTACAACGGCAAGCACCTGGTCTACGCGACGACGCACGACACGCGGACGAGCTGGGGCTCGATGAACTTCGGGACCTTCACCAACTGGTCCGACATGGCCTCCGCGCCGCAGAACGGGATGAGCAGCGGCACCGTCGCACCCACCCTGTTCTACTTCGCACCGAAGAACATCTGGGTGCTCACCTACCAGTGGGGCGGGACGGCCTTCAGCTACCGGACCTCCAACGACCCCACCAACGCCAACGGCTGGTCGGCGCCCAAGGCGCTGTTCACCGGAAGCATCCCCAACTCCGGCACCGGTCCCATCGACCAGACGATCATCGGCGACAGCCAGAACATGTACCTGTTCTTCGCCGGTGACAACGGCAAGATCTACCGCGCGAGCATGCCGATCGGGAACTTCCCCGGCAGCTTCGGCTCGAACTACACGACGATCATGAGCGACACGCAGGCCAACCTGTTCGAGGCCGTCGAGGTCTACAAGGTCCAGGGTCAGAACCAGTACCTCATGATCGTCGAGGCGATGGGGGCCAGGGGCCGCTACTTCCGGTCGTTCACCGCCACGAGCCTGAACGGGTCGTGGACGCCGCAGGCCGCCACTGAGAACAACCCGTTCGCGGGCAAGGCGAACAGCGGCGCGACCTGGACCAACGACATCAGTCACGGCGACCTGATCCGCACCAACCCGGATCAGACCAAGACCATCGACCCCTGCAACCTCCAGCTCCTCTACCAAGGACGCAACCCCAACTCCGGCGGCGACTACGGCCTCCTGCCGTACCGGCCGGGAGTGCTGACGCTGCAACGCTGATCGCCTGATCGGCCTCGGCGCGGTGCCCCACCGCGCCGAGGCCGGCACGGGGCGATTGCCAAACCGTGTCGGCCTGGTTACAGTCCGAACTGGGAGCGCTCCCAGACCGAGCCCGCAGGAGAGCACATGCGCTGGAAGACGAGCGGTGCCTTGATCCTGGCCCTGTTGACGACCGCGGCCACGGCCACAGCGGGGATCATCGCGAACCCCGTCCACGCGGCCGACGCGCCCGCGTGCGCGGTGGACCTCCAGGTCGACCAGTGGAGCAACGGTTTCGTCGGCCGGGTGACGGTGACCAACAACGCCGCGCCCGTCGACGGCTGGACGCTGGTGTGGACCTTCCCTGGCGACCAGCGCGTCACCTCCAGCTGGAGCGCGGGCGTCACGCAGTCCGGCAAGGTCGTGACCGCGCGCAACCAGGACTTCAACCGCACCATCGGCACCGGCGCGTCCGTCCAGTTCGGATTCCAGGCGACCTTCCAGGGCGGCAACGACAAGCCCACCGACTTCACGCTCAACGGCGTGCGGTGCAACGACACCAACCCGCCGACGACGACTACGACCACCACCACGACCACCACGACCACCACGACGACCTCGAACCCGCCGACCGGCTGTCCGAGCGGAGCGTTCTGCGACGGCTTCGAGAACCAGGCCGGTTCGACGCCGGCCGGTGACTGGTCGCTGATGTTCCCGAACTGCCAGGGCACCGGCACCGCGAGCATCGACCGGTCGGTCGTGCACAGCGGCACCAGGTCGGTGCGCGTCGACGGCCGCGGCGGCTACTGCAACCACGTGTTCCTCTCAACCACCAAGGGAATCGGCACGTCCGGTCAGTACGTCCGGTTCTACGTGCGGCACACCACCGCGCTGCCGGAGGCGCACGTGACGTTCGTGGCCATGAAGGACACCGCGGACGGCGGCAAGGACCTGCGGATGGGCGGGCAGAACCGCGCCCTGCAGTGGAACCGCGAGTCCGACGACGCCACGCTGCCCGAGCAGAGCCCGGCCGGAGTCGCCCAGAGCGTCCCGCTCGCGGTGAACCAGTGGGCGTGCGTGGAGTTCGGGATCACCGGCTCCGAGCTGCGGACCTGGCTCAACGGCAACGAAGTGGCCGGTCTGCGGGCGGACGGCGTGCCCACGCCGGACGTGGACGCGCAATGGCTTCGCCGGGGCGGATGGCGGCCCGCCCCGGCGAACTTCCGGCTCGGCTGGGAGAGCTACGGTGGCGGCGACGACACGCTCTGGTTCGACGACGTCGTGCTGTCGTCGTCGCGGATCGGCTGCTCCTGAGTCGCCGTGCGGCCGGGCCGGCCACTGTGGACGGTCGGCCCGGCGCCGCGGCTCAGCCGCCGGTGATGGGAGCGCAGTGCGCGGGCCGCTCGCACGGCGGCACGGGAACCCCCGCGGTCGCCGCGCCGGGTGTGGCCGGCAGGACCGCGGCGGCGACCACGACCACACCGACGATCTCGCGGACGGCGGTCTTCTTCTTCATGGTTCCCCTTCTCTTCACCGGATTCCTCACTGGCCGTCGGCGACGACGTCCCAGTGCTCGATGATCTTTCCGTCGACCACCCGGAAGATGTCCGCGACGGCGTAGTCGGAGCTGAAGACCCACACCAGGTCACCGTCGGCGAGGGTGTGGCCGAACCGGGTGCGGCTGGCGACCCCGCTGCCGGGCGTGGTGACGCCCTGCTGCTGCAGGAACTGCCTGAGCGGCTCCGTGCCGTTCCCGGCCGCCGGGTTGTGCTGGTAGTAGCGCGGATCCCAGGCGGCGTCGAGCACGGCGGCGTCACCGTCGGAGAGCTTGCGGTAGGCCTCGACCGCGAACGTCCGGTTCTTCTCCTCCTGCTCCTCGGACGGCGTCGGCGCCCCGTCCGGGTATCGGTGGACGTCGCTGAACAGCGAGTTGCCGCTGGCGGTGGTGGCGGGCACGGTCTGCGTGATGCTCCAGTGCTCGGCCAGCTTGCCGTCGCCGACCCGGAAGAGGTCGATCCTGGCCTCGCCGCTCGCCTCGTTCGCCGGCGTCGCCGACGCGTGCCAGTGCACGGCCACCAGGTCGTGGTCGGCGGCGGTGCGCTTGACCGTCGCCACCGCGCCGGGGATCTTCGCCTTGAGGTCCTGGAACTGCTTGATCTGCCCGTCCGCACCGGCGGGCAGCGACTTGTCGTGCTGCACGTAGCCCGGTCCGACGAGCTCGTTCACCACGCCGGTCTTGTTCTGGTTGAACGCCTCCGCGTACAGGCGCAGGACGAGCGCCTTGTTCTGCGCCTCGGACGACGCGGCGGTGCCGGCAGCGCCGGTGCACGCGGTCGTGAGGCAGGCCAGGACGACCAGCCAGGGCAGGGTCTGCCGGGCGCATCCCACTCGGGTCTCCACTCGTCTCGGTCCGTCGTCGTCGTTCAGGCCAGGCCGAACCGCTCGGAGTGCACCTGCCGGGCCGGAACCTTCAGCGCGCGCAGGGCGTCGAGCACGGCCGAGGTCATTCCGGGCGGGCCGCAGACGTACACGTCGCGTTCGGTGATGTCCGGTACCAGGGCGAGGAGGTTGTCCGGCGCGAACGGCGACGGTCCCTCGCCGGTGTGGCCGGTGAGCAGGTGCAGCCGCCCGCCGCGGGCGGCGACCAGGCCTCGGACCTCCTCGCCCAGCACGGCGTCGTGCTCGCTGCGCACCCGGTGCAGCACAACGACGTCACCGGCCGGTTCCTCCTCCAGCAGGGCGCGGATCGGCGTGATCCCCACGCCTCCGGCGATCAGCAGCGCGCCCGGCTGCGTGCGGTGCAACGAGGTGAACGCGCCGTACGGTCCCTCAACGAACACGCGGGTGCCGACCTGGAGGTACCGCAGACCCGCGCTGGTGCTGCCGGCGGCCTTGGCGGTCAGGCGCAACGAGCGGCCGTCGGGTGCCGCGGAGAGCGAGAACGGGTTCGCGAGCCACCAGTGGTTGTGCCCGGGGAACCGCCAGATGCAGAACTGGCCCGCCCTGGCCGGCAGCTCGTCGAGGTGGCGGCCGGTGACACGCACCGACACCACGTCTTCCGACTCCCGCACGACCTCGGCCACCTGGAAGCGGTGGTAGTTGTTGCGCCACAGCGGCACCACGATCCGTCCCGCGACCAGCGAGCCGAACGCGAACACCCACAGCGCCCACCAGTAGACCTTCGCGAACGTGGAGGAGGTGAAGGTCGTGGTCTCCAGCAGCTGGTGGACGAACGCGAGCCCGAGCGCCAGGTAGAGCGCGAGGTGCACCCCGTGCCAGGTCTCGTACCTCAGTCGCCGCCGCACCGAGCGGGTGGAGACCACGCCGACCACGACGATGATCAACGCGGCGCACATCCCGAGCAGCGAGGCCGGCACTCCGGCCAGCGCGAGGAACGTCCGGCCCGCCGCCGCGTTGTCGAGCTTCGCGTAGCCCAGCACCACCAGCACCGCGTGCGCGAGCACCGTCCACAGCAGAGTGAAGCCGACCCACCTGTGCCAGACCGTCAACCGGTCCATGCCGATCCGCCGGTCGAGCCACGGCATCCTGGTCACCAGCAGCAGCTGGAACAACAGCACCACGGCGGCGTGCAGGCCGACGAACTTGGCGACCGTGAGCACGCCGTTCTTGCCGGTCCCGGCGGTGAGGAAGAGGATCTCCACGATCACCAGGTTGACGATGACGAACGTCCACAGCGCCCACCGCGCCGCGACGACCGGAGCTGTGGTGCGTTGCCGCACCGGAGAAACCCGCGCCTCCACCTTTTCCCCTTTGTCCACATGACATGCTCACGCGCCCGATTGCCGCGAGAACCACTCCGGCCCCCAGCGGCCGTCCCGGCCGCCGTGGCCGGTAGGTTGAGTGATTAACGTCTTAACCACAAGCTGGTACGGGCCTGTTGAGATGCACATGGAAAGCACGCACGCCTGGCGCCGCCCCACGCTCGGGGCCGTGGCCGCACTGGCCGGGGTGTCCACGGCCACGGTGTCGAACGCGCTCAACGGCACCGGCCGCCTGTCCGACGCGACCAGGCAGCGGGTGATCACCGCGGCGCGCGAGCTCGGGTACGCCCCCGCCAGCACGGCCAGGGCCGTCGCCTGCGGCAGCACGGGAGTGCTCGGCCTGACGATGACGACCTACGGCGACCTGCCCGTCCCGTACATCGAGATCCCGTACTTCGCGCAGCTGACCCTGGGCGCGATGGCGGCCGCCCACGACCGCGGCTACCTGCTCATGACGATGCCGAGTTCGTTGTCGCCGTGGATGTGGCTCAACGCGCCGCTGGACGGCGTCATCCACGCGGGTCCGCGCGCCGACGACCCGGTGTGCGCACTTCTGCGCGAGCGCGGCATCCCGATCGTGAGCGAGGGCCGCCCGCCACGCCCGCGCCCCGGCGACGCGTGGGTGGACGCCGACCACGACGCGGCAGTGCGCCTGCTGCTGGACCACCTGACCGAAGCCGGCGCCCGGCGCATAGGCCTCAGCCTGCCGCGGCACGACGACACCTATCCACACCAGATCGAACGCGCCTACACCTCGTGGTGCACCGAACGCGACCTGCCCGCGCTGGTGGAGGAGTACGCCGCCCTGCCCGACTACTTCACCGCCGAACGCGCCGCGGTCACCCGCCTGCTCACCCGCGACCCGCGCCCGGACGCCGTCATCGGCGTCTACTCCGATTCCGGCCACCTCATCCTCGCCGCGGCCCGCGACCACGGCCTGCTGGTGCCGCGGGACCTGCTGGTGGCGTGCATCAGCGAGGACCAGGACTACGCGACGACGACGCCGTCCGTCACCACGGTGAGCCTCCGTCCGGACCGGGTGGGGGACGAGGCGGTCGACCTGCTGATCGCTCTGATCAACGGGCGTACCGGTGTGGACCGGCGGCGCATCGTGCAGCCGGTGCTGATCGCCCGCCGGTCCACCGAGTCGACCCCGTCCTGACCTCGCAGGTCAGTGGTCCGCGATGTCCACCGTGACGTCGGCCAGTGGCGAGCCGGTGCACGTGAGGATGTCGCCGGACGCTTTTTGTCGTGCGGTCAGGCAGTTGGGTTCCTGCTGGGAGACCTCACCGCCGAGGAGCTTCACGACGCACTCCCCGCAACTGCCCACGGTGCAGGAGTACGGCATCGGCAGACCGGCCGCGAGCCCGGCGTCGAGCATGGTCTGGCCCGGTTCCACCACCACCTCTCCGACCGGCAGCCCGTTGTCCTGGACGACCATTCGCCGTGGCACGGTGGACGTGGCCGCGGCCCGTCCGGTGGTGTAGTGCTCGACGTGGACCCGGCTGTCCGGGATGCCGAGCTCTTCCAACGCCCGCAGCGCGGTGGCCATGAGAGGTTCCGGGCCGCAGAGGTAGAACCTCGCGGCGGGGGCCGCGCCGAGACCGGTGACCCACTGCCGGACGCCGGGCACGTCGAGCCTGCCGTCGCGAGAGGTCAGCACGTGCGTGACCGAGAACCGGCCGGGGTGCTGCCCGGCCAGCCGGTCGAGCTCGGTGGCGAAGATGGTCTCTTCCACGCTGTGGTTGCTGTAGAGCAAGGAGATCCGGGGCCCGGTGGGCTCGGCGAGCAGGGTGCGGATCATGCTCATCATCGGCGTCACGCCGCTGCCCGCCGCGACCAGCACGGCCTCGTTCGCGCGATCCAGGTGGAAGGAACCCGACGGGCCGCGCAGGAGCAGCCGGTCGCCGACCGCGAGGTGGCGGTGGACGTGGGTGGAGAACCGGCCGTCGCCGACCTGCTTGATCGTCAGCTCCAGCCGGGGTGAGCCCGGCGCCGACGAGGCCGAGTAGGGCCTGCGCTCCGAACGGCCGCCGATGTCGGCGACGAGCGTGAAGAACTGGCCGGGCCGGAAGTCGAACGGTTCGCCGTCCTCGAGCACCACGGTGACGGCACTGGGCGTCTCCCTGCGCATCTCGACGACGCGCACCTCCCGCAACGGGTTCGCCGCGGCCGTTCCGGCGGCGCGATGCCGCAGGAAGTCCGTGACCTCGTAACCCTCCTTGCGCAGGCCCAGGCGGTAGCTGAGGTCGATCAGCGCTCTGAGCCACCTGGCCGGCACCAGCCCCGCGATCTTGAACAGGACGGACGACCCGCGGCGGGAGTTCGCGGCCAGATGCGCGCTCGCGACCGCCATCAGATCGGGCACCTCGGCGGAAGCGACCGGGGTCCACAGTCTTGCCCGCGCCACCGCGTCGTTCGAGGTCAGCTCGGCGGACTCGACATCGATGAGCAGTGCGGCGTGCGGTGGTGTGCCGCGCAACGACAGCTGTTCCAGCACGGCGGCGTCCACGGTGATCGCTCCCCGCCCGCGCACGTGCAGCACGCCGGTGCGGCCCGGGACGAGCGCGGCGAACGAGAGCCGGTCGTCCTGCAGCAGGTTGTGGAGCGTGTCCGCGCGTTTGTTGCCCTTGCGGTCCGCGATCACGAGCGTGCGGCCGTCCACGATCCGCGCGACGGTCTCCCGGTCTCCGCGAGGACTGGTGTCACCACCGCCCTGATCGTCCCATGTGGACAGTGCGAGGAACGGTGCCGAGGTGAGGAAGTCCGCGACACCGGGCGCGGAGAGCGGGCCGTCGCCGATCTCCCGGGCCGGTCCGGCCGGTGAGGGCGGCTGCCAGAGACCCGACCGCAGCACCGCCTGGGCGCAGTGCACGTACGCCTCCGAGACGTCGAAGACCACCTCGCCGTCCCGGCCGGGGGAGGCGGAGCCGTTGACCCGCAACGTCTCCCTGACGCCTGGCAGGAGGAACAGCAGCGAGGCGGGCCCGACGGCGGCACCCGGTTCGTTCAGCGCGAAGGAGATCCTGGTCCGGGAGCGCACCTGGGCGAACCCCGGTGTGCCCCCGACGAAGGTCGTCCTGGACAGGCCGTGCGCGTCCCGGTAGCCGAAGGCCGCGATCGGGCAGTGGGCGAGCACGGTCACGCAGCCCTCGTCGAGCGCGTCGACCTGCTTCAGCATGATCATCGGTGCCGGGTGGCCGATGACCGCCTCGACCTCGCCGACCGTGCTCAGTCGATCGAGTGAGGCTATGTTTTCCCAGCTCATAGCACTATTATGAGCTTTTGCTCAGCTATTGGGTACTCGCTTTCGCCGCCGCCAGAGGAGGACCGCCGTGCCGTCGGCCAAACGTCCCGTCGAGCCACGTCGCAAGCCCAGGCAGGTCCGGGCGGAGCTCACCCGCGACCGCATCCTCACCGCGGCTGCTCACGTTTTCGCCGAGCACGGGTACGCCGCCGGCACGACCAACCGCATCGCCGAGCGGGCCCGCGTGTCGATCGGCTCGCTGTACCAGTACTTCCCGAACAAGGACGCGATCCTGGCGGAGCTGGTGATCCGGCACATCGACCGCGGCGCCTGGACCCAGGCCGACCGGCTCGACCTGTCGCCGGGCACCCTGGAGCAGGTGGTGCGGGCACTCGTCCGCGACGCGATCGACCACCACCGCGACGACCCCCAGCTGCTGCAGATCATGGTCCAGGAGGCGCGGTTCTCCGGCGAGGTGCTCGACACGATCGCCCGGCACGGCGAGCGGCGCATCGCCCAGATCCGGGACCTGCTCGCCCGCCACCCCGACGTCGGAGTGGCCGACCTGGACACCGCGGCCGAGCTCATCGTGTTCACCGTGGAGCTCAACACCCACCGGGTCATGGCCTCCTCACCGGCGGGCGCGGTCGACAGGTTCGAAACCGAGCTGGTGGGCATGGTGACCCGGTACCTGCGCGGCCCGGCATAACCCAGGCCGTCAATTGGGCACGCTCACGAATGATCAGTCGAATGCGTCGAAATGATCAAGGAATAGCGCTCCGAACAGCGTCTTGGCCGCGCTAGCGGAATGTGTTAGCGTTCACATGATCAGCGTGTGCCGATTTGTGTGCAGATCCGGTCGGTCGCCGCTGTGCTGTTCGTGCTCGCCGTCAACGATGATGGGGTCCGCATGTGCAGTCCGGCACGTTTTCGGGGCCGAGAAGGCAAAGTTCTCTTTTCCATTCCCTCGGCTGATTCGTGCCATCGCCGTGACGGCGGCTTTTCTCGTTTTCCTCTTCGCCCCGGCCCGTTCCGCCGCGCGGGCCGCGGTCCATCCACTCGTCCTCATCCGGAGGGAGCACAGCCATGCCCGCAACCCTGCTCGGGCGCGTGCGCACGGCGATCTTCGCGGCCGTTCTGGCCGCTGCCGGTGTCGTGGCGGCGGCACCGGCCCAGGCCGCCACGGCGATCACGATCAACGGTTCGTCCGGCGGCCGCACGTTCGACGGCGTCGGCGCGGTCAGCGGCGGTGGGGGCAACAGCCGCCTGCTGATCGACTACCCGGAGCCGCAACGCGGCCAGATCCTCGACTACCTGTTCAAGCCCGGCTACGGCGCCTCGCTGCAGATCCTCAAGGCGGAGATCGGCGGTGACACCAACTCCACGAGCGGGGCGGAGCCCAGTCACGCCCACTTCCGCGGCGACCTGAACTGCGACCGCGGCTACGAGTGGTGGATCATGGAACAGGCCAAGGCGCGCAACCCCGGCATCAAGCTGGTGGGGCTCGCCTGGGGTGCGCCGGGCTGGATCGGCAACGGGACGTTCTTCTCCAACGACCTGGTCAACTACTACCTGTCCTGGCTCGGGTGCGCCCGCCAGCACGGGCTGACGATCGACTACCTCACCCCGGTGCAGAACGAGAAGCAGTGGAACGCGGACTGGACCGTCACGATCCGCAACGCCCTCAACGCCAACGGGTACAGCTCGATCAAGATCATCTCCGGTGACTCGTGGCCGGGGGACTGGGGACCGGCGGGCCCGATCTCCAGCAACACTGCCTACCGCAACGCCGTCGACGTGCTCAGCGCGCACTACACGTGCGGCTACCTGAGCGCGCAGACCTCGTGCACCGTCCCGTCGAACGTCGCCAACTCCGGCAAGACGCTGTGGTCGAGCGAGAACGGCTCGCAGGACTACAACGACGGCGCCAAGCCGCTGGCCCGCGGCATCAACCGGGTCTACATCGACGGCAAGATGACCGCCTACCTGAACTGGGACCTGATCGCCGCCGTCACCCCGAACATCCCGTGGCCCACCGTCGGGCTGGTGCTGGCCAACCAGCCGTGGTCGGGCTACTACGCGGTCGGCAAGGACACGTGGGCGCTGGCGCACACGGCGCAGTTCACCGCCCCGGGCTGGAAGTACCTGGACGCGTCCACCGGCTACCTCGGCGGCAACCGCAACAACGGCAGCTACGTGACGATGAAGTCGCCCAACAACTCCGACTACAGCGTGATCATCGAGACCATGGACGCCGGCTCGCCGCAGACGCTGAACTTCAACGTCACCGGCGGGTTGTCCACCGGGCAGGTGCACGTGTGGGCGACCAACCTCAACTCCAACAACCCCAACGACTTCTTCGTCCACAGCGCCGACCCCACGCCGTCCAACGGCGCCTTCTCCGTGACCGTCCAGCCGGGTTACCTGTACACGATCACCACCACGACCGGGCAGGGCAAGGGCACCGCGACCAGCCCGCCCCAGGGCTCGCTGAACCTGCCCTACAGCGACAACTTCGACGGGTACGCGGCCGGCAAGGAGGCCAAGTACCTGATGGACATGGAGGGCGCCTTCGAGGCGTCCGCGTGCGGTGCCGGCCGCGCGGGCACGTGCGTGCGCCAGGCCTCGACGCAGCAGGCGATCCCGTGGAAGACGAGGACCGACCCGTACGCGTTGCTGGGCAACGTGGCCTGGAGCAACTACACGGTGTCGGCGGACGCGTTGCTGGAGAAGCCCGGTTACGCCTCGCTGATCGGCCGCGCGGGCGGGCAGGACACCGGCAACCAGGCCGCGCTGAACGCCTACCACTTCCGGGTCAGCGACACCGGCGCCTGGTCGATCCTGCGCACCAACACCAGCGCCCAGTTCACCACGTTGCGCAGCGGCACGACCACCGCGCTGGGCACCAACCGCTGGCACTCGTTGTCGCTCGGCTTCTCCGGCAGCACCATCACCGCGAGCGTCGACGGCGCGGTCGTCGCAACGCTGACCGACTCCACGCTGTCCGCGGGCCAGATCGGCCTCGGCACCGGTCAGGGCGAGACCGCGCAGTTCGACAACCTCGTCGTCTCCGGCTCGGGCGGCGGCACGACGTCGTTGCTGCGCAACGACAACGCGGGCCGGTGCCTGGACGTCCCGAACGTGTCCCAGACCAACGGCACGCAGGTGACGCTGTGGGACTGCAACGGCGGCTCCAACCAGCAGTGGACGGTCAACACCACCAAGCAGATCCAGGTGTACGCCAACAAGTGCCTCGACGCCGAGGGCTCCGGCACCACGCCGGGGACCAGGGTGGTCATCTGGGACTGCGGCGGTGGCGCCAACCAGCAGTGGAACGTCAACACCGACGGCACGATCACGGGTGTCCAATCAGGACTGTGCCTCGCCCCCAACGGCGGCGGTACCGCCAACAGCACCCCGGTGACCCTGCAGACCTGCAGCGGCGCGAGCAGTCAGAAGTGGACGCGGAGCTGACGCCGAGCCCGCGCACGAGCCCCGGGACGCGAACCTCTTCGCGTCCCGGGGCTCAGCGCTCGTCCGCGCTGTTGTGGTCACCCGGCCGGACCGCTGGGTCGAGAACCAGCTCGCACATGTGCCGCGACACGTCGTCGTGCTGATCGTCTGAGGGCGGTTCTGAGCGATTTGTGCACCTTGTTGGCCGTTTGCTGATGGACGACGACACCGATTGTCAGCAGAGTGGCCAAGCCTGCCAGGACGGCCACGCGGAACACCGTGGAATTCCATCCGCAGAAGACCGCCAGGACACCCGATGCGGATGCGCCGACGGCGACTGCCGACGCCCCCATCCTGTCGCGGCGAAGCCGTGACTTGTACGCCGCGGCGATGGGGCGAACGTCTGCGGAGTACCGCTTCGAGGGATCGATGTGACGGTTCGCCCGATGGATGGCGAAGACCGCCAGCGAACACGTGGCAGCCACGCTGAACAGCCATTTTCCCAAGGGGGCCGAGGAGCGTTCCGCGCAGCTCTGCTGATCCACGACGAGCAGGCCGAACGTGACGAACTCGGACACGCCGACGAGGAGAGGGAACAGGAAGTCCCAGACCGTCGGCTCACCGTGGGGAAGCAGCAGCCCGCCCACCAGCAACCCGAGGTAGACGTTCGCCGTCACCAACAGGGTCACCGCCACCATTCCCCAGCGCAGCGGCGCGTCCGGTATGCCGGTGCAGGAGAAGATGCTTGCGACTGCGAGTCCTGCGACTGCGACCGCCACGCTGATCAACGCGGCGTGCAGGTTCATGTAGTGGTCGAGCAGATATCGGTCCTGCCGATTTCGAACCGCCGTCAGATTGAGCTTGTTCATGTTCGACACCTCGCTCGACGGGCGCCGCGCCGATGTGCGCCGACGTGGACCTGTGTTGCCGGTATCGGTGCTCGTGGTTGGTCGTTACGGCGGCAAAGCCTTCCGCGATGCAACAGAGCGAGTTTTCACCTGATCGAGCGGCAGTTCGTCGTTGACGGGCGTCGGACGGCCCCTCAGGCCGCGGAAAGGTCAGCTCAGCTGCATCGACCTCGGGTACAGCCAGCTGCCGGGCGTGTCCTCGGAGGGGTTGGTGTAGTAGTCGTACACCGCGTCCATGTACTCCTGAAGGCTGATCGAGCCGTCCCCGTCGGTGTCCACGCGGGCGAACGCGATGCCGCACTCGGCCTCGGAGAGGCCGCGCGCCCGCAGCAGGACCCCGAACTCGGCCTCCTCGACCCGGCCGTCACCGTTGGTGTCCGCGAGCGCCAGCAGCGACTCGGAGACCTCGAGGAACATGTCGTCGAACTCGTCGACGTCCACGAACACCGCCGCCATCGCCGCGCGGTACTCGTCCAGGGTGATCTGGCCGTCGCGGTCGACGTCGCAGTGCTCGACCAGCGTGTCCCAGAACCGGTCGCACGTCTCGACCAGCTCCTGTCCCCGCGCGGACGACGTGGGCTCGACGAACCCCCGCAGCAGGCGGTGGGCCAGCGCGTAGAGGTCCGCGAGCTCGATGACGCCGTTGCCGTTGACGTCGTAGTGCGCGAAGGTCGTGTCGATCCTGTGCAGCAGCACCTCGTTCATGGCCACGAACTCTGGCGGTACGCGGCGCCGGACGCAAACGCTGGCCGGCTACCGCAGGGCGTTCCGCAGCGCGTCGGTGATGCCGCGCCCGTCGCCGGGGTCGAGCGCGGCGTAGATCAGCGCCTGGACCGACGTGACGAACAGGTCGCGGTTGGCCGTGGTGTTGTCGCCGGTGGCCGCGATGTGCTGCGCGAAGCCGTCCGTCTGCGCGGACACCAGCCTGCTGAGCCCGTCCGGCGTGACACCCGGCCGGAACCGCAGGCCGAGCAGCCGCAGGCCCTGTTCGTACACCGGCGCCCACCGCCGGGCGTACGCGTCGAGCATCTGGCGGTACGCGCTCGTGGCGACGGCCTGCCACTTCTTGTCGATGGTCAGGGAGAGCTGGAAGAGCCAGTACCGCGCCAGCCGGATGCGCATCCGCAGGTCGTGCGTGGCGATCTTCGCGATGAGGTCGGTGAGCTCAAGGCGGCCGTCGCACACCTTCGGCAGTTCGGCGAGCGCCCGGCGCGGACCGTAGTCGAGGAACAGGCTCCAGCGCGGCGCGGTGCACGTGTACTTGATGAGGCACATGAAGAAGTTGGCCATGCCGCCGTTGCCCGGCCACCGGTCCTTGAACGCCCCTTCTCCCACGCGCACGACCTCCTGCAGCTCGCCGGCGATCTGAGCGGCCCTCCGCACGACGATCTCCCGCGTGAGCCGCGCGCCGGCCAGCTCGTCGCGGCTGCGCGGGCTGCGGCCGGACAGCTGGTCGTCGATCTCCCTCAGCCCGCCTTCGAGGAACACCATCGTGGTGACGTAAGCGGACCGCCGCGGATTGCGCGGATCGGCGAGGCTCGACCGGGAAATGTGCTTCCGGAACACGGCCGGCCAGTCGACTTCGTCGTTGAAGTGCACGCCACCCCCTGGAGATCACCTCATTGCAGCACAGGGGCATGGGGCGGGCAACGTCCTGAACAGGAGGATGACGGCCCAGGACACCGGACGCCACCGTTGAGTCACCGGGATTCGGCGGAAGGGGAAGTCCGATGCACGTCGTGGTGGAGACGTCGTTGTTCTCAGCTCGTGCGGTTGAAGTGCTGGTGGTCCTCGTGACCGCGATCGTGTGCGGCCTGCTGCGCGAAAACCGCCCTCCGCGGTGATCGTCGTGGGATGGTGGAGTGGTGGACGCGACGGAAACGCTGGGGGCGGTGGCACATCCGGGCGGCCTGCTGGTGCGTCGGCCGGAACTGACCGTGGGCGTCGTGCGGGCGGTGTCCAGGCTCTCGGCCCTGGAGATCGAACTGCTGGCCCGCCGTCCGCTGGATCGCCGCAGCGCGACCGAACGGCAGCGGGACATCCGCGACGGGGTCTCGGTCCAGCCCGCGCCCCGCCGGTTGCTGCCGGTCCACGACGAGGGCATCGACCTGCGCGTCGGCCGGCTCGACCACGCCGGCCGCGCGCACTGGGAGTTCGCCACGTCCTTCTCGTCGAGCAGCGGCGACCACTTCCTCGGCACGAACGGACCCAGCTACCGGGCTCTGGTGCGGTTCCCACCGTCGTTCGACCAGATCCCGCTCGTGCTCGCGTGGCCGGAGATCGGTTTCCCGGAAACGGTCGTCACCTTGCCGCTGCCCGGCCGGACCACCGTCGAGCGGGCCACCATCTCGATCTGGCAGGCACCGCTGGACGGTCGTCCCGTGCCGGAAGGGCTCACCCACCTCGCCGACCGCCGCCACGCCGCACCGGCCGTTGAAACAGGCACGAACGCCGCGGCACCCCGAGTGCTGCACCGCCGCGATCACCAGGTCGCCGTCGTGCTCACCCGGCTGACCGCCGTCGGCTCGATGCTGTCCGCGGAACTGCTCAGCATCGCCAAGGGCGACTCCGCGGCCGCGATCACCGCTCGTGCGTTCCACTCCCGGCGACCGGCCCCTGGCGACGACCCGGCCCGGATCCGGGCAGGAGGCCGTGGCGCTTCTCTGGCGGTCATCCGCGGGCAAGAGGCCTACTGGCTCCGATCAGGTGACGGCTCCTCGTCCGGAGGCGACGAGATCTTCACCAGCCTCCGGGAGTTCACGCTGAACCGCCCGCACGACGACCTGCTCGACCTGCTGGTGGCCTGGCCGCTCGCCGGACTCCACGACGTGCGAGTCCGCATCCCCCTCGGCCCGGCCTGAACCGGGCCACGGCTCACCACTGGTGGGCGACGTCCACCACGATGCGGTCAGGCAGCGTGAACACCCGGAACGGCAGGCGGGCGCGGACACCCAGCCCGAGGTCCGTGGTGCCCTCCCAGGACCCGGCCCAGGCGACCTGCCGGAACGTCCGGTAGCCGGTCACGTCCACGACCTCGGCCGGGTTCGCCGACTCGTACGTCGGGTCGAAGTTCTCGTCGTAGGACGGCGAGTACGCCACCACGAGCAGCTTCGCCCCGCCCCGCAACGGAATCGGCTGACCCGACCCGACGTGGGTCACCTCGTCGGTGTAGCTCACGTAGTAGCCGTTGCCGGCCAGGTGCGTGTCGATCACCAGCCGGTCGAAGCACTCGTGCTGCCCGGAGCGAACGCCGGTCACGGTGCCCCCGGAACCGTCGGCCGCGGTCTTCTGCCCCGATCCCCAGTCCACCGGCGCACACGCGGCGGCACCCGCACTCGCCGGCACCACCGTCATGGCCGCCAGCACGACAGCGACCCCCAACACGAATCCGCGCATGATCTTCCCCTCTCCCCGCGGGCTCCCCACCCGTTGAAGACGAGACGTGCGTCCGGTCGCGCGGTTGTCCGCTCGCCCGAGGAAGTCACCCAGGCGGCTCACATGTTCATTTGGCGGAAACCAACGCGGTGCCCGCGCGGACGTAGTGTCTCGTCATCCTCGACGAAATCGATCCCTTCATCGGAACGGCTGCCACCTCACTGCCCGCGGCGCAGGGACTGGCGGCCACTTGGTGGTGGCCGAAAGCGCAGGTCGGCAACACCCACCCCGGCGCTACGTCGCCGCTCGGCATGGTGTCCGCCTGCGCCTACTCCGGTGCCTACCCGACCGGGTACGGCCTCTACCGCAAGAACACCGAGGGCCAGCCGGAGGAGATGTTCGACCGGCTGCAGGCGTCCGGGTTCACGCACTTCCAGCAGTCCGGCACCGGTGCGATCCGCAAGTACTACAACTACGTGCGGGTGACCCCGATGGTGCAGCAGCTCGACGTCCTCGGCCAGGCCTGGCCGCTGTACGACGAGACCGCCGAAGCCGGGTACTACGCGGCGACCCTCGACACCGGCATCCGATGCGAGGTCACGGTCGGCGCCAAGGTGGCCGTGCACCGGTACACCTTCCCCGAGCATCGCAGCGCACGGCTCGTCGTCGACCTGTCGTGCGGCGGGCTGGCCATCGACCTCGGCCGCACCGTGCCGCTGCGGGCGCACGTGGAAAGCCTCGGCAACGGCCGCGCCCAGGGCACGGTGGTCGTCGAGGGCGTGCCGCTGTCGGTGCACGTCAAGGTCGACAGTCCGGGCTGGCGCCAGATGCTCTGGCACGACCGCCGGCTGATCGAGGGCGGCACGCGGCTCGACTTCGACCGCATCAGGCAGACCACGTTGCGCCCGTTCGGGTTGCTCTACATGGGACCCACCACCGCCGGGCAGACCGTCGAGATCCAGATCGGGTTCTCCCTGCGCGGCTGCGAACAGGCCCGGGAGAACCTGTCGCGCGAATGCGGTGAGGGTGCGCAGGCGTTCGACGTCGTCCGGGAGCAGACCAGGGCCCGGTGGCGCGACCACGTGGGCCGGGTGGAGGTCGAGGGCGGATCACCCGCCAGACGGCAGGTGTTCGCGACGGCCCTGTACCACTCCCTGATCAAGCCGTGCTTCGCCGACGACGAGAGCCCGTTCTGGCCGTCCTCCGGGCCGTTCGTGTTCGACATCTGCACGATGTGGGACATCTACAAGACCCAGCTGCCGTTGCTCATCGCACTCTGCCCGGACCGGGCGGTCGACCTGCTGGAGTCGCTGATCCGGGTCTGCGAGGAGGAGGGCAACTTCCCCATCGGGTATCGGATGGCTCGCGGCGCGGACAGGTTCTTCCGGCAGGCCAGCGCGTTGGTCCACACCGCACTGGCCGACGTGCACGCCCTCGGCCTCGGCGACCTGGACTGGGCCTGGGCGCTGGTGCACATGTACGACGACCTGCGCCGGATGTACGGCGAGGACTTCTACGAGCACGGCGTCGCGCACCCGATCTCGCACACGCTCGACCTCGCCTACGCCTGCCACTGCACCTCCGGCGTCGCGCGGGCCCTGAACGACCACCAGCTCGCCGACGACCTCGACGCGCGAAGCCGCCTGTGGGCCAACGCGTTCGACCCGGACACCGGCCTGCTCGTCGACTCGTCGTTCTACGAGGGCGGCAAGTGGAACTACTCGTTCCGGCTGCTGCACGACATGGCCGCGAGAATCGCGATGGTCGGCGGGAACGAGGCTTTCGTCAGCACGCTCGACGCGTTCTTCGGCTACGGCGCCCGGCGTGTGACGCAGCCGGGCAAGCGGCCCGGCTCGGCGGAGATGGCGGCCGGCTACCTGCTCAACCGGTTCGAGGGGCTGAACAACGAGCCGGACATGGAAGCGCCGTGGTCCTACCACTACGCGGCTCGGCCGGACCGCACGGCCGAGATCGTGCACGCGGCACTGACGTGGCAGTTCGGCACCGGTCGCGGCGGCCTGCCGGGCAACGACGACTCGGGCGGGCTGAGCTCCTGGTACGTGTGGGCCTCGCTCGGGCTGTTCCCGGTCGCCGGGCAGAACCTGTTCCTCGTCAACGCGCCCGCCTTCAGCCACGCCACGCTGCACCTCGGGGACCGCGACTTCGTCATCGAGACCCGTGGCCACCGCGAGACGTCCATCAGCTCCGATGGGCTGGAGGAGGACCCGCCGCCGCAGTACGTGCAGTCCGCCCGGCTGGACGGCAAGCCGCTGGACGCGGCGCACCTGCGCGCGTCCGACGTTCACGCCGGCGGCCGGCTGCTGCTCGAACTCGGCCCGAACCCCTCGGAGTGGGGCCGCAAGATCCTGCCGCCATCAGTGTCCGACCCGCTCGGAAAGGGGGCTCGCACATGACCAGGCCAAGCCGCCGTCTCGTCATCGTGGTCAGGGCCGACCCAGTCATCTGCGGTCACTCCGGAGAAGCCCGCAACCTCGCCGAGGTCGCGCTCACCCGCGGCTTCGACGACGTCCGGCTGCTGACCTGGCCGATACCCGTGCTGCAGGCGGCAGGCCTGCCGCTCAAGCCGCTGGACCGGATCATGCCCTACAGCGAGGGCATCACCGTGGAGCGGCCCGAGCCGGTCGGCGACTACCGGGTGCCCGACGGCCGGTACCTGGCCGGGCTGACCGGACGCCTGGTCGAGCTGCTCGCCGAGCCGGTCCCGACCACGTGCGTGTCGATGTACCTCGCTCCTCACGACGCCGTGGTGCGCGACGCCGTCGATGCGGCACGCGCGGCCGGCTACGCACCTGACGTCCACACCATCGCGAAGGCGGTCGGCTCGGACGTCACCAACGTGATCCGCTCGTGCCTGCGCGACGGGCGGTTCGGGGCGGCCGTGGTCCTGTTCACCCGGTTCCTCGCCAACGACCAGGTGACGGCCGTGTCGGAGTACACGAGGCAGGAGATCATCGCCTGCGCGGAGGCCGTCGACGCGCATTGCGGCACCCGGTTCGCCCGCCAGTGCGTGCGCCGGATCTCGGTCAGCTACCCGCCGATCGACACCTCGGCCTACCTCGACCTCGATCCGGCGCTCGTGGACGCCGCCCTGAAGCGGCGCGGCCTGGAACGCGACGGATACGTGCTGTTCCTGTCCAGGGTGACGCGCGCCAAAGGCATCTACGACCTGGTGGACGCGTTCGCGCAGTGCCGCGCGCGATCCCGGCTGAAGCTCGTGGTCGCCGGCAACGGCCCCGAACTGGAGCACGTGCAGGCGATCACCCGGCACGACGACCGGATCGTCTTCCTCACCGACGTGGAGGACGAGGAGAAGCCGCTGCTGATGAACGGCTGCGCCGCGTACGCGCTGCCGACCAAACCCGAACCGGACTTCGTCGAGACCTTCGGCATCGCTCTGACCGAGAAGATGCTCGCCGGCGGCGGGCCGGTGATCACGACCACCACCGGAGGCGTCGGCGAAGCGGTGGGCAGGACGGCCGTCGTCGTCGAGGCCGGGAACACCGCCCACATCGCCGCCGCGATCGACCGGGTGGTGCTCGACATGTCGGCCGAGGAACGGCGGCTCATGGAGGACCGGGCACGCGAGCACGCCCTGTCCTTCGACCGCGTCCGGGTGTTCGACGACCTCTTCGCCACGTCCGGCCCGGCTGTCGTCCTGACGGGCTGAGCGCGGGCGCCGGCACGCCGAGGACGATCTGTCGACGAACTGTCGACGGGCCCTGCGACGGTGAGCGCCTGGACGACGCCTGCTTGCGTCGTTCCCCTCCAGGAACGGGAGTGCGCGTGAATCGGAGCAGACGAAGGGTGTTGCTGGTGACCGCGGCGATCGCGGCGCTGTCGATCGGGACCGCGGTCGCCGTCCAGGCGGCCGGGTCGCGGGCCGGCTCCGGGGCGGGCGGGTGTTTCGACCCCGTCGCCTTCGGTGCCGTGCCGGACGACGGCACGGACGACCGGGTGCCCATCCAGGCCGCCATCGACGCGGCGAGCGGCGCGGGCGGCGGCACGGTGTGCCTGGGCAGCGGGCGCTGGCGGGTGACGCGTGCGCCCGTGGGGTCCTACAACCGGGCCGCGGCGCTGTCCACGCACGGTGCGCGCGTGACGTTCAGCGGCACCGGGCCGGGCACGGTGCTCGAACTGACGGGAGACCAGCAGGCCGGCGCGGTCTCGGTGGTGTCGATCGACCCCGGGGCGAGCGACGTCGTCGTGGAACGACTCAAGATCGACACCACGGCGACCACCAACACCGACGAGCAGACCCACGCGATCGCGATCGGCTCCGGCGTGTGCACGACGGCGAACGGGACCTGCTCGATGCCGGTCACGGACGTCACGGTGCGCGACGTCGTCTTCGCCCATCCGCCGACGCCCGGTGCGCGCAAGGGCGACTGCATCCGGATCCTCGGCAACACCCCGGCCACGGCGGTCAAGCGCGTGACGATCACGGGCGGGTCGTTCGTCAACTGCGCCCGCTCGGGAATCGGCGTGCAGCGCAACGTGTTCTCCTTGGCGGTGCTGGGAAACCACTTCGGCGAGCTCATCGGCGACACCGCCTTCGACGGCGACGCCACGGGCGGCGACTGGGACGACGGCCTGCGGCTGGAGGGCAACTCCTTCGCCGACTCGACGGTGACCTCCAGCGTCGCGCTGTCGACCTACCGGCACGCCACGATCACCGGGAACACCTTCAGCGGCAAGGGACTCGCCCTCTACCGGACCGAGGACGTCGTCGTCACCGGCAACACGTTCGACGTGACGGCGGGGACCGGCGGCGGGGTCGTCGACTCGCAGAACGTCGCCACCCGCGACAAGATCACCGGCAACATCATCCGGCGGCACGGCGTGCCCGGACCGGGCATCCGGATCACCCCGCACAGCGGCGGGATTCCCGCTCAGGTGACGGTGAGCGGCAACACGATCGTCGCGGACGGCGACGCGGACGCGATCTACGGCGACTCGGTGCACGAGATCGCCGTGCGCGACAACGACATCACGTTCACCGAAGCCGCTCCCCAGGGCTCCGGGATCACGCTGCAGGGCATCACCGGGCCGATCGAGAACGCCATGATCACGGGCAACACGGTGACCGGCCCGGGCCCGTACTTCGCGGCGGTCCGGCTCGACTCGCGGCCGGAGCCGTTCCGCGGCGTCACGGTGGCCCTCAACGCGTCGGTCGGTGCCACTCACTCGCTGCAGTGCTCACAACGGGCGCCGGGCGGTTTCCCGCCGTCGATCGTCTCCACCGGCAACCGCTGGAACGTCGCGCCGACCTGCCCGGTCGCCACACTTCAGCCAGGCCAGTGAGAAGACGGCGCTGAACGGGCTTCGCCGAGTCGCCGCCGGGCGCCTCGGCGTCGCCTGAATCACACCGAGTCACCGCCTCCCGACCTCTTCGGGTGAGACGCAGGTCGCACGCCATCAAGAACGCGTAAAGGAAGCCACCGGGCGTGTCAAATTGCCATCAGACACCCCTGACGTGCCTGTTCGCGCCATGCACGCTGACCCGCAGCAAAGCCACATCGTTGTCGGGAAGGGAGCGCGTCATGGCCGATCTGGCCTACGCGTTGCTGTTGATCGGGAGTTTCCTCGTGCTTGGTCTCACCGTGCGTGGACTGGAGAAGTTGTGAGCGGCACCGGTCTCGTCGCGAACGTCGTCGGCGGCGTCATCGCGCTGTCGCTGATCGTCTACCTGTTCGTCGCCCTCGTCCGGCCGGAGAAGTTCTGATGTCACCCACTGTGGCCGGCCTGGTGCAGGTCGGCATCCTCGTCGTGGCTCTGGCAGCGGCGTACCGTCCGCTGGGCGACTACATGGCGCGGGTGTTCCGCGCCGAGAAGCACAGCAGGCTGGAGCTGGCGATCTACCGCGTCGGGCGGATCGACCCCGACAGCGAGCAGAAGTGGAGCACCTACGCGTTCGGCGTGCTGGGCTTCTCGTTCGTCAGCGTCGTGCTGCTGTATGTGCTGCAACGGGTTCAGGCGGTCCTGCCGTTCGGCTTCGGTCGCGGCAACGTCGAGCCGGGCATGGCGTTCAACACGGCGATCAGCTTCGTCACCAACACGAACTGGCAGTCGTACGTGCCGGAGACGGTCATGGGCCACACGGTCCAGATGGCCGGCCTGACGGTCCAGAACTTCGTGTCGGCGGCGGTCGGTCTCGCCGTGGCGGTGGCGCTCGTGCGGGGCTTCGTCCGGCACCGGACGGACCGGCTCGGCAACTTCTGGGTCGACCTCGTGCGCGGCACGATCCGGATCCTGCTGCCGCTGTCGTTCGTGTTCGCGCTCGTGCTGATCGCGCTGGGCGTGACGATGAGCCTCAAGTCCGGTGTGAGCGTTGACGGTCAGGTCGTCGCGAACGCGCCCGTGGCGAGCCAGGAGGCCATCAAGGAGCTCGGCACGAACGGTGGCGGTGTCCTCAACGCGAACTCCGCGCACCCGTTCGAGAACCCGAACGAGTGGTCGAACCTGCTGGAGATCTTCCTGCTGCTGGTGATCCCGGTGGCGCTCACCCGCACGTTCGGCGTGCTGGTGGGGGAGAGGAAGCAGGGGTACGTCCTGCTGGGCGTGATGGGCGTGATCTGGTCCGCGATGCTCGCGGTCATCTGGGTCGCGGAGGAGAACGGGCTGCGGCCGTTGGAGGGCAAGGAACTCCGGTTCGGCATCCCGGCGAGCGCGCTGTTCGCGAACTCCACCACGAGCACGTCGACCGGTGCGGTCAACTCGTTGCACGACAGCTTCACGGGGCTCGGTGGCGGTGGCACGTTGCTGAACATGCTGTTCGGCGAGATGACGCCGGGCGGTGTCGGCACCGGCCTGTACAGCATTCTGGTGATGGCGATCATCGCGATGTTCCTGGCGGGCCTGATGGTCGGCCGCACGCCGGAGTACCTGGGCAAGAAGCTGGGGCGCAAGGAGGTCACGGCCGCGGCGGTGTCCATCCTCGCGATGCCGACCGTGATGCTGATCGGTGCGGGCATCGCGGCGATCCTGCCGAGCACTCAAGGGGCGCTCAACAATCCCGGCGAGCACGGCCTGTCGGAGATCCTGTACGCCTACGCGTCGGCGTCGAACAACAACGGGTCGGCTTTCGCAGGTATCACGGTGACCAGCGACTGGTTCCAGGCGTCGCTGGCGGTGTGCATGTTGTTCGGCCGGTTCGTCCCGATCATCGCGGTGCTCGCGCTGGCCGGATCCCTGGCGGCGCAGAAGAAGGTGCCGGTGACGGCGGGCACGCTGCCCACGACCGGTCCGCTCTTCGCGAGCCTGCTGACCGGCGCGATCGTCCTGGTCGCCGCCCTGACCTTCGTTCCCGCTCTCGCCCTCGGTCCCATCGCGGAGGCACTGCTGTGACCACCACCCTCGAAAGGCCCGCCGCGCCGAAGTCCACGGCGGTCAGCACGGCGCACCTGGTCGACGCGCTGCCGGAGGCGTTGCGCAAGCTCCACCCGCGCCACCAGCTGCGCAACCCCGTCATGTTCGTCGTGTGGGCGGGTTCGGCGCTGGTCACGGTCTTCGCGGTCAGCGACCCGAGCGTGTTCACCGTCGCGGTGGCGCTGTGGCTGTGGTTCACCGTGCTGTTCGCGAACCTCGCCGAGGCCGTCGCGGAGGGCCGTGGCAAGGCGCAGGCGGACTCGTTGCGCAGGACCAAGAAGGACGCGGTCGCCCGGCTCGTCAACGGCGACGTCGTGGCGGGCGTCGACCTCAAGATCGGCGACCTGGTCGTGGTCGAGGCCGGTGAGGTCATCCCAGGTGACGGTGACGTCGTCGAGGGCATCGCGACCGTGGACGAGTCGGCGATCACGGGTGAGTCCGCGCCGGTGATCCGCGAGTCCGGTGGCGACCGGTGCGCGGTCACCGGCGGCACGACCGTGCTGTCGGACCGGATCGTCGTCCGCATCACCACCAAACCCGGTGAGTCCTTCGTGGACCGGATGATCGCGCTGGTGGAGGGCGCGGAACGGCAGAAGACGCCGAACGAGGTGGCGCTCACGATCCTGCTGTCCACGCTCACGATCATCTTCCTGCTGGCCGTGGTGGCGTTGCAGCCGTTCGCGATCTACTCCGGCGGCGAGCAGTCGGTGGTGGTGCTCACCGCACTGCTGGTGTGCCTCATTCCCACGACGATCGGTGCGCTGCTCAGCGCGATCGGCATCGCGGGCATGGACCGGCTGGTGCAGCGCAACGTGCTGGCCATGTCGGGCAAGGCCGTCGAGGCCGCGGGCGACATCGACACGTTGCTGCTGGACAAGACCGGCACGATCACCTGGGGCAACCGCCGTGCCACCGAGTTCATCCCGGTCGACGGCGCCTCGCACGAGGCGCTGGTCGCGGCGGCCCGGCTGGCGAGCCTCGCCGACGGCACGCCGGAAGGGCGAAGCATCCTCGACCTGGCCGGCGGCGAACCGCCGACCGAGCACGAGAAGACCGGCGAGTTCGTCCCCTTCACCGCGCAGACCCGGATGAGCGGCATCGACCTGGGCGACCGGATCATCCGCAAGGGCGCCGCGTCCGCGTTCGAGCTGTCCAGCACGGCCTGCGAGGTCGTGGACGAGATCAGCGCGCAGGGCGGCACCCCGCTGGTCGTCGCGGAGAACGGCGAGGTCCTCGGCGTCATCCGGCTGTCCGACGTCGTGAAGCCCGGCATGAAGGAGCGGTTCGCCGAGCTGCGTGCGATGGGCATCCGCACGGTCATGGTCACCGGTGACAACCCGTTGACCGCCAAGGCGATCGCGGCCGAGGCCGGGGTGGACGACTTCCTGGCGGAGGCCAAGCCCGAGGACAAGATGGCCCTGATCCGCAAGGAGCAGGAGGGCGGGCGGCTGGTCGCGATGACCGGTGACGGCACGAACGACGCGCCCGCGCTGGCGCAGTCGGACGTGGGCGTCGCGATGAACACCGGCACGTCGGCCGCGAAGGAGGCCGGCAACATGGTCGACCTCGACTCGGACCCGACCAAGCTCATCGAGATCGTGGAGATCGGCAAGCAGCTGCTGATCACCCGCGGTGCGTTGACGACGTTCTCGGTGGCCAACGACCTGGCGAAGTACTTCGCGATCCTGCCCGCCATGTTCGCGGCGATCTACCCGGCGCTGAACAAGCTCAACATCATGCACCTGGCCACGCCGCGGTCCGCGATCCTGTCGGCGGTGATCTTCAACGCGGTGATCATCGTGGCGTTGATCCCGCTGGCGCTCAAGGGCGTGCGGTACCGGCCGTCCAGCGCGTCGGCGTTGCTGCGGCGCAACCTGCTGATCTACGGCCTGGGCGGCGTCGTGACGCCGTTCGCCGGGATCTGGCTGATCGACCTGCTCGTGCGACTCATCCCCGGGATCGGCTGAACCAATGGACAACTTCTTCAAGCAGGCGTGGGCAGGCCTTCGCATCCTGCTGGCTCTCACGGTCGTGTGCGGGGTGCTGTACCCGCTGGCGGTGTGGGGCGTCTCCCGCCTCCCCGGCCTGCACGCCAACGCCGAGGCAACCGACACCACGCTCGTCGCGGTCGTCCGCGAGGGGGACAGGTACTTCGTGCCGCGGCCGTCCGCCGCGACGCTGCCCGCGTCCGGTGGCTCCAACAAGGGCGAGCGCAACGAGGACTACACCAAGAAGATCGACGAGCTGCGCACGGCCATCGCCCAGCGTGAAGGCGTTGCCGAGGACCAGGTGCCGCAGGACGCCGTCACCGCGTCGGCGTCCGGACTCGACCCGGACATCAGCCCGGAGTACGCGGAGATCCAGGTGCCGCGGGTGGCGCGGGCCAGTGGCCTGTCCGAGGCGAAGGTCCGCGAGCTCGTCAGGGCGAACACCGGTGGCACCTTCACCACGACTGTGAACGTGACGGCGCTGAACCGTGCCATCGACGCAGCCAGGTGAGAAGCGCCGCGGCGAGCTGAGGATCTACCTCGGTGCCGCTCCCGGTGTCGGCAAGACCTTCGCCATGCTCGGCGAGGCTCACCGGCGCCGGGAGCGCGGTACCGACGTGGTCGTGGGCCTCGTCGAGACGCACGGTCGGCAGAAGACGCAGAGCCTGCTCGACGGCCTGGAGATCCTGCCCCGCAAGCAGATCCACCACCGCGGCGTCGACTTCACCGAGATGGACGTCGACGGCCTGCTGGCCCGCGCGCCCGAGGTGGCGGTGGTCGACGAGCTCGCGCACACCAACGTGCCGGGCTCGCGCAACGAGAAGCGCTGGCAGGACGTCGAGGAACTGCTCGACGCCGGCATCGACGTGCTGTCCACCGTGAACGTCCAGCACCTGGAGTCGCTCAACGACGTCGTCGAACGGATCACCGGTGTCACGCAACGGGAAACCGTGCCGGACGAGATCGTCCGCCGCGCCGAACAGGTCGAGCTCGTCGACGTCACCCCGGAGGCGTTGAGACGGAGGTTGGCGCACGGCAACGTCTACGCGGCTCACAAGATCGATGCCGCGCTGGGCAACTACTTCCGCGTCGGCAACCTGACCGCGCTGCGCGAACTGGCGCTGCTGTGGGTGGCCGACCAGGTCGACGTCGCCCTGCAGCGCTACCGCCAGGACCGGCAGATCACCGACACCTGGGAGACCCGCGAACGCGTCGTCGCCGCGATCACCGGCGGACCGGAGAGCGAGACCCTCATCCGCCGCGCCCGCCGCATCGCCCTGCGCGCGGGCGCGGAGCTTCTGGTGGTCCACGTGATGCGCGGCGACGGGCTCACCGGCGCGTCACCCGAGGCCGTGGCGAAGTGCCGCAAGGTCGCCGAGGACCTCAACGCCACGTTCCACTCGGTGGTCGGCGACGACGTGCCGACCGCGCTGCTGGAGTTCGCCCGCGGCGTCAACGCCACCCAGCTCGTCCTCGGCACCTCGCGCCGGTCACGGCTCGCCCGCGCGCTCGACGAGGGCATCGGCGCGGCCGTGATCCACGACTCGGGCCCGATCGACGTGCACATGGTCACGCACGACGCGGCGCGCCGGGGCCTGCGCTGGAAGATCGGCCGCAACGCGCTCAGCGCCGGTCGGCAGCTCGCGGGCTGGCTCGCATCCGTGCTGCTGCCCGGGCTGACGACCGTGCTCGGCCTGTTCTGGCGCGACGACGTCGACTACTCCACCGACCTGGTGGGATTCCTGCTCGCCACCTGCGTCGTCGCGCTGGTCGGCGGCCTGGGACCGGCACTCGTCAGCGCGTTCCTCGGCGCGGGGCTGCTCAACTTCTTCTTCACCGAGCCCTACTACAGCCTGGCGGTGAACACACCGGAGAACGTGATCACGTTGATCGCCATGGTGATCGTGGCGACCATCGTCGCGCTGGTGGTGGACCGCGCGGCGCGGCTGGCCGAGCAGGGCGCCCGCGCCCGCACCGAGGCCGCCCTGCTCGCCTCCTACTCCCGCACGGTGCTCACCAGCCCGTATCCGTTGTCACGGCTGCTGGAGAAGATCCGGGAGAACTTCGGTCTCGACTCGGTGGCGTTGCTGGAACGCCGCAACGGCGGCTGGGAACGCGTGGCGTGCGTGGGCCCGCGGCCGTGCGACGAGCCGGACGACGCCGACGCCGACATCGCGGTCACCTCCGACATCCACCTGGCGTTGCGCGGGCGAACGCTGCCCGCGAGCGACCAGCGAGTGCTGGAAGCCGCCGCGGGCCAGGCGTTGATGGCACTGCGGCAGCAGCGCATGGCCGCGGAGACCCTCGACGCGCAACGCAAGGTCGAGACCACCGAACTGCGCACCGCGTTGCTGTCCGCCGTGGGCCACGACCTGCGCACCCCGCTGACGTCCATCAAGGCGGCGATCGGCAGCCTCCGCGACCGCGAACTACGACTGTCCGAAGAGGACACGGCAGAGCTCATGGCCACCGTGGAGGAGTCGGCGGACCGGCTCAACGGCCTCGTCGACAACCTGCTCGACTCCTCCCGTCTCGCCACGGGATCGGTGTCGCCGCAGCTGCGTCCGGTGAGCTACTACGAGATCGTGGCCAGGTCGCTCACCGGCATCGACGAACGGCACACGATGACCGTCGACGTCGACGAGAGCCTGCCGCAGGTCGTCGCCGACGCCGGCCTGCTGGAACGCGCGGTGGCCAACGTCATCGACAACGCGCTGCGCCACGGCAGGCTCAGCCCGCGCCGCCTGATCGACGTGGACGGCGACGGGCGGATCGACGACGACGAACCGGAGATCGCGGTCCGGGCCAGCGCACACGGTGACCACGTCGAGCTGCGCGTGGTCGACCACGGCCCCGGTCTGCCGAAGAAGTCCGCGGCCCGCGTCTTCACGCCGTTCCAGCGGCTGGGCGACCGGGACGCCACCCCCGGAGTCGGGCTGGGCCTCAGCGTGGCCAAGGGCTTCACCGAGGCCATGGGCGGTGAGATCCACGCCGAGGACACGCCGGGCGGCGGCCTCACGGTCGTCATCTCCCTACCCGCTCACAAGCACGCCGAGGAGCATCTGGCATGACCACTGTGCTGGTGGTGGACGACGAGCCCCAGATCGTCCGCGCGCTGCGCATCAACCTCTCCGCGCGCGGCTACGACGTGTTCACCGCGTACGACGGCAAGACCGCCCTGCGCGTCGCCGTGGACGAGAAGCCGGACGTCGTGGTGCTCGACCTCGGCCTCCCCGACATCGACGGCGTGGACGTCATCGTCGGCCTGCGCGGCTGGACGACGATGCCGATCATCGTGCTGTCCGCGAGAACCGAGTCCGCGCTCAAGGTCGAGGCGCTCGACGCGGGAGCGGACGACTACGTCACCAAACCGTTCGGAATGGACGAACTGCTCGCCCGCCTGCGCGCCGCGGTGCGCAGGGCCACCACGCAGACCGTCGAGGACCCGATCGTGACCACGGCGACGTTCACCGTCGACCTGTCGGTGAAGAAGGTGCACCGCGACGGTGCCGAGGTGCACCTGACCCCGACGGAGTGGGGGCTGCTGGAGATCCTGGCCCGCAACCCCGGTCGCCTGGTGTCGCAGAAGCAGCTGCTGCGCGACGTCTGGGGACCGTCGCACGTCGGGGAGTCGCAGTACCTGCGGGTGTACCTGGCGCAGCTGAGGCGCAAGCTGGAGACCGATCCGTCGCGGCCTCGGCACCTGATCACCGAAGCGGGCATGGGCTACCGGCTGGAGCTGTAAGGATCGCGTCAGGGTTCTCCGGTTGGGCGTTGGGAGTTCGCCAAGGACCCTCCTCGTCCGGGTCGTCTCGCGGTGAACTGATGGCATGCAACGGATGTCGGGAGGGTTCGGCTTCCCCTTGGGCGTGGTGCTCGGGATCGCGGCCACCGTGCTGGTCGTGGCCACCGGGGCGACCGGTCAACCGGTGCTGTCCGTGATCGCGATGGTCGCCGTGGTCAACCTGATCGCGCTGATCTCCACCTGGCGGGCCGCGCTCGGGACCGCGGTGGTGTGCTGGTTCCTGCACGACGGCTTCGTGCTCGGCCGGCACGGCGACCTCGCACTGGTCGGCCAGGCGGGCCATGATGCTCTGGTCATCGGCCTCGACGCGCTGGCGGTCCTGCTGCTCGTCTCGACCTTCCGCGCCGTGGTGGCTCCCGTGCCGCACCTGCGCGAGGACGACCCGTCCGCCCCGCGTCTGCCCGTTCAGCGGCAGCCGGTCTTTACGCAATCCCAACGCCCCACGACCCGATCTTGACGGGTTCTTTGCAGGCGTGACCTGGCTCGACCGTTCATGCTGGCGGCGTGCCGTCCTCCACCTCGTGGGTCAAGCGGTTGGTGCTCGGACGACCGTTCCGCAGTGACCGGCTGGGCGAGACCCTGCTGCCCAAACGACTCGCGCTGCCGATCTTCGCCAGTGACCCGCTGTCGTCAGTCGCCTACGCCACGCAGGAGATCCTGCTGATCCTCACCCTCGGCGGGCTGGCGTTCCTGCACCTCGCGCCGTGGGTGGGGCTCGCCGTGGCGGTGCTGCTCACCGTGGTGGTCATCTCGTACCGGCAGGTCGTGCGCGCCTATCCCAGTGGCGGCGGCTCGTACGAGGTGGCGTCGCGCAACCTCGGCCGCTCGGCAGGGCTCGTGGTCGCGGCAGCCCTGATGGTCGACTACATCATGACCGTGGCGGTGTCCGTCGCCGCAGGCGTGGACAACATCATCTCCGCGGTACCGGAGCTCAACCCGTACCGGGTGGCGATCAACCTCGGCTTCATCGCCTTTCTGACCGCCATGAACCTGCGCGGTGTGCGCGAGTCCGGCCGGACGTTCGCCGTGCCCACCTACGCGTTCGTCGTCGGTGTGCTGCTGATGATCGCGGTTGGGCTGGTCCGCACCGTCCTCGGCCATCCACCGGTCGCGGAGAGCGCCGGCTACGGCATCCGCCCCGAACAGGTCGGCCTGAGCACGCTGGCGGTCGCGTTCCTGGTGCTGCGCGCGTTCTCGTCCGGCTGCACCGCGCTGACCGGCGCGGAGGCGATCTCCAACGGCGTGCCCGCGTTCCGCAAACCCAAGTCGCACAACGCCGCCGTGACCATGTTGCTGATGGGCGGCATCTCGGTCGTCATGTTCGTCGGCGTCACCGCGCTGGCGCTCATCGCCAACGTGCGGTTCACCGAACACACCTGCGACCTGATCGGGTTCGTCGGCAACTGCGAGACCGATCCACAACGGACGGTGATCGCCCAGCTCGCCGCGGCGGTGTTCGGCGGCGACCAGACGTTCTTCTTCTACTACATCCAGGCCGCCACCGCGCTGATCCTCATCCTCGCGGCGAACACCGCCTACAACGGCTTCCCGCTGCTGGGCTCGATCCTCGCGCAGGACCGCTACCTGCCGCGGCAGCTGCACACCCGCGGCGACCGGCTGGCGTTCTCCAACGGCATCGTCGTGCTCGCGGCGATCGCGGGAAGCCTGATCTACGCGTTCGACGGCTCGGCCACCCGGCTCATCCAGCTCTACATCGTCGGCGTGTTCACCTCCTTCACCCTCTGCCAGGCGGGCATGGTCCGGCACTGGAACCGAGAACTGGTGCACGCCACGACCGGTGCCGAACGCCGCCGGATCCACCGCGCACGGTGGATCAACGCGCTCGGTGCCTGCTTCACCGGAGTGGTGCTGGTGGTCGTGCTCGTCACCAAGTTCACGCACGGCGCGTACCTGGTCGTGATCGCGATCCCGCTGCTGTACCTGATGATGCGAGCGATCCACCGCCACTACGACCGGGTGCGCGAGGAGCTGCGAGCCGGCACCGACGCCGAGACCCTGCCCAGCCGGGTGCACGCGCTCGTGCTCGTGTCGACGTTGCACAAGCCGACCCTGCGGGCCATCTCGTTCGCCCGCGCGACCCGGCCCGACACGGTGGCGGCGATCACCGTCAACGTCGACGACTCCGAGACCCGTGCCCTGCAACGGGAATGGGAGAGGCGGGGCGTGAAGATGCCGCTGAAGGTGATCGAGTCGCCCTACCGCGAGGTGACCCGGCCGGTGCTCGACTACGTGAAGAACCTCCAGCGCAGCAGCCCGCGCGACGTCGTGTGCATCTACATCCCCGAGTACGTCGTCGGCCGCTGGTGGGAGAACCTGCTGCACAACCAGAGCGCGTTGCGGCTCAAGGGCCGCCTTTTGTTCGAACCCGGCGTGATGGTCACGAGCGTGCCGTGGCAGCTCGCGTCCACCACCCGGCGCGATCCCGACCGCGTGGTGCACAGCCCAGGCGAAGTGCGCCGGGGAATCGGTGCCGCCACGTGGATCCCGGCCGAGAAGGAATCGGTGCACTAGCGTGCCTCAGCAGTCGAACAGGTTCCGGAACTGGCTGCTCGCGGATCTGCCCCGCCGGCAGGGCAGGTTCCCCGGACCGCACGTGCACAAGGTCGACCACGAGGGCAAGTCGTGGTGGAAGGTCATGTGCCTGACCGGCGTGGACTACTTCTCCACCCTCGGCTACCAACCCGGCATCGCCGCGCTCGCCGCCGGCCTGGTGTCGCCGCTGGCCACCCTCGTGCTGGTGCTGCTGACCCTGCTCGGCGCGCTGCCGGTGTACCGGCGGGTGGCGGGGGAGAGCCCGCACGGGCAGGGCTCGATCGCCATGCTGGAACGGCTGTTCTCCCAGTGGAAGGGCAAGCTCGCCGTCCTGGTGCTGCTCGGGTTCGTCGCCACCGACTTCATCATCACCATCACGCTCTCCGCCGCGGACGCGACGGCGCACGTGCTGGAGAACCCGTTCGCCCGTGACTTCCTGGACGGCCAACAGGTTCTCGTCACGCTCCTGCTGGTCGCGTTGCTCGGTGCGGTGTTCCTCAAGGGCTTCACCGAGGCGATCGGCCTCGCGGTCGGGCTCGTCGTGGTCTACCTGGGGCTCAACGTCGTGGTCGTCGGGGTTGCGCTGGGGCACGTCCTCGCCGCGCCACACCTGGTCGTCGACTGGTCGAACCTGCTGCTCGCCGAACGCGGCAACTGGTGGACGGCCGTGGCCATCGCGCTGATCGTCTTCCCCAAGCTGGCGCTCGGCCTGTCCGGCTTCGAGACCGGCGTCTCCGTGATGCCGCTGGTGAAGGGCGCTCCCGACGACGACCCCGACCGGCCCGCGGCCCGCATCCGCAACACCCGCAAGCTGCTCACCGCCGCGGCGCTGATCATGAGCGTGTTCCTGATCGCCTCAAGCTTCGCCACCACGTTGCTGATCCCGCAGGAGAAGTTCCAGCCCGGCGGCGAGGCCAGCGGCCGTGCGCTCGCCTACCTCGCGCACTCCTACCTCGGCGACTGGTTCGGCACCGTCTACGACCTGAGCACCATCGCGATCCTGTGGTTCGCCGGCGCGTCGGCCATGGCGGGCCTGCTCAACATCGTGCCGCGCTACCTGCCCCGCTACGGCATGGCACCGGACTGGACCCGCGCCACCCGGCCGCTGGTGCTGGTCTTCACCGTGATCGCGTTCGCCATCACCATCATCTTCAACGCAGGCGTCGACGCCCAGGGCGGCGCCTACGCCACCGGTGTGCTGGTGCTGATCACCTCCGCGTCGCTCGCGGTCACCCTGTCGGCGAGGGGCCGGGGCGAACGACGCGCGTTCGTCCTGTTCGGACTGATCACGCTCGTGTTCGTGTACACGACGTTCGCGAACATCATCGAGCGGCCGGACGGTGTGAAGATCGCGTCGTTCTTCATCCTCGCGATCGTCGTGACCTCGTTGATCTCGCACGCCACCCGCGCGACCGAGCTGCGGGTCACCGGTGTGGAGATGGACGACGAGGCGAAGCGGTTCCTCGACGAGTACCCCGGCGCCGAGATCCGCATCATCGCGAACGAACCCGACGACCGCGACGAGGCCGAGTACCGCGACAAGGAGCTCGAGGAACGCACCGACCACCACATCCCGGCCGGCGACCCCGTGCTGTTCCTCGAGGTGACCGTGCCGGACTCCTCGGAGTTCGAGGACGTCCTGCGGGTCACCGGCGAGGAGCGGTTCGGCTACCGCATCCTGCGGGTGGAAGCGCCGGCGATCCCGAACGCCATCGCCGGAGTGCTGCTGCACATCAAGGACATCACCGGCAAACTGCCGCACGTCTACTTCGCCTGGATGGAGACCAACCCGATCGTCCAGCTGCTCGGCTACACGCTGACCGGTGAGGGCGACGTGCCGCCGCTGACCCGCGAGGTGCTGCGCCAGGCCGAGCCGGAACCGGGCAACCGGCCGGTCGTGCACGTGGGCTGACCGTTGGCCGGCAGCGGTCAGGATTTGTGGTGCAGGTCCACGGTCAGGAAAGGGAGTATTCCTGACACCCAGTACGCGAGAGCACCCGATATGACGACGGGGATGGCGAACTGCAGCATCGCGGCGTCCATCTCGGCGGCGGTGGCGTGCCCGATGTGCGCGTCGGGAGGTGCGCTGAACCTCGCGCCCACCTCGGCGAGGCCGGGAACTGAGCCCACCACGACGCAGTAGAAGACGAGATGCAGCAGTCGGCCGACGAAGTCCCGCACGGGCCCGTGGACCGGCTCCGCCCGCAGTGTGAGGCCGAACGCCGCCACACCCATTCCGCACAACATGACCCAAGCGTTCGGCGAGGGGCGTCCCCAGTCGGCCAGGTTCACCAGACCTCGGTCTTCGTGGAGGTTGTGCCACGCGGTGATCACGAACATCGCGGCTCCCGCGAGCACGGTGACACTGCCTGCGACGCGCACGATGCGGTAGACGGTGTCAGCGGCCACGGTGGCTCCTCATCACGACGATGTTCCACTCACAGACGGCATCGGACCTGGGAGCGTTGAAATCGCCGTCGCACGCCACCTGATCGGCGCAGCGCGCGACGTCTGGTTGCCGGCGGTCGTTGCCGCTGCCGGTGACGACGTGCTTGCCATGCGGTACGGCCCGCCCGGTGCGCGGTGATCGACGCCGGGACCCGGCCTGCGGGTGGCGACCGTGCCGGTCCGCTCTTGACGGGCTCACAACCGCACTACATACTCGCTTAACCTCAAGTTAATCGATTAAACAGACCGGAGCCGGACGGAGGGTCGCCGCGATGGTTCGTGTCCGGATGGCCGATGTGGCAGCGCGTGCCGGTGTCTCCACGGCGACGGTGTCGATGGTCCTCAACGGGGTGAACTCGACGCGCATCTCGCCGCAGACCCAAGCGCGTGTGCGCGAGGCGGCCGAGGCGGTCGGCTACAAGCCGAACTCGGTGGCTCGCAGCCTGCGGACGCAGCGGACCCGCATGGTCGGCCTGATCTCGGACACCATCGCGACCACGCCGTTCGCCGGCCGCATGCTGGCCGGCGCCAACGACGTGGCACGCGAGCAGGGTCATCTGGTGGTCCTCGTCGACACCGAGCAGGACGTCGTGGCCGAGCGGCAGGCACTGCACGCGCTGAACGGGCAGCGGGTCGACGCCATCATCTACGCGTCCATGTGGCACCGCGTGGTCGAACTGCCGGAGGGTCTGCCCGAGGACGCCGTGCTGCTCGACTGCGTCCCGGCCGCGGGTGGCCGGGCCGCGGTCGTGCCGGACGAGCGTGCCGGGGGAATGGTGGCGGTACGGGAGCTGGTGGCCGCCGGACATCGCCGGATCGCCTTCCTGGACGCGGAGGAGCGGTTCGGCCTCGTCGCCTCTCGGCTGCGGTTCGAGGGGTACCTCGAGGTGCTCGCGGAGGTCGGGATCGAGCCGGACCCCGCCTTGCACGTGCGCGCCGAACCGGTGGCAGGCGGCGGACGGGAGGCCGCGCACAGGCTGTTGAGCCTGCCGGCCGGACAACGGCCCACCGCGATGTTCTGCTTCAACGACCGCATGGCGATGGGGGCCTACTCGGCGGCACTCCGTTGTGGCGTCTCGGTTCCCCGTGACCTGTCCGTCATCGGGTACGACGACCAGCAACTGGTCGCGGCCGAGCTCGACCCTCCGCTGACGACCGTCGCGCTGCCGCACTACGAGATGGGCCGCTGGGCGATGGAGGTGGCTCTCGGGCTGCGCCAGGCAGACGTGGAAGTCCCGCATCTCATGCCGTGCCCGATCGTCCGGCGGGCCTCGGTGAGCCCGCCGCCGGTTCCGTTTGGCGACTGACCGGCGGCGGATCTCACTTCGTTGCACTGCAATCCACCTGGCAGTTGGCGCTGCCATGAGCACGGAGGCGACGGCCGGTCGCGCTCCGGGAAAGAGACCGCACGGTGAAGCGCAAGTCCCTCTCGATGTTAGCAGTGGCGGCCCTGTCCGCGGCGCTCGTGCTCAGCGGCTGCGGCCGCGCGAGCGAGTCCTCGTCCGGTGGCTCGGGCGAGATCACGATGTGGACGCACTCGGCGGGCAACCCCGGTGAGCTGGCGGTGTACCAGCAGATCATCTCCGACTTCAACGCGTCGCAGAGCAAGTACAAGATCGTCCAGCAGAACTTCCCGCAGGGGGCCTACAACGACGCGGTCACCGCGGCCGCGACGGCGCGCAAACTGCCCTGCCTGCTGGACATGGACGGCCCGGTGATGCCGAACTGGGCCTGGGCCGGCTACCTGCAGCCGCTGGGGCTGCCGGACGATCTGCTCAACTCGTTGCTGCCCACGACCGTCGGCCGCTACAAGGACACCGTCTACTCGGCGGGCTACTGGGACGCCGCGCTGTCGATCTTCGCGCGCAAGTCGGTGCTGGACAGGAACAACGTCAGGATCCCGACCGTCGACCGGCCGTGGACGCTCGACGAGTTCGACGCGGCCGTCACCAGGTTGAAGGCGGGCGGTTATCGCACACCGCTCGACCTCGGGGCCGCGGACAAGGGCGAATGGTGGTCTTACGCGTACTCACCGATGCTGCAGAGCGCCGGTGGTGACCTGATCGACCGCGGCACGATGAAGACCGCCGCCGGTGTGTTGAACGGTGCGGACGCGGTGAAGTTCTTCACGTGGTTCCAGCAGGCGTTCCGCAACGGCTGGGCGGACAACGCCGGGCCTGTCGGCAACCAGCGGTTCATCGACGACAAGGTGGCTCTGAGCTACACCGGTGTGTGGAACGCGAAGGACGCACTCGCCGCTGTCGGCGACGACCTGCTGATTCTGCCGCCGGTGGACTTCGGCAAGGGCCCGAAGATCGGTGGCGGCTCCTGGCAGTGGGGCATCTCGGCCGGCTGCAAGAACGTCGAGGGAGCCCGCGCCTACCTCGAGTTCAGCTTCCAGGACAGGTATCTGACCGCCTTCGCCGACAGCCAGGTGGTCATCCCCAGCACGACGGCCGCGGCGAAGTCGTCGAAGTACTTCGGCGACAACGGCACCCTGCGCCAGTTCGCCGTGCTGTCGCAGAAGTTCGCGCTGGCCCGGCCCGCCACGCCCGGCTACCCGGTGATCTCCTCGACCTTCGAGAAGGCGGCGAAGGACATCATGAGCGGCGCCGAGGTGAAGTCCACTCTGGACACCGCCGCGAAGGCGATCGACGCCGACATCTCGTCGCAGCACGGCTACGGCTTCTAGTTCGTCGCTTCCCGCCGGGCGGCAGCGCCCGGCGGGCTGAGAGGGAAGGCACCTCCCATGATGGCGATCTCCTCGCCGGACTCCCGCGCCGCGAGCGCGGTCCCCAGGTCCGTGGCCCGACGCGGGACTCGCGCCGATCTGCGCTCCGAACGCCGCGCCGGCTGGGCGATGGTCGCTCCCGCGGTGCTGTTGCTGCTGGCGTTCCTGATCGTGCCGGTGATCCTCGGCTTCGCCCTGTCGTTCACCAACGCGCGGCTGATCTCCCCGGAACCGACCACCTTCACCGGCCTCGACAACTTCGTCCGCGCGTTCACGGCCGATCCGGCGTTCTTCCGGTCGTTGCTGAACACGTTCGCGTTCGCGGCCGTCGTCGTGCCGGTGCAGGCCGGCTTCGGCCTGGTCCTCGCGATCGGCGTGAACCAGAAGATCCGCGGGGCGGTGGCGTTCCGGGTCATCTTCTTCATCCCGGTCGTGACCTCGATCGTCGTGGTCTCGATCCTGTGGAAGTTCCTGTACCAGCCGGACGGGTTGGTCAACTCCTTCATCGACACGATCACCTTCGGCGCCTGGCACGGCACGGCGTGGCTGAACAACCCGAGCACCGCGCTCGCCGCGATCATCGTGCTGTCCATCTGGCAGGCGGTCGGTTTCCACATGTTGATCTGGCTGTCCGGGCTGCAGACCATCCCGGGAGAGCTGTACGAGGCCGCGCGGATCGACGGTGCCGGTGCCTGGCGGCAGTTCCGCGACGTGACGTGGCCGTGCCTGCGCCCGACCAGGGTGTTCGTGCTGATCACCATCACGATCGCCGCGCTCGGGTTGTTCGTGCAGATCGACGTGATGACCCAGGGCGGTCCGGTGGACTCCACCTCGACGCTGGTGTACCACGCGATTCGCATGGGCTACCGGCAGCAGCAGATCGGCTACGGCTCAGCGCTGTCGCTGGTCTTCTTCGTGCTGGTGCTCATCGTCGCGCTCGTGCAGCGCGTCCTGACCCGAGACGGGGACTGAGCCGTGGCCGAGCACGCGTTGCGCCGCCGCCGGCGGCTGTGGATCTACCTGGCGATGACCGGACTCGCCGTCTTCTTCCTGTTCCCGCTGGTGTTCATGTTCGTCTCCAGCCTGAAGCCCGACGGGCAGATCCTGTCCGACGTCGGTGGCTGGCGGGCGTTCCTGCCCGTCGGCGACATCAGCTTCCGCAACTACGCCGGGGTGTTCGACCGGGTACCGGTCGGCCGGTTCCTGCTGAACTCGGTGTTCGTCACGGTGGTCGTCGTGGGCGCGGGACTCGTGGTCAACTCCATGGCGGGGTTCGCGCTGTCGCGGTTGCGCTGGACCGGTCGCGGTGTGGTGTTGAGCGTCATCATCGCCACGCTGATCGTGCCGTTCGAGACGATCGCGGTGCCGATGGTCTACTGGGTTTCGCAGCTGCCGACGCTGGTGTTCCACAACGGGGTGGTCCAGTACGACTTCGGGTGGCTGGACTCCTACGAGGTGCAGATCATCCCGTTCATCGCCAACGGCTTCTCGGTCTTCCTGTTCGCCCAGTACTTCTCGACCATCCCGACGGCGATCGACGAGGCCGCCCGGATCGACGGCGCGGGCTGGTTCACCATCTACCGCAAGATCGCCGTGCCGTTGTCGGGACCCGCGTTCGCCACCGTCGCGATCCTGACCTTCCTGCCCGCCTGGAACCAGTACCTGTGGCCGAGCATGGTCGTGCAGGACGAGAACCTGCGGCCGGTCATGGTCGGCCTGCAGTACTTCTTCCAGGACAACACCGCCTGGGGCGAGATCATGGCCTACACCTCGATGATCACGCTGCCCGTGCTGGTCGTGTTCCTCGCCTTCCAGCGCGCCTTCGTCAGCAGCGTCGCCGCGAGCGGTGTGAAGGGCTGACTTCGCTTCCCCCACAAGACCTTTCGAAAGGCCTCTGCATGTTCGCGCTGCCCGATTCCTGGGTCTGGGACTTCTGGTTCGCCGACGACGGCGAGAGCTACCACCTCTTCTTCCTCCACGCTTCAAGGGCCTTGCACGATCCGGACGCCCGCCACTACCGCGCCTCGATCGGTCACGCGGTCTCGGCCGACCTGGTGAGCTGGACCCGGATCGAGGACGCGCTGGTCCGCGCGGACGCCCCGGCGTTCGACGACCTCGCGACCTGGACCGGTTCGGTGGTGCGAGATCCGGACGGCACCTGGCTGCTGTTCTACACCGGTGCCACCGCCGCCCCGGACGGCCGGAACGTGCAGCGGATCGGCTGTGCCAGATCGCCGGATCTCATCACCTGGCAAAGGGTTTCCAGCAACCCGGTCCTCGTCGCCGACCCCCGCTGGTACGAGACGCTGGACGCGGGCGTGTGGCACGACGAGGCGTTCCGCGACCCGTGGGTGTTCGCCGACCCGGACGGCCACGGCTGGCACATGCTCATCACCGCTCGCTCCGCCACCGGCGAACCGTTCGAGCGCGGCGTGGTCGGCCACGCGGTCTCCGACGACCTGCGGCGCTGGGAACCGCGCCCACCGCTGACCGCCGCCGGAGCGCGGGGGTTCGGCCAGCTGGAGGTCACCCAGGTCGAGGTCGTGGACGGCAAGCCGGTCCTGCTGTTCTCCTGCCTGGCCGAACACGCCTCGCCCGACCGCCGGGCGACCGGCACGACCGGCGGAATCTGGGCCGCCCCCGCCTGCGGCCTGCTCGGCCCGTTCGACATCGCGGCCGCCGAGCCGGTCACCGACGACCGCTTCTACAGCGGACGCCTGATCCGCCGCCGCTCCGATGACCGCTGGGTGCTGCTCGCGTTCCACAACCGCGGCGAGCACGGCTTCGTCGGCGCCATCAGCGATCCCATGCCCGTGGCGTGGGACGGCAAACGTCTCAGCGTTGTAGATCCCTGACGGTTCCTGGAGGACGGATGAGCTCAACGACGAGCACACTTCGCCTGCTGCGGACGGCACTGGCCGCCGCACTCGTGCTGGCCTCAGGGGCGGTGGGCCACCCGAGCACCGCCGCCCCGGCCGCCACTTATCGCGCGCAGTACCACTTCACCGTGCCCGACCATTGGAAGAACGACCCCCAACGGCCGGTCTACCTCAACGGGAAGTTCCACTACTACTATCTCTACAACGCCGACTATCCAACGGAAGTCGGCACGGCGTGGCGACTGGCCACGACCACTGACGGGGTCGCCTTCGCGGACCAGGGCATCGCCGCGCCGAAGAAGACGAACGCGAACCACGACCTCTGGTCCGGTTCCGCGGTCGTCGACACCGCGAACACGGCCGGATTCGGCGCCGGCGCGGTGATCCAGCTCGTCACGCAGATGGACCACCCGACGAACGGCTCCGGGCCGCAGGCGCAGTTCCTGTGGTATTCGATCGACGGCGGCCGGACCTTCCGGCCGCACGGCGACACCCCGGTGATCCCCAACGGCGGCCGGGCGGACTTCCGCGACCCGAAGGTGATCTGGGACTCGGACCGCGCACGGTGGGTCGCGGCGATCACCGAAGGAGACCGGATCGGGTTCTTCACCTCGCCCGACCTGAAGACGTGGACGCGGCAGTCCGAGTTCGCGTCCACCTACGGCACGCTCGAATGCCCGGACCTGTTCCAGCTGCGCGCCGACGACGGCACCACGCACTGGGTGCTCGGCGTGAGCGCCAACGGCAGGGCGTCCGGGAAGCCGGAAACCTATGCCTACTGGACGGGTTCCTTCAACGGCACCGCGTTCACGGCCGACTCCGCCGTGCCGCAGTGGCTGGATCACGGCTTCGACTGGTACGCCGGAGTGACCTGGGAGGACCCCGCCGCGCCGCTGGACCGGCGGTTCGGGATGGCCTGGATGAACAACTGGGCGTACGCGGACACCACACCGTCCAGGGCCTCGGACGGCTTCAACGGAACCGACTCGATCGTCCGGGAGATCACGCTGAAGCACTACGCCGACGGGTACTCGCTGGCGTCCCGGCCGACCTCCGCCCTGACCGCCCACGCCTCCTCCGTGACCGACCTCGGCACCATCCAGGTCGACGGCGGTCTGGTGCCGTTGGCGTACCGGGGCACGGCGTACCAGCTGGAGACCGATGTCAGCTGGGCCCAGCTCGACAACATCGGACTGCAGCTGCGGGTGTCGGCGGACGGGACCCGGCATGCGGATGCCGGGATCTACCACGACTACAGCTACCTGAACCGGCGCGAGACCGGGCAGCCCGATCCGGGTGGACCGCGAGGGGAGAGCCACGCCCCGTGGGATCCCGCGAAAACCACCGCGCACCTGAGGATCCTGGTCGACCGGACCACGATCGAGGTGTTCGTGGACGACGGCCGCTACGTGCACTCCAGCCAGGTGTTCGCCGACCCCGCGGACACCGGCATCAACCTCTACACCACCGGCGGCAGCGCCACCTTCGCCAACACGACGATCACCGAGTTCCACGACCTCTCCCAGCGTCCGGCCAGGCTGCTCTCGGGCTTCGAAGGCTCTACCTACGATCCCGGCTGGACCACCACCGGCAGCTTCGCCGGCACCGGACCCCTGCCCTGGTACCTGCCGGGCATGGTCGGAAACGCGGCGCTGGACACGTTCGCCGGCGGCGGTGACCCCGCGACCGGCACGATCACCTCGCCGCCGTTCACCGTGGACCGCGACCACGTGCACTTCCTGATCGCCGGCGGCGACCACCCGCACGGCTCGGCGGGGGAGACCTCGATCAACCTGGTCGTGCACGGCCAGGTGGTGCGAACGGCCACCGGAGACGACACCGGCGTGCTCAAGCCGGTCGACTGGGACGTCAGCGACCTGCGGGGACAGAACGCCGAAGTTCAGGTGATCGACCAGGCCACCGGCGCGTGGGGACATCTCATGATCGATCAGCTGCTCCTGAGCGACTGAGCGGATCGGCCGGAGGCGAACGGCATGTCCGTTCGCCTCCGGCCCCGTCGCATGCGTTTGCGCGACACGTCCGGGTATTACCTCGGCAGTGGAAACATGCCCGCGACCGGTGGTGATGACGTCAACGACGCCAGCGCACGGCTGTCGGCAAGATGCGATCCTCGAAGCCGGGTCCGGAGTCAATGCCACGTAGCTTAAGTTGATCTTGTTGTGGGTGTCGGCGTGAGGTAGTGCCGGATGGTGGCGGGTCCGGAGTGGCGTGTGCTGGCGGGTTCGTCGTGCCGTTTGACGCGATAGCTGTTGTGGCGCATGCGTTTGACGGCGCGGGGGACAGGTGCGGTGCTGGCGGGGCGGGATGCGCATGCCCGCGATCGCGGCCAGGATGCGGGGTAGCTGGTCAGTCCAGTCCTGAGGGGGGAATAGTTGCTGTGCCGGTGGCGGTCCAGCGGATCAGGCGCAGGGTCTGGGTGTAGGAGATCCGGTCGGGATCGAGGTCGGCGGCGGTGGCGGCGCGGGTGATCAGGGTGGTGATGGCGTGGTGGGTGATCAGCCAGGCCCAGATCTCCTGGTAGGCCAGTTCCGGTAGCCGGGAGCGCAGGATCCGGCCGGGGTCGCGGAGGTGGGTTTTGGCCTGGTCGTTGCCGGTTTCGTGTTCCCATCGCTGGTGGTAGGAGTCGGCGAGTTCATCGGCTCGGGCGTGGGCGGGGTCGAGGATGGTGGTGAGCAGGGTGATCACCTCGCCGGTGCCGTTGCCGTCCCGGTCGGGCACGTCGTACTCGATCACACGGGCCCATTGGCCGTCGGAGGGATGGATCTCGTGCCCGGCCTGGGCCGCGGCGACCACGCGTTCCCGGCGTTCGCGTTTGTGGGTTCTCGGGTTGGACAGCATGGTCAGGTAGGTGCCGTCGGCCAGGACCCGCACCACCGGCAGTATCAGGTTGGTCGGTGCCCGCCACACCAGCGCCGCTCCCGTGGCGGCGGCGGATTCCCAGTCGGGGTAGGAGTAGAAGTTGCGGTCCGCGGTCAGCGGCTCGTCGGCTTGTAGCCGGGGATAGAGCTTGCCCGCCAACGCTTTCTCCGACAGGGCATAGGTGCCGATCTCGGCGGCGAGAACGGCGTGGGTGTCGCATTAGGTCAGCGTCACCACCCGTGCTTTCGGGAACGCCGACCGGCCCTCACCGGTGCCGGCGTAGCCGAACTCGGCGGCGTTGGCCTCGGTGTCGGGCAGGTCGACCTCGACCCTGTCGACGGCTACCAGCCGCCAGTCCCGCAGCCACGCCCCGCGTGCCCGGCCGGTCGCCAGCATGCCCGCCATCGGCCCGGATTCCCCGCCTACCGGACCGGCGACCCGCTCGAACATCTCGCGGAACACCGCCGGGCCCAGTCGTTTACGGGCCTGGGTGATCGCACTGGAGGTCGGCGGCGTCCACGAGGCGTCCCAGCAGCCCCACCGGTCCAGCGAGCCCGTGACCTTGGCCGCGACCTCGGCGTAGTCATCGTCGCTGAACAGGCACAACGCCATCGTCAGATACGCCACCACATGCGGTGGCAGCTTCCCGTCCGAGCGACGCGCCCCCGCCCCGCACACCGCGATCGCCTCGTCCACCACATCCCGCGGCACCGCCGTCACCAGCACACCCAGCGACACCTGATCCGGTAACGCCACAGCCGTAGCCACGACCACTGGGGTTGCCCCGTTTTGACGGACAAGGTCGATGAGGTGTTGTCACGCTACCTGATCGACTGGTTGGTATCGGGTGGCTTCGTAGGTGGCGGGGC
>NZ_JBSGBE010000022.1:0-170528 GCF_053601075.1 Lentzea sp. NPDC004789 | reverse complement strand
GACGACGGCAAGGACTCCGACGCCGACCCGGCCACCGGATGCACCCACGTCGTCAAACTCGGCAAGGACAAACGCGTCGACCTCACCCTCGACGCCGGTCTGCTGCCCCAGCCACCGGCACCGCCGCTGGCCTGGACCGGTGCGTCGGTGTGGGCCTGGCTGGCCACGGGTCTGGCCATGTTGCTCGGTGGCGCGTTCCTGTTCCTGACGGGACGACGCCGCAGGGCCTGAGTTGAGTGACGAGGGGAGCTTTCCTCCGCTGTGGAGGGAGGCTCCCCTCGTCGTTGGGCCGTGAAGGCTTGACGTACGAGAGTCGAAGCGCTTCGATTCCGATGGCATGAGCACGTTCCGGGAAGTGCCCCGCGGCATCGAGTGGCGAGACGGTCACCAGGTCGTCCTGGTCGAGGCGTGGGGCGAGAGCAGCGTCCGCGTCCGGGTCGGTCTGAACGGCGTCCGGGATGACGTGCGGGGCGCGTTGCTCGACCCTCCGGTCGACGTGACGGAGTGCGAGCTCGGCGTGGACAGGGCGGTGCTGGTCAACGGGAACCTGCGGGTCGAGCTGGGCGGCGGCGTCGTGCGGTTCGTCCGCGACGACACCGGAGAGGAGCTGCTTGCCGAGGAGCCGATCCACTTCTGGTGGCCCGGGCCGCGGTTGTTCACCTCGACCGGCAACGGCTACCACCGCGTCGAGCAGAACTTCCGCGCCTACGAGGGCGAACGTCTCTTCGGGCTCGGCCAGCACCAGCACGGCCTGCTGGACCAGAAGGGCTCCGTCGTGGAACTGGTGCAGCGCAACGCCGAGGTGAGCATTCCGCTGCTCGTCTCGAACCGCGGCTACGCCCTGCTCTGGAACTCGCCCGCGGTCGGCCGGGTGGAGCTGGGCCGCACCGCGACCCGCTGGGTGTCCGACAGCGCGCGGCAGATCGACTACTGGTTCAGCGCGGGGGAGCCGGCCGCGTTGTTGTCGCGCTATGCCGACGTGACCGGCCACGCACCGGAGTTCCCGGAGTGGGCGGCCGGGTTCTGGCAGAGCAAGCTGCGCTACCGGTCCCAGGAGGAACTGCTGGAGGTGGCGCGCGAGTACCGGCGGCGTGGGCTGCCGCTGTCGGTGATCGTGTGCGACTTCTTCCACTGGACCCATCTGGGCGAGTGGCGGTTCGACCCGCAGGAGTGGCCCGATCCGGCCGCGGCGGTGCGGGAGCTCGACGAGCTCGGCGTGAAGCTGATGGTCTCCGTGTGGCCGTCGGTCAGCCCGTTGTCCGAGCACTACCGCACGATGCTGGAACGCGGTCTGTTCATCGCGACCGAGCAGGGACCGCCGGTGCACGCCGACTGGCCGGACAAGGGCGTGGCCGCCGAGATCGGGGTGTCGTTCTACGACGCCGCCAACCCCGAGGCCCGCGCGTTCGTCTGGCAGCAGGTGCGCGAGAACTACTACCGCCACGGCATCCGCGTCTGGTGGCTGGACGCGTGCGAGCCGGAGATCAGGCCCGGCACGTTCGCGAACCTGCTGACGCACGACGGGCCCGGCCTGGAAGTGATCAACGCTTATCCCGCCGACCACGCCCGCGCCTTCTACGACGGCATGCGGCAGGAGGGCGAGACCGAGATCATCTCGCTGTGCCGCTCGGCGTGGGCGGGCAGCCAGCGCTACGGCGCCGCCCTGTGGTCCGGTGACATCGACTCGACGTTCGACGCGCTGGGCCGCCAGATCCGCGCCGGCCTGAACGTCGCGCTGAGCGGCATTCCCTGGTGGACCACGGACATCGGCGGTTTCACCGGTGGCGACCCCGACTCGCCGGAGTTCCGCGAGCTGATGGTGCGGTGGTTCCAGTACGGCGCTTTCTGCCCGTTGTTCCGCCTGCACGGCACCCGCCTGCCCTGGATGCCGTTCACGCCCGCGAAGACCGGCGGTCCCAACGAGGTCTGGTCGTACGGCGACGAGGCCTACGAGCACATCACCGCGATGCTGCGGCTGCGGGAGAGGCTGCGCCCGTACGTGCTGGCGCAGATGCGGGTCGCGAGCCGGAGCGGGATCCCGCCGATGCGGCCGCTGTTCGTCGACTTCCCGGACGACGAGAGCGCCTGGGAAGCCGACGACCAGTTCCTGTTCGGGCCGGACCTGCTGGTCGCGCCGGTGTACGCGTACGGCGCGAGGCAACGTCAGGTGCGGCTGCCCAGCGGTCCGCAGTGGACCGACGCGTGGACCGGCCAGGTGCACGAGGGCGGCCGGACGGTCACCGTCGCGGCGCCGCTCAGCCGCATTCCCGTGTTCCTGCGCGAGGGCGCGGACCTGCCTGCGGACTGCTGGGTCAACGCGCGCTGAGCAGGTTCTCGACGCGTTCGGCGTCGGCGGTGCGGCGCTGCGAGCGGAACAGCTCCAGCGCCGCCAGCCACGCCCTGCGCGCCCCGGCGAGATCACCCGAAGCGGCGAGGGCGCTGCCCAGCGCTTCCTGAGGTTCGGCGCACAGGCCCGGTGAGCCGAGTTCCTCGTACAGCTCAACCGATTCCTCGTAGTAGCGCACGCACGCCGGCAGGTCGCCCAGTTCCATCGCGATGAAGCCGAGACTGTCCAACGAGGACGCGGCACCGGGCCGGCAGTCGATCGCCCGGTGCTCGGCCAGCGACGCCTCGCAGTGCTCCCGTGCCCCGGCGAGGTCGCCGGTGCGGGCCAGGCACCAGCCCAGCGCGTTCTTCGCGTGCGCCCGCTCCACCGGCAGGTCGAGTCCCTCGTAGGCGCGCAACGTCTCCCGCGCGTGCCGCAACGCGGACTCGCGGTCGTCGAGCACGTCGTAGCTCTGCGTCAGCGCGTAGTGCGAGTGCGCGACGTCGATGGTCTCGGTGGCCAGCGCGAGCGCCTGGTGCAGGTGCGAAATGGCGTCCTGGTGGGACTTCAGCTGCGCGAGCGTCAGGCCCAGGTAGCGGTGCGCCATCGACCGCGCGGACCGGCTGCCGGAGGCGTTCGCCGCGACGAGGCCCAGCTGCCAGGTGTCGTGGTTCTCGTGGAAACTGCCCGTCTTGCGGTGGAAGTTGTGCATCACCCACGCGAGCTGCCAGGCGTGGTCGTACATCCCGTGGTCGACCGCACCGCGTTGGGCGGCGTGGAGGTTCGGCAGCTCGTCGGTGAACCACCTGATCGCGGCCGCCTCGTCCGGCAGCACGCTCGGCACGCAGTCCGGTTCCGGCACGAGCCGCGTGATCGTCGGCCGGTGCGCGTCCAGCAACCGGTCCGCACCGAACGCCGTGTGCAGGTAGAAGTCCACCAGCCGGCGCACCGCCGCCACCGCTTCCGCTCGCGGCGTCTGCTCCTGGCAGTACAACCGGATCAGGTCGTGCACCCGGTACCGGCCGGGCAGCTCCTGCCGCACGAGGTGCGCCGACTCCACCACGCGCAACCGGGTGCGCACCTCGCGCACCGGCAGCGCGGTGAGGTTCGCGGCCGCGTCCAGCGTGATGTCCGGGCCGCAGACGCCGAGCAACCGGAACACGAACGCGGTCTCGGCGGGCAGCGCGTGGTGCGACGAGTCGAACACCGCACGCAGATCCGCGGTCATGTCACCGGTCTCCAGCACGTCCAGCCGCGCCGAGGCGTCCCGCAGCTCGCCGGCGAGCTCCGTGAGGTCGTGCGACGAACCGGTCAGCACACGGGCGGCCAGGATGCTGACGGCCAGCGGCAGCCCGCACGCGTGGTGCGCCACCACGGCCGCCGCGTGCGGCTCGGCGGTGACGAGCTGCTGCCCGAGCGCGCTCGCCAGCAGCTCACCCGACGACGTCGCGTCGAGCAGCCCGACCGGCACCGGCCGCGCGTGGTGCGTGGTGACCAGCCCCGCGAGCCGGTCGCGGCTGGTGATCAGCACCGCCACCGACGGCGTGCCCGGCACCAGGTCGGCGACCTGCGCCGAGTCACGTGCGTTGTCCAGCACCACGAGCATCCGGCGGTCGGCGATGGTCGACCGGTACAGCGCCACCTGGCCGTCCAGGTCGGCGGGCACGGCGCGGCCGGTGATGCCGAGGCCCTGCAGCAACGCGCGCAGCACCGACGACGGCGTGGCCGGCTGCTCGCCCTTGGTGTAGCCGCGCAGGTTCACGTACAGCTGCCCGTCCGGGAACCGCGCCACGTGGTCGTGCGCCCAGCGCAACGCGAGCCACGTCTTGCCCACGCCACCGGGCCCGACGACGGTGCCGATGAACACGCCGTCGTCGTGCCGGTCGAACGCCTCGGTCAGCCCGTCCAGCTCGTCCGACCGGCCGACGAACCCGCTCGGCGCGGGCGGCAGCTGCCGCGGCACGACACGCGGCGGTTCCTGCGCCGGTTCGGTCCGCAGAATCCGCTGGTGCACGCCGGTGAGCTCGGCGCAGGGATCGACGCCCAGCTCCTCGCGCAGCAGCCGCCTGATCCGTTCGTAGCCGCGCAACGCCTCGGCCTGCCTGCCGCTGCGGTACAGCGCGAGCAGGTGCTGGGCGGCCAGGCGTTCGTCCAGCGGGTGTTCCTCGACCAGCGCGGCGAGGCCGGGCAGCAGCTCGGTGTGCTTGCCCCGGCGCAGCTGCACGTCGTGGTGGTCGAGCCGGGCGGCGAGGTGCTCGGCGTGCAACGACTGCCGCAGCGCCTCGCTCCACTCGGTGTCCAAACCGGACAGCGGCTCGCCGCGCCACAGCGCGAACGCCTCGCCGAACAGCCGGGCGGCCTGCTCGTCGTCCGCCGCGCGGGCCGACGCGACCAGCTCGCGGAACAGGTGGACGTCCACACCGGACTGATCGGTGATCAGCACGTACCCGGCCGACCGGTGCTCGATGGACCAGCCGTCGGCGTCGCGCAACGCGACGCGCAGCCTGGCCAGGTACGTGCGCAGGGTGTTCCCCGCGCGCAACGGCGGCCGGTCACCCCACACGCGGGTGCGCAGCTGTCCGGCGGGCACCACCTCGTTCACGTTCATCAGCAGCGCCCCGAGCACGGCCCGCTGCCGCGCCGGTCCCAGATCCAGCGCCGATCCGTTCATCCGGGCGTCGACCGCGCCCAGCACACCAAACGAGACCATCCCCAGTGACCCCCTAAGTCATCAGAGGTATACCGCCTCTGACCTGCGGATTCAACGCTTTCGCAACGTTTGGTGGGCGGAGGTGTGTGAAGGATTGCCCGGTCCGTGTTCAGCTGGGGGAAACATGCTGAGAAGACCAGCCCTGACAGTGCTGGCGTTGCTCGCCGGTGTGCTCGTTCCGGTGCCGGCCGCGCAGGCGGCTCCGGCCGAGCTGCCGACGGAGACCGCCGCGCTCGCCGCGGCCAAGCGGTTCGGCAGGCCGGTCGAGGTGGCCGGCCTGCGTTCCGAGACGACCGAGGTGGTCGCGAACCCGTCCGGCACGCTCACCGCCAAGATCAACTCGCAACCGGTGCGCATGCGGGTCAACGGCGAATGGCGCGCCATCGACACCACGCTGCGGCGCACCGACAAGGGCGTCGAGCCGGTCGCCGTGCCCAAGGCCACGCGGCTGTCCGCGGGCGGCGACGGCCCGCTCTACGCCGTCGGTGCCACGTTGCTGAACGCGCCCGGGACGCTGCCGGAGCCGGTGCTCAGCGGTGACACCGCCACCTACCGCGACGTGCGGCCCGGCGTCGACCTGATCGCCAAGGTCGGCCCGGAAGGCGTCAGCACCACCTACGTGCCGACCTCTCCGGCCGGTGAGAAGGCGTTGACCAGCGGCGAGGTCGCGGTCATGGCCGCGCCGCCCGGCACCGACGTCGGCCCGGCGAACTGGACGATGATCAACGAGCGGCACGTCACCACGCCGTACTGGACCCGCGACCGCGACCAGGGCGCCAAGGTGGGCTACGTCGAGGACTCGAACGACGGCTGGGAGCGGTACCGGTCGATGTTCACCTTCCAGCTGGGCCAGTTCCGCGGCAAGCACATCCTGCGGTCGTGGTTCAGCAGCTACCTCAAGCACACCTACTCGTGCTCGGCGAGCTGGACCGACCTGTACGTGGTGGGCGCGGTCGACGCCGGCACCACCTGGCAGAACCACTCGGGCAGCTGGAACCGCTACCTCGCGGGCGTCAACAACAGCGACTGCCGCAACACCGGCGTCTACGGCGAGTGGAACAACGACGCCGTCGCGGTCGCGGCCCGTGAGGGCGCGAGCTCCGGCACGCTGACGCTCGGGCTGCGGGCCAACGGCGACGGCGAGCGGCTCATCAACACCGCCTGGAAGAAGTTCGACGAGAAGCGCACGGCGCTGACCGTCGAGTACAACTCCATCCCCGAGGTGCCTGACGAGCTCAGCGTCGAGGGCAAGGCGTGCAACGGGCAGACGCAGTACATCGGCACGGCGACGCCGACTCTGCGGGCCCGGCCGCGTGACGCCGACGGTCACGTGCACAAGGTCTGGTTCGGCTACGGCGAGCGCTGGTCGCCCGGTGGCGAGTTCAAGTCGTGGAACTGGGTGAACGTGCCGAACATCCCGTCGGGTGCGATTGCGCAGTACGACGTGCCGCAAGCGCTTGCCGAGGGTGCGCCGCTCGCGTTCCACAGCCAGTCGGAGGATCCGTGGGACACCGGCGGCAAGTCGGCGTTCTGCGAGTTCGTCGTCGACCTGACCAAACCGGTGCCGCCCGCCATCCGCACCGAGGACGGCCGGTACCCGGCGGACGGGCAGATCCACGGCGGTGTCGGCATCTCCGGTTCCTTCACGTTCGCCGACGCTGACGCGGATGTCGTCGGCTACTACTACGGTGTCGCGAATCCACCCGCGGACTTCGTGCCCGCCAATGCGGTCGGTGGTACCGCCACGGCCGGTGTGACGCCGGAATCGCGGGGCAGCAACACCGTCTACGTCCAGGCGGTCGACCGCGCGGGCAACCGGTCCGAGGTGGCGCACTACGACTTCCGCGCCGGTTCGGGCCTGCCGCCCGCCGGCGTGTGGAAGCTCGACGAGAAGTCCGGCCCCGATTTCCACAGCTCGGTGGGGCACTGGGACGGAAGTGTCCACAACGGAACGTTCGGCAGTGCGGGTCGCATCTACGACGGCCCCACCGCGCTCAGCCTCACCGGTGCGCAGGACTCCGAAGCGGTGATCTCCTCGGTGATCAACACCGCGGAGAGCTTCAGCGTGTCCGCGTGGGTCAAGAAGACGGCGCAGGGCGGCACCGCCACCGCGGTCGCGCACGAGGGCACGCGGGTCGGCGGGTTCGCGCTCGGCTACGACGCGGGCCGATGGGCGTTCAGCATGCCGCAGAGCGACACGGACAACGCGCCGGTGACGCTCGTGACCGCGCCCGACGAGCCGAGGATGCAGGTGTGGACGCACCTCGCGGGCACCTACGACGCGGCGACGCACAAGCTCTCGTTGTACGTCAACGGACGGCTGGCGGGGGAGAAGACCGCGCCGAACGCGCCGTGGACGGCCGCGCGCTGGCTGGTGTTCGGCCGCAACAAGTGGAACGGCGTCAACGCGCAGAACTGGGCCGGCGAGATCGCCGACGTCCAGGTGTGGAACCGCCGCGTCTACCTCAGTGAGGTCACGGAGCTCGCGAACCAGCTCACCATGGTGGGGGAGTACACGTTCGACGAGCCGTCCGGCAGCACGATGACGGACACCACGGACTTCCACCGAGACGTCACGTTCGGCGCGGGACAGTGGCAGCGCACCACGCGCGGGTCCGGCGGTGCGCTCAACGCCAACGGTTCCTTCGGCACGACGACGGGACCGGCGGTGCGCACCACGACGGGCTTCGCAGTGTCGGCGTGGGTGCGCATGGACCAGGCGAGTTGGATCTGGCAGGCGGCCGTGACGCAGGAGGCCGATCGCAGCAGTCCCTTCTGGCTCCAGTACGCCGGTGACCGGAACAAGTGGGCGTTCGCGGTGATGGACTCCGACCGGGACGTGCCACCGCAGTACCGCACGTTCTCGCAGAACGAGGTGGCACTGGGGCAGTGGACGCACCTCGTCGGCGTGTACGACCCCGGCGCGAAACAGGTGCGGCTCTACGTGAACGGCCAGCTGGAGTCCACGGCCAGCGCGCCGATGACGTTCGAGTCGGTCAAGCCGCTCGTGATCGGCCGCGGCAAGTGGGTCGGTGAGAACTACGACTTCTTCAGCGGCGGGATCGACGACGTCCGCGTCTTCGCCGGGGTGCCGACCGATCTCGACGTGGCAGCGCTCTACCAGAACTGATCGAGAACAGGGGAACTCGATGTCCAGATGGAAACTCGCCCTGGCACTCGGCCTCGTGCCGGTGCTCATGGCAGGCACGGCTGCGGCCTCGTCCGCGGCACCGGGCTATCAACGTCAGACCGCACAACAACACCCGCTCGTGCAGGGCAGGGACGCGACGCCGTTGCCGTTCAAGGACGGCGCGGATGACGAAGCCGCGCGGACGGCCGTGCCGGCGCCGGTGTGGCCGGGCACGGAGGCGGTGACCGCGCGGGCCGGTCTCGTGCCGGTCGGCGCGCAGGTGCTGGGGCGCAGGGGAAGCTTCCCGCTGGTGGTGAAACTGGGCGCCGCCAAGGAGAAGACCTCCACCGTCACGCTCGACTACGCCAAGTTCCGCACGGCGTTCGGCGCCGACTACGGCAACCGGCTGCGCCTGGTGTCGCTGCCTGACTGCGCACTGTCCACTCCGGACAAGGCGGAGTGCGCCGCGGTGCCGCTGGCCTCGTCCAACGACGGCACGCGCGTCACCGGTGAGGCGCCGTCCGGTGCCATGGTCGCGCTGGCGTCCGCGCCAGAGGGCGGCACGGGTGACTTCAAGGCCACGGACGTGAAGGCGTCGAGCAAGTGGGAGGCGGGTGGCTCGTCCGGCGACTTCACCTGGAGCTACCCGTTGCGCGTGCCGCCGTCGATCGAGGGACCGGCGCCGTCGCTGGCGCTGGGCTACTCGGCGCAGTCCGTGGACGGGATGACCGCGGCGACGAACAACCAGCCGTCGTGGATCGGCGAGGGCTTCGACCTGTCCACCGGTTACATCGAGCGTTCGTACCGCACGTGCGCCGACGACATGGGCAACGGTGCGCTGAACACCACCAAGAGCAGCGATCTCTGCTGGTTCTCCGACAACGCGGTGTTGTCGCTGGGCGGCAGGACGACCGAGCTGATCAAGGACGCGCAGGGCGGCTACCACGCCAAGTCCGAGTCCGGCATGCGGATCGAGAAGAAGACCGGTGCCGCGAACGGCGACGACAACGGCGAGCACTGGGTCGTCACCGACCAGGACGGCGTGCAGCACTGGTTCGGCCGCCAGCGCATCCCCGGCTGGACGGAGGGCAAGCCGGAGACGCAGTCGGTGTTCACCGTGCCGGTGTACGGCAACCACGCGGACGAACCGTGCCGGCAGGCGACCTGGGCCGCGTCCTCGTGCAACCAGGCGTGGCGGTGGAACTTCGACTACGTGGTCGACCCGCACGGCAACTCGATGTCCCTGTGGTACACCAAGGAGACCAACAAGTACGCCAAGAGCAACGACGTCAACAACGCCGTCGACTACGTGCGCGCCGGTTACCTCACGCGCATCGACTACGGCACGCGCACCGAGTCGGAGTTCGGCGCGGTGCCGGCGCAGGTGACGTTCGAGACCGCGGACCGCTGCGACGCGAACTGCGGCACGAAGGACGCCACCACGTGGAAGGACGTGCCGTGGGACCTGGAGTGCACCAAGACCCCGTGTCTCGTGGGCGCGCCGACGTTCTGGGGCACCAAGCGCCTCGGCCGGGTCACCACGCTCTCCGGTGGCCGCAAGGTCGACGAGTGGACGTTGCAGCACAGCTACCCGGTGCCCGGTGACAACACGCGGGCGGGCCTGTGGCTGGAGCGGATCAAGCACGCCGGCCTGCTCGGCGACCGGGTCGACCTGCCGGACGTGCGGTTCTCCGGTGTCGCGATGCCGAACCGGGTGGCGGGCTTCGACTCGTCCGCGCCGCTGATGAAGTGGTTCCGGGTCAACGACATCCGCACCGAGCTGGGCGGCGAGATCTCGGTGACCTACTCCGACCCGGAGTGCGTGGCCGGCTCGAAGATGCCGGGCGCGCCGGAGAACAACACCCTGCGCTGCCACCCCGCGTACTGGACCAGGGCGGGCCAGACCGAGCCGGCGATCGACTACTTCCACAAGTACGTCGCGACGGCGGTGTCCGAAGTGGACCACACCGGCCTCGCGCCGGTGAAGACCACGACCTACGACTACCTCGGTCCCGGTGCCTGGCACTTCGCCGAGGACGACGGCCTCGCGCCGGAGAAGTACAAGACGTGGAGCTCGTGGCGCGGCTACGAGAAGGTGCGTGCGACCGAGGGCACCGGCGAGAGCGCGCGGTACAGCGAGACCACGTACTTCCGCGGTATGGACGGCGACCGGCTGCCCGGTGACAACAAGCGCACGGGCGTCGTGATCACCGACGCCACCGGTGGCAAGGTCGCCGACACCGCGGGCCTGGAAGGCATCGCGCGGGAGAAGCGCACGCTGACCGGACCGGGCGGTACGGAGATCTCCGCCGAGCTGTTCGAACCGTGGCAGTCGAACCCGACCGCCTCGCGCACGGTGAAGGGCATCACGACGAACGCGGCGTTCGTGGCCGAAGGCGTCGTCCGGCACCGCGTCGCGCTCGACGGCGGCCGCGGCTACCAGCGCACGTTGCGCAGGACCGAGTACGACGACAAGACCGGCGTGACGCTGCTGCAGAACGACCTCGGCGACGAGGCCAGGACCGACGACGACCAGTGCACGCGCTGGGAGCACGTGAGCAACACCGGCGTGTGGCTGATCGGCCTGGAGGCACGCGAGCGCGTCTACTCGTTGTCCTGCGACAAGGAGCCGACCAGCGAGGACGAGATCGTCAGCGACGTGCGTACGTACTACGACGACGGCACACCGACCAAGGGTGACGTGACGCGCACGGAGGAGATCTCCGCGTTCAAGGGCGGCGTCTACAGCTACGAGACGATCGAACGCGCCACTTACGACGCGCACGGCAGGGAGAAGGAGGCCTGGGACGCCCGCGGCGCCAAGACGACCACCGCCTACAGCCCGGAGGTCGGCGGCCCGGTCACGAAGGTGACCGAGACGAACGCGCTGGGCCACACCACGGCCACGGCGCTGGAACCGGCGTGGGCCGGCGCCGAACTGTCCACAACGGACGCCAACGGCAAGGTCACCTCGCAGGCCTACGACGGGCTCGGCAGGCTGACGGCGGTGTGGAAGCCGGGCCGGGAGAAGGGCAAGGCCGATCCGCACGCGAGGTTCGGCTACCAGATCCGCGAGGGCGCGCCGGTCGCCGTGACCAGCGAGTCACTGCACCCCGACGACGTCCGGTACGTGACGACGACCGCGTTGTTCGACGGCTTCGCGCGGCCGCGGCAGACGCAGCAGCCGGGCCCGACCGGCGTGCGGATCATCGGCGACACCATCTACGACGACGCCGGACGCGTGACCAAGCAGAACCCCGGCTACCCGGTCAGCGGCGCGCCGAACACCAGCCTGTTCGTGGCGTTGGCGGACAACAGCATCATCAACCAGAAGGTGACGACGTTCGACGCGGCCGACCGCCCGGTGGTGCAGATCGTGAACACCTACGGCAAGGAGCAGTCCCGCACCACGACGCGCTACGGCGGCGACCGGGTCGACGTGACGCCGCCCAAGGGTGGCATCGCGACCTCCACGGTCACCGACAACCGCGACCGCAAGGTCGAGCTCCGCCAGTACAAGGGCGGCCAGCCGACCGGTGCCTACGAGAGCACCAAGTACACCTACACCAAGAAGAACCAGCAGGAGACCGTGGTCGACCCGGCGGGCAACACCTGGCGCTACGGCTACGACGTGCGCGGCCGCCGGACGTCCGAGACCGACCCGGACTCGGGCACGACCGTCGTGACGTACAACAACGCCGCCGACAAGACCTCGGTGACCGACTCGCTGGGCCGCAAGCTGGTCCACACCTACGACGAGCTCGGCCGCAAGAAGGGCGTCTTCGAGGGCAGCGAGACCGGACCGCAGCGCTCGGCGGTCACCTACGACACCGTCGCCAACGGCCAGGTCGCGAGCACCACGCGGTTCCAGGACGGCAAGGCGTTCAAGACCGAGATCACCGGGTACGACGGCCGGTACCAGCCGACCGGAACCAAGATCACGGTTCCGGAGACGCCGGCCACCCCGCTGGGCAAGCTCGCGGGCACCTACGAGTTCAAGAACACGTACAAGTCCAACGGCAGCCTCGCCACCAGCACCTACCCGAAGGCCGGCAAGCTCGACACCGAGGTGATCGAGTACGGCTACGACGACCAGGGTCAGCCGAAGGTGCTCAAGTCGAAGATCGGTCTCACCGGCGGCGAGACCACCTACGTCGCGGGCACCCAGTACACGAACCTCGGACAGCCGGGCGTGTACACGATGGCGACGAGCGACACCGCCAAGATGGTGGAGACCGGCTTCACCTACGCCGACGACGGCAGGCTCTCGGTCACCAAGACCACCAAGGAGACCGGTGATCCGCTGGTGTCGCAGGTGCGCAACTCGTTCGACGCGGCGGGCAACGTCACCAAGACCCAGGACGGCGCCGACACGCAGTGCTTCCAGTACGACCACCTGCAGCGGATGACCGAGGCGTGGACGCCGAAGTCCGGCGACTGCACCACCGCGGTCAGCGCCGCCGTGCTCGGTGGACCGGCGCCGTACTGGCAGTCGTTCGGCTACGACCCGGTGGGCAACCGCACGTCCCGCGTGCAGCACGCCACGACGAAGGGCGACGTGAAGACGACGTACGCCTATCCGTTGCCGGGCAAGGAGAAGCCGCACGCGTTGACGTCCACCACGACGGAGGACGACACCGGCAAGCGCACGGCGTCGTACTCCTACGACGGCGTGGGCAACACGAAGACCAGGCCTGGTGCGCAGGGCGAGCAGACGCTCACCTACGACGTCGAGGGCAACCTCGCCGCGTCCGCCGACACCGCCGGAACCTCGTCCTTCGTGGACGACGCGGACGGCAACCGGCTCGTCAGCGCGGACGCCGCCGGCACGACGCTGCACCTGTCGAACATGCAGCTGCGGTTCGTCAAGGCGACGGGCACGGTCGAGCCGGTGCGGTTCTACAGCTACGGCGGTTCCGTTGTCGCGCAACGCAACCTCGGCGGCGTCACGTGGCTCGTCACCGACGAGCAGGGCACCGCGAACGTGGCGATCACCGAGTCCGACCAGTCCGTCACCCAACGGCGGCAGACCCCGTTCGGCGAGGTGCGGTCGGCGTCGGCGACGTGGCCGAACAACCAGGGCTTCCTGTTCGGCGCGCAGACCACCACCGGTCTGACCGACGTCGGCGTGCGGCAGTACGACGCGGACGCCGGCCGGTTCACCACGGTCGACCCGATCGTGAACCCCGACGAGCCGCAGGCGTTGAACGCCTACGCCTACGCCAACAACAGCCCGGTCAGCTTCACCGACCCGACGGGCCTGTCGTGGAACCCGATGGGCGACGAGGGCGACGCGCAGCAGGCTGCGATCCAGCGTGCGGCGCAGCTCAAGGCGCAGGCCAGGGTTCGTGCCGCGGCGGCGAAGGCGGCCATGCAGCGGATGATCGCGGCCAAGGCGCGGGCGGAGGCGGCGAAGAACCGGGCGATCGCGGCGGCCAAGGCGGCCCGTGCGCGGGCGATCCAGGCCATGCAGGACAGGCTCGCGGCCGCGAAGAAGGCCGCCGCGCAGGCCAGGGCCATGGCGGCGAAGATCTCGATGGCGAGGACCCGGCGCCCGTTCGCGTCACTGGACGAGATGCGGCGCAACCCGGACTTCAACACGTACGTCAACGACGTGGGCGAGACGTTCGGTTCGTACCTCTTCGGCCACACCCTCGCGGGATGCCTGGAGGTTCCGATCATGGGTGTGGGGTGCGCGATCCTCTCGGAGATGACGCACCGCGGGAAGGAGTACAAGGTCTACGTCCGCGAGCAGTTCGTCAGGTTCGGCCAATGGGCCTCGCACCGGGTGGTCCTGCCGGTGGCGTACGGCATCGCGAAGGGGCTTTACGACCTGGCCGGGGTGCCGCAGGACTTCTACGCCATGGCCCCGTTGCACAAGCCGTTCAACGACGCGGTGAACACGATCCAGGACTTCGGCCACTGGCTGGGCGGCATCCCCGACCGGCTCGGCCTGCCACCGGGTCTCGGCGGGAGGTGTCACAGCAGAGACGCCTGCTGACCCGTTCTTCGCCCGGCCAGGAGCCGCCCCGCACCTCTCGCGCGGGGCGGCTCCGCCGTTGGGATCAGACCTTGGTCCACTTCTGGTTGGTCTGGCCGTTGCAGTCCCAGATCACGACCTTGGCGCCGTTGGTGGTGCCGTTGGCGTCGAGGCACTTGCCCGCTCCGACGGCCCGGACCGTGCCATCGGTGTTGACGGTGAACTGCTGGTTCGAACCGCCGTTGCAGTCCCAGATCTCGACCGCGGTGCCGTTGGCGGTGGCGGCGCCGGTGACGTCGAGGCACTTGGTGTTGTTGTAGACGCGCAGCTCGCCGGAGGAGGTGCTGGTGAACGTCTGGTTGGCTTGGCCGTGGCAGTCCCAGATCTCGGCGAGGGTGCCGCTGGTCTGCGCCGCGCCGGTGATGTCCAGGCACCGGTTGGACGCCGTGCCGCGCAGGCTGAAGGTCGACCCGCCGGGGTTGCCGCTGCCGCCGCTGACCACGTACATCGCCGCGCCGTGTGCGGGGACGGAGGCGCTGATCGTGCCGGTGGTGCTGCCGGTGGTGTGCGCCCACAGGTCGCGCACCGAGTAGCTGCTCGCGGAGCCCAGGCCGATCTGCGACGCCGTGGTCGACACGGTCGCGGCGGAGGAGTTGCGGTTGAGCAGGACGACCGCGACCGAACCGTTGGCCATGGGCTTGGTCCACACCTCGGTGTTGCCGTTGTCCACGATCCGGTTGCCCTGGCGGCCTCCCCAGTCCTGGTTGACCGCGATGACCTCGGTGTTGGTCAGAACGGCCTTCGTGGCCGCGCTCATGGTGCGCAGGTCGTTGCCTGCGATCAACGGCGCGTTGAGCAGCGCCCACAGGCTGAAGTGCGCCTGCGATTCCGTGTCGCTCAGGCCGTGGCCGACCTCCAGCATGTCCGGGTCGTTCCAGGCGCCGGGCCGGGAGGCGCCCGCCCAGCCGGGCTGGAGGTCCAGGATGCTCATCACCGAGTTCCAGTTCCCCTGGATGTCACCGGTGGTGCGCCAGGAGTTGCCGGTCGCGGCGCCCCACTGCTGGACGTTGTCGTTGCCCCAGTTGCAGATCGCGAAGAAGATCTGCCGGCCGGTCTTCGCCAGCGCGTCGCGCATCGCGATGTAGCGGTTCTGGCCGCTGATGCCCCGGTGGTCGCCGCAGTTGTCGTACTTGAGGTAGTCGATCCCCCACGAGGCCCACAGGTCGGCGTCGCGCTGCTCGTTGCCGAGGCTCGCCGGGTACCCGGCGCAGGTGGTGGTGCCGGCCGAGGAGTAGATGCCGAGCTTCAGGCCCTTGCCGTGAACGTAGTCGGCGACCGCCTTGATGCCGTTGGGGAACTTGGTCCGCGACGGGACCAGGTTTCCGCTGCCGTCACGGGACATCTCCGACCAGCAGTCGTCGATGTTGACGTAGGTGTAGCCGGCGGCGGCCATACCGCTGCTCACCATCGTGTCGGCGGTCTGCCGGACCAGGCTGTCGTTGACGTTGCAGCCGAAGCTGTTCCAGTCGTTCCAGCCCAGCTGCGGAGTGCGGCCCAGGCCGTTGTCGAGGGCCTGGGCCGAGGGAGCCAGCGACAGCACGACGGGTGTGACCGCGGCGATGAGCACCGCTGACAGCGCTGTTCGCAGTGTTCTCTTCACAGGGATCTCCTTACCGACTTTCGCGGATGTCGGAGCAGCGGCGGACTTCTGCGGCTTGCTTCTGTGCCTGCTGTTTTTTTATGTTGGAAGTTGCTCGAACTTGTCATACGCATTACCAGGGTGTCAACGGTGCGCCTGACTCCTGGCAACTCTTGGAGATGGGCTTTTTCCTGCACCTCTGGAGCATGCGTTCGACATTTACGGGCTGAGGAATGCTCGCCTTTCGCGAATCGGTCTGTCGAATCTTGCCTCTTTGTGTTCGATTGGCCATCGACTGGCACGATCTACTATCGGCCATAGTAGATACGGATGGGATGGTGCTGATGTCAGTGCACGCTCGTCGGCTCCGGGAGCTGGTTCTTCAGCTCGACCTTCAGGATCTCGCCCCGCCGGACCCGGATCTCCCGGCCCGGCAACTGACCGCCGTAGGTCCACGTGTGCGCCTGGACGCCACCGAGGTCCACCTGGGCGGTGACCGCGTTGAGCGTGACCGACGTGCTGCGGGCGGCCGAGAGCCGCCGCGTTCGCTCGGCATCGCGCTGCGCAACGACATGGACGGCGTGCCCGGGCTCACCCAGGACGGCGTCCGAGCCGACGGGCCGCGCAAGGACACCGTGCTGGTGTTGCCGGGCCGCTCGGTCGAGGTGGACTTCCGCGCGGACAACCCCGGCCAGTGGCTGGCCCACTGCCACAACGTCTACCACGGTGAAGAGGGCATGATGAGCGTTGTGTCCTATGTGGAGCGACGTGCTCACATGGGGATCGGGCCGCCCACATGGTACTAGCGGCGATAGTAGGTTCTAGCCGGACGGGCAGGCCAGCAGCATCAGTGCCGTCAACGCGCCGGCGGCCGCGAGGGCGGGCAGAACCATGGCCGCGGCGCCTGCGAGGCCGCACGACAACAGCCGTCGAACCGTGCTCGGGGCACTGTGCCGCTGCAGGCGCGCCAGCCTCGTCTCCACCGCGTCCCTGCTCATCGCCAGCGCCGCGCCAGGGGCGCCGTGCCCGGCCACCCGCAGCAACGCGGCTCGCACGTTCTCCGCGCCGTGTGCGCGCACGGCGGCGGTGTCGGCCGCCATCTCGACGAGCTCCCGGACCGCGACCGCCGCGCGCTTGAACAGCGGCAGGAACGGCAGCGTGGCCGCGACGACGTCGCCGATGGTCACCAGGAGGTGGTGGTGCCCGTCGAGGTGTGCCCGCTCATGGGTCAGCACGGCCTCGACCTGGGGCGGGGTCAGGTGGCGGTGCAGGCCGTCCGTGGCGACGACCACGCCGGGCCTGCCCGCGAGGCTGAAGGCGAGCGGACGGTCGTGCTCCAGCCAGAGCGTCGGGTGAGGACCTGCTTCGCGGCGTGCCGCGATCCGCAGGACGTCCAGGTGCCGCAGGCCCTCCTGCGCGCGCTGACGTGCGGTGCGGCGGCCCACGACGGCGACGCGGACGAGCAGGGCCGTGAGCAGGGCGGCGCCCGTCAGACCGCTGGCCGCCTCGACCGCCGGAGTCGTGCCGTGCTGCAGCGAGTGCCAGCAGTGGTGCACCGCCTCCACCACACCGAGTCCGTGATCGGGCAGGATCAGCAGGAAGCTGGCGCCGGCCACTGTGGCGATCACGGCGACGACGGAGGTCAGCCACGCGACCAGTGCCACCACGGGATCCGCGAGCCGCACCAGCCGGCGTGGTGCCAGCCAGCCGACCAGCGCGGATCCCAGCAACAGCGCCAGGGCCACGGTCATTTCCGCGAGCCCTTCCTCCGCAACGCCTTGCGCAGCAGGTCGGACTCCTCTTCCGAGGCCGTCCGGGCGAAGTGCAGGAGGGCGGCCTGCGGGTCACCGGAGGCGCTGAGGATCTCGCGCACGGCGTTCGCGGCGGCCTCGGCACGGGTCACCGTCGCCTCGTAGAGGTAGGCCTTGCCGTCCAGCTCCCGGGTCAGCCAGTTCTTGCGGTGCAGGTTGTCCATCACCGTCATCACGGTGGTGTAGGCGAGAGCCTTGCCGGTGTCCAGGCGTTCGAGCACCTGTCGCACCCGCAGCGGCTCGCCGGCGTGCCACAGCACGTCCATCACCGCTGCTTCCAGTTCACCCAGTCCGCGCATCGCCCACCCTTTCAGCAGGTCAAGGGTACGGGATGGGCGTAGTCGGCCTGCCGGGGCGACATGGCGGCCGGGTGGACGTCGTGCTCGGTCGCCCACCCCGCCGCCGCTCACCGGGTCAGACCGCCTTCAGCAGGCCCTGCATCTCGGTGATCTCCTTCTGCTGGGCGTCGATGATGGCCTGGGCCAGCTTCTTGGCGTCGGCACTGCCGCCCTTCTGCAGCTCGGTCTTCGCCATCGCGACCGCACCCTCGTGGTGCTTGATCATCATGTCGAGCCACATCTTGTCGAACGCCGCGCCCTTGGACTGGTCGAGCATCTTCATGTCCTCGGCGCTCATCATGCCCGACATGCCCGGCATCGAGCCGTGGTCCATGCCCGGCATCGAGGTGGACGCGCCCCACTCCTCCAGCCACCCGTTCATCTTCTTGATCTCGGGGTCCTGCGCGCCCTCGATCCGCTTGGCGAGGTCGAGCACCTTCGCGTTGGTGCTGCGCGACGGCACGAGCTTCGCCATGTCCAGCGCCTGCTGGTGGTGCGGCACCATGCCCTGCGCGAACGCCACGTCGTCGGCGTTGTTGCCCGCGGCCTTGCCGCTGCCCGTCGGCGCGGGAGCGGTGGGCGACGAGCTGTGGTCCATGGCGGTCATGTCCTTCCCGCCGCCGCAGCCGGCGACGAGTGCGACGACGGCGGCCCCGGCGGCGGCGATCCCGATCAAGGACTTCTTCATGCCCGATGTTCCTTCTCTGTGCTTTGTGGACTGTGATCGCGCGGAACCGGGCGGATCACAACCTCAACACGCAGACGGAGCTGAGCAACGCACGGCCGCCAACGGGTGGCGGATGGACGGGTGCGCGTGACCACGCCGACGAGCCCAGGGCTCTGCCGGTGCGCGGAGGCGTTGTGCGAACCAGCAACCAGGCCAGCAGAAGCAGGGACACGACCGCGCAGAGCACCGCGACGCACAGATGCAGCACGTCGTGCTCGGGGGAGGGCGTGGGCTCCTCGGGTGAGCGCTCGTGGTGTGCGGTCACCCGGGTCATGTTGTCGACGGAGGCCATCTCGCCGCTCGTGGCGACGTGATGCATGCCGACCACGCCCAGGAACAGCGCGCACAGCAGCAGCCACTGCGTGACTGCGCGACGCGTGCTGCCGGTCATGCAACTACCGTACCTAGTAGGTTTCATCACCGTGTTCTACGGGTGCGCGACCCGGATCGGTTCAATTCAGTGATCTACTAATCATCATAGTAGACAGTGCCATCGGGGCCGGGACCGACGTGGCCATCGAGACCGCCGACGTGGTGCTGATGCGCTCCGACCCGCTCGACGTCCCGATCGCACTGCGCATCGGCCGCGGCACCCTGCGCAAGATGCGGCAGAACCTCGGCTGGGCGATCGGCTACAACGCCATCGCGCTGCCGATCGCGGCCGGGGTGTTCGAACCCGCGTTCGGACTCGTGCTCCGGCCTGAGATCGCCGCTCTGCCGACGTCCGGGTCGAGCGTCGTCGTCGCCCTCAACGCACTCGCCCTCAAGCGACTGCGGCTGCCGGCCGGCTGAGCGAGGCCACCACCCGTGTGACTGAGGAAATCGTCAGAAACTCTTGACTGACGACCGACTCGGAAGTGACGATATCGTCAATTACACGGGAGGGGCGATGATCGATCACCACGATCCCCACGCTGACCTGCACAGCGAGCAGGGTGCGTTACCCGGCGAACACCGGGGGAGGGCGGCCGACCCGGTCATCAAGGTGCACGACCTGGCGTGGCTGGAGTTCGAGAAGCCGGACCTGCGCAAGGCCGAGCTGTTCGCGCACGCCTTCGGTTTCACCACGTCGTTGCGCACCGCGGACGAACTGCAGCTGCGCGGCACCGACCCCGGCGCGCCCTGCGTCCTGATCCGCCGCGGCCGGCGCTCGCGGTTCACCGGACCGGCGTTCCTGGCCGCCGACCCGGCGGACGTGCTCCGCCTGGCGGACGCCACCGGGCATCGGGTCGCCCGCCTGCCGGAGAGCCTCGGCGGCGTGACCGCGGACCTGCACGACCCGAGCGGTGCCCGCGTGCGCGTCGTGTCCGGCACGCACGTGCTCCCGGCGTTGCCGGGGCAGGAGCCGTTGCCGCTGAACTTCGGGCACGACGTCGCGCGGGTGAACGCCACCCAGCGGCCGCGGCGGGAGCCGGTCAAGGTGCAGCGGCTCGGCCACGTCGTGCTGCAGACCACGAAGTACCGCGAAACGCTCGACTGGTACCTCGGCCACCTGGGCCTGATCGTGAGCGACTTCCTCTACTACCCCGGTCAGCGCGGACGGGGCCCGGTGATGAGCTTCATCCGCTGCGACCGCGGCGACACCCCGGCCGACCACCACACCCTCGCGCTGGTGCTCGGACCGGCGAACCGGTACGTGCACTCGGCCTACCAGGTGCCCGACCTCGACTCGCTCGCCGCCGGTGGCGAGTACCTGCTCGACCAGGGCTACCGGCGGTCGTGGGGGATCGGCAGGCACGTCCAGGGCAGCCAATTGTTCGACTACTGGCGCGACCCCGACGGGTTCCTCGTCGAGCACTTCAGCGACGGCGACCTGTTCGACTGCTCGCTCGAACCGGGATGGGCGCCCATGACCGCGTCGGGCCTGGCCCAGTGGGGCCCGCCCGCCACCAAGGACTTCCTCGGCGTCAAACCCGGCCGGGAGGCGTTCGGCGAGCTGCGCGCCATCATCGGCGGGCTGCGCGAGGAGAACGAGTTCGACTTCGACCGCCTTCGCGGCCTGTTGAAAGCAGCTGTGTCATGAGCATTTCCGTCCTGCGCACCGCCGACGCCTGGTGGGTGGTCACCCCGGCCGGTGCGGCCGAGGTCGCCACCCGTGCCACGACCACCGCACAACTGCTGGCCGACCGCCAGGCCCTCGACCTGGCGGCGGCGAGCGGGCACACGGTCGCCGTGGAGACCCTTGAGCTCGTCTCGCCGGTCACCGCGCCGTGCCGGCTGGTCGCTCAGATGACCAACTTCGCCTCGCACGTCAGGGACACCGGCGGGAACCCGGACACCGTGCCGCTGACGTTCTTCCGCAAGTCGTCCGGCTCGATCAGCGGTCCGCACGACGACGTGGTGCGGCCCGCCCACGTGCGGCTGCTGGACTACGAGGTCGAGATCGGTCTCGTCATCGGCGCGGAGATCCCGGTCGGCACGGAGATCGGTGACGACGTCTCCGGGTACGTCGCGGGTCTCGTGGTGACCAACGACATCTCCGCGCGCGACCTCCAGCTGCCGCAGACCCAGTTCTACGAGGCCAAGTCCTATCCGACGTTCACCCCCACCGGGCCCGCGCTGGTCCTGCTCGACGCCGACGAGCTCAAGCGGTTCACCGACCTGCGGCTGACGCTGACCGTCAACGGCGAAACCCGCCAGGACCGGTCGGTCGCCGACATGATCTACCGGCCCGCCGAAGCCCTCCGGGCCCTCGCGCGTTTCCAGCGGCTCGATCCGGGCGACCTCGTCCTGACCGGTACCCCCGTCGGCACGGCGTTGTCCGCACCGCCGAAGCCGATGGAGATCATCGGTTCCCTCCTGCCGCCGGCGCTCAAGTGGAAGCTGTTCTTCCGCGGCCAGGAGCGGAATCCCCGGTACCTCCAGGACGGCGACGTCATCGAGGCCGCTGTGTCCACTCGCGACGGTGCGATCGACCTGGGCACCCAGCGCACGGTGGTGAGGCACGCCCGATGACCGAGAACCTGTTGTGGCCGGAGTACTCCGCCCCCTCCGACATCGCCGCGATCGAAGCCGTGCCGCTGGCGGCACGCGGCCTTCCCGCGTCCACCTACGCCCTCCTGGCCCGCGCCGCCACCACATGGCCGGACCGCACCGCGATCACCGTGCTGCCGGAGGCCGCGCGCTGGCGCGAACCCGAACAGCGCACCTTCGCCGGACTGCTCGGTGACGTGCACCGGTACGCGAATCTGCTGCACGAGCTCGGGGTCCGCCGGCGGGACGCGGTTGCGCTGATGTCGCCCAACACCTCCGAGCTGGTGCCCGCCACCCTGGCCGCGCAGCTCGCCGGGATCGCGGCGCCTCTCAACGGTGGCCTGTCGCACCGGCACCTCGCCGAGCTCCTGCGTCGGTGCGGCGCAAGGGTTCTCGTCACCGCCGGTCCCGAGCTGTCCCCGGCCGTCTGGGAGGCCGCGCAGGCCCTCGCCCAGGACGGGCGGCTCGACACCCTCCTGGTGTTGCGGCCCACCGGCGCCGCCGAGCCGGCCCCGGAGCTGCCGAGCCTGCCCGGAACGCGCGTCGGCTACCTGAGCGAACTGGCGGCTGGACAGGACTCGTCGGCGTTCGCCGGTGAACCGCCCCGCCCGGAGGACCTGGCGGCGCTCTTCCCGACCGGCGGCACCACCGGCGCGCCGAAACTGGCCGCGCACAGGCATGCCGCCGAGGTCGCCGACGCCTGGATGCTGGCCGCCAACTCGTTGCTCGACGAGCACGCCACCCTCTTCGCCGCGCTGCCGTTGTTCCACGTCAACGCGCTGATCGTCACCCTGCTCGCGCCGCTGTTCAAGGGGCAGCACGTGGTGTGGGCCGGGCCGCTGGGCTATCGCGACCTCTCGCTCTACGGCGAGTTCTGGAAGATCGTCGAGCACCACCGGATCTCCTCGATGAGCGCGGTTCCCACCGTGTACGCGGTGCTCGCGCAGTGCCCGGTCGACGCGGACATCAGCAGCCTGCGCTTCGCGATGGTGGGGGCCTCTCCGCTGCCGGCCGCCGTTCGCGAGAACTTCCAGTCCCACACCGGCATCACGCTCGTCGAGGGCTACGGCCTGACCGAGGCGACCTGTGCCAGCGCGCGCAGCTTCCCCGACGCACCCCGGCCCGGCTCGGTCGGCCAGCGGTTGCCGTACCAGCGGATGAAAACCGTCCGCGTCGGCGAGGACGGCACGTGGGAAGACCTCCCGCCCGGTCACACCGGCGTGCTCGCGATCAGCGGCCCCACCGTGTTCTCCGGTTACGTCACCGGCCAGAACGAGCACGGTCACGTCCTCGACGGCCTGGGCAAGCTCGTCGACGGCTGGCTGGACACCGGCGACCTCGCCCGCCTCGACCACGACGGGTTCGTGCACCTCGCCGGCCGTGCCAAGGACCTCATCATCCGCGGTGGCCACAACATCGACCCCGCGCTCGTCGAGGACACCCTGCTCGCCCACCCGGCGGTGACCGCCGCCGGCGTGGTGGGCCGGCCGGACGCCCACTCCGGCGAGGTGCCCGTCGCCTACGTGACGCTCGCTGCCGGCTCCGCGGTCACCGAGCGGGAACTGTGCGAGTGGGCAAGCGAGCACGCCCCCGAGTCCGCGGCCGCGCCGAAGACCGTCACGGTGCTCGACGCCCTGCCGCTCACCGACCTCGGCAAGCCGTACAAACCCGCCCTGCGCGCCGACGCCACCCGTCGTGAGCTCACCGAAGCCCTCGCGGACCTGTCCGGCGTGCTCGACGTCGACGCCGAGGTCGACGACGGCTCGGTCATCGCGGTGGTGCGGACCTCGAACGACGCCGACGAGCCCGCGGTCAAGGCGGTCCTCGGCCGTTACGCGCTCGGCTGGCGCCTGGCAGGTGCCCCGTGACCGACGTCCCCGTGGTGATCATCGGCGCGGGCCCCACCGGCCTCACCGCCGCCACCCTGCTGGCCCAGCACGGCATCGAGTCCCTCGTCCTCGACCGGTGGGAGACGATCTACCCCCAGCCCCGCGCCGTCCACCTCGACGACGAGATCTGCCGCATCCTCGGCCGGCTCGGCCTCTTCGCGGAGTTCTCGGAGATCTCCTGGCGCTGCAACGGTTTGCGGCTCGTGGACCGGAACATGCGCGTGCTGGCGGAGTTCGAGCGCGACGCCGCGCACGGCAGGCACGGCTACCCCGAGGCCAGCATGTTCGACCAGCCCGAGCTGGAAGCGCTGCTGCGCTCGGGGCTCGAACGGCACCGCGCGGCCACGATGCGCGGTGGCGTGGAGGTCACCTCTCTCGCCCAGGAGGCCGACGGCGTGCGGGTCGCGTTCACCGACTCGACCGGGCCGAACTCGGTGCGCGCGCGGTACGTGCTCGGCTGCGACGGGGCGAACAGCCTGACCCGCACCTCGATCGGCGCCGTCATGCGCGACCTCGGGTTCACCCAGCGCTGGCTCGTGGCCGACCTCCGCACCGACGCCGACCTCGGCGCCTGGGAAGGGGTGCACCAGGTCTCCGACCCGTCCCGGGCCGCCACCTACATGCGCGTCGGCGAGAACCGCTACCGCTGGGAGTTCCAGCTGGCCGACGGCGAAAGGGCGGACGACTACCGCGAACCGGCCGCACTGCTCCCGTTGATCAGGCCGTGGACCGGCGCGACACCGGCCGAGGAGTTCGAGATCGTCCGCGTCGCCGGCTACACCTTCCGCGCCCAGGTCGCCGACCGCTGGCGCGACCGGCGGATCTTCCTCCTCGGCGACGCCGCCCACCTCACCCCGCCGTTCATCGGCCAGGGCATGGGCGCCGGCATGCGCGATGCCGCGAACCTCGCCTGGAAGCTCGCCGGCGTGCTCGGCGGAACACTCGCCGAAACCGTCCTCGGCAGCTACGAGACGGAACGCAAACCCCACGCCACCACCATGATCCGGCTCGCCAAGCTGATGGGCACCGTCATGACCGAAGGCGGCGAGCTCGGCAACCTCCTCCGCCGCGTCGCCGCACCCCGCCTGCACCTCGTGCCCGGACTGCGCGAGCGCGTGCTCGCAACCGAAACCCCGGCCCTGCACCGCTCCGCTCTGGTGGTGCGCCCGCGCCTGCGGCCTTCACTGGCCGGCCGCCAGTGCCCCAACGCACCGGTCGACGGCGGCCGACGCCTCGACGACGTGACCGCCGGCCGGTTCGCCGTCATCACCACCGCCGAGCCGCCGCCCGCACAGCGCGCGGAGGTCGAACGACGCGGAGCGGTGCTCGTGGTGGCCCGGCCGGGAAGCCCGCTGCACCACTGGCTGCGCCGCGGCCGGGCCCGCGCCGCCGTCGTCCGTCCTGATGCGACAGTCCACAGCGCGGGCCGCGACCTGGCCGCCCTCTGCGCGGCGATACCCGAGCACCGGGCAAGGAAATCTCCGTGAGTCTTGGCCGCGTCCTCCCAGAGGGGCCAGTCAGAGGCGATCTGCGCCGTGTGTCATGTCGAGGAGGGCGTCGTGCAGGACACCGTTGGTGGCCAGCACGACGTCCTCGGTGATCGTGACGCGCCCGCCCGCCTCCTCCACGAGCACCGGCAGGCACGCGAGGTCGAACTCGTCCAGCCGCGCGCTGACGACCAGCACCGCGTCCACCTCGCCGGTCACCAGCTTCAGCACCGAGGCGTCGTTCTCCACCACCACGCAACCGTCCAGCGCCGGTTCGCCCTTGCCGTGCAGGCACACTCGCGCGCCGACCACTGAATGCTTTGTGGACACCCGTGCGACGGGATCGCGCCCTCCGCCGAACACCCGGCACCCCGCACCGCGCTCCGCCGCCATCGTGAGACCGAGCGACGGCAGCGCCGACACCGCGAGCACCGGGCCGTGCTCGTCCGTCATCGCCAGGTCCACCGAGTAGGTCGGGCGTCCCCGGACGAAGTCCGCGGTGCCGCTGATCGGGTCGACGAGCCACCGCCTGCCCGACGTCCCGTGCCGCTCCGGCCGTTCCTCGCCGGCGACCCCGTCGTCCGGGACGGCCTCGGCCAGCCTCCTCCGCACGAGGTCCTCGATCGCGAGGTCGACGGCGGTGACCTCGCTGCCGTCCGCCTTGTGCCGCACGAGCAGCGTGTCGGAGTTGAACGCGGCCACGGCCAGTTCCGCGGCCTCGCGCACGATTCGCAGTGCCAGGTCCAGGTGCATGGCGTGAAGGTTGTCGGGCCCCTTCGCCATGCGTAACTGATGTAGCGTTCTGCTACATGATTGAGTTCGTGCTCGGCGAGTCCGACCTCGCGGACGTGCGGTTCGCCGTGTCACCGCTGAACGAACTCACGCTCAGCCTGCGCGTGCTGAAGGACCCCGCCAAGTACCCGCTGCACCTGCCGTGGGTGCGCCGGATCCGCGGCGTCGACACCGAGGTGCTGCTGGCCCTGTCCAACGACCGCGGCTGGACCCCGGACTTCCTGAGCCCGCGCCCGGCGGGCCCGTTCACGCGGATCGAGGACGAGCTCGCCGCACTCCAGGAGGTCTCCACCCGCACCATGCGACGCGACCTGCGCGCGGTGCTCGGCGAGGTGCCCGCGGTCCTGCGCGACCGCGGCAGGACGCTCGCGGCGCTCGAGTCCTACTGGCAGGTCGCGCTGGCCGGGCACTGGGACCGGATGCGCGCGGTGCTCGAAGCGGACATCGCCCACCGGGGCCGGGAGACGGCCCAGCGCGGCCTCGCGGCCATGTTCTCCGGCATCTCCGAGCGAATCACGTTCGCGAGCCCCGTCGTCCGGGTGCGGATCGCGGGCGTGCCACCGCGGCGGATCGAGACGGGCGGGCAGGGGCTCACCCTGGTGCCCAGCGTGTTCGCCCGGCGCACCGCGGTGCCCGTCGACACCGACGCGCCTCCGTCGTTGATCTACGCGGCTCGCGGCACCGGCACCGTGTGGGAGACCGGCCGGACCGCCGGACCCGCCGCACTGGCCGGCGTGCTCGGTCAGGTGCGCGCCGACCTGCTGACCGGCCTGGCGGAACCGCGATCGTCCACCGACGTCGCTCGCCGCACCGGCGTCACGACCTCGGCGGTGAACCAGCACCTGCGGGCACTGCGCGACGCCGGTCTGCTGGCCTCGCAACGGCACGGCCGCAGCGTCGTGTACGCGCGCACCGAACTCGGCGACGCCCTGGTGTCCCACTCCTCGGCACAGGGGAGCTAGGCCGTGGTCAGCCGGCGGACGACCACCCCGCGCACCTCGCGCGCGTCGAACGGGCCGGCCTGCCGGGAGTCGTAGCTCATGTCCTCGTTGTCGCCGGTGACCACGATCTCGTCCGCGGAGAGGACCGCCGAGCCGCCCGGCAGCGGATCGCCGGGCACCGCCACCGCACGCTTGATCATCAGCGTGCGTTCCTCGTTCGTCGCGCCCGCCATGAAGTCGGCGGGCGCGACGCCGCGGCCGGGCATCCTCGGCCCCAGGAGCACGACGATGTCGCCGCGCCGCACCGAGCCGGCCGCGCAGCGGCGCACCAGCACCCGGTCGCCGTCGCGCAGGGCGGGGGCCATGCTCGGGCCGGCCACCGTGACCACCATGAACCGCCTGGCCAGTGCGACCACGCCGAACACGCACGCCAGCACGACCCCCGCCAGCACCGCCACGGCGGTCACCGCGCCGCCCTGGGCACGAGGATCTCGGCGACATCGTCGAACCTGATCACCACGGCGGCGGCGAAGACCGCCGTCACCGCGCCGACCAGGACGTCGACGAACCCCTGCGGCGCGGTGCCGACCCCGGCCAGCCCGACGACGGCCACGGCCGCCAGAAGACCGTTGCGCACCAGGTGCCTGCGGTTCAACAGGTCCGCCGACGCACCGAAACACGGGCAGGCCACGCGGATGTCCCTGCGCACCGACGACTCGATGACCGCGCAGAACAGCACGCACAGCAGGATCACCAGCGTGAAGCCGGCGACCGCGACGCGGGCCGGCAGCAGGAGCAGGCCGGCGGCCGCCGCTTCCGCCGCGACGACCAGCCGGGCGACCGGTCGCGGCCACGCGTCGGGCACCAGGCGCAGCGCGCGGATCGCGGCCGCGAAACCGCCGAAGTCGCCCAGCTTCCCGATGGCGGACGCCGCGAACACCAGCACCAGCACGCCACGGCACGCCAAGTCCACTGTGGACACGATTCGCTCCCTTCAGCCGACCGCGGTCGGTTCCTGATATCCCTTGGCCTGCAACGCGAACAGCCGGGCGTACGCGCCACCGGCCGCGACGAGCGAGGCGTGCGAGCCCTCTTCCGACACCACGCCGTCCTCGATGACGAACACGTGGTCGGCGTCCCTGGTCGCCCCGAGCCGGTGCGAGATCAGCACTCTGGTCGTGCCGGCGGCGTACGACCGCAGCGTCTCGTGCACCTCGTGCTCGGCCTCCGGGTCGAGGCCCGAGCTCGGCTCGTCGAGGATGAGCAGGTCCCGCCTGCCGCGGAACAGGCCGCGCGCCAGTGCGAGCCGCTGCCACTGCCCGGTCGACAGCGTGACCCCGACGCTCGACCCGTCGTCGCCGTTCAGCCAGGCGAGAGCGGCCGACTCGGCCGACGCCGAACCGGAGGCGCTGAACGTCCGGCTCAGCAGCGTGTCGTACCCGGCGGGCAGCCGCGCCAGCGTCTTGTGCACGCCGGCCAGCCGCGCCGCCTCCTCGACCCGGGACCGGTCATCGCGCCACTCGGCGTCGCCGACCCCGACGTTCTCGGCGGCGGTCAGGTCGTACTCCATGAAGTCCTGGAACACCGCGCCGATCCGCGCCCGCAGGTCGGCGGGCGCCATGTCACGCAGGTCGACGCCGTCCCACAGCACCGAGCCGCGGGTCGGGTCGTAGAACCGGCACAGCAGCTTCACGATCGTGCTCTTGCCCGCGCCGTTGCGCCCGACGATCGCCACCGCCCGGCCGACCGGGATGGTCATGTTCACCCCGCGCAGCACCCACGGATGCGCTGGGGAGTAACGGAACCACACGTCGCGGAGCTCGATGCAGCCGCGCAGCTCGGGCACCACCGCCGGCGACGTCGCGACCGGCAGGTCGGAGTCCGACCGCAGCAGGGCGAGGTAGTGCTCGAACGTCACCAGCGACCTGCTGGCCATCGCGTACGAGCTGACCAGCATCGACAGCGACGTCTGCACCCCGGCGACGGCCGCGACGAACATCGACACGTCGCCGACGGAGAGCTGCCCCCGGCTCGCCGCCACGATCGCCGCGACGAGACCCCCGCCGGCCACCACCGAGGACAGCAACGCCAACCCGCCCTGCACGCGCAGCTCGTTCCGGTCGACCCGGCGTTCCGCCGCGTTGGCCGTCACGCGTTCGGCCAGCATCCGCTGCCGGAAGAACCCGCCGATCCCGAACAACCGCACCTCCTTGGCGGCGCGGACATCGGTGAGCAGCCGCGCGTAGAACAGCTCGCGCCGGATCGACGGGCTCATCTCGAGGAACACCGCCGCGCGCCGGCGGGCGAGCGCGCGCTCGGCCAGCACCGCCGGCACCCCCGCCGCCAGCACCACCACCGTGATCAGCGGATCGAGCACGGCGAGCGAGCCGATGAACCCCGCGACCGTCACCAGCGCCCGGCCGACCCCGACGAACCCGTTGACGACGTTGCTCGGCGCGGACCGCCCGGACTCCTGCGCCACCCGCAACGTGTCCTGGAAGTCGGGGTCCTCGAACCGGCTGAGCCCGACGAACCGCTCGGTCGCGCCGTAGAGCCGGTCCTCGCTCAGCAACGCGACCCGCCGGTCCGCCTCGACCCGCACGTACTCCTTCACCTGCGGCACGACACCCGCGACGACCCCCACCACCGCGAGGATGCCGACCAGCCACAGCAGCGGGTACAGCGGCGTGCCGCGCAGGACGGCGTCGAGGATGAGCTTGACCAGCCACGCGGAGGCCACCGGGACGGCCGCGCCGAGCACGTTCAGGGGCACGTACACGGAGAACAGCCCCGGTGCGGCCCGCCACGCCAGGCCGACCGCCGCGACCGCACCCGCGAACCGCGAGCTCACTTGACGACCGCCGCCATCGGGCCGAGCAGCTGGTCGATCTCGTACGACGTCGCGGCCACCGTCCCGTCTCCCTTCAGGACGAAGATGACCGGCATCGCGGTCACCTTGAACGCCGCGGCCAGCGGCCCGTTCAGGTGCTCGACCACGACCTGCGCGACCGGCTCCAGCCGGGCGGCCATCGGCCTCGACTCGACCTCCTCGCCCATCACCACCGCGATGACCTGCCGCCTGCCCTCCGGCATCACGCCGACGTGCTCGACGAAGTTCGACAGGTTGGCGACACACGATTTGCAGTGCGGCGACATGAACGCCACCACCGTGCCGTCGACCAGGTCGTCCAACGACACCAAGCCGCCGTCGGTCGTCGTCGCGGTGAACGGGTCCGGCCGCGAACCCTGCATGAGCGAACTCGCCAGGTTGTCCGGCACGTTGTAGTCGGGGGCCTTCTCCAGGCGGGCCTCGTGTTCGCGAAGCCGCCTGAGCACGCCCAGCGTGAGCAAAAGGTCGAACAGGCAGAGAAAACACAGCACCATCACGGAAACGACCAGCACCGCCACCGCGAAACCTCCTGTCTTCCGGTAGTGGACCAGCGCCCCGGCGGGCGGACCGCCGGGGACGCCAGGTCAAATCAGCAGGACACGCACCGGGTGCTGCAGACGGCCGTGTTCGGGCCGGTCTGGCAACAGCGGAACGCCCACGCCCCCGTGCACTGGTCGCACCAGCACCCCGGCGGCGGCACGGCCGCCGCCGTCGCCTTCGGCACCACTCGTGCCAGCACCCGGTCACCGAGCTTCTCGATCAGACGGACCATTTGACACATTCCCTTCTGCTGGAACAGAAACCAGGGCGTGCTCCACGGTCACGCCGTGGCCGCCGACCACCTTTCCGGCCGCCGTTCACAGCTCGATGACATCTCGATGACCTCGGGTAGGCTCGCTGTCGGGGGTCACATTGTCCGAAGGGTGGAGCTTCCGGCTGCTCGGCGAGCTGGCCGCGATCAACGGGACGACGCCGGTGCCGCTGGGCAGCGGTCGGCTGCGGGTGGTGCTCGCGACGCTGTTGTTGCGTGCCGGGCAGACCGTCTCGCGGGACGAGCTCATCGACCGGTTGTGGGGAGACGCGCCGCCGGGCCGTGCCAGGTCCACCGTGCCGACCCACGTCATGCGCCTGCGGCAGGCACTGGGCGACCCGGACCTGATCACGACCCGGCCGAGCGGCTACCGGATCGACATCGCACCCGACCGGCTCGACCTGACCCGGTTCCGCGCCGTGGTGGAGCGTGCGGGGCAGCTGGACCCGGTCGCCGCGGTGGCGGAGCTGCGGCAGGCGTTGGCGCTCTGGCGTGGCCCGGCGCTGGCCGACGTGCCGTCGGAGTCGTTGCGGCGCGACGAGGCGCCCCGGCTCGACGAGGAGCGGTGGCAGGCGCTGGAGCGGCGCACCGAGCTGGAGCTGGAGCTCGGCGGCCACGGCGACCTGATCGGCGAGCTCACCGCGCTGACCGCGCAGCACCCGTACCGCGAGCGGTTCTGGCACCAGCTGATGCGGGCGTTGTCGGGAGCCGGGCGGCAGGCCGACGCGTTGGCGGCCTACCAGGAGATCCGCACGCGCCTCGACGAGGACCTCGGCGTCCAGCCGGGAGCCGCGTTGCGCCGGCTGCACGCCGCGATCCTCAGCAACGACGAACAGGTGCTTCCCGTGCGCCGGCCCGCGCCGGCGGCCTCGCCGGTGCCCCGGCAGCTGCCCGCCGACGCGGCGTCCCTGACCGGACGGGACACCGACCTCGCCGAGCTGGACAAGATCACGGCCAACCGTGGCAGCGTGGTGGCGGTGATCCACGGCACCGCGGGCGTCGGCAAGACCGCGCTGGCCGTGCACTGGTCCCACCAGGCAGCCGAGCGGTTCCCGGACGGCCAGCTCTACGTCGACCTCCACGGCTTCGACCCCGACCGCGCGCCGACCGATCCCGGCACGGTCCTCGCGCGGTTGCTGCGCTCGCTCGACGTCGAGGCGGGGCGCATTCCCGTTGACAACGAGGAGAAAGCCGCGCTCTACCGGTCGGTGACCGCGGACCGGCGGCTGCTCGTGCTGCTGGACAACGCGGCGGACGAGGAGCAGGTCCGGCCGCTGTTGCCGGGCACGCCCTCGTGCCTGGCGCTGGTGACCAGCCGCAACCAGCTCACCGGTCTCGTCGCCGTCGACGGCGCGCACAGCCTGCGCCTCGACGTGCTCGACCGGCCGGAGGCCTTGCTGCTGCTGGCGAACGTCCTCGGCCACGAGCGGGTCGCGGCGCAGGCGCGGGCGGCGGACGAGCTCGTCGGCCTGTGCGGGCGGCTTCCGCTCGCGCTGCGGCTCGCGGCGGGGAAGCTGCGGATGAGCGCGGGCCAGAGCATCGCGTCGGTCGTCGCGGACCTGCGCGCCGCCGGTCCGATCACGGCGCTGGAGGTGACGGGGGACTCGCGTGCCGCCGTCCGGCCCGCCTTCGCCGTGTCCTGCGGCGCGTTGCGGCCCGACGAACGCCGCCTCTTCCGGCACCTCGGTCTCCTTCCCGGCCCGGACTTCACGCCGGCCGCCGTGGCCGCGCTCCTCGGCGCGCCCGAGGCGGACGTGACCCGGCTGCTCGACGGCATCGTCCGGTCGAACCTCGTGGAGTCGCCCGAACCCGGCCGGTACCGGCTGCACGACCTCGTCCTGCTCTACGCCCGCGAAGTGTCCGAAGTGGACAGTCGGGAACCGTTGCGGCGCCTGTACGACTGGTACGTGACGGTGGCCGAGACCGCCGCGCGGGTGCTCTACCCGCACGTGCCGATGCTGTCCGGCCCGGCGACCCAGGAGGTGTTCGCGGACGCCGCGAGCGCGTGGACCTGGCTGGAGAACGAGCTGTCCAACCTCGGCGCGATCATCGAGAGCGCGCCCGCGCACGGCATGCCGGCGGTGGCGTGGCGGCTGGCGGACGCGACCCGCGGGTTCTTCCTCGCCCGCACCTACCACAACGACATGTGGTGGGCGTTCGCGCGAGGCGGCCTGTCCGCCGCGGCAGCGGAGGGCGACCGGCAGGCCCAGGCCGCGATGCACACCAACCTGGCCGCGGCGTCCTGGAGCGTCGGCGACAACCAGGGATTTCTGGACCACAGCGAGAAAGCGGCGACGCTCGCCCACGACATCGGCTGGCGCGCCGGCGAGGCCAAGGCACTGGGCAACGCGGCCCACGCACTCGTCGGCCTCGGCCGCCGGCGCGAAGCGCTCGGGTACAGCGAGCGGTCCATCCAGATGTGGCGTGCCGAAGGGGCGCCGGAGGGGATGGTCCACGCGTTGCGGATTCTGGCCCACATGCACAACGAGTCGGGCGACCTCGGCGCGGCGGAGCGCAACTTCGGCGAGGCACTCGACCTCGCCAGGCGCAACGGCTCGGTCCTCGGCGAACTGGACGCGCTCGCCGGCCTCGCATGGGCCGCCTGGCTGCGCGGTGACCTGCACGACGCGAAGAACCTGTACAGCCAGACCCTCGCGATGGCGCGGAAACTGGGCTCGCGCTTCCGCGAGGCCCAGGGTCTCGGCAAGCTGGCCGAGATCGCGTCCGCCGAGGGCCACCCGGCGCGGGCAGCGGACCTCGGACAGCAGGCACTGGCACTCGTGCGCACCGCGGGCCGCGCCCAGAACGAGGTCGACATCCTCAACGCGGTAGGCCGCATCGCCGTCCACTCGCGACAGCCGAGGGCGGCGGTCCCGCACCACCGCCAGGCGACCGACCTGGCCGACGGCCCGAACCCGTACCACTACGGCCTCACCGACGCACTGGTAGGACTGGCCGACGCACACCTCGCACTGGCCGAACACGACGAGGCCACGCTGGCGGCGAAGCGCGCGTACGACCGGGCACGGGGACTCGGCTACCGGATCCAGCAGGGCAAGGCGGCGATCATCCTCGCCGAGGCCGAACTGGCGCGGGACGACCACGCGCGGGCCGCGGCGTATGCGGGCGAGGCACTCGAACTCCACCAGGCGACCGGCCACCGCCCAGGCGCCGAACGCGCGTCGAGGACGGCACGCGCCATCGCGACCCGGATGTTCAACCCGCAGACCGGTGCGATTGATCGAGCAGCGAACGGCTTCGGTGTTGTTCAATCGCCGCCGTGGGTGGAACGACCTTGAGCGTCTTGACGCCGTACACGGCCGAGCACGTCGAGCCGGTGGTGGCGGCGGCGATGACGGCAGAAGGCTTGAACCGGGATGCCGCCAACCCGGGCGATTGGTACTCCGCCGACGGCCTGCCGTACGGCTACACCCTCGACCGGCCGGACAACGAGACCGACCCGGCGGAACTCGAGCTCGTCGAGCGGGCGGCCGGCAAGCCGATGCGCTGCGACATCGGGCTCCACATCTTCGTCAGCACTCCCGCGGGCCGACCGGTGCTGGGCCGGTTGGCACAGCGCGTCGCCGAGCAGGTCGAAGGCCAGGTCCTCGTCGAGTTCCAGGCTCCGCCTTCCGCGGACCTGCTGAGCCACCTGGAGAACGCGGGCCGCTGCATCACCGTCGGCGGCTACCTCTACCTCGACGCACCGGCGATGGCGGCGTGGTACGCCCACCCGGACTTCCACGTGATCAAGTAGATGCCGCGGCTATCGGCGAACCCAGCGGTGATAGGCGTCCAGGTCCACGTTGCCGCCGCAGATCACGGTGACGATGTGCCGACCGGCGAAACGGTCGCGGTCCTCCAGAACGGCAGCGACGCCGAGGGCGGCTGACGGCTCGACGACCTGGCCCGTGTGCTCCAGCAGCAGCTGCATGCCCGTGACGATCGACGACTCGCGGACGAGGACGGCGTCGTCGGCCACCGCGAGGAGGTCGTCCAGGACCTCGGGGATGGGGAATCGTCCGGCGACACCGTCGGCGATCGTGTCGGCCGATTCGGTGGTGATGACGCGGCGTTCGTGCCAGGAGCGGGTCAACGCCGGCGCACCCGCGGGCTGCACGCAGATCACCTCGGTTCCGGGTGCCGAGGTCTTCACGACGTAGCCCACGCCGGTGGCCATCGCACCGCCACCGAGGGCGATCAGAACAGCGTCGAACGTCGATTCCCCGCCCGCCAGCTCGAGACCGATCGTCGCCGCGCCCTCACAGGTCTCGATGTCCAGACTGTCCTCGAGCAGCCGGATGCCGCGCTCCCGCGCGATGCGCACCGCTCGCTCACGGGCCAGTTCGAAGTCGCCGTCCACCAGTTCCAGTTCCGCGCCCAGCGCGCGGATCCGATCGAGCTTGGCGACAGGTGCCCGCACCGACGCCACCACCGTCACGTCGAGGCCACGACGGCGACCTGACCACGCCAGCGCCTGGCCGAGATTGCCGGCGCTGGCGCACACCACGGCGGTCCGGCCCTGCTGGGTCAGCAGGTCAGCGACGAGCTCGGTGCCCCGGGCCTTGAAGCTGCGCACCGGGTTCGCGGTTTCGAGCTTGATGCTCACGGTGCAGCCGAGCCTGCGTCCCAGCGCATCGCACCGGTACATCGGGGTGTTCAGGTACACGGGGTCGATCACACGGCGGGCCGCCTGGATCCGGCCGAGATCAAGACGGGTCCTGAGCACGGCCAGATGATATCCAGCGGATTCAGGCCCAACGGTCCCCGACTCGACCAGGCCGGAGCCGGCTGCGGGAAACCGGTTCAGCCGCCGCGGTGACGCGGAGTCATCGGGCCGCCACGGATTTCGTACACTGCTCGCGTGGGCAGGGGGCGAGTCGTGGCCGGTCGTTACCGGTTGGAGGAGGAGCTCGGCCGCGGTGGCATGGGCGTCGTCTGGCGGGCGGTCGATCTCGAGCTCGGCAGACAGGTGACGCTCAAGCGGGCGCTGGGCGAGGACTCCGGGCAGATCCGGCGTGAGGCGCGGATCGGTGCCGGGCTGCTGCACTCGAACGTCGTCACGGTGTTCGACACGGTCGCCGACGGGGATGTGCAGTGGCTCGTCACGGAGTACCTGGCCGCCCGGAGCCTCGAGGAGCTCGTCGACGACGGCGGGCCGATGCCCGAGGAGCGGGTCCGGCGGATCGGCGCGCAGCTCGCCTCGGCGCTCGCGGACATGCACTCGCGCGGCATCGTCCACCGCGACATCAAGCCGGGCAACGTCCTGGTGACCGCGGACGACGTCGCCAAGCTGACCGATCTGGGCATCGCCCGCTGGACCGAGGTGACCCGCACCGGAGGCGCCCAGCTCACCGGCACGCTCGGGTACGTCGCACCGGAGGTGGCCGACGGTGCCGAAGCCGGGCCCGCCTCGGACGTCTTCTCGCTGGGGGCCACCCTCTACGCCGCGATCGAGGGCCGGTCGCCGTGGGGCTCGGGTGAGGACGGCCCGTTCGCGCAGATGCGCCGCGCCGCTGCCGGGCAGCTCGTGCCCGCCGAGCGCGCCGGACGGTTCGCACCGGTGCTCGCCGCGCTGATGGCCCGGCACCCGGCCGACCGGCCCGGCGCCGCAGAGGCGGTCACGCTGCTCGCGGCGGACGCTCCGGTGCCGCGACGGCCACTGCGGCGTCTGCGCCGCCGGCTGCTCGCCGGCGCCGTGGTGGCGGTGGTGGCCGCGCTGGTGGCCGGGTTCTACCTGGCCTGGCCGTTCTCGGCCGACCAGGCCGCGGGCGGGCCGAACACCCTGGGCCCGGACCCGGCCGCGGTCGACCCGTGCGCGGCGATCTCGACCGACTCGCTCGTCCCGTACGGAGAGCCGTTCGTGGACCCGGAGGTGATGAACTTCAACGGCTGCGTGGTCACGACCACCCTTTCCGGCAAGGCCGGGCAGGCGCAGAGCACCCTCGTGCTGACCGGCCGGTTGCGGTACCCGGCCCGGCCGGTCGTGCCCGGCAAGATGGGTGAGGTCGAGCGGACCGAGGTCCGCAACGGTGCGTGCGAGCGCGCCATCTCCCTCGCTGACACCAACCGGGTCGTCATCTCCACGCGCGCGCTCGACGGCGCACGGGACGTGCCGCTGTGCGCGATGTCGGAGTCGGTGATGTCCGGTGTCCTGCAAAAGCTCGCCAACGGGTCCCTGCCCCGGCGAGAGCGGCCGTTCCCGGAGTGGTCCCTGGCCCGCGTCGACGCCTGCGGCCTGCTCGACGACGCCACGACGACCGGTGTGCTGGGCCGGGCCAAGCCTGCGGACCGCGCGTTCGGCGGCTGGGGCTGCACCTGGGAGCACGACCCCCGCACGATCTCCGTCGAGTACAGCCGGGAATGGCCGATCGAGAACGACCAGGACGTGGCGGGCGACCGGATCCGCGTGGGTGACCGCAACGCCGTCGTGGCACCGGTACCCGGCGGGCACCCGGAGTGCGCCGTGAAGATCGTGCACCACTCCTACACGCCGGTCCTGCCGGTGTTGCGCGGCACCGAGCCGAACCGGGAGGAGATCGCCGTGGTGTCCGTCGAGGACACCACGGCAGCCGACGGGAACGCGCTGTGCGCGACCGCACGCTCGCTGGCGGAGGTCGCCGTCCGGCGGCTGCCGTGAACCCGGGACCGGTCCCCGGCGCCCCCGGCTAGAAAGAGCGGGGCTGAGAACGGCCGGAGGAGACGGGACGAGAAATGGTGACACCGGTACTGGCCGGCGTGGCTCTTCTGGCTGCGGCCACTGCCGGTCCGGCGGCGCAGGGGGCCGCCGGACCGGCGCCGCAGACCCTGCGCGTCGGACCACACGGGGAATACGCCACCGTTCAGGCCGCGGCCGACGCGGCGCGCCCCGGGGACACGGTCGCGATCGAGGCCGGCACCTATCCGGGTGGGTTGACCGTCCGCCGCGACGGCGCGCCGGGCAGCCCGATCAGGTTCACCGGCATCGGCGGCACCGCTGTGCTGACCGACGGCGGTCTGGCGGTGGGCGGACACGGCTGGCTGGAGTTCACCGACGTGACGGTGGCCGGCGCGCCCGGCTTCGGCGTGTACGCAGAGGGCGCGCACGACCTCGTGTTCGACCGCTTCGGCGTCGACGGCTCCCGCGACGGCGGACTCGTGCTGGTCGGCACCACGCGGGTGCGGATCACCGGCTGCGACATCCGCGGCACCAACGCCCGCGGCACCGCGGCCGACCACGAAGCGCTGACCATCGCCTCCGGCTCGTCGGACGTCGAGGTGTCCGGCTGCCGCGTGCACGGCAACGGCGAGGAAGGCATCGACGTCAAGTACGACGACACCGCACGCGTGAAGATCCACCACAACGTCGTGACCGGCAACCGCGGCCCGAACATCTACGTCGACTCCTCGTCCGACGTGGACGTCTACGCCAACGTCGTCGGCGGTGCGCGTCAGGCGACCAAGGCCGGGATCGGGCTCGCCGTCGAGGACTACTCGGAAACCCGGCTGCTGTCGGACGTGCGGGTCTTCGACAACCTGTCCACCGGCAACGCGCAGGCCGGGCTGAGCCTGTGGGTCGAGTCGACCGGGACCATGCAGAACCTGGAGATCGTCAACAACACCTTCGCCGGCAACGCCCGCGGCTCGCTGTGGATCGACGCCGACCGGTTCAGCGGCACGAACATCTTGCGCAACAACGTCTTCGGGGACGGACCGGTCGCCGCCGGGCCGTTCGTCTCCGATCACAACTTCGCCGGGGACCCGGGATTCGCCGATCCGGCCCGCGGCGACTACCACCTCTCCGCATGCTCCGCCGCGGTCGACGCGGGCAGCCCCGAGCACGCGCCCGCGTTCGACCTCGACGCCGTTCCCCGGCCCACCGGCGCGGGCTTCGACATCGGCGCCTACGAGTGGAGGACCCCGTGACCGCCGGACGCCTCGACCCGTACCGCCAGCGCAGCCTGCGCCACGGCGTCGCCGACGCCGTGGCGGGCACGTTGAGCGCGCTCACCGTCACCGGCGGCGTCGCGGTGCCGCCGTCGCCCGGCAGGCGGGTCACCTTCGGGCGCAACCGGCTGGAGGTCGACGTCTGCGTCGGCGAGGAGGACCTGCGGATCAGCCGGATCCACGGGCAACTCGTGCGCGAGCGCGACCGCTGGTGGCTCAGCAACACCGGCCGCTCGCCGATCCGCCTGTCCAACAGCGTCCTGCTCCACGTCGACAGCGAACCGCTGCCGCTGGCCGAGGGCTACACCGCGCTGTTCCTGCGCGGCGTCCGCGAGCACGTGCTGGAGCTGCTGGTCTCCGACGGCGAGGCCGGCATCACCACGCGCCGGCCAACGCACCCGACAGCGCCGCCGAAACGCTGGCGGCTGTCCCAGGCGGAGCACCTCGCACTGGCCGTGCTGGGGCAGCGCTACCTCGGCTACGACCCCCAGCCGCTGCCGCTGTCCCGGCAGCAGGCGGCCGCCGAGCTCGCCGAGCGGCGACCGCACGAGAACTGGACCGCCAAGCGCGTCGAACACCTCGTTTCCCAAGTCCGCCAACGGCTTTCCGACGCCGGGGTGCACGGGCTGCGACGGGAGGAGGTCGGGGAGCCGGTGGGGCTGACGCTGACCGTGAACCTGCTGCGGGAACTGGTGTTGTCGACGACGCTGGTGCCAATGGACCTGGAGTGGCTGGAGCTTCCCGAGCCACCCGCGCCCCTCGAATGACGGTGGTCGTCCTTTGTGGACTCACGGCTGCCGCGGGCCCGTGACGGCTCAGCGCTGAGCAGCGGCCGGGAGGGGTCCCGTGCGGCCGGTGGGATCGTCCTTTCTGGTTGGTCTTGTGCCTCGGAGTACGGGGAGGTTCCGGTGGAGTTCCGACTGCTGGGCGGACTTGAGCTGCGTGACGGCGACCGCGTTCATCACCTGGGTGGTCCGATGCAACGTGCCTTGCTGGTCCACCTGTTGCTGACCGCCGGACGCGCTGTGCCGGCCAACGAGCTGATCGACCGATTGTGGGGTGGGGCGGCTTCCGAGGGGTCGCGCAGCACGTTGCACGTGCACGTGCTGCGCGTGCGGCGCCTGCTGGCCGAGACCGGGTGCTCGGCGCGGATCGAGACCGTAGCGGGCGCGTACCGACTGGAACTCGGCACTGACGAACTCGACGCGATGGCGTTCCGGCATCTGACGGGCGAGGCCGTGAAGGCGCGCGAGGTCGGTGACGCGTTCGGGGAGCTCGCGTTGCTGGACCGCGCGTTGAAGCTGTGGCAGGGGGACGTGCTGAGCGGCGTGTGCGGCGACTGGCCGCGGTTCCCCGAGGTGCGGGCGCTCACCGAGGCGCGATCGGCTGCCCGTGAACAACGCGCGCTCGTTCTGCTCGCACTGCACAGGCCCGCCGAGGCGGTCGACGACCTGCGCCTGCTCGTCGCCGAGCACCCGGATCGCGAGTCCGTGCGGCTGCAGCTGATGCTCGCGCTGCACCGGTGCGGGCGGCGCGCGGAAGCGCTTGCCTGCTACGAGGACGCCTACCGCTACGCCTCCGAGCGGCTCGGGCTGGAACCTGGCGAGGACATGCGCGAGCTGCACAGCGAGGTCCTGCGCGGCGAGGTCCGCGTCGAGCCGGCGAGTCCCAGCCCGCGCACGTTGCCCGCTCGGCCCGCGACGTTCGTCGGCCGGTTCCTCGAACTCGCCGCGTTGACCGGCGGGGGTGTCCGCGTGATCACGGGCCTGCCCGGCTCCGGCAAGACGGCGCTGGCGCTCCGGCTCGCGCACGAGTTGCGCGACGACCACCCGGACGGCCAGCTGTACGCGAGCCTCGGCACGTCCGCTGATCCTTCCGGCGTGCTCGGGCGGTTCCTGCGGCTGCTCGGCGTGCGGGCCGTCCCGTCGGACGAGGTGGAGCGCGCCGAGATGTTCCGTGCGTGCACACGCGGAAAGCGTTTGCTCGTGCTGCTCGACGACGCCGTGTCGACGAGCCAGGTGCGGGCGCTGACACCCGGTGAGGGACCGGCCGCGGTGATCGTGACCGGCCGGGGTTCGCTCGGCACGCTCGACGGCACGCGCTGCCGGCTCGGTCCGCTCACCCAGGACGAGTCCGTGGCCTTGCTCGCCGGTGTCGCCGGCGCCCGTCGGGTCGGCATGGAACCGGACGCGGCCGTTGCCGTCGCGCGGCTCTGCGGCCACCTGCCGCTCGCGTTGCGCATCGCGGCCGGGCGTTTGGTGGCGCGTCCGGAGTGGCCGTTGGCCTCGCTCGCCGCGTTCCTGGCGGACGAGCGGACTCGGCTGGACCGCCTCGTCTGCGACGACAGCTCCGTGCGCGCGTCCTTCGACGCGGCGTGCGCGGTGTTGAGCCAGGACGAGCTCGCGGCGTTCCACCGGCTCGGCGATCTCGGCCCAGGTCCGTTCCGCGCCGCCGCGATCGGCACGTGGGAGCAGGCCGAAGCGTTGGTGGACGCGGGTCTGATCAGCGCGGCCCCGGACGGCTACCGGGTCCACGACCTGATCGTGCTGCACGCACGGAGCAAGCGAACCCATCTCGACCCCGTTCACGCACAGGGAGGAACGCATGGCACGCGAGTACGACAGCCAGTTGCTCGAATCGGTCGCGGTGCGCAGGCGCAGAGTGCGTGACTCCTTGCTGTGGGGTGGGCTGCGGCAGCAACGGTCCACTTCGGACAACATCGGGCGGTTCGTCGCGGGTTGCGTGCTGGCGGCCGTGGTGTGCGCGGGATGCGTGGGCTGGGCGTTCCTGTCGGACGTGCTGGTGCAGCAGAAGCAGAAGGTGTCGACGCGATGACCGGTCAGACGCGGGTGACCCTGATCGGGGCCCGCAGGCGGCTCGACGTGGTGGTGCCGTCGGCAGAGCCGCTCGGCGTGCTGCTGCCGGAGTTCCTGCACATGACCGGAGAACCGCGTGGAACCCCACCGGGCGGGTACCGCCTCGTGACCACCGACGGCACCACGCTCGCCCCCGACCGCAGCCTGGACGACGCGGAGGTGTCCGACGGCGCGATGGTCCGCCTGCTGCGCCGGGAGGACGCGCCGTCCGACCCGGTGGTGCACGACGTGGCCGACGCGGTCACCGACGACCTCGGCAAGCGTCCGTGGCGGTGGAACGACACGGCGAAACGCTGGTCCCGCATGGTTCCATGTCGTGGAAGTCCTGCACCGCGGTCTGGGTGCGGCTGACGACACCTCCCACGCCGGGGAGGTCGAGATCCCACTTCACGGTGTCACCCGATGGAAGCGACGGCGTTCGCCGCCCGTCCCTGCGCGGAGGTGGCGCTCTCGTCGTTGCGCGTCATCGTCTGCTTGACCAGGTCGATGATCGCCCGCACCTCGGTGGCCGCGCGGTTCCAGCGCACCTCGACGTGCCGGTACTCCTCCGAGACGCCGTCGGCCTGGAAGTCGGCCATCGCCTGCGCGACCTGGTGATCCCGCTGCGAGATCAACGTCTCCAGCCGCCCGATGATCCCCATCAGGTCGCCCTGCACCTGCTGCGACACCGACGTGTCGAAGCTCCTGCGATCGGTGCTCCCCATGACAATCCCCCGGTCAGGCCACGCTGCGGGCGCCGAAGTTGGCGGAACCCTGCGTCGTGGTGGCGTTGTCCGCCATCTCCTCGTCGCCCTGCACGAACGCCATGTCCATGCCGCTCTGTCCGGTGACGATCGCGCCGAGCGCGGCGTTGAGGTCGGCCGCGACCTGGTCCGACCGGGACTTGAAGTGGTCGAACATCGACCGGCCGTTGCCGTTGAACGTGCCTTCGAGCGGCGCGGCGGCCGCGATGAGCTGCCGGATCACGCCCGCCAGGTCGTCACTCGATCCCTGGCTTTGCTGGGTGAGCGTGGACAGGGTCGTCCACCCCATGTCGAACTTCATGCGCTTGTCCCTCTCCGTCGAGATGGAAAGAGAGTCGCGAGAACACGCCTGCTGACCGCTTCAGGTGAGGTAAGCGCGCGGGCGGGACGCTCGAGTTCGTCGACGCCGGGTTGGCCGGTTGGAGCACGGTCTGGGGCGTGATCTTGTTAGTCTCTTTGCGTGACACTCAAAACGCGCACGGTAGTCGCCAACGGGGTGGAGTTCGGCATCATCGAGGCGGGGGAGGGGCCGCTGGCGCTGTGTTTGCACGGCTTTCCCGACACGGCGCACACCTGGCGGCACCTGCTGCCGGTGCTGGCGGAGCGCGGGTTTCGGGCGGTGGCACCGTTTCAGCGGGGGTATGCGCCGACGGCTGTGCCCGCGGACGGGAGTTATCAGACCGGGGCGCTGGCTTCGGACGTGGTGGCGTTGCACGAGGCGTTGGGTGGGCGGGACGACGCGGTGCTGATCGGGCACGACTGGGGTGCGGTCGCCGCGTACGGGGCGTCGGCGCTGGCGCCGGAGAGGTGGCGGCGGATGGTCGCTGTCTCGGTGCCGCCGGCCACCCTGCAGATCGCGGACTACGAGCAGTACAAGCGCTGGTTCTACATGTACCTGTTTCAGACGCCGTTGGCCGAGCGGGTGGTCGCGGCGGACAAGATGGCTTTTCTCGACGGCTTGTGGCGGGACTGGGCGCCTGGCTACGACGCTTCCGAGGATCTCGCGCACGTGAAGGAGGCGCTGGGCGATCCGAAACGGCTCGGCGCCGCCATCGGGTACTACCGGGCGTTGTTCGACCCGGCGAGGCACGTGCGGCAGTACGCGGCGGCGCAGTCGGCTGTGCTGCGCAAGGCTTCCACGCCGACGCTGTACCTGCACGGTGATGAGGACGGGTGTCTGCGGTTGCCCGACGTGGGAGCCGTCGTGCCGCATTTGGCTGACGGCTCCCACGCGGTGATGCTCACGGGTGTTGGGCACTTTCCCCAGCTGGAGGCTCCGGACGAGGTCGCGAAGCTGGTGTCCGACTGGATCGGCTGATCACAACAGCTCGGCGAGCCTGGCGGGCGTCCTGCGTTCGAACAGGTCCCTGATCGTCACGGTCAGTTCGAGTGAGGACAGTTCCCGCACGCACAGCCCGGCGGTGAGGGAGTCGCCCCCGAGGGCGAAGAAGTCGTCCTCGGGGAGCACCGTCGTGCGCAGTGATCGCGAGAACACCTCCATCACCACGGCGAGCGGGGTCTGCTCGGCCGTCTGCGCGGTGGTGCGCCGGTGGTTCGTCGCGCCGACGCGGCGTGGGCGGGCCAGCCGGGCCGTGTCCACCTTGCCGCCCGCGTTCCTGGGCAGCTCGGGCACGAACACCACGTCGGCAGGCACCATGTAGTCCGGCAGCGCGCGGCGGACGCCTTCGGTGAGCCGATCCTCCAAAGTGGACTGCAGCAGTGGTGGGAACAGGGGGTCGGCGGTCGCCTTGCCCGCTGTGCCGCTGGTGATCGGCTCGGCCAGCTCGTAGTGCGTGCTCTCGGGGGCGAACGAGACGTCGACCGCTCCCGAGTCGTCACCGGTCCAGCTGATCCTGGTCTGCCAGCCGTAGCGGGTTCCCAGGCGCCACAACGCTTCCAGGTCCAGCGCGGTGGCGCGGCTGGTCGCGTTCGACGGTGTGCAGCCGTATTCGTCGCGCAGGCTGAGCGCCTCGGTGAGGCGTGCGTTGCCCACCCCGCGGTAGCCGAACGGCGCGTCGGCCGTGGCCAGCCGGCGTTCGATCACGCCTGGCGTGAGCTGGTCGTCGTGCTCCCAGCGCGTCGGATCGGCTTCGACCGGGCAGCCGACGTGCAGCACCACGTCGTAGCGGAACAGCGTCATCTCGTTGCCGAACTCGCCGCGCCGCGGGCTGATCTCGACCGCGGTGATCGCCGGGAACCGGTCGAGCAGCCGGCGCACCGCGACGGGGTCGACGCTCAGCTCGCCGTCGGCCCGCAGCTCGCGCGTGATCAGCTCGACCAGCCGGGCCCGGTCGGCGCCCGCGTGCAGCACGTGGTGCTTCAACGCCGCGAACGCCTCGATCAACGCCGCGTTGCGCAGGTCGCCCAGGAAGACGTGACCACCGGGGGACACGACGTCCAGCGCTTTCTCGATCGTTCGCACGAGGTAGGACATCGACGGGAAGTACTGCGCGACGGAGTTGATCACGACGGTGTCGTGCGAGCCGGGGAACAGGCCCGGCGCGTGCACCGCCTCGGCCTGACCGACCAGCACGTCGGCCCTGGTGCCGATCTCGTCGAGCGTCCTGCGCAGCACGTCGAGCACGGGCCCGGAGAAGTCCGTCGCGACGTAACGCTCGATGTTCGTGCGCTCCAGCAACGGTTTCATCAGCAGACCGGTGCCCGCGCCGATCTCCAGCACCCGCCGCGGCCGCAGGCGCAGGATCCGATCGATCGTGGTGTCCACCCACTCGCGCATCTGCGGAGCGGGGATCGCCTTGCCGCTGAAGCTGTCCGTCCAGCCGAGGATCGCGGCGTCCGCGCTGTCCGAGGCGTTGACGGCCTCATGGGCGTCCTCGAACACGGTCTGCCACGACGCCACGAGGTCCGCGCGCAGCTCGGAGTCGTCGAAGCCCTCGTCCACGACCACGTGCGCCACGAGCCGCGACCGGTCCTGCTCGGTCACCGCGCTGACCACGGCGTCGCGCACGTGCGGCTGGCTCAGCAGCACGGACTCGATCTCGCCGGGCTCGATCCGGTACCCGCGGACCTTCAGCTGCCGGTCGGCGCGGCCGAGGAACTCCACGGCGCCGTCCGCGGTGAACCTGCCGAGGTCACCGGTGCGGTACAGCCGGTCGTGGCCGCCGGACGGGTCCGGGACGAACCGCCGCGCCGTCAGGTCCGGGTCGTCCAGGTAGCCCCTCGCCAGGTGCGGGCCGCCGAGGTGGATCTCGCCGACGACACCCGGTGGCACCGGCCGCATCGCGCGGTCCAGCACGCGGACCGACGTGTTCGGAATCGGCGTGCCCACCACCGGCCGTTCGCTGTCGCGCAGCCGGGCGATCAACGCGTCCACCGTGCACTCGGTCGGGCCGTAGCAGTTGATCGCCTCGATGCCGGGTTCGGCCCGCAGCCGTGCCCACAGCGACGGGCGGACCGCCTCGCCGCCGAGCACCAGGAACGACGGCCGGCCGTCGCCCTGCTCCAGCAGTCCGTCGTGGACGAGCTGCTCCATGAACGACGGTGTCGTGTTGAGGACGTCGATCCGTTGCTCCGCGAGCAACGCCACCAACGCCGTGCTGTCCTTGCGGACGTCGTCGTCCACCACGTGCAGCTCGTGGCCGGCGATCATCCACAGGATCTGGTCCCACGCCGCATCGAACGCGATCGAGCTGGTGTGCGCCACCTTGAGCCGCGGCTTTCCCGCCGCCGCGATCGCGGCGGGGTACTGGGTTTCCCGGTGGCCGAGCACCAGGTTCGCCAGCCCGCGGTGCTCGACGAGCACGCCCTTGGGCGTGCCGGTGGAGCCCGAGGTGAACACGACGTAGGCGAGGTCGGCACCGGTCGGTGCGGCACCGTCGAACGACGCGGCGGGCAGCACCGTGACGTCGAGCGCGGGCAGCCCGAACTCGTCGGCCAGCCCCGCGGTCGTGCCGTCCACGACCAGGCAGACCGGCTTGGCCGCGGCGAGCACGGCGCGCAGCCGGTCGACCGGCTGGCCGTGGTCGAGCGGCACGAGCACGGCGCCGGCCCGCAGCACGCCCAGCACGCCCGCGACGAGCATCGGGGTGCGGGCGGCGGCGAGTGCGACGTGGTCACCGTGCCGCACGCCCCGGCGGCGCAACTGCGCGGCGATCAGGTTCGCCCGCTCGTCCAGCTCCGCGAAGGTGAGCCGATCGTCGCGTCCGGACACCGCGATCGCGTCCGGACGGGCGGCGACCTGCTCCGCGAAGAGGTCGAGGATCGTCTCGATCCCGTTGGCGGGCACCGAGATCCCGTCGCCGAGCCGCAGCAGCGACTCGTGCTCGCGTTCGGCGGCGAGCGGCAGCTCGGACACGTGGCGACGCGCGTTGCCCGCGATCTCGGCCAGGAGCGTCTGGTAGCTCTGGGCGATCCGGTCCGCGGCCTGCTGGCTGAGCAGGTCGCGGCGGAAGTACAGCGAGCAGTGCATGCCCTCGCCGACGCGGTACAGGTCGAGCGAGAGGTCGAACCGCGCGGTGTCGTTGAACGCGGGGAAGTACTCCGACGTCGTGCCGTCCAGGTCGAGACCGGTGATCAGCTCGTCCTCGAACAGCTGGCAGGTCGCCTGCACCAGCGGGTTGCTGCCGAGCACGCGCTCCGGGTTGACCGCCTCGACCAGCCGCTCGAACGGCAGCTCCTGGTGCGCGAAGCCCATCAGCACGCCGTCGCGGGTCCGGCCGACCAGGTCGGTGAACACGGGGTCGTCGCCGAGGTCCGAGCGGATCGGCAGGGTGTTGATGAAGAACCCCACCACGTCCTCGACCTCGGGCCGGGTACGTCCCCCTACCGGTACACCGACCAGCAGGTCCGGTTCCCCGGTCAGCCTCGACAGCAGGACCTGGAACGCCGACAGCACCACCATGAACAACGTGGCGTCGCAGCCGGAGGCGAGGTCGCGCAACCGGCCGACGAGATCGGGATCGAGGTCGAACCCGGCCGCGCCGCCCTCGGTGCTCGGGGTCTCGACCGGCGGCTGGTCCGACGGCAGCCGCAGCACCTGCGGAGCGCCCGCAACGTGCTCGGTCCAGTACGCGAGGTGCCGGTCGAGCAGCTCGCCTTGCAGCACGTTCCGCTGCCACGCCGCGAAGTCCGCGTAACGCACCGGCAGCTCGGGCAGTTCGGCGCGGGCACCGGTCAGTGCCGCGTTGTAGAACGCCGAGAGGTCGGACAGCAACACGGTCATCGATCGGCCGTCGCTCAGGATGTGGTGCATCGACAGCGTCAGCAGGTGATCGTCGTCGGCGATCCGCAGCACGTCGGCCTGGAACAGCGGACCGCGTTCGAGGTCGAACGGCCGGTCGATCAGTTCCTCCAGCCACGGCCGGATCTCCTGGCCGGACGCGAACTCCACGCGGCCGCTCCACTCGTCGTCGACCACCTGGCAGAGCACGCCGTCCACCTCGGTGAACCGGGTGCGCAGCGCTTCGTGCCTGCGGGCCAGCCGGTCGACGGCGGTCAGCAGCGCCGCCCGGTCCAGCCGGCCGTGCACCCGGATCGGCGAGTACATGTTGTAGGCGGTGCTCTCGGATTCCAGCTGCTGCATGAACCACAGCCGCTGCTGGGCGAACGAGACGGGAGCGGGGTCCGGCGCCAGTCCCGCCCGCAGTGGCGGCGTCGTCAGCTGGGCGGCTTCGGCCACGGCCGCGGCGAGCGTGTCGACGGTGGGATTCTCGAACACCGTCAGCACGTTCACCTCGACCTGCAGCACGGACTGCAGGCGGGCGGCCAGCTGCACCGCGCGCAGCGAATGCCCGCCCAGCACGAAGAAGTCGTCGAACCGGCCGACCTGGCCGGCTCCGAGCACCTCGCCCATGATCCCGGCCACCACCTGCTCGGCGGGGCCGAGCGGCGCGGCGAACTCGTCGCGCACCGGCCGGCGCACACCCGTGGCCACCGGTGCCGTCACGACGTGCGCGAAGTCGACCGGGAACGCCGAGACCGGGCGATCCGGGCCGGAGAGCACCGCGATCAGCAGCTCGCGGTAGCAGTCGGCGATCCGTTGCGCGGTCGCGTGGGTGAACATGTCCGTGCGGTAGTACAGGCTTCCGCTGAGTCCCTGCCCGATCCGGAACAGGTCCAGCGCCAGGTCGAAGCGCGCCGTCCGGTTGAACGCCTCGACCGGCTCGCACTCGGCCCCCGGCAGCCGCAGGCCCCCGGTGAGGTCGTCCTCGAACAGGTGGAAAGTCACCTGCACCAGCGGGTTCGTGCCGACCACGCGCTCGGGGTTGACCGCCTCGACCAGCCGCTCGAACGGCAGTTCCTGGTGGGCGAAGCCGGCGAGCACCCGGTCCCTGGTCTCCTCGACCAGCTCGGTGAAGGTCGGGTCGGCCCGCAGGTCCGCGCGCACCGCGAGCGTGTTGACGAAGAAGCCGATCAGATCTTCCAGCTCCGGCTGCGTGCGACCGGCGACCGGGACGCCGACGAGGAAGTTCGGCTGCCCGCTGATCCTCGCCAGCAGCACCTCGAACGCGGCGAGCGTCAGCATGAACAGAGTCGCGCCCTGCCCGCGGGCACGCTCGCGCAACCTCGCCGTCACCTCGGCCGGCAGCTCGAACCGCGCGACGCCGCCCTCGATGCTCGGCGGACCGTCCGGTGCGTGGTCGGCGGGCAACGGCAGCCGGTGCGGTGCGTCGCCGATCTGGTTGGTCCAGTACGACAGCTGGGCGTCCAGCAGCTCGTCGCGCAGGACGTCGCGCTGCCACGTCGCGTAGTCGGCGTAACGGACCGGGAGCACGGGCAGCTGGGGCTCGGCGCCGGTGAGGGCCGCGTCGTAGAGCTTCGCGAGGTCCGACATCAGCACGGTGATCGAGTGCCCGTCGCTCACGATGTGGTGCATCGACGGCGCGAACAGGTGGTCCTCCGGCCCGATCCGGAACAGGTTCGCCCGGAACAGCGGCCCGTGGACGAGGTCGAACGGGGTGTCTACGAGCTCGGCCAGCCGCCGCCGCGCGTGGCCGGCGTCCTCGACGTCCTCGATCTCGAGCGCGCCTGCCCAGGTGTCGTCGACGACCTGCAGCAGCTCGCCGCCGTCCTCGGTGAACCGGGTGCGCAACGACTCGTGCCTGGCCACGAGCTGCTCGACGGCGGCGGCGAGCGCGGTGACGTCGAGCGATCCGGTGATCCGCACCGGCTCGTACATGTTGTAGGCGGTGCTCGTCGTGTCGAGCTGGTGGATGAACCAGAGCCGCTGCTGCGCGAACGAGACGGGCGCGCGTTCGGGGGCCTGGCCGGCCCTCGGCGGCGAAGCGGGCAGGTGCGCGGTCTCGGCGAGTGCGGCGGCGAGGCCGGCGACGGTCGGGTTCTCGAACACCATCCGCACCGAGATGTCGGCCTGCAGCATCGACCGGAGCCGGGCGACGAGCTGCATGGCGAGCACCGAGTGGCCACCGCGTTCGAAGAAGTGGTCGTGGCGGCTCAGCTGGTCGCGGCCGAGCACGTGCCCCATGACCGCGGCGACGAGGTGTTCCGCACCGCCGCGGGGAGCGGCGAACTCGGTCTCGCTCGAATCGCTCGGGTGGTCCGTGGCGGTGAGCAGGTGGACGGTGCCGGCCGGGGTCAGGCGCGCCCGTGCTCCGGTGTGCACCAGTCGCTTGGGCGACAACGGATCCGGGCGGAAGCGGGCGGCGGTCAGCGCGGTGTCGCCCAGGTAGCCGAGCGCGATGTGGTCGCCGCCCACCCAGAGGTCGCCCGCCACGCCGGCGGGGACCGGCTGGCCTGCCGGGTCGAGGACGCGGACGGTGACGCCGGCGGCCGGTACCGCGTGGTGCGGATCGCCGTCGGGACGGACGAGGGCGTGGCCGAGGCATTCGGCCGGGCCGTAGCGGGCCGGGAACTCGGCCGGCGCGGTGACGGTGCGGAGGTTGGCGGCGGCGGACTCGTGCACGTCCACTTCGGACGGTCCCGCACCGGGCGACTCGGTGGCCGTCGGCAGGTGCACCTCGGAGCCGGACAGCAGCCACACCAGCGCGCGCCACGGCGCGACGTCCCAGATGTCCTCGGCGAGGAACACGCGCGGTTCCCCTGCCACCTCACGATGTGCCGCCAGCAGCGCGGCGAACGCGCCGTGCGTCACGACGGCGTTGGCCGAGTCGCCGGGCACGAGCAGTGCCGGCGCTTCGGCACGTGGTGCCTGCACGGCGGGCGGCTCGCTGTCGGGGATCTCGCCGCTGAACACCAGATCGGCTTCGGTGTGGCCGGCCGTCAGCACGACCGCCCCCGCCGACCACGCGCCCAGCACGCCGGTCAGCGCGTGGTACGACAGCGGGCCGGGCACACCGACCACCGCGTCGTGCGGCAGCGTGCCCGCCACCGCCCGCACGTCCCGGCGCAGCTGTGCCGCGGTCCACCTGTGTTCGCCGTGCACCAGCACGACGTGATCCGCGTCCAGCTCGGCGAGCCGGTCGAGTGCGAGCACCGCTTCCGCGGTCACGGGGAGGGCGGCGGGCTGCTCGGCGGCGGGCAGGGACAGCATGGACACGGGGGTGTCCGGCGAGGTCACCGCCGCGCGCAGCACCGCGAGGAAGATGCTGATGATCTGGTCGGCCATCTGCTCGTCGAACGCCGCCTGGCGGTGGTACAGCACGCCGCGCAGCCGGCCCTCGACGTGGTACAGGTCGACGGAGAGGTCGAACGGCACCTCGCGCACCGGTACCGGCAGCGCGACGGCGTCGAGGCCGGCCAGGGACAGTTCCGTGCCGACGGCTTCCTCGAAGAGCTGGAAGGTGGCCTGGATCAACGGGTTCACGCCGACCTGGCGCGGCGGGTTGACCGCCTCCACGATGCGGTCGATCGGCACGTCCTGGTTCATGAACGCTTCCAGCGCGCTGGTGCGCACCGCGGTGACCAGCTCGGTGAACGCGGGATCGGCGCGCAGGTCGGCGCGGATCGGGAGGGTGTTGACGAAGAAGCCGACGACGTCCTCGCTGCCGGGGGCCGTCCTGCCCGCGATCGGCATGCCCACCAACAGGTCCTGCTCGCCGCTGAGCCGCGACAGCAGCACCTGGTACGCGGCGAACGCCACCATGTGCAAAGTGGCCGAGCTCGCCCTCGCGAAGGTCTTCAGCTCGTTCGTGAGGTCGTCGGGGACGTCGAAGTCGACGTAGCGCCCGAGGAACGACTCGTCGCCGCGCACGGCGTCACGGGTCGGCAGCGGCAACACCGTCGGGGCACCGTCGATGTGCTCCAGCCAGTGGTCGAGATCCCCGTCCTCCGCGACGAGGTCCGTGTACTGGGTGGTGACCTCGTCGAGCTCGCCTCCGCCGTACAGCGTGGCCAGGTCGCGCAGCACGATGTTGGCCGACACGCCGTCGGTGACGATGTGGTGCGCGGTGATCGCGAGCACGTGCCGGTCGGCGGACTCGCGGAGGACGTCCACCCGCAGCAGCGGACCTGCCGACAGGTCGAACGGGCGGATGAAGACCGCGCGCACGAACTCGTCGGCGGATCCCTGCCCGGTCACGACGACCTCGCCCCGCCACACCGGGTCGACGATCTGCACCGGCACGCCGTCGCGTTCGGCGAACCTGGTGCGCAGGCCGCGATGCCGGTCCGCGAGGGCGATCACCGCCTTCTCCAGCGCGGGCAGGTCGAGCGGCCCGGTCAGCCGGAAGACGTGGCCGAGCGTGTAGGCACAGCTCTCCGGGTGCAGCTGCTGCGTGAACCACAGCCGCCGCTGGGCGGAGGAAACCGGGTAGACGTTCTCCGTGGCCGACATGTCAGCCCGTCACCTCCACTGGCAGGTGCTTGATCCCGAGCATGAAGTTGGAGCGCAACCGCTCCGGTGGACCGGCGGCCACGAGGCGCTTGCCGGTGGTGCGCAACGCGTGCAGGAGCTCGGTCAGCTCCGGTCGTGCGGTGCCTGCGCCGATGCAGTGGTGCACGCCGCTGCCGAACGAGATGTGCTGGTTGGGTTTGCGCGCGACGTCGAACCGGTGTGCCTGCGGGAACTTCTCCTCGTCGCGGTTCGCGGAAGCGTTCCACAGCAGGACCAGATCGCCCTCGGCCAGTGACACGCCGTGCATCTCGACCGGCTTCGTCACGACGCGCTGCACGTAGGCGTTGGTGGACGTCCACCGCAGCACCTCGTCGACCGCGGTCGGCACGACCTCCGGATCCGCCATCAGCCGATCCCACTGGCCGGGGTTCTCCATCAACGCGTGCAAGCCGCCGCTGGCGCTGTGCGGGGTCGTCTCGTTGCCGCCCACCGCGAGGTTCATCAGGTTGAACAGCAACGTTTCCTCGTCGAGCGGCCGCTCACCCGGCTCGTGGGCCATCAGGACGCTCACGGCGTCCTCGCCCGGGGCACCCGCGCGGCGGGCCACGAGGTCGGTGAAGAAGTCGAAGACGTCGGCCTGCGCCGCCGCGAGACGCAGCGCGGTGTTCTCGATGCCGCCGGTGTGCGCCGGATCGCGGTAGCCGATCATGGCCCTGGTCAGGCCGAGCAGCTCCATCGCCTCGTCCTGGTCGATGCCGAACATCGCCATCAGGGCGCCGCGCGGCAGTTCCAGCGCCACGTCGGTCGCGAAGTCGCCACCTCCTGCCGTCACGAGCGCGCGCAGTGCGCCGTCGATCCGGATCCGCACCTGAGCGCGCACCCGCTCGACCATCGCGGTGGCGAACACGCGCTGCATGCGCTTGCGCAGCAGGCGGTGCTGCGGCGGGTCGGCGGCGACCAGCATGCGCCCGGAGGCGGTGTCCACGCCGCTGCGGTAGGAGCCGCCCAGGATCGCGCCGTGCGCGGAGCTGAACGTGGTGTGGTCGCGGTAGGCGGCCATCACGTCGGCGTACCTGGTCAGCGACCAGAACCCGCCGTCCTCGGTGGGGTTGAAGTACACCGGCGCTTCGCGGCGCAGCAGGGCCCACGCCGCGTGCGGGTCGCCGGTGACGAAGAGCTCGGTGTCGGTCAGGTCGACGCTCAGCACGGCGGTCATGACACGGACTCCACGACCTCGGCACGGGCACGGTCCATCGTGGACGCGAGCTCGCTCAGCACGGTGGCTTCGAGCATGTCCTCCAGCCCGATCGTGATGCCGAGCTCGCGCTGGATCCGCTTGCGCACGCGAAAGGCGAGCATCGAGTGCCCGCCCAGGGCGAAGAAGTCGTCGTCCGCACCGACGTTCTCCATGCCCAGCAACGACTCCCACAGCTTGGTGAGGTACCGCTCGCTGTCGGTCGCCGGTTCGCGGAACGTGCCGCGCCTGCGTTCACGGTCGGCGAGCACGCCGAGCAGCCGGGCGTTGTCGCGCTTGCCGTGACTGGTCGCCGGGATCTCCGGCACGACCACGATCTCGGCGGGCACCTGGTAGTCCGGCATCGTCCGTTCCGCGTGGGCGCGCACCTCGTGCGGACCGGTCGCGGGGCCGGCCACCACGAACGCGACCAGCCTGCGGTCCTGCCCGTCGCCGACGGCGAGCACCGCGACCTCGAGCACGCCCGTGCAGCCCAGCAGCGTGCGCTCCACCTCGCGTGGCTCCACCCGGTAGCCGCGGATCTTCACCTGGTCGTCCGCGCGGCCGAGGTACTCGAGCGCGCCGTCACCGCGGTCGCGCACGAGGTCGCCGGTGGCGTACATGACCGCGCCGCCGCCCGCGAACGGGTCGGGCAGGAAACGTTCTGCCGTGCGCGCGGGATCGCGCAGATATCCGCGTGCCACACCGGTTCCGCCGATGTGCAGCTCACCCGGCTGTCCGGCGGGCACCGGCTCCAGCAGGTCGTCGAGGACGTACAGCGAGGCGCCCGCGACGGCCGAGCCGATCGGCACGCTCACCGCCTCGTCCGTCACCTCGACGATCTCGTGCACGGTCACCGCGGTGGCCGCTTCGGTTGGGCCGTAAAGGTTGCACAGCGTGCCGTCGAACCCCGCGGCGAGCAGGTCGCGGCACGCGGACGGGCGCACCACGTCGCCGCCGGTGTGCAGCACGCGCACCCCGCCGAAGGCGTCCGGGTCCTCGCTGATGATGTGGTTGAACGCCATCGTCGGCGCCAGCATCGCGGTGATCCGCCGGCGGCGCAGTTCCCGGCGCAGGTCGGACTGCACGAGATCGGGCAGCGACGGCATGACGACGAGCTCGGCGCCGACGCCCAGCGCACCCCACATCTCGAAGTGCACGGCGTCGAACGAGACGTTCGCGATCTGCGCGACCCGGTCCGCGGGCAGCAGCCGGGGCAGTGCGGGGTTCACCGCGAACGCCGCCACGTTGCGGTGCTCCAGCACCACTCCCTTGGGCGTGCCGGTCGACCCGGAGGTGAACAGGACGCAGGCCGCGTCCTGCGGTGAGGGTTCGGGGAGTTCGGCCGCGACGATCTCCGCGGGCTCTTCGGAACTCCACCCGAGCGTCTCGCACACGCCGTCGAGGCGGTCGGTCCAGTCGGGGTCCACCACCGCGAGCCGGCAGCCGGCGGCGGTCAGCATCAGGTCGCGCCGGGCGTCGAGGTAGCGGTCGTCGACGGCGACGTAGGCGGCGCCCGCACGCAGCACCGCGAGCACGGACACGACGAAGTCCACGCCACGGCGCCGATACACGCCGACGCGGTCTTCACGCCGCACACCGGAACCCACCAGCACCCCGGCGAGCCGCGTGGCGGCCTCGTCCAGTTCCGCGTAGGTCATCCGCAACCCGGTCTCGTCGGTGACCGCGACCCGGTCGCCGAACTCGGCGACCGAGCGGGCGACCAGACCGGTCAGGGTCTGCACCCGCACGTCGGCCGGGGAAACATCGATGATCGTCATCGCACGCTCGCTTCCAGTGTCAGTTCGGCCTCGAGCAGGCGGTGCAGCCGCTCCGGCATGGCCCTGAAGGAGAACTCGTCGCCGTCCAGCACCACGTGCCGGATCTCGCCGTAAGGCCCCCACTCCGTCATGGCACCGGGATCGACGTCGGTGTCGCCGGTCCAGCCGATGGTCGTGATGGCGAGCGGATCCCCGGCCGGTCCGGGCGGGGCGTAACCGCAGGACAGCTCGACGTCCACGCGCAGCACCCGGACGGCCAGCGCCAGCAGCTCGTCCGGCGGTACGACCTCGCCCCGGCGCTCGCAGCCGCGGCGCAGTTCCGCGAGGTACTCGTCGTCGGTCATCTCCGGCAGGAACGGCCCGAACCGCCCGCCCTGGTGCGGCGCCAGGCAGGACGACGCGAACAACCGCTGCGGCGGTGGCGCGCCCCGTTCGGCCAGGGCGACGGCCAGCGCGTAGCCCAGCCTGCCGCCGAGGCAGTGGCCGAACAGCGCGTAGGGCCGGTCGAGCACGGGCAGCAGCTCGTCGGCGGCTGCGGCGGCGAACTCCGCCATGGTGGTGTGCGGGCGTTCCCTCGTGCGGTTCTCCCTGCCGGGAGGCTGAACCGGGACCACGTCGGTGGTTCCGATGTGCGCCGGCCAGTCGCGATAGGTCGTGGCGCCCAGCCCGGAGACGGGGAGGCAGAGCAGCAGCCGTTCGGCCGCGGGGTCGGGTGCGCGCAGCAGCCAGCGGGTGCTCATCGGTGCGCCGCCCCCACCCCGGCCGGCCGTTCGTCGGTCCAGCGCTCGGCGATCCAGGCGAGGCACTCCGACCTGTCGCCCGTGCGGCCCGCCGCCGTCCAGCCGTCCGGGACCTGCCTGGTGGCCGGCCAGACGCTGTACCGGCCGGACCGGGTGCTCACCACCTGCCAGCGCGGCTGCGCCGTTGTGTCGATCACGTCTTCTCCTCGGGAACTAGAGCCGGCGCCGGCTCTTCGGCGCCGTTCGGTGCTTTCCTGCTCGCACGCATAAGGGTCGGCATTGCGACGACCGCCGCGAGCGCGACCGCACCCGCGGAGCAGGCGAAGGCGAGTACCGGTCCGGCCAGCCCGGCGACGATGCCGCCCGCGGCGAGACCGGCTGTCTGACCGGCGGTGTTGGCGACGGTGCCCCAGCCCTGCGTCTGCATCCACGCCGACGGCGGCGCGAGCCGGTCGAGCGTCTGACTGGCGAGGCTCGCCAGCGGCGACAGGAACAGGCCCGCCACCGCGATCACGACGTAGAAGACGCCGAACGCGGGCAACGTGGTCAGCACCGCGAGCAGGGCGGCGTTGCCGGTGGCGAGCAGCACGTACTGCGTCGCCAGCGGGCTCTTCCACTTCAGCGCGCCGAAGACCAGCCCGCCGGTCAGGCTGCCGATGCTCATCGCGGAGAACGCGATGCCGACCGGTTCCAGTGATCCCTGCCGGACGGTGGCCAGCTCCGTGATGCCGAGCGAGAGGAACCCGGACGACGTCGAGACGAACGCCATCGCGAGCAGGAACACCGCGATGTACAACGTGGGCCGTGCGTGATCACTCTGAGCGTCCACAGTGGACTTGACCGGTTTCGGTGCCGGCACCAGCAGGTCCGGCGCCGCGGTCCGCAGGAAGATCCCGGTACCGACCAGAATGCAGACGGCACAACCGAACAGCGCGGGCGAGGGTCCGAACAGCGAAGTCACCACTGCCGCCGCGGAAGGGCCGATCACGAACAGGAACTGCAGGACGACGGTGTCCAGGGTGAACGCGGCCGGCAGTTCGTCCTCCGTCACGACCGACCGCATCAGCCACCGCGTCGTCGCGGTCAGCGAAGGCACCGAAAGCCCGAACAGCAGGGCCAGTCCGGCCAGCAGCACCAGCGGAGCCTTGGCCGACGTGGCGACGGCGAGCAGGCACAGCGCCACGATCTGCACGCAGGCGAACGACGCGAGAACCGCCTTGCGCGGCAACCTGTCCAGCATCCTGCCCTGCACGACCGCGCCGGCCGCCACACCGACGGTCGCCGCCGCCGTGACGATCCCGGACGCCTCCGTCGATCCGGTCGCGGCCTGCACGCCGAGCAGCAGCGCGACCGTCGCCACCCCGAGCGGGACGCGGCCGATCAGTGAACCGAGCAGGGGGAGCCGGATCTGCGGGTGCCGCAGCACCAGTCCGGCGGAACCGAGTTTCATCCTGTGACCGTCCTCAACCTGGTCTCCTGCACCGCTTCCAGCCGCGACGCGATGTCGTCGATCAAAGCAAAGGCGGAGGTCTGGTAGAAGAAGTGGTCACCGGGAATGGTGATCTGCTCGCTCCAGGCGGTGGTGTGCCGCTCCCACGTGTGGCCGGGGAGCTGCTCCTGCGTGCCGAAGTAGGACAGGATCGGGCACGACAGCGGCTCGGCGGGGGCCGTCCACACGTTGGCCAGCGCGATGTCCCCCTGCATGATCGGCACGCACGCCGTGGCCAGCTGCTCGGCGATGCCGGGATCGGTGATCCCGTTGGCGATCATCAGTGCCTTGGTGAACTCGTGGTCGTCCTCGTGGGTCGACACGATCCGCGGAATCGGCTCGCCGGGCGTCGGCGCGTAGGCGCCGGCGGTGACCAGCGCCACGGGGTTCAGCTTCGCCGCGGCCTCCAGCGCCCAGAACGCGCCCAGGCTGTGTCCGAAGAGGACGGTCGGGGCGGTGATCCGCCGCTGGATCTCGGTGACCACCTCGTCGATCAACGGCGCGGGGTCGGTGCCGATCGGGTCGCCGAACCTGGTGCCGCGGCCGGGAAAGCACACCGCGTGCAGGCGCCAGCGCAGGGGCAGCAGGGTCCGCCAGCACGCGACGGACGCGGGGCCCGCGCCCGCGCCGGGGAACACCACCACGTCGAGGTCGGGATCATCGGTACCCGCCATGCGGGTCAACACGTTCTCGGTCATCGTTCCTCACTCCCCCACGCAGAAACGGCCGCACTCCGGGCCGTGCACGTGCAGCGCCTGCTTCGCCCGCCTGGCCAGCTCGACGCGGTCGAACTTGCCGTTGGCCGTCACCGGGATGTGCCGCAACGGGATCAGCGAGCTCGGAATCATGTACTCCGGCAACAGCTTCGCGACGTGTGCGCGCAGTTCGCCCGGTGCGACGGCGCCCGTCCGGCAGGCGTAGTAGCCGACCAGTCCGCGTGCACCGGCCACGTCGACCGCGACCACCGCCGCGGCGCCGACCGCGGGGTGGGTGGCCAGCGCGGCCTGCACGTCACCGAGCTCGATGCGGTAGCCGCGCACCTTCACCTGGTCGTCCAGCCTGCCCAGGAACTCGAGGTTGCCGTCCGGCAGCCAGCGGGCGCGGTCCCCGGTGTGGTACATCCGGCCGCCGGGCAGCGGGGAGTGCGGATCCGGCAGGAACTTGGCCGCGGTGAGCGCGCGGTCGCCGAAGTAACCCTCGGACAGGCACTCCCCGGCGATGTAGAGGTCTCCCGGTTCGCCGATCGGCTGGTGGTCGTAGTTCTCGTCCAGCACGTAGTAGCGGGAGTTCTGCAGCGGTGTGCCGTACGGGATGCTCGGCCAGCCGGGATCCACCTCGCGGATCCGGTAGAAGTTCGACCAGATCGTCGCTTCGGTCGCCCCTCCGGCGGAGACCACCTCGGCGCGCGGGAAGCGCTCGCGGATCGCGTCGGGCATGCTCACCGGAATCCAGTCGCCGCCGGTCAGCACCAGCCGCAGCGACGGCGCCGGCCCACCGGCCCGCGGTCCGGCACTGGACAGGATCAGCGACATCGCGGCCGGGCCCGCGGTCAGGCAGGTGATCTCCTCGGTGTCCAGGATCCTGGCCAGCACACCGGGGTTCACGAGGTCGTCGTCGGGGACGGTGCGCACGGACCCGCCGGCGCTCAGCACCCCCATGGTGTCGTGCACGGACAGGTCGAAGGCCCACGACGTCACCAGCAGCTGACGGTCCGACGCGGTCACCGCGAACTCGCGGTTGACCCACTCGAAGGCGTTCACGACGGTGCGGTGCCGGACCATGACGCCCTTGGGCTGGCCGGTGGAGCCGGAGGTGAAGATGACGTACGCGAGGTCTTCCGGTCCACAGCCCACCGCGGCGTGCGGCAGCGGCTCGGCCGCGTCGGCGGCATCGGTGCCCCACACGTGCGCGCCCGGCACGTCGGTGGACGGGCCGTCCAGGCACACCAGCTGGTGCAGCGTCGGAACGCGCGAAACGAGCTCCGCGGCACGGGCGAGGTTCGCCCGGTCGACGAGCAGCCGGTCGCACCCGACCTGGTTCAGCACCCGTGCCATCCGGTCGGCCGGCCAGCGCGGATCGACCGGCACGTAGGCGGCTCCCGCCCGCAGCGTCCCGATGATGCCGCGCACGGCCTCGGGGTGGTGATCGGACAGCAGGCCGACCAAGCTGCCGGGTCCCGCGCCGAGCTCACGCAGCAGGGTGGCCGTCCGTCCGGTCGCCGCGAACAGCTCGGCGTGCGTGTACGCCGTGCCCTGTGCCGTCACGAGAGCCGGGCGCGTGCCGTGCCGTTGTGCGGCCTCCGCGAGCAGCTCGGGCACCACCACGTCCCGGCGCCACGGTCGTGCCGTGTCGAACCATTCCTCGGGTGGCCGGGCGAGCCCGGTGACAACTGCCGTCATCGTTCGTTCCTCACGTCGCCGAGTTCCGCAATGTGTGCGAGGCAGTGCTCGCGAGTTCCGCTGAATCCGTGGTCGTGCCATCCCGGTGCCTGCGCACGTGCGGCCGGCCAGACGGAGATGTGTCCGAACTCGTTGCGCACCACCTTGAACCCGGTTTCTCCGCTCACCTGCGACACACCCCTGTCGTCGTCGAAACCCGATGCCGGAAACGCTAGATGGCAGCGCATCGGGTCGCACTGGGCGCTTGTTGCCATGACAGTTCCCTGCCACCCCTGGAACCGGTGCGGATGCGGTTGTGCGGATCTACGCTCGGCGGCAGGAGACAACGCGTACACCGACCGGAAAGAGAATTCACGCAATGAGCTCAGCCGCACAGATCCACGCGCTGATCGAGTCGCACGCAGCCGGCTCGTTCACGGATTCGACCACACTCGTCGACGCCGGGGTGGTGTCGCTCTCGATTTTCCGCATGATCGCCGAACTGCGCCCGGACCCCGGTGCCGAGCTGGACATCGAGGGCCTGGCGCACGTGCACACCGTCGCGGACCTCAAGCGGTGGCTCGGTGCCATCGCCGGTGCGTCGGCGCAGCTGGGGAGGGTGAGCTGATGACGCTGGCACCGGCGCTCGACCTGCCCTCCGCGCCCGGACTCCCGTCCGCGCCGGGTGATCGGCACGCACCGCCGCGGCGGAGGGAGTGCGCGGCGCCGGTGGCGTGGCCGGGAGCGTCCAGCCACGCGGTGGCCGTGGCGGCCTTCGCGGAGGTGCTGCACGCGTGGAGCAGGAGCCCGCGGTTCTCCGTCCGGCTGCCCGGCGGCACCGCGCTCGTCTTCGACGACGGGGGTGACTTCGCCGAGCGGCTCGCCTCCGTGCACGCCCAGCTGGAGCTCGGTGCGCGGCCGGCAGCGGGCGGAGATCTTCCGGTCGCGGTCACGTTCGAGGCCGGCTCGGTGCCCGACGCCGATCTCGAACTGCGGCTCGTCGGCGACCGCTGCGAGTGGCACTCGCGCGACACGGCGTTCCCGGCCGGCATGGTCGACGACATGTTCGAGGCGTTCGACCGGCTGCTGGCCGAGCTGCGCGACCCCGGCGACGTCGCGTCCCGCACCCGGTTCGACCTGCTGCCGCAGTGGCAGCTCGACCGGCGGGCCGAGGTCAACGACACGGCCGCGCCCGCGCCGGAAGGCCTGCTGCACACCGCGGTCGCCGAGCACGCGCGGCTGCGTCCCGACGCGCCCGCCGTCATCACCGCGCACCGGCAGATCACCTATCGCGAGTTCACCAGCAGGGTGAACCAGGTCGGCAGGAAGCTGCGTGAGCTGGGCGTGCGGCCGAACCAGCTGGTGGCCGTCGCGATGGAGAAGGGCTGGGAGCAGATCGTCGCGGTGCACGGCGTGCTCGCGGCCGGCGCCGCCTACCTGCCGGTCGACGTCACGCTCCCCACCGAACGCATGCACGTGGTGCTGGAACGCGGTGAGGTCTCGCACGTGCTCACCCAGGCGGTCGTCGACGAGCGGCTGCACTGGCCGGAGCAGGTGAACCGGCTGCGGGTCGACACCGACTTCGACGGGCTCGACGACACGCCGCTGGAGCCGGTCGCGACGCCGGCCGACCTCGCCTACGTGATCTTCACGTCCGGCTCGACCGGGGTGCCGAAGGGCGTGATGGTCGACCACCGCGGCGCCCTCAACACCATCGCCGACATCAACCGCCGCTTCGGCATCGGGGCAGGCGACCGCGTGATCGCGATGTCCGGCCTGCAGTTCGACCTGTCCGTGCTCGACTCGTTCGGCCTGCTCTCCGTGGGCGCCGCGGTCGTGGTGCCGGACCCCTCACCCAAGCCGGACCCCGCGCACTGGGCCGAGCTCGTCGCCGACCACGGCGTGACGTTCTGGCACTCGGTGCCCGCGCTGCTGGAAATGCTGGTGCTCTACACGGAGGTGACCCGCCGCCCCGACCGGCTGCGGTCGCTGCGGCTCGCGCTCATCGGCGGCGACTGGATCCCGGTCGCGCTGCCCGGCCGCCTGCGCGCGCTCAACGGCGACGTCGAGGTGGTGTCCGGCGGTGGACCGGCGGAGGCGTGCGTGTGGTCGACCCTGTACGCGATCGGCGAGGTCGACCCCGGCTGGCCGAGCATCCCCTACGGAACCGCGCTCACCAACCAGCAGGTGCACGTGCTGGACGAGGAGCTGCGCCCGTGCCCGGTCTGGGTGCCGGGGGAGATGTACCTGGTCAGCGACATCGGGCTGGCGCACGGCTACTGGCGCGACGCCGAACGCACGGCGCGGCAGTTCGTCGTGCTGCCCTCCGGCCGGCGCGCCTACGCCACCGGCGACCTCGGCCGGTTCCTGCCGGACGGCAACGTCGAACTGCTGGGGCGCAAGGACTTCCAGGTGAAGATCCAGGGCGTGCGGATCGAGCTGGGCGACATCGAGTCCGCGATCACCGCGCACCCCGCCGTGCACGCCGCCGTGGTGGTCGCCGCACGGACCGGGCAGGGCATCCCGGTGCTGCGCGGGTACCTGGTCGCGCGGGACGGCGGGGTCGACACCGGGCGGCTGCGGGAGTTCCTGGAGGCGAAGCTGCCGAAGTACATGGTGCCTGCGGGGTTCACCGTGCTGGACGAACTGCCGTTGACCGGCAACGGGAAAGTCGACCGCCGTGCGCTGATGGAGGCGGGCTGACCGGCACGGGCTGACCGGGTCGCGTGGGGGAGTTCGCCCGCGCGACCTGGGGCAACGTCGCCGGCTCGCGTGGTGGTGGGCCGCTTCGACGCTGGTGTGGGATCGGTTTGGTGCTGCGAGATCCGCGGCGCTTCTCCGCGACGTGGTTAGTTCGTGTGGTCCTGCTGTGCGGGGGCGCTTCGACGCTGGTGTGGGATCGGTTTGGTGCTGCGAGATCCGCGGCGTTCCTCCGCGACGTGGTCAGTTCGTGTGGTCCTGCTGTGCGGGGTCGCTTCCACGCCGGTGTGGGATCGGCTTGGTGCCGCGAGACCCGCGGCGCTTCTCCGCGACGTGGTCAGCTCGCGTGGTCCCGCTGTGCCGCGTCGAGCCAGCCGCGCCGGGTCGCCTCGACCCCGGCCTGGAACCGGCTCTGCGCTCCCAGCCGCGCCGCGAGACCCGCGACGATCCGCCGGCCGGTGCGCACCGACACGCCGAGTTTGCGCGCCACCGCCTCGTCGGTGTTGCCCTGGGCCAGCAGCCTGAGCACCGCCAGTTCCTGCGGGGTCAACCCGTCGTCGGTGGACCCGGCCGCCACGCCCAGCGGCGTGGCCGAGGCCCACACCTGCTCGAACAGCTCGCACAGCGCCGTGACGACGCCCGCCCCGCGCAGCAGCACGGCACCGGCCGTGCTGCTCTCCGGGTCCATCGGCAGCATCGCCACCTGGCGGTCGTAGATGATCATCCGCAGTGGCAGCACCGGCATCGAGCGGATTTCGCCGCCCTGCTCCACCAGCCACTGGGCGTAGGACATGGAGAGACTGTCCTTGGTGATGCTGTTCAGGTAGATCGTGCGCAGCCGCACGCCGCGACGCATGATCTCGGCGTCCAGCGGCTTGCTGGCCGCCATGTTCTCCGGGGTCTGCGCACCTTCCGGCGCGAAACCCATGATCTCCGACCGGGCCTCGTGCGCGAGCGCCTCGATCCTGCCCCTGATCGAGTCGATGCCGAGCAGCTGCTCCACGCCCTCGTACTGCTGGCGCCGCTGGACCTCGGCGTACTCCTCGATGGCGTGCTCGAGCGCGACCTTGCTGGCGGTGACCTGGCCCTGGCGCTCGCGCAGCTCGGCCTCCTGGCGCGAGAGCAGCGCGGCCAGCCCCACCTGGGGCGCCACCGCCTGGTACTTGCCGGGAACCTCCCACGACGGGCGGACGAGCGACAGCCTGCTCAGCTCGTCCAGCGCCTGCCGGACCTGGTCGACGTGCCAACCCAGCCGGCCGGCCACCTCCGGCACTCCGGCGGCCGGATCCCGCAACATCGTGCGGTAGACCGCGTCCGCATCAGCGCCCAGGCCGAACAGAGTCAGCACTTCCACAGAGCCCCCCGGGTGCTCACAGTACGCACGTACTTGCTGTCGGTGAGGCTACCTCGCGCCCCGCGACGTGGACCAGCTTCTCCGCAAACCAGCTGCGGGCTACCGGAGTCGTGGCACACACCTGCCATGACAGCTCCCTGAAGCCCCATCAGTGATGACAAGCCCGCTTGGCGCGGAAAGAATCGAGTCATCGCAGCAAGGCGCCTCACCGGGACGACCCGGAGGTCGCGCACTGATTCTTCTGGAACTGGGGAGCACATTCATGTACACGACGACTTCGGCTGCCGCCAAGAAGTTCTCGACGATTGCCTGCATTGCGATGTTCGCGATTGCGGGTGCATTGACTCTCACTCCGGCCGCAACCGCCTCGACGGCATTCACGACGATCGGTGTCAATTCCGACAACAACGGCTGGCAGTGAGCTGATCCGTTTCCCTCGACGTTGGGGTAAATGTTGTGCACGGCGTCCGGCTCACCTTCGAACACGATTCCGGCTGTCTGCCTCCGTCACTGGAGGTGCTGAGGCAGACCGTGCTGGACGCCGCGGCGGACGCCGCGATATCCGTGGAGCACATCTGGCTCGGCACGGAGGCCCCGCTGTCGCACGTCGTCGTTTTCCTCGCGGGTCCTTCCAACGATCACGCGCTGTCGGCCAGTCTGCGGATCGGCCACTACGTCGAGGGCGAAAGCAAGGCCCTCCGGTTCACCGGTTGCACCCCGTTGCAGCCGTGACCTCCGGTCCCTCACCCCCGCACTCAGGAGGCAGGCAGTGCCATGCCCGATTTCGGATCGGTACCGATGACCGGCCCGCTGGCGGTGGTCAGCGGCGGTACCCGCGGCATCGGCCGCGCGCTCAGCGAACGGCTGCTCAAGCTCGGTCACCGCGTTGTCGCGCTGTACCACGCGAACGAGGAGGAAGCCGCGGCCGCGCGGTCCGCGCTCGGCCCCGGCTTCACCGCCCTCGCGTGCGACGTGTCGGCGAGCGCGGAGGTGACGGCGGCCGTGCGAACGCTGGCCGCGAACCACGGGCCGGTGCGGGTGCTGGTGAACAACGCCGGCCTCAACGTCGACAAGCCGTTCCTCGACCTGACCGACGACGACTGGCACACCGTGCTCGGCACCAACCTCACCGGAGCGTTCCTGCTCACCAGGGCGCTCGTGCCGCACATGCGCGCGCAGCCGGACCCGGTCATCGTCAACATCGGTGCCACGACGGGCATCCGGCCGCGCGTCAACGGTGCGAACTACTGCGCCAGCAAGGCCGGGTTGATGCAGCTGACCAAGTGCCTCGCTCTCGAACTGGCGCCGGACATCCGGGTCAACTGCCTGGTGCCCGGCATGATCGAGACCGAGGAACTGGTCACGCGTTTCCACCTGCGCGACCCGGTTGCGCGCGAGCGCGTCGTCGAGGAGATCCCGCAGCGCAGGCTCGGGCACACCGACGACATCGCGGCCGCACTCGAATTCCTAGTCAGCTCAGCAGGTTCGTACGTCAACGGTCAGCGCCTGATCGTCGACGGCGGCCAGTTCATGTGGTAGGAGCCCCGTTGACTGACCAGATGCTCGAACAGGTGCGCGCCGCACTGCGGACCGCACCGCCGATCGGTTCCGCCGCGTACCTGCGGTACTGCGACGAGCTCGCCGGCGCACTACGGCGCGAGTGGAAGACCGTCCGCGAGGCCAACGACGCCGACCTGCGCGCGATGCGCGCCCAGGGGCAGCCGGACGTGCTCGTCGAGCGGGTCCGGCTGGCCGATCCCCAGCTCGACGCGGTGCTCGCGCTGATCGACTCCGTGCGCCAGGCCCTGATTGAACCTCATGAGAGCGCGGAGGTGGGCCCGTTGCGCGCCCGCCGGATCCGCAAGCCGCTCGGCGTGGTTTTCATGATCTACGAGGCGCGGCCGACCGTGACCGTCGAGGGCGCGCTGCTGCCGGTGGTCATGGGCAACGCGGTGATCCTGCGCGGTGGCAAGGAGATCAGCGCGACCAACCGCGCGCTGGCACCGGTCGTGGCGGACGCGTTGCGCGCTGCCGGTCTGCCCGAGTCGATGGTGACGATCCTCGACGACATCGACCGCGCCCAGCTGCGTGCGCTGCTCAAGCGGCCGGACGCCATCGACGTGGTGCTGCCGCGCGGCGGCCCGAGTCTCGTCGACTTCTGCCGCCGCGGCTCGACCATCCCGGTCATCGCGAGCGGCGGTGGGGTCAACCACCTCTACGTGCACGCCAGCGCGGACGTCCGGCTGGCCGCCCGGATCGTGCTGGACAGCAAGCTGCCGGAGCCGACCGCGTGCAACACGCTGGAGACGGTGCTGTGCGACGACCGGATTCTGTCCGCGGTGGTCGCTTCGGTGATCGCGGAGGCGACGGCCCAGCGGCAGCCGTGCACCCTCAAGCTGCCCGCCGCGAACCTGGTGCCCGGCACCGAGTTCGTCACCCTCACCGCGCTCACCGAGCACGACCGCGGCCGGGAGTTCCTGGACCGGACCGTCGCGATCCGGCCGGTCGCCGGTCTCGACGAGGCCGTGGACTTCGTGCGTGCCAACGGTTCCGGCCACACCGAGGGTGTGGTCGCCACCGACCGCGAGGTGGTCGGGCAGTTCTGTTCGCGCGTGGACGCGGCGGCGATCGTCTGCAACGGATCGCTGCGCCTGCACGACGGTCCGACGATGGGGCTCGGACCGGAGATCTCCATCAGCACCGGCCGGTTGCACGTGCGCGGGCCGGTCGCGCTCGACGCTCTCACCACCAGCGCCTGGGTGATCGAAGCGGACGGCGCGTTGCGTGAGAAGCCCGGCCATCAGGGGAGGAACTGACCGATGCCTGCCACCGACATCGACGACACCGCGGTCGCGACCGCGGTGAAGGAGATGCTCATCGCCGAGTCCAGGCTCACCATGAGCCCCGGCGAGCTGTCCGACGACGAGCCGCTGAACGGCGAGGTGCTGCGGGTCAGCTCGCTCGGGTTCCTCGGCATGCTGATCCGGCTGGAGGACGCGCTCGACGTCACCCTGCCCGACGACCTGTTCACCGGCAAGCGGTTCCACGTGGTGTCCGACGTCGTGGACGTGGTGCTGCGAGGCTGCCGATGAGCTCGCTCGTGAAGCAGTGGCACAGCGTCCTGCCACACCTGGGTCACGACCTTCCGGCCGACCAGCCGCCCGCGGCGGGCACAGCGGGCGGCGTGGCGGTGAACCTGCCGCTGCAGCTGGCCCGGCAGAGCCTGTCCCGCCAGGAGTTCTGGGACATCCCCGAACCCGTCCTCGACCAGTACCGCCGCTACCGGCCCACGCCGCTGTGGCACGCCAAGGACTTCGGCGAGGCGATCGGCGCGAAGGTGCCGATCTACGTCAAGTACGAGGGCGGCAACGTCTCAGGCAGTCACAAGCTCAACACCGCTCTCGCTCAGGCGCACTACTACCGGCAGGCGGGTGTGCGTGAGCTGGTGACCGGCACCGGCGCGGGGCAGTGGGGTACCGCGCTCGCCGCCGCCTGTGCCGTGTTCTCCTTGCGCTGCACGGTGTTCATGGTCGGCGACAGCCTCACCCGCAAGCCCTACCGCGGCACCCTCATGCGCATGCTCGGCGCCGAGCTGCACGCGAGCCCGAGCGGCCGGACGGCCATCGGGTCGCGCCCGGCCGGCGATGGCAACAGCCTCGCGCTCGCCATCGGCGAGGCGGTGGAGTACGCGCGGGACGCCGACGGCCGGGCGTTCGCCATCGGCAGCGGGGAGACCTACAGCATCCTGCACCAGTCCGTGATCGGCGTTGAGGCCGCCGAGCAGCTCGGTGACCTGGAAGCCGAGGTCGACGCGGTCGTGGGCTGCGTCGGCGCGGGTTCCAACTTCGGCGGCATCGCGTTGCCGATGTTCGCCGCCGCCGCGAACGCCGCGCGGCCCCAGCCGCTGCTGCTGGCGGCCGAGTCCACGGCCACCCCGAAGCTCACAAAGGGTGTGTACGCCTACGACCGGACCGACGCCACCGGCTTCGGCCCCAGTGAAGCGATGTACACGGTGGGCAGCGACTTCACCATTCCCGGCTCGCACTCGGCGGGTCTGCGCTTCCACGGTTCCGCCAAGCTGCTCTCCGCCATGCGCCACCACGGCCAGATCGCCGCCACCGCGGTGGGTCAGCAGGAGGCGCTCACGGCCGCGCGCACTTTCGTCCAGCACGAAGGCGTGTTGCCCGCGCCGGAGTCAGGGCACGCGCTGGCCGCCGCCGCCCGGCTCGCCACGACCGGTGTGACCGACCGCGGGGAGCACCTCGGTGCGCGCGACGGAATCCTGGTCTGCGTCAGCGGTCACGGCTACCTCGACCTCGGGGCCTACGAACAGCACCTCGCCGGGCAGCTGCACGACGAGCACGCGGACGACGATCTGATCGAGCTGGCCACCGCCACCCTCCGGCCGGTGGGAGGCAAGCCGTGACACCGGAAGACGTCCTCTCCGGCATCCACGCCGAGGCGATGGACTGCCTGCAGGTCAACCTGGCCGTGCTCGCCGACACCGCGCACGGCCCCGGCACCCATCTGCGGCTCGGCGCCACCACGTGTTTCGCTCCGAAGTGGATGGATCCGCCAACGGTCTCCTCCACAGTGGACGAACGGCTGGGTGAGGCGGAGTCCCTGCTGGGACTGGTCGTCACCGAACGGCACCACGACACCGACCGGCTGCTGGCGGACCGGCGCACGCACTACGTGGTGGCCGACGCGTACACGTTGCCGTGGACGCCGTACTTCCGGCAGCGCCACATGGATCACAGCTTCCTGGTGGCCGCCGGCGCGGACGAGGTCGTGGTGACCGACGCCTACCACAACGACACCTCGTGGGGCGCGGCCCGGCCGGCGGTCCTGACGCTGCGCCGGGACGAACTGCGCGCGATCCTGGCCGATCAGCGAGTCACCTGTCTGCTGGTGCGACCGGGTCCGTTGCCGAGTGCCGTGCCGGATCCGGTTCCCGCCGACCCCGAGGTGGTGCGCCGGTACGTCGCGGCCTACCGCGAACTGCCCGACCGGGCGGAGGCCTGGGATCGGCTGACGCTGGAGACCTGGCTGCTGGCCAGGCAGCACCTGCTGCACGCCGTCGCGACGGGTGCCCCCGAAGCGGCCGATCCCTGGCGGCGACTCGCGCAACAGGCCTTCGTCGGCGGCCGGCGGCTCGCGGCCGGGCGTGCGGAACCGGTCGAGCTGTTCACCACCCTGGAAGAACTCCTGCTCGGTCGCGAACGCGCACAGTCCACCCGGCAGTCCACTGTGGACAGGGCGTTGCGCGACCAGGTCGTCGCGACGCTCGCGAACGTGCTGCGGCTGCCGCGGGAGGTGGTGTCGGGCTCGGCCCGGCTCGCCGACCTGCCCCAGTTCAACTCGTTCCGGCTGGTCGACGTGCTCGGCAGGCTGGAAGCCACGACCGGTGTCGTCGTGCCCGGCACCGAGCTGACCGCCGAAACCCTGACCAGTGTCGAGTCACTCACCGCGCTGCTCGCCCGGTGCACCGAGCGTGAGGTTTCCCATGCCTGAACCGAAGTTCCTGCACGACCTCGCGGACACCGCCGCCGAGCGGTTCGGCTCCGCCCCGGCGATCTCGCACGGCGCCGCCACCACGACGCACCGGCAGGTGGCGGAGGAGAGCAGGAGGCTCGCCGGGTGGTTGCTGGGCCGAGGGCTGGTGCGCGGCGACCGGCTGGTGCTGCACGCGTCCACCCACCTGAGCGTCCCGTCGCTGGTGTACGCGGCGTCCAGGGCCGGCGTGGTCGTGGCGATCGTGCACGACCAGGTGCGCGACCACGCGCTGCGCCACGTGCTGACCGACTGCACGCCGAAGCTGGTGATCACCTCGGACCTGGCGCACGTGGCGCCGATCGCCGAGAGCGCCGGCGTCGCCGCCGTGGACTTCGACGCCTGCGCGACCGGTGGCGACGCCGTGCACGGCCCGGCCGGCACCGCGGCGGACGCCTGCTGCCTGATCTACACCTCCGGCAGCACGTCGATGCCGAAGGCCGTGGTCTGCACGCACCAGCAGATGGTCTTCGCGGCGAGCGCCGTGCAGGCCGAGCTGGCCTACCAGGCGGACGACCGGGTGTTCACGCCGTTGCCGCTGTCCTTCGACTACGGCCTCTACCAGGTCCTTCTCGGCGCGCTCAGCGGTGCCGAGGTGCACATGGGCACCGCGGCGGAGGCGAGCGCGGGACTGCTCGCCGCCCTGCACCGCACCGGTGCCACCGTGCTGGCGGGCGTGCCGTCCGTCGCGGAGACGCTGATCCGGCTGGTCCGGCGCAAGCCGGGGGAGACGCCGCGGCTGAGGCTGATCACGAACACCGGTGCCGCGCTGTCCGAGGCGACGGTCGCGGACCTGCGCGCCGCCGTGCCGTCGGCGCGGCTGCAGCTCATGTTCGGTCTCACCGAGTGCAAGCGGGTCTCGATCATGCCACCGGACGGTGACCTGCTGCGTCCCGGCAGCTGCGGACGTCCGTTGCCGGGCACCGAGGTCGTCGTGCTGGACGACGAGGGCCGCGCGCTGGCGCCCGGCGAGGTCGGCGAGTTCGTCGTCCGCGGGCCGCACGTGATGGCCGGCTACTGGCGCCGGCCGGAGCTCACCGGGCAGCGGTTCCCGCGCCGGGACGGCCTGTTCCCCGAGCTGCGCACCGGTGACTACGGCTGGCTGGACGAGGACGGCTACCTGTACTTCGCCGGTCGCCGGGACGACATCTACAAGGAACGCGGGTTCCGGGTGAGCGGGACCGAGGTCGAGGCGGCCGCCCGCCGGGTGGCCGGTGTCGGCGAGGCGGTGCTGCTGGCGCCGGCCGCCGGACGTGAGCAGGCGGTGCTCTTCGCCGTCACCACGCTGACCCCGGCGGGCGTGCTCACCGCGATGAAGGGCCAGATCGAGGAGTTCAAGATCCCGGCGCGCTGCGTCGTGCTGGAGCGGTTGCCGTTGACCCAGCACGGAAAGCCCGATCGCAACGCCCTGGCCGCGCACCTCGTGCCCGCACCGAGCGGAGGCGGCCGTGCGAGCTGATGAGGTGCCGACTCCGGCGTACGTCTACGACCTCGCCGAGATCAGGCGCAGTCACGCGCTGCTCGCCGCCGCGTTGCCCGCGCCGTCGGTGGTGCACTACTCGCTCAAGGCGAACCCTCATCCCGACGTGCTCACGGCGTTGCGCGGGCTCGGCGTGCGGGCCGAGGTGTGCTCGACCGGTGAGCTCGACGCCGCGCTGGCCGCGGGATGGGCGCCGGACGAGATCATCTGCGGCGGTCCCGGCAAGCAGGACACCGAGATCGGGCAAGCGCTTGCGCGCGGCGTCCGGGAGTTCTCCGTGGACTCGCCGGCCGCGATCGACCAGCTCGACCGCACCGGTACCCGGACGCGGTGCCTGCTGCGGGTCAACGACGACCAGCCGGTGCCCGGCCAGGGTCTCGTGATGACCGGGGTGACGTCGCAGTTCGGTGCCGACCTCGGCTGGATCGAGTCGCGGCCGGACCTGTTCGCGTCCAGGGAGCACGCGCGGGTCACCGGGCTGCACCTGTACATGGGCACGAACATCGGGGACACCGAGGCGTTGCTCGGTCAGTTCGCGCAGGCGCTCGACACCGCGGTGCGCCTGCGCAAGGTGCTGCGCACCGAGTTCGAGGTCCTCGACCTCGGCGGTGGCTTCGGCGCGCCGTTCGCCCGCGACGGCGACCTGCCGCACTTCACCGGTCTGGCCGAAGGACTCGCCGCGCTGCTGGACGACTCGTTCCCGGGCTGGCGGGAAGGCGGTCCCCGCATCGTCTTCGAGTCCGGCCGCTATCTGACCGCCACGTGCGGACAGCTGCTCGTGCGCGTGCTCGACGTCAAGGAGTCGCACGGGAAACGCGTCGTGGTGCTGGAGTCCGGGATCAACCACCTCGGCGGCATGTCCGGGTTGCGCCGGCTGCCCGTGATCACTCCCGCGCTGCGCTCCTCTGCCGCCGGGCCGGTGTCACCCGCGCTGGTGACGGGTCCACTTTGCACTCCGCTCGACGTGTGGGCGCGTGGTGCGGAGATCCCGCCCGTCGCGCCCGGTGACGTGCTGACCGTGCCCAACGTCGGGGCGTACGGGCTCACCGCGAGCCTCGTCGCCTTCCTCGGTCACGACCTGCCCACCGAGGTCGTCGTGGACGACGGCCAGTTCCGTTCGGCGTCCCGGCTGGCCCTGCACCGCCGGCCGGTGACCATCTCATGAGGAAGGACACCGCAGTGGAAACCGCGTTCACCGACATTCTCCGCCCGTTCCTGAAGTTCGCGGGCGACGGCGAGCTCACCGCGCAGTCGCGGCTGCGCGAGCTGGGCCTCGACTCGATGCAGGCCATCCAGCTGCTGTTCGCGATCGAGGACAACTTCGACGTCTCGTTGCCCGACGAGCTGCTCTCCGACGCCACCTTCGAGACCGCGGGCAGTCTCTGGGAGGCCGTCACGCAGCTCACCGCGGGGGTGCGGTCGTGACCGCGCTCGCCGAGCCGCTGCTCCTGCTCGACGCGGCCGTGGACGAGGTCGCCGCGGTGACCCGTGAGCACGCGCGGGCCACCGACGACGCCGCCGCGTTCCCGGTGGCGGCGCTGGAAGCCATGCGCCGCACCGGTTTGCTGGGTCTGCTGGTGCCGCGCTCGTACGGCGGCCGCGGCGGAGGCCTCCGCGACCTCGTGGCGGTGAGCGAACGGATCGCCCGCGAGGACATGTCCGCCGCGATGATCTTCGCGATGCACTGCCAGCAGGTCGCCGCCGTGATCAGCCACGCGGGCCCGGCCTTGCGCGAGTCGTTGTTGCCGAGGATCGCCCGCGGCGAGGTCTACCTCGCGTCGGTCACCACCGAGCGCGGCAAGGGCGGTCACCTGCTGACGTCGGACTCGGCCCTGGACACCGCGGGCGACCGGCTGGTGGTCGACCGGGACGCCCCGATCGTGACCGGAGGCGAGCACGCGGACGGGTTCCTGATCACCATGCGCGCACTCGGCGCGACCTCGCCGACGCAGGTGTCGCTGGTGTACGCCGACCGCGCGGACCTCGACGTGACCGCCACCGGCAGCTGGAACCCGCTGGGCATGCGCGCGAGCCACAGCCTGCCGGTGCGGCTGACCGGAACCGTGCCCGGCCACCACGTCGTCGGTGCGCACGGCGGCTTCCACGAGCTGACCGTGCAGGTGTTCGCGCCGCTCGCGCACATCGGTTGGTCGGCGTGCTGGCTGGGAGCCGCGACGGGCGCGTTGTCCCGCGTGGTGACGAAGCTGCGCAGCCCGTCCGGCCGCAAGTCCGCCGACCTCGGCTCCGAGCTGTTGCTGAGCCGGCTCGGCCGGGTGCGCAACCGGCTGGAGCTGGTCGACGCGAGCCTGCGCCAGTGCGTCGCGCTGGTGTCCGGCGGCGGCGACCTGTCGGTCCCGTCGGCCCAGCTGCGGTTGAACGCGCTCAAGACCGAGGCCGCCGAGCAGTGCTTCGCCGCGGTGAACGACCTCGTCGAGCTGACCGGTCTGCGCGACGGCTACATGCGCGACTCGCCGCTGCGCCTGGAACGCACCCTGCGCGACCTCAGGTCGGCGTCGCTGAACTACAGCAACGACCGCTTGCTGCTGGCCAACGGCCGGCTGGCCCTGCTCGACCCCGAGGTGCGCCTTGGCAGGACATGACCTCTGGCGCGAGCTGGGCGCCACCGGCGTGATCGCCGGCCTGTACCCGGAACCGGGCGCCGCGCCCTCGCCGCGCAGGCTCCGTGCGCTGGTCGAGGAGCTCGACCACCCGCTCGGCGACGTGCTGTCGTTGTGCCCGCAGCTCGCGGTCGTGATCCCGGTGCTGGCCACGGACGAGTCCGTGCGCACGGTCTGGCAGGACGCTCTGCACGGCCGCGCGGTGGTGGCCCTGGCGGCAACCGACGCGGGCGCCGCCGGCTCCGATCTCACCGCCATGACGACCTCCGTGCGCATCGCCGACGACGAGGTGGTCGTGCGCGGCGGCAAACGCTGGATCACCGCGGCCTGCTTCGCCGACCACGCCCTGGTCCTGGCCCGGCACCGCGAGGGCACGCACTTCACCAGCTTCACGTGGGTGCTCGTGCCGACCTGTGCTGATGGCGTGTCCGTCGAGCCTGCGCGGACACCGTTCTTCGAGGGCGCGGGCCTCGGTCACTTCACGTTCGACGACGTCCGGCTGCCGCGGACGCACGTCGTGGGCCGCGTCGGATTCGGCATGGCGGGATTCGCCCGGCACATCACCACCGAGCGTTTCCTCTCCGGCGCGTGGGCGAATGCGTTGTGCCGCAAGGCTATTGGTGACGCATCCGCCCGTCTGGCCGGCACCGCGCTGTGGGAGAGCGACGCGGTACGGCAGCGGCTCGCGGAGTGCCTGGTCGACCAGCTCGCGCTGGACGCGTTGTGCGCGCGTACGGCGGAGGGCTTGACGCCGGCCAGCGCGATGGTGCTCAAGGCGGCGGCCGCGCGGACCCTCGACCGGGTGCTCGCGTGCTGCGGGCAGCTGCACGGGGCGGACGGGTTCGCCGAGAACGGTCCGCAGGCGTTGCGGGCGGCCGCCGGGATGTTCGGGATCGCGGGCGGGCCCACCGAGATGTTGCTGGGGTTGATCGCGGACGAGTTGCCGGTTCCGCGGGACGGGCGGGTGGCGGCATGATTTCGCTGCTCCGGCAGCCGGTTGCGAGCGTTGGCCGGGCCGCCCCATGACCACCATCGAGGTTTCCCCCGGTGTGGTGTGCGCGGTGCGCCGCACGGACCGGGTTCTCGCCGACCTGCCCGTGGCCGCGTCCGACCGCGCCGCCGCGTCCGGCCTGCCGCCGTGGCGCGCCGAGGAGTACCTGGCCGCGCGGACCTTGCTGCGGACCCTGCTCGCGGACACCGGACGGCCGCACGACGGCCCGATCGCGCACCACGGGTCCGGGCGGCCGTGGCTTCCGGGGCTGCCCGGTGTCGGCGTCAGCCTGTCGCACTCCGCCGGGTGGGTGGCGGCCGCGGTGAGTCCCGGCCGGGCGGTCGGGGTGGACGTGCAGGTGCCGGTCGGGGTGTCGGCGCAGGTGATCGCGCGGTGTTGTGCCGCCGCGGACGCCGCCGGGCTCGCGGCGCTGCCCGAGGACGTCCGCGCACTGGAGTTCGCCTGGGTCTGGTCGGCGCAGGAGGCGTGCGTCAAGGCGACGGGCGAGGGACTCGGCGGTCTGCCGTGGACGGTCCCGGTCGCGCCGGGCCAGCCGGGCGGCAGCTGGAACCAGGTGGACTGGGTCGCGTTGCGGGAGCACTCGGCGGTCCCGTTCAGCTGTGCCTTCACCGAACCGGGACAGGAAGATCGATGACCGCTGAACTGAGCTGCTACACCGCCAACCTCGCCGCCTACCTGGCCGGTGACCACCCCGACGTGCGCGCCCACATCGCCCGGTCCGTGCGGCTGGCGGTGCGGGTGGACACGGCGCGGCCCGAGTTCTCGCACCACGGCCGTTCGCTGGCGCTCCTGTCCGACGGCACGTCGCTCGGCTACCGGTCCAGCGGTGCGCCCGGCGAGGCGCTCGCGGCGGTGGAAACCGAGCTGCGACGGCACGGCCGGGTGCTGGTGGTCGGTGCCGGCTCGCACTGGATCCTCCTGGACGGGCGGGAAACCGGGAGGTGGCACGTCGTCGACCGGTTCGCGGCGTTGCTGCCGTGTGGGGAGAAGCTCCCGTTCACCGGCTGGATCACCGACGACGCTCTGATCACCGCCATGCGCACGCCCGCCGACCCGACTCCGGCGCAACTGCTGCGCGACGCGTACGTGTTCGGCGACCGCGTCGAACCACCGCCCCACACGCACCTGCGCTGGCTGACCCGGCAGAGCACGCGCGAGGCCACCACGCCGGGGGAGTGGGTGACCGGCACGGCGGCGCTGGCGCACCTCAGGGACTGGTTCACCGCCGACCCCGCCGAGGCCGCGGCGAACCACGAGGACGTGTGGGCCGCCGCCCGGCACCAGGACCACCGGCTGCGCTGGCTCGCCGCGACGGGCCAGGCGACCGCCGGCGAGGCCGGTGAGGCGGCGGAGGCTTGGTGGCAGCTGGTCAAGTCGTTGCGCTTCGCCGTCGAGTCGTTCGAGCGAGGCCGACCACGTCCGTCCCTTGTGGACAACAGTTTCGCCGTCGCCATCGAGCTGCTGACCCCGTTGCAGGAGGCGTCATGACACCGGACACGTTGTACTCGTGGTTCGACCGCTCGGTCCGCGCGTGCCCGGACGCGCCCGCGCTCGAGGTGGCGGGCGAGGTCCACAGCTACGCGCGGCTGAGCCGGCGAGCCGAGTCACTGGCCGCACGGCTGGTGGAAGCCGGCGCTCCCACCGTCGTCGGTCTGCTGGCCGCGCGCACCGCTGACGCGTGCGCCGGCTACCTCGCCGCGCTCCGGCTCGGAGCGACGGTCGTGCCGTTGAACCCGGCTCATCCCGTCGAACGCAACCTCCGGGTGTGCGCGGCGGCGGGCGTCGAGGTCGTGCTCACCGAGGGCCACGACCTGCCCGGCGCGCTCGACATGTCCACCGTGACGACCGAAGGCACGACCGAGGTGCGGCAGCCTCCCGCCGACCGGCCCGCCTACCTGCTGTTCACCTCCGGATCCACCGGTGAGCCCAAGGGGGTCGCGATCCGGCACCACGCCGTGTCCGCCTTCCTGCGGCACGTGATCGGCGCGATCGAGCTCGGGCCGGGCTGTCGCATGCCCAGCACCGCCGACCTCACCTTCGACATCTCGGTGCTGGAGATGTTCGCCACCTGGGGCGCGGGGGCGACGCTCGTGCCGCCGCGCTCGCCGATGGAGCTGCTCAACCCGGTGCGGTACGCCGCCGAGCTCCGCCTGACGCACTGGTGTTCCGTGCCGTCCGCGGTCTCGGTCGCCGAGCGGCTGCGGATGCTCACTCCCGGCGCGCTGCCGTTGTTGCGGCACAGCGTGTTCCTCGGCGAGCAACTGACCGTCGCGCAGGCCCGTGCCTGGTCCGTCGCGGCGCCGGCGAGCCGGATCAGCAACCTCTACGGCCCCACCGAGGCGACGGTGGCGTGCACCGGGTACCGGCTGCCGGAGGACCCGGCGGACTGGCCGGGCACGAGCAACCACTCCGTGCCGATCGGCTCCGCGTTCCCCGGCGCGCGCGTCCTGGTCGTCGACGCCGCGAGCCTCCCCGCCACCGAAGGCGAGCTCCTCGTCAGCGGTCCCCAGGTGTTCGACGGCTACCTCGACAGCTCGCGCGACGAGGGCCGCTTCGCCGTCGTCGACGGGCAGCGCTGGTACCGCACGGGCGACCGGGTCCGGTTCGAGGACGGCGTGCTCGTGCACCTCGACCGGCTGGACAACCAGGTGAAGATCCGCGGTTACCGGGTCGAACCGGGCGAGGTGGAGGCCGTGCTGCGCGGCCACCCCGGCGTCGGCGAGGTGGTCGTGCTGCCCGCGACGGCCGGCAGCGGTGAGGTGGAGCTCGTCGTCATGTTCACCGGTGACGTCGCCGAACCGGACCTCGCGGCGCTCGCCGCGGCCAGGCTGCCGGTGTACATGCACCCGCGGCACTACCTGCCGGTGCGCGAGTTCCCCCGCAACAGCAACGGAAAGATCGACCGCCGGCGGCTCGCCGACACCGCGGCCGGCTCAGTGAGGAGCGACTCGTGACCACCGTCGTCAGCAGGCCTGCCGCCGTGGGCGCGCTTCCGATCACCGCCTCACAGCTGGGTCTGCTGGTGCTGGACCAGCAGATCCCCGCACGGCACCTGTACAACCTGACCTACGAGATCGAACTGACCCGGCCGCTCGCGCCGGAGCTGCTGCGGGAGGCGTTGCGCAAGACCACGTGGACGCAACCGGCGCTGCGCACGCTCTTCCGCGAAGCGCCCGCGCCGCACGCGGTGCTCGTCGATCCGCCCGAGGACGCCGGCTTCCCGTTCGAGTGCAGGGAGTTCGTCGCGGACCAGGTGCGCGCCGTCGTCGACGAGGTGGGCGCCGTCCACTTCGATCCGTACGCGGGACCGCTCTACCGGGCCGTCTACCTGTACTCGCCGGAACGGGCCGTGCTCGTGTTCGGCGTCCACCACATCGTGTTCTGCCACTTCTCCCTGCTGCCGGTTCTCGAGGACCTGCACCGGATTCTCGCCGGCGACCCGGCGCCGGAAGAGCTCGCCGAGCTGCGGCTGACCAGGGACGCGCAGTACGCGGCCGAGTTCGCCGCGCACGAGCGCATCGCGAGCTCACCGGAGACCGCCGCGCAGGCCGACGAGCTGGCCGAGCGCCTGCGGCACGCCGCACAGGTGACCCTGCACCCGCATCCACAGCGACCGGTCGAGACGCGGTTCCTGGGGGAGCGGCTGACCTGCGAGGTCGGCGGCGAGGCGATTCGCCTTGTCTGCCGGCAACACGGCATCACGCCCTACGAGTTCTTCATGTCGGTGCTGAGCGCCGCGGTGGGCAGGCACAGCGCGAGCGAGGACGTGACCATCGCGAACGTCTTCTACAACCGCCGCACCTTCGGCGCGATCGGCCTCGCCGGTTTCTTCGTCAACACCTTGCCGGTGCGCGTCGGGCTGGACTGGGAGGCCGGGTTCGGAGACTTCGCCCGGTCCGCGGTGCGCCAGGAGGTGGAGTTCACCAGGGAGCGCGGCAAGGTCGCCTTCAACCAGGTGGTCGAGCGCCTCAACCCGGAGCGGGTCGGCAACCGGAACCCCGTGTTCAACGCCCTGTTCGCCCTGTACGACGTGCCTGCCTGGCCGGAAGAAGTGCGCTCGGTGCGCTCCCACGGCAACCACACCGCCAAGTTCGACCTGTGGGTCGGTGTCACCGCCCTCGACGACGGGTGGCGGATCGAGCTGGAGTACGACCGGGAACTGGTCGGGGCGGGGGCGGGGCACGCGGTGCTGGCGTCGCTGCGGACCGCGGTCGACCGGGCGGCCGCAGACCCGGCCGTCGCGCTGGCCGGCCTGTTCGAGGACGCGTCCCGGCAGGAGTCGGTGACCGCGGACGGGTACTGGCGGGAGCCGGCGACGCACTCGCTCGTCGACTGGATCCGCGAGGTGACGGCACGGCAGCCGGAGCGGATCGCGATCGAGGAAGCGGGTGAGCGGATCAGCTACGCCGAGCTGGACGCCAGGGCCGGCCGCGCGGCCGCCGCGTTGCGCGAGCTCGGGGTGCGCTCCGGCGACGTCGTCGGGCTGAACCTCGACACCCTCGCCGACACCACGACCGCGATGCTCGCCGTGATGCGCACCGGAGCCGCCTACCTGCCGCTGGACGGCGCGCTGCCCGCGGATCGCCTGGAATACATGGCCACCACCGCGGGATGCCGCGTGCTGATCGGTGCCATCACGTTGCCCGGTGTGCGTTCCGTGGCGGTGGCGGACCTGCTGCCGTCGTCGCACGGCAGCGCGGTCACCACCGACGCGGAGGCGACGTACGTCATGTTCACCTCGGGGTCGACGGGCAGGCCCAAGGGCATCCACATGGCGCAGAGCGCGTTGCGCAACCTCACCGCCTGGCAGCTGGCCGCGCTGGACATGGGACCGGAAACCCGGTTCATGCAGTACGCGCCACTGGGATTCGACGTGTCGTTCCAGGAGATCGTCCCGACGTTGTGCGGAGGCGGCACGATCGTCTCGCGGGATTCGGTGCGGCGCCAGGACTTCACCGCACTGGTCGAGCACGTCCGGCAGGCCCGCGTCACCCACCTGTACCTGCCGGTGGCCGCGTTGCGCCCGCTCGCCCAGGCGGTCGCGGACGCGGCCGTCCGGCTGGAACACCTGACGCACCTGTGCGTGTCCGGCGAGCAGTTGATCATCGACCAGGACATCCGCGAGCTCTTCGACGCGCACCCGCACTGCACCCTCATCAACCTTTACGGCCCGACGGAGACGCACGCGGTGACCACCGCGCGGTTCACCGCACCCGGCACGGACTGGCCGGACCACGCGCCCATCGGCGATCCGCTCACCGGCGTGACCGCGTACGTCGTCGATGTGACCGGCCACCTCGCCCCCACCGGCGTCGCGGGCGAGCTGTACCTCGGCGGCGCGTGCCCGGCGCTCGGCTACATCAACGACGAGACGCGGACCGCCAAGGCGTTCCTGCCGGACCGCTTCCGCGGCGACGGCGGGACGATGTACCGCACCGGCGACCAGGTGCTGCGTGACGAGACCGGGACGCTGGTCTTCCTCGGCCGCGACGACGACCAGGTCAAGATCCGCGGTTTCCGGGTGGAGCTCGGCGAGGTCGAGAGCGTCGCCCGCGCGATACCAGGTGTGCGCGCGGCCGTGGCCGCCGTGCGGGATGTCAACGGCGGCAAGGAGATCGTCCTGTTCGCGGTCACCGAGGACATCGAGGGTTCCCGCTTGCGGGACACCCTGCGCGCCGGGCTGCCGGACTACGTGGTGCCGGCGCACGTCCTGCTGGTGGACCGGATTCCCACCACCGGCAACGGCAAGTTCGACCGCGTCGCCCTGCTGCGCGACGCGCGGTTCGATCAGTCCGCTGTGGACTCACCCGCCGAGTGTGCGAACGAGCTGGAGGCCGAGCTCGCGGGAATGTGGGCCCAGTTGCTGAACGTGGCGCGGGTCGACCCCGGCCGCTCACTGCTCGACTACGGGGCACACTCGATCATGATGTTCACCAGCGTGCGTCAGATCAACAAGAGGTACGGCGTCAAGCTGTCCATCACCGACCTCTTCGACGCGCTCACCGTCGCCAAGCTCGCCGCGCGGATCGAGCAGCTCATGGTGGCGTGAAGGCGTCGGCACGCGCGTGGCACGGCACGGCGGTACCGGCCGCGGGCACCGGACGGCGAGGGGCCCGCGGACGGTGTGCTGCGCGGCGTCGCGGACGGCCTCGACGCGGTTCGGCCGATTGGCCGACTGCGGGAGCGACACGGGACCCCTGGTTGTGCCGGTGGGGCGGCAGGTCTACCGTCACCGAAACGGAACTATCACGTCTAGTAAGTTTCGGGAGAAGTGGATGAGACGTTGGTGGAGACCAATGCTCACCGCGGTGGCACTCGTTGCGGCGGGCGCGCTGGTGTACCGGTCGCTGCCGAAGATGTCCGACCTGGTGCCGGTCATCCGGACGGCCGACGCCGGCTGGCTGCTGGTGGCGCTGGTGGCCGAACTGGTCTCGATGAGGATGTTCGCCCGCCAGCAGTGGTGGCTCCTGCGGGGTTTCGGCGTGTCGCTGAGGATCTGGCGGTCGATCGCCGTGACGTACGGACGTTCGGCCATCGCCATCAGCATGCCTGCGGGGTCGGCGGTCTCGGCGGGGTTCGCCTTCAAGGCGTTCCGCAAGGCGGGGGCCAGCACCGAGGTCGCGGCGACCGTGCTCCTGCTGTCCGGAGTGTTGTCGACGGCGGGTCTGGCACTGCTGTGCCTGTTCGGATTCCTCATCCTGCTGGCGGCGCACCCGCGGGACACCTGGCAGACGCACCCGGTCGCCTCGGTGGTCGCGGTGGCCGTCCTGGTCGTCCTGCTGCTGTTCGCGGTGTGGGAAGCGATCTGCCGGCGCGGGCCTGACTCGCAGGACGTCCCCGGATCCGAGGACGACTGGACGTCGAGCGGCTGGCGGGCGAGCGCGCGGCACGCGGTGACGGCGATGGTGACCCTGCCGACGCGCTACCGGCGCGGCGCACTCCTCTTCGCGATGGTCAACTGGCTGGCCGACATGTGCTGCCTGGCCGCTGTCGCGCAGGCGTTCCACCTGCCGCTGACCTTCTTCGAGGTGGGCACGGCGTACGTGGTCGTCCAACTGGTGCGTCAGGTGCCGCTGACGCCCGGTGGGATGGGCATGATCGAGGCGAGCCTGCTCACCGGGCTGATCGCGGCGGGTGCGCACGAGGCTCCTGCCGCGGCCGTCGTCCTCGGCTACCGGCTGTTCTCCTGCTGGCTGATCATCCCGGCGGGACTGTTCGCCCTCGCCCTGCTGCGCGCCAAGGCTGCTCGGCACTCAACGGCGCTGAACGGCGGCTAGCACACCGACGTTGCGTGGCCTACAGTGAGCGGTGGGGGGATGGCTACTGGGGGCCGGATTTGACTGGGGTTTGGCGTTATTTGGCATGCGCGCTTTGCGCTGCCGCAACGGTTTCTGTTGTTCCTACGGGCGTTTCGCCGGCGGCGTACGCCGATCAGCGGGTGGTGAGCGCGTCTCCGCGTGACGCGCAGCCTTCCGACGACTGGATATGGGTGCGCTACCTGGCGAGCGCGCACCCCTACAGCACGGTTCGCACGGCGGCGTGGTCGGCGCTGGTCAGCAGCGCACCTGAGCAGGCCATCGCGGAGTTCATCGCTACCGGCTACGACTACGCGGTACGCCGTGCGGAGGAACGTCGCAACCGGAATCTCGATTTCATCCGGCGGGTTTACGACACGACCACCGCCGAGTACTCGCCCGAGGTGCACGCGGAGGCCAAACGCCTGCTGGGCGCGGGTGTCGCGGATTCCGAGCGGGAGACCTTCGTGCGCAGCGGTTACGAGGCCGCCAGGGCTCGTGACCGGGTCTACCGCGACACGGTGGGTGAGCAGAAACGGGCGTTGCTCCAGCGCGACCGCGACTTCGTGCGCACACTGTCCACAAGCGACCCTGGTGCGCAGGTCAGGCTAAGTGCGTCGTACGCCGTGCGAGACGGTTCGACCGATGACGACATGGCCGAGTTCTTCGCCTACGGCTGGGCGACGGGTGCCCGGTTGGACCTGGAAGTGTTCCGGCAGAGCCTGATCGTCGACAACATGAACTGGCGGGCCACCATCGTCCGGCTGGTCGCCGACGCCGAAGCGGCCGAGAAGGCCGCCCTGGAGGCGTCCGGCGAGACCAGGGAACAGGCGAAGGCCGCGGCCGTTCGCGCGTGGCAGCAGGTGGGTTCGCAGACCGCGCCGGCCCGGTCCAGTTGGTCCGAGGCCCAGGAGTTCGCTCACCGTCAGGCTGAGAACTGGCACGCGGTGCTGCTCGCGGCGCAGGCCGCACAGGGTCCGAACTGGACGTCGATCATCGATCCGGCCACGGTGTCCGAGGCCGCCTGGCAGGCCGAACGCACGAGCGCGGGGCAGCAGGCGGCGTACTGGAACGCTTTGCTGCAAGACGCCCTCGCCGGCGAACAGCGCGTCGAGAACAACCGCTGACATCCTCATCGATGAAGAGGGGTACTGGGGAATGCGTGTCCGAAGAGTCCAAAGTAGACGGTTGACCACCACCGGTCTCGTCGCCGGCTTCGTCGCGATGAGCCTGCTGGCGCCGATGACCGCTCACGCGGACCAGCCGAACGACAAGATCCCGCCGCAGTCCACCGCGCAGAACCTGCCGACCGGCCAGGTGATGGCCGTCCCGCAGGAGAATCCGGATCCGAAGGCGACGGCGGTGCCGGAGTCCTCCGAGGTGGAGAAGGTTCGCGCGGTTCGCGCGATCGAGGTCGGCGAGGCGAGTGACGAGTGGCTGGTGTTGTCCGACAAGAACTTCGTGTTCAAGGTGTACGACAAGATCAACCCGGACAAGTACCCGCTGACCAGGGCTGAGGCCTACCGGGTCTACCGGATCGTGGTGGACGCGCCGGACGCGCCGGACGCGACCGCGTTCATCCGCACCGGGATCCACGATTTCGTCGACCGGGATCACCTCGAGTACGCCCGCCGGCAGGAGGAGTTCCGTCAGGCCCGCGAGGCGCGGCAGAAGGCGGCCGCTTTCGCGGAGATCCCGGCGGACGCGGCGATGCTGGACGGCAACGACCAGAACTTCGTCTACCAGGTGTGGCGCCGCTCGACCGGCCCGAAGGTGAAGGCCGGTGCCGGCGAGGCGTGGGGTGGGGATGCTGGCGTCTGGAAGACGTTCATCACCACCACGATCTACACCCTGCACGTCGAGGACCAGCGCGACGCCATCGAGAAGGCCAAGCAGGAGAGCGAGGAGAAGGCTCGCGCACTGGCGGCACAGCTGGCCAAGAAGAACGCCGCCGCGGTGCTGCCGGTCATCGCACCGGAGAGCTGGCTGACGCTGACCGACGACAACTTCATCCGTCAGCTGCTGACCACGCCGGAACTCGCTCAGCCGCGGCACGTCGAGATCACCAACGCGGCCAACACGGCACTGCGCAGCAGCAACCCGGCCGACTGGAAGGCGTTCATCGACACCGGCATCTACCAGGCCGACGCGCGGGACGCCGCACGGGAGAAGGCCGCGCGGGAGGAAGCGGACCGGCAGAAGGTGCGCGAGATCAAGGCCGCCGCCGAGGCGAGCCGGTTGCGTCCACGGCTGGTCGCGGCGGCCAACGCGGCACTTGCCGGCACACCGGCGGACGTCACGAAGTTCCTGTCCGAGACGCAGTACGCCGTGCTGACCCAGTCGTTGATGGCCACCACGAAGGAAACCCTCGCGAAGGGTTGGTTCGTGCGCACCGGCGGCGGTGACTCCTGGATCACCCCGGGCACGCCGAGCACCACGGCCGGGGACGCCCCACTGGGGGAGGCGAGCTGGAAGGTCGTCGCCGGGCTGGCGGATCCGGCCTGCTTCTCGTTCGAGTCCGGCGCACACGTCGGCAGCTACCTGCGTCAGCAGGACTACCGCGTGAAGCTGCACGCCAGTGACGGCTCGGACCAGTTCAAGCGGGACGCCACCTGGTGCGCCAAGCCGGGTCTGAACGGTTCGGGGGTCTCGCTGGAGTCCAAAGCGCTGCCCGGCCGGTACATGCGGCACATCGACGCGGCGATCTGGGCCGCCAACGACAGCGGTCAGTTCGCGTGGGACCAGCCGAGCCTGTTCAAGCCGGACGCCACCTGGAACGCGTCCGACCCGGACCCGGTCATCACCACGCAGATCATGCTGCGCTGGTACAACGACGATCCGTGGCGCAACGTCGTCGGCAGCCCCAAGGCCGGTGAGGTCCTGGACGGCGGCGTCCGGTACCGCGATTTCGACAAGTCGCGGGCCTACTGGAGCTCCAGCACCGGTGTGCACAACGTCTCGGCCCCGATCCTGCCCAAGTACCTCGCGTCCGGTGGCCACACGATGGCACCGCCGGTGAAGGACACGACCGGCACACCGGACGGAATCGGCATCTACAACCACTTCGACCGCGGCATCTCGATCTACTGGAGTCCGAGCACGGGCGCGCATCTCGTGTACGGCGCGATCCGGGACTACTGGGCCTCGCTCGGCTGGGAGACAGCGGTCGACCTCGGCTATCCGACCACCGACGAGTTCCAGGCGGGCAACCTGCGCCGCAGCACGTTCCAGCGCGGCAACATCGACTTCGACCCGGCCACCGGCCGGACGTGGCACTACAGGTTCTGACCAGCCGAAGCTGACCCGTTGCTGGGCCCGGCACTCGGTTTTCGGGTGCCGGGCCCCGATACTGCTGGGGGACTGTCAAGATGAGACTCATCCGAAGAGCACTGGCGGCGTCGGTGACGCTCGCCGTGTTCGCCGGGCTGGTACATCCGGCCTCGGCCAGCACGTCGATGAACACGCGGCAACAGCTGTCACAACTGCTGGCGGCCGCTGCCGAGGATCCGGCGCCACCACGGCCGATGCCGCCGGATCCGTACCGGGAATGGGACGGCCAGGCCGGTGTTCCGGACACCGGTGACCCACGACTGCGGCAACTGGTGGCCGACAACGCCGAGCTGGCCGAGGACGCCGAAGTCCGCGACGCGGCCAAGGACGCGCTGGCCGCCGGTCGGCCGGGGATCATGGCGTTTCTCAACGGCGGCCTGACCGTCGCCAAGAAGAAAGCCGACGACCGCAAGGCGGAGGAGGCGCGGCGCAATCGTGCCGCGATCGAACCGTTGCGCGGCACCGGCGGGCCGTATCTGCGGGCCGAAGTGGACCGCGTGCTGGCCGGTACCGATCTGGACCGCCTCCAGTTCCTGACGTACGGCAAGGCCATCGCCGAACAGCGGGACGCCGCGAGCCTCCAGAGCACGCAGGACCGGGCGAACGAGAACCGGGCACGCGTGCAGATGCTGGTCGGTGTGGCCGGGCCGGAGGTCAAGCGCGCGGCACAGGTCGCGCTCGACGCCGGTGACGCGGCGATCGAGCAGTTCCTCGCGACGGGTTACCTCGACGCGGCCAGGAAGGACGCCGAGGCGCGGGAGAAGCTCCTGGCCGACGAGGAAGCCCGGCAGAAGGCCGCTGAGGCGCTTTCGGAGCTGGCCAAGCGGTCGGCACGGGCCAACGAGGCACGCCGGGTGCTGCTGGTGGAGCACGGCAACGGGATTCGCGCGCTGCAACGGTCGTCGAACGCGTTGATCCTGGCCGGCAACGAGGCCCGCAAGGCCGAGCAGATCCTGGCCGCGAACGAGGCCGGCGGCCAGCACCCGGTGGACGCGTTCAACGGCGTCAAAGCCGAGGTGACCCGACAGCTGGCCGACGCGACCGCGGCGGCTCAGGACGCCCAGCAGGCCGCGACCAAGGCTCAGGTCCAGGCCGGCGTGCTGGTCGAGGTCGGCTTGCCCTACGGCTCGCAGTGGGCACAAATGGCGCTGGGCATGGCACAGGCGGCTCAGGCGGCCGTGCTGGCCGCGGAAACCGCCACGCACTCGATCGACGCGGCGGCGTTCACCGACCAGGCCCGCAACGCTCAGGAGAAGGCCGAGCGGCACGCCGAGCAGGCCAAGAAGTGGCGTGAGCACGCCGAGCAACACGCCCGCGCCGCGGCCCAGATCGCGGAAGCCGCACGGGTGCAGGCCGAGGCGGCGAAGGACGCGGCGGCCCGGACCAGGGCAGCTCGGGAGGCGGCCGAAGCCGCGGAGGCACAGGCCTGGGCCGCGGCCGAGCGAACCCGGCAGCAACGGATCATCGCCGAACGCGAGGCCGCCAACGCGGCCGCGGCGCGTGCTGTCGCCGAACGCGAGCGGGCCAATGCGGCGGCGGCTCGGTCTCGCGCGGAGCAGCAAGCTGCGGTCGCACGGGCGATGCGCGGTGAAGCCGAGCGGCAGGCCGGCGTCGCGGCCGCCGCACGGCAGCGGGCCGAAACGCAGGACGGCATTGCCGCGCAAGCGGAATCCAACGCCCACGGCGAAGAACGCAATGCCGCTGCGGCACGGGACCGCGCGTATCAGGCCGAACGGGACCAACGTGCGGCTGAAGCACGTGCCGCGGCGATGGAGGCGATGGCAGCCGCCGGTCGCGGCACCCAGAACGAGGCAGCCGCACTGCAGGCAGCCCTGCAAGCACGTGGTGAGGCGAACACGGCTGCCGGCGCGGCGGGTGCGGCACGTGGCGCCGCGAATGCCGCGACAGGTGCGGCCGCGGGTGCCCGTGGCGCCGCGACCGAAGCCACTCGAGCAGCCGCACGTGCGCGCGCGGCGGCACAGGCCGCGCAAGCCGCAGCGGCACGGGCGAACGCGGCGGCGGGTCAAGCCGAAGCCGAAGCGGCCGCCACGCACGCGGCGGCGTTGCGGGCGAACTCGGCCGCGGCGGACGCGACCGCCAACGAGGCCAAGTCCGCGGAAGCCGCGCAGAACGCGGTGAACCTGGCCAACCAGGCCGCGGACGAGGCGATGCAGGCGCAGATGTCCGCCGAGCGCACCAAAGCCGAGGCGGACGCCGCCGCGGCCGAGTCGGTGTCCGCCGCCACCCAGGCGAGCCTGGCGGTGCGGGCTGCGTCGGCGGCCAAGGCGTCGTCGCAGGCGATCACCGATCCGGCGAACACCGCGATCACCGTGGTCACGCCGTTCACCGGCCAGGACATCGACGCGGACTTCGTCGTCCTGGTGGCCCAGCAGGCCAAGACCGTTGGTGCCGAACAGGCCGCGGCGGCGGAACGCCGTGCCGCGGAAGCCCTCGAGGCGGCCAGGCTGGCACAGCAGGCGGCGGAACGAGCGGCGGCCGAAGTCAAGCCGGCCTTCGAAGCCGCCGCCGCGGCGGCGACGTCGTCGGCTGCGGCGGCACGCTCCGCCGCCGACGCCCAGAAGGCCGCGGCCGAAGCGGCTGCGGACGGTGCGGCGGCCCGTGCTTCGGCGGCACGGGCCAACCAGGCCGACGCCCAGGCGCACGAGGACGCGCGCAAAGCAAGAGTCGCGGCCAACGCGGCAGCCAACGACGCGGCGATCGCCGGTCGGAACGCCGCTGCCGCAGAACGTGACGCCGCGGCGGCGCGTTCCGCGGCCTCTCGCGCCGAAGCCGACGCGGAGGCGGCTCGCGGCGCCGCCTCCCGTGCCGAAGCCGACGCGGTGGCGGCGAACGCGGCCGCCGACAGCGCCGCTGAGCACGCCGTCAGGGCCTCCGATGCCGCCAAGAACGCCTACAACAGCGCGGTCGAGGCGGGCAAAGCGGCCGACCGCGCCGAAGAAGCGGCCCGCAAGGCCGAACAGGCGCGCCAGAAGGAAGCCGCGGAGAAGTCGGGCGAGGGCGACAACCGGCCGGCGCTGACCACTGAGGAGGAAGAGGCCCTCCGCGACGCGTGTGGCCAGGATTGCGTCGAGGAATACCGCAACGCCATGGACACGGCGAAGAAGGGACTCCTCGACTGGATCGTGGAGAACGGCGGGCAGGTGCTGCTCGACGTCATCGGCTACACCGACGCGAAGAAGTGCTTCGGTGAGGGCGATGTCGCGGCGTGCCTGTGGACAGTGGTCAACGTCGCCTCGCTGATCCTGTTGATCGCCAAACTGCCCGCGGTGGCCTCCGCCATCGGCAAGATCGCGGGCGGGCTCGCCAGGTTCCTGGAGAGTTCCCAGCTGGCGCAGAAGATCCTCGGCAAGGGCGACTCGATCCTCGCCGACATCATCAAGCTCTGCAACTGCTTCCCCGCGGGTACCTCGGTGTCCACAGAGGACGGGCAGAGACCGATCGAGCAGATCGCCGTCGGTGACCGGGTGTGGGCTCGCGACCTGCAGTCGGGGCAGTCTCGTCTGCGTCGGGTGACCGCGCTGTTCAACAAGCAGGCCAACGAGATCCTGACCGTGAGCACGGCCGGCGCCGCGCTTCAGGTCACGCCGCAGCACCCGTTCTGGGTGGTCGGCCGCGGCTGGACCGACGCGGGCCGGCTCAAGATCGGCGACCCGCTGATCGACCGGGCGGGCAACGCCCGTCCGATCACCGGGATCAGCTCCATGGCCGGCGTGACGACCGTCTACAACTTCGAGGTCGAGGGCGACCACAACTACTACATCACCGACGCCCAGCTGCTCGTGCACAACTGCTTGGTGTTCCCCAAGCATCTGATCCCGCCGGGCATGACACCCAACGTCTATGGAAACCTGGTGTGGGGCGTCAACGAGGCGGGCGCGCGGGCGCTGATCGGCACCCGGACCGCAGCGCAGTTGCGTGAGCTCGGCCTGACCGTGGACGCGGCCAAGGAGTGGAAGGCCTTCTACAAGAAGGTGTACGAGGACAGCGTCGGGCGCGGTCGGCCGAACAAGGCGGCGGGAGCCAGGGTGGACCTGATGGACCACATCATCGAGGTGCTCGGAGGATGAGCGATGGATGAGACCGGCGAGAAGGAGGTCCGGTTGCAGGTGGGGCCCTACTCGGCCGCCAGCCTGACGGTGAGCTTCGAACCGACTGGAATGGCTTACGAACTGGCCGCCGGCGAGTTCTTCTCGGTGGTGATGCGCGGTCCCGGGTCCGGCATCGTCGACATCGGCCACACCGCGGACACGCTGGTCGTCGGTGCGTGGGCCGAAGCGGAGACGCTGGTCTGGACCAAGGACGGCACCAGGCTGTACGTCTGACCGTCCGAACCGGATGGCCTCCCGCGCGAACCGCCGGGAGGCCATCCGGCCTCGGCGCCGTTGCCGGTCAGGAGCCGGGGGTGCGCGCCCCGAGGATCCCGTCCAGCATGGTGTCGATGATCCACGCGCTTCGATCTTCATGACTGCCTCGGACGAAGATCGCCGAGCCGAGTTGCTTGAGCGTGGGATGCCGTGCCGGATCGGCTGACTCGAGCGTGCTCACGAGGTCGCTGAGCTCCTGCTCGCCGTTCTCCCGCCGGCCGTCCCACTCCGCCGCGGCGGCGGTGGCCTGTTGCAGCAGCAGGTCGGTCGCCCTGGCCGCCGCTTCCGGCTGGACGCCCGCCGTCGTCAGCAGGCGCATCAGCAGTTCGATCAGGTCGAGGTAGTGCGGTCCGTCGGGCCACACGAACAACGCGGACCGCGCGATGCCCGCGTGGGCCGCCAGCATCGTCGAGTAGTCCGCGAGCACGCGGTGCAGGCGTTCGCGCCACGGCTCGGTCCCGTCCCAGGACAGGTCCAGCGACGCGATCAGCCGGTCGATCAACAGCGAGTTCAGGTCGGTGGCGTTGCGCACGTACACGTAGAGCGACGCAGGGCCGGTGTCCAGCGCCGCCGCGACTTTGCGCATCGTCACGGCTTGAGCGCCGTCTGACGCGAGGATCGCCATCGCGGCGTCCACGATGCCGTCACGGGTCAACGCGGGTTTTGCCGGCCGCTCGCGGCGGCTGACCGGCATCTCTCGGGCCATGTGATCAGCGTAGCAACCCTCGAACTGGATCGTGACGAACATGTTCGTTACGATCGCGTTCGACACGCTGCTTCAACCGAGGACGAACCTTGATGACCACCACCTCCACAGCTCCGCCGCCTGCCAGGGCGGCAAAACGAACGATGGCGATGACGCTCGTTGTCGTCCTGCTCGCCGATGCCATGGATCTGATCGACGCCACCATCGCCAACGTCGCGGCGCCGTCACTGGTCGCGGACCTCGGTGCCGGGCCGAGCCTGATCAAGTGGCTCGGCGCGTCCTACGCCCTGGCCCTGGGCGCCCTTCTGGTCGTCGGCGGCCGCATCGGCGACCGCTTCGGGCAGCGCCGGACCTTCCTGATCGGCCTGACCGGGTTCGTCCTGGCCTCAGCACTGGTCGGCCTCGCCGTCGGCCCGGGCATGCTCATCGGCGCACGGGTCGCCCAGGGGACCTTCGGCGCACTGCTCATCCCGCAGGGCATGGCGATCATCACCGCGACCTTCCCGAAAGACGCACTGCGCAAGGCTTTCGGGCTGTTCGCCCCGATGCTCGGCGTCTTCGCGGTCGCCGGCCCGTTGCTCGGCGGCATCCTCATCGACGCCAACGTCTTCGGCCTGCAGTGGCGCCCCATCTTCCTGATCAACGTCGTGGTCGGTGGCGTGGCACTGGTGCTGGCCTTCCGCTTCCTGCCCGCCGTCGAACCCGACCGCACCGCTCGGGTCGACCTGACCGCGAGCGCGCTGCTCGCCGTCTCGCTCTTCGGCTTCCTCTTCGGCCTGATCACCGGTTCCGAGGACGGCTGGGGAACGGCCGCGATCGGCACCACCGCGACCGGAGTCGCCCTCTTCGCCGCCTTCTGCCGCGTTCAAGCCCGCAGTGACCGGCCGCTCCTGGCGCGCTCGTTGCTGCGCAACCGCGGCTTCACCTCGGGACTGGTCATGGGACTTCTGCTGTTCGCGGCGTTCAGCGGCCTGATGTACGTCATCTCGCTGTTCTTCCAGCTGGGCCTCGGCTACTCACCGACCACGACGTCGATCAACCTCATCCCGCTCACCGCGGGCATCATGGGCGGTTCGGGGATCAGCACCGCACTGGTGCCCAGGTTCGGCCGCAAGCTCGTCTTCGCAGGACTGCTCACCGCCCTCGCGGGCACGGGGATCCTGCTGCTCGTTGTGAGCGCGGTCGGCAGCAACGCGACGTGGTGGCACAACGCCGCCGCGACTGTCGTCATAGGACTGGGCGCCGGAATCTGCTTCAGCACCATCTTCACCTTCGCGCTGGGAGACGTGGCAGCGCACGAAGCCGGTGCGGCCAGCGGGTCGCTCAGCGCCGTGCAGCAGGTCGCCAACGGCATCGGCTCCGCAACGGTCACCAGCGTCTTCCTCGCACAAGCGACCAGCGGCGGCATCACCGCTGCCATGACCACGACGCTCCTAGTCGTCAGTGGCGTCATCATCGCCTGCCTGGCGGTCGTGCCACTGCTGCCCCGCACCGCGGCCAACCCAGAGCACTGACCGGACTCCTGCGAGGAAACGCCATGAGCAAGATCGTTGTCTTCGGCGCCAACGGCGCCACCGGCCGCGCCATCGTCAAAGCGGCCCTCAGCACCGGCCACAGCGTCCGCACCGTAGTCCGCGATCCAGACGTCTTCCGCTCGGCATCGGGAGAACTCACGCCCGAACTGGAGATCGTCAAGGGCGACGTGCTCAACCACGACGACGTGCACACCGCGATACGCGGCCAGGACGCCGTAATCTCCGCGATCGGCCCGTCCGGGCACCAGGCCAACGGCCTGTACTCCCGCAGCGCCCGCCACTTCGTGGCCGCGATGACCGCAGAGCACGTCGACCGCATCGTCGTGCTCTCCTCCAGCGGCGTTCGATGCGACGACCCCAACCACCCGCTGTGGTACCGAGCCATCGCACGCACCCTCATGCGCGAGCTCTACGCCGACATGCAAGCCATGGAAGACGTCCTGGAACTGAGCAAGCTGAAGTGGACCGCCGTCCGCCCCGCACGGATCGTCGACGCACCGCCGGCCCCGGACTACCGGGTCGGCGACGCCGAGAACCCGCGGGGCGGCACCGCCATCAACCGCGACAGCCTCGCCCAGTTCGTCGTGGAGGCCACCACCGGCGAGCGGTGGTCACGGCGGCGCCCCACACTGGCGCACTGAAGTCGGCCAGTCCGGTGAACAGCGGCCCAAGCGCAAAGACGTCGACGACTACTCGCATGTGACCGACGTCGTGATCGCCAGGATGCTGGCGGCTCTGCAGCGCCGGCGGGAACCGGCTGTGGGTGGAGCCGGGACCGGCCGAGTGAGCGGAAAGTGGCGTGACGACCTGGGTGTTGGGAATGTGGCCTCGACGCCGTGCTCCCGATCTGCTCCCGCGGCAACGCAAACGGCCTGCCGATGAGATCATCGACAGGCCGTTTGACCAGGTAAAACACACTGTGGGCGATACTGGGATCGAACCAGTGACCTCTTCGGTGTGAACTATGGACCGGGTAGCGCTGACCTGGGAAAACAAGCATCTTGCAGGTTGGCGCGGTTCCGTTGCCGCACCAGCTACGCGCAGGTCTTCGTCTACGCGGCCATGGCGCTGGTGCTGTCATCGTCGCGATTGTGGCGGTGAACCTGGCAATGAAGTCCGCCGTACCGCGGTGACCCGGCCGGCGCGCCCGCGTCGCACCTTGAACGGCGATGGTCGCACCGGCGCAGTCCGAGCACCGCTCCGTCGGTGTCCATCGTGATCACTCCGCCGCATTCCACCTCGGCCTCGTGGCGTCGGTCCGCCCACACAGCCTGCACGCCGGGAAGCGCCGACTGACAGCCCTGAAGATCCTTCTCCGCGAGAAGCTGACGTAGGCCGACCAGCACTCCCGAGACGGCTTCCATCCGCTGCGAGCCGAATCGGAAAACGTGGTCGGTGCCGATGAACCTCATGCCGCTGAGCGCGACGCCGGTGTCGAAGACCGCATCGGTTCCGGGAAGCGTGTACTCGGACCCGACACGGGTCTGTTGACGGAGCGTCAACAAGCCTCTCGCAGGCGAGCGCTGGGCACGCTGCGGCAGGTCGGTGCGCGTGGGTGGACGTTCCTTGCGATCTATCGTTCCGCTACGGCGAGCATGAGCCCATCAGGCCGACTCACCAACGAGTGCAGACACTCCGCATGAGGGTACGGCGACGACTTTTCAAGCGGCACGGACTTCTCGCAAGGCGAGTGACTCGAGGCATGTACGCGAACCCTCGACCAGCCGCATGCCCCCCCCCGTACCGACCGGACTTTCGTCCACGATGCGTGCCGGCGCCCCGTCACGCAGAGGTGCTCGACCAGCTCGCCGAACAAGGACGGACGGTTCGGCGATCAAGCGATGCGGTCGTCGGGCAGTTCGAGCAGTTCCTCGATCACGCGGCACGCGGGGCCGGTGCGCTGCCACGAGTACCTGGTCGGCACCAGGACGTTGACCTCGTCTGCAGGCATCCGCGTCGCGATCGCATCGTTCTCGTCGTGCAGACGGACGATGTCGATGACGTTGTCATGGGCTCGGATGCCTACGACGGCGGTGAGCTCACCTGTGTGGTTGCGTGGGTGGAGGAACTGGAATCCACGCAAGATCAGTGCGTTGAGGCGCACCGTGGTGTTCGTCGTGGCGTCACGCGACGAAGTCATCGAACTCGCCTTCCTTCGCACCCGCCAAGAAGGCCGCGACCTCGGCGCGGGTGAGTACCAGTGCGGGCCCCTCCGGGAAGCGGGAGTTCCGCACGGCGATGTGGCCGCCGTCGAGGCGGGCGAGTTCCATGCAGTTGCCCGACGCGCCGCTGTGCCTGCTTTTGCGCCACGTTGCCCCGCTCAGCAGGGCGGCGGACATCCCGCTGTGGATTGCATCCCTCATCGCCACACCACCTTCCCGAACGAGTGCATCTGCACGTGCATTGGACCGTGCACACGGTAGCAGCTGCGCTCGCCCCGGTAAATGCACGTGCATTTGCACGCGTGATGGGTGTGGCGTTACAGCTCGGCGAGACGCTTGGTCAGCACCTGACGCGTGCGGTCCGGCGTATGGGCGTTGACCGTCAACTGGTCGAACGTCCGGCCGTACAACTCGAGCTCTTTGCTCCGGTCGAGATACAGGGCGCCGCCGCCGTGCTCGATGTAGGTGATGTCCGGCAGTTCCGGCTCGTCGAACCGCAGCATGGAGAACGAGTTCTCGGCCGCGTAGCCGCTCAACGAGTACGGCAGGACCTGCAGGGTGATGTGCTTCTGCTTTGTGACTGCCAGCAGGTGTTCGAGCTGATCGCGCAATACGGCCGAGCCGCCGATCGGCCGGTAGAGCACCGACTCGTCGATCACCGCCCACAGGCGAGGTGCGCCTGGCCGGGCCAGGATCTTCTGCCTGTGCATGCGCAGCCTGACGAACTGCTCGACGGTCTGGTCCGCGAGCTCCGGCCGGCCGCGGCTCGCGATCGCCCTGGCGTAGTCCTCGGTTTGCAACAGGCCGGGCACGAACTGCAGCTCGTAGGTGAGGATTCTCGACGCGGCCTCTTCGAGACCGACGTAGTCGTGGAACCAGTCCGGCATCAGATCGGTGTAGCGATGCCACCAGCCGGGCTCGTTCGAACGGGCGACCATCTCGAGGAAGGTGTCCCGATCCGCCTGGTCGGTGACCCCGTACATGGTGAGCAGGTCGGCGACGTCGCGCTCCTTCAGCCCGACGCGACCGAGTTCCAGCCTGCTGATCTTCGACTCGGACCCTCGGATGGCAAAGCCCGCTTCGCTGCGCGAGATGTCCGCGGCCTCGCGAAGCCTGCGCAGCTGAGCGCCGAGCACGATGCGCAGTGCCGTCGGGCCACCAGGCCGGACGTTCGCCGTGGAGTCGGAGTCAGCAGTCGCCATCAGGGCTCCTCTTTAGCGTTCCGGCCCTCGCTCCGCCAGTGCGGGCAGGAGAATCCACCCGATGAGCGGTTGTCTCAGGTCCAGCGACCCGAGATTGATCACTGTACGTGAAACGGAGGGCATTCACGCATTCGGCCCATATGCATGCGCCGGGCGCAGTGTGATCTGATGCATAGACGCCATGCCGTGTCTACGCTTGAGAGGTTCGTGATGTCCGAAACCGATGTGCCCGTCTACATCGACACCACGAAGGCGAGCATCGCCAGGGTTTACGACGCCTTCCTCAACGGCAAGGACAACTACGAGATCGACCGCGAGGTGCTGCGACGGGTGCAGCAGGTCGCGCCGGAAGCGCAGACCCTCGCGTTCGACAACCGCAACTTCCTGATCCGCGCCGCGCGCTTCATCGCCAGCCAGACGGGCATCACCCAGTACCTCGACTGCGGGTCGGGTCTCCCCACCGCGGAGAACACCCACCAGGTGGTGCAACGGATTCAGCCGGAAGCGCGCGTCGTGTACGTCGACAACGACCCTGTAGTGCTCGCGCACGGCCGGGCGCTCCTCGAGGAGAATGACCAGACGCACTTCTCGGCCGCGAACATCTTCAACCCCAAAGAGATCCTCGAGGACCCGATCGTGCGCAAGCACATCGACTTCTCAGAGCCGATCGCATTCTTCCAGCTCGGCACGCTGCACCACTACGACGGTGCGATCAGCCCGCAGGAGATCATGCGCGAGTACATCGACGCGCTGCCGTCCGGTTCCTACGTTGCGCTCAGCCACTTCCTCGATCCGCAGACCGAGGAGCACAGCGATCTCGCTCGCCGCATGGAGGAAACGTTCCTGCACAGCCCGATGGGCACCGGCCGGTTCCGCACCCGCGACGAGATCGAGGGCATGATGGCCGGACTCGAACTTGTCGATCCCGGTCTCACGCTGTGCGCCGACTGGTGGCCCGACGGTCCCCGCATCAAGCCACTTCCCCCTGTGTCGTACTGCATCGCGGGCGCTGTGGGCCGCAAACCCTGACCGCGCAGCAGCCGCTGGCGGTGGCCGGCCAAACACCTGCCGGATCTCCTCGATCGGCAGGTCGATTCACCGCAGTTCACGGATGAGGTGGGCCGCCCGGATCTGGTCGCTCCCGTAACGGCGGTAGCCGGCCTGCTGATCCGTCGAGGCCGCGGCGGACCTGTTCTACTCGCAAGGCATCCGCACGGTCAGCGCGGAGATCATCGCGCCGCCGGGATCACCAACGAGGTGTCCCGCATCACGTAAGGTGATCACGGCAGCACCCGGTCCTGCCGGACGCTCGGCGTTGGGTCAGCGGTTGGTGTTGATCGTCCTCTGGATCCAGCCGGTGTACGCGGTCGCGTTGGTGTACAGGCCCGGACCGTTCGCGCAGGGCACGTCCTCGTCACCAGGGCCGGAGGTGACGCCGATCAGTTCCCACCGTCCCCACTTCCCGCGCTGCACCTGCGGGCCGCCGGAGTCGCCCGAGCACGCCATGGCGCCTGCCGTCCGGCTCACCGTGCACAACCTGGTCCGATCCGCGAAGCCGGGCGCGCACTCGGAATCAGCGCCGCGACGGGTGTCGAGCTGCTGGAGCCGCTCGGCGAACTTCCAGTCGTCGGGGCTTGCTCCCTCGACCGTGGTGCCGAACCCCAGCAGCCGGGTCGGGGTTCCGGGCGCGCCCGCCCGGTCGGCGATCCGGATCGGCTGCTGGGCGACCGGGCGGTCCAGGCGCATCAGCGCGATGTCGTTGCGGTTGGGCTGCACGCCCGGCATCACCTCGTAGCCGGGGTGGCGCACCACGCGGTCGATTGCCCGGACGGTGCCGCCGGAAGTCCGCCGGTCGCTGCCGATGCGCACGGTCCCGTCCAGCACCGCACCGCCCTCTCCCTGACCGACGCAGTGCGCCGCCGTCAGCACCCACCGCGGGTGGATCAGTGATGCCCCGCAGACGCCCTTGATGTTGCCCGCGCTGGGCACGGTCAACGGGATCGAGGTCATGAACTCGTAGCGCTCGGTGGAGTCCTTCCCGTTGATGATGGCACCGGCGGTGCCGGTCACCGCCGTGGCGGCGAACGCACCCGCCAGCAGGACGGCGGCCACTCGTACCGCTCCACGGCGCACGGACTTCAGTCTCGACATGCTCTTCCTTCGCAACGGAAATGACGAACGAGACCAATCCTGTCCGTTCACTTTGGACGAGACCATGCAGGCAACTCGTCTGTCGGCGGCGAGACCGCTCGACCATCAGTGGTGGAGCCTGCACCACCGGAAGCCGGTTCTCGGACAGGTTGCCGCGTGGAACAACCCGCTTTCTAATTGGAGCCACCCCAGCGGGTCTGTTGTGACGCCCGCCACAACGACGGGACGCGAATGGCCCTTGCGGACAAGTAGTGGTGTGACCAGGCCCAAGGAGCGCATCGTCGACGACACCAGACCGAACCTCACCGGGGAGGATCCGGCTGCCGCCTTCGCCGCTCTCTTCGACAGCCACGCCTCGGCCCTGCGCGGCTATCTGGCCGGCCGAGTCGGTGTGGACACCGCGGACGACCTCGTGGCGGAGACCTTCCTCATCGCCCTGCGCAAGCGGACGGACTACGACCCGGCTACCGCCTCGGTGAGAGGGTGGCTTTACGGCATCGCCACGAACCTGCTTCGCAACCACACACGCACCGAACTCCGCAAGTACCGCGCGACCGAGCGGCTGAGCGCCGAGGCGGTGCAGAGCCATGATGCGCGTGTGGCTGCTCAAGTGGACGCCCAGCGGCAGCTCGCCAGGGCGCTGCCGCGGTTGTCGGAGCAAGAGCGGGATCTGCTGTTGCTGACGTCGTGGGCGGGACTGGACCCGTCCGAGATCGCGACCGCGCTGAACCTGTCTGCCAGCACGGTCCGCTCGCGGCTGCACCGCGTGCGGGAGAAGTTGCAGACGATGATTGGAGAACAGCGATGACCAATTTGGACGAAATGCTGAACCTCTTGCACCACGAGGACAGGACGAGCAGCAGGCCGCTCGATGACGTGCGAACCAGGGTGCTCGAAGCCGCCTCCACGAATGTCGTCCCGTTGCGCCGCAGGCGTTTCATGCCGGTCACGGTGGCCGCCGCCGCGGCAGCACTCGTCGCCACCGGTGTCCTCGCGGTGAAGGCCAACGACGCGCCCTCGCAGGCACCTCCCGTGGCTGCCGACTCAGCAGTGCGGCCGGAGGTTCGACTGGTGTCCGCCGCGGGCGCGCTCGAGGACGCCGCAAGCAAGATCAACACGGTGGACCGGCCGCTGGCGCCCGGCCAGTACCGTCTGATCACGGAGCACGGCACGTACGCCCGCGGCATGATCGTCGGGCCGTCGACGGACAAGGGAGGCACCTGGGCCGTCGAACTGACGTCGAAGACCTGGATCCCGGCCGACGTCACGAAGGAGTGGCTGAACCGCCGCACGAAGGACGGAGAGGTGAAGTGGCTGGGCGGCAACGTGCCGCAGTCAGAGGTGCCGTTCAGGCTCGACGACACCGACACCGGCGAGCGCAGGGGCGCCTGCGGCGACTTCTTCCCCAACGCCAGGCCGAAGAAGGTGTGCGGAAGCACGACCGACTGGGATTCCCCCGCTTTCTACGCCTCTTTGCCGCGCGACCCAGCAGCCCTCTACGACTGGCTGCGCTCCAGCACCAGCCAGCGCGGTTCGGCGCCGGTGTCGATGTTCGCCCTGGCCACCGAGATCCTGCGGGCAGGTCAGATGCCCGCCGATCTGAGGGCCGCGTGGTACCGGGCCATCGCGAAGATCGACGGTGTCGTGCTCACTTCGGAGAAGGTCACTGTGGACGGCCGCACCGGTGTCGGGATCACCATGATGGACAAGCGCGAACGCCTCGAGTTGGTCATCTCACCGGAAACGGGTGACTTCATCGGGGAACGCAACGTTGCCGGCCCGGAGCACAGCAACCCCTGGATTCCCGAGGGCACCGTCCTGAAGGCGGTGTCGATCACCACCACTGTCGTCGACAGCATCGGTTGATCTGCACGGTGAGCGAGCAGGTCGCGGTGCTCTCACCGCGGCCCGCTTCGCCGTTTCCGTTCCGGAACTACGTTCGTGCAGGTCGGCGACCAGGGCTTCTGGTCGCGGGCAACGCTTCCAGGAGAAGTGGTGGTCAGTCTTGGCGTCGGAACCTGCACAGGTCGTTGTGTTGGCGATCGCGGGCCTGGGACCTGTCGGCCCAGCCGACCTCGAGACAGCCGCGACGCGGACATGTCGAATTGAGGCCAACGATCAGATCGTCGAAGACCCGCTGGCAACTCCACCGTCGGACGAGGTCCGGGGCAGGCTTCGTCGAGCGGCATGTGACAGCGAAGGGTTCGACGCCCGCACGCCTCCGGCCAACGGCACCGTGCCGACACCCGCCACCACCACCCGTTGAGGGACTAGCTTGAGTTTCAACCTCCGGATGACCGGCAGGCACCCTGGTTGATCATGAGCGAAGCCCTTGGTTGATCATTCCTCTTGCGACAGATGAAAGGACGGGCCGTGCGGTCGGTCGTGGAGCTCTCGCTCGCGGCTGACCATCGCCACGGGCATGGCGGCGGCTGTGCCGCACTGGCCCAAGGCCTGGCGGACACTTGGCCGACCGGCCTCCTGAACGAAACGCGGCAGGCAGATCAGTCGGCTGCCCTCCGGCGCTCCAGCATCACGGTGTCGCGCCACACGCCGTGGTGCTGGGCGACGCGTTCGCGGACCCCGAGCGTGCGGAAGCCGGCGGAGTGGTGGAGCGCGAGGCTCGCGCGGTTCTCCGGGAAGATCGACGTCTGGAGAGTCCACAGGCCGCCCGCATCGGCTGCGGTGACCTGCTGGTGCAGCAGAGACTTTCCGACACCACGTCCGCGGAAGTTCGCGCCGACGTACACAGACGTTTCGGCGACACCTGCGTAGCAGTCGCGGGTGGAGACACGGGTCGCCGCGGCCCAGCCCGCGACCACGCCGTCGATCTCCGCGACCCAGCGGTGGTCGGGTAGCCATTTGGCCTCCAGGGCCTTGCGGGACGGGGCTTCCGTCTCGAACGTGGCGTCGTTGGTCGCGATGCCCTCCTGGTAGATCCGCCGTACCGCGGTCCAGTCGCCCGGTTCGAGGGCACGGACCGTGACGTCGGCGGGTAGTTCAGCGGGGCAGCACGGCTGCGGTGCGAGCACGCCCATGACCGCGTCAGCGGCTTGGGGGAGGCCGGTGCAGCAGGACGGGTTCACCGACACGAGGGTGGTCGTGCCTTCCCTGCGAAGCAGCACGAAGCGAACTTCGGCGAGTTTGCGCAGGTGGTGCGAGCACGTGGACTGGCTGATGCCGAGCAGGTCGGTCAGCTCCCCGACGGTTACCGGGCGGCCTGCGGTTGCGACGGCGTGGAGCAGGCGGACGCGGGTCGGCTCGGCGAGGCAGGCGAACCAGTCGGCGTAGGTGGTCGCGTCCTCGGTGTGCAGCAGGCCCATCGGTGTCATGGATGGGAGTATCGATCGTGGTCGATGGTTGCGTCAATCGATCCCGGTCGATACAGTCCGGGGTAGCTGAATTGATAGCCATCTATTTAAGGAGCTTCCAGTGACCGGGTTGCCTGTGGTTGTGGTGGGAGCCGGGCCTGCGGGTCTGTCCGCGGCGGCGTATCTGCTGGAACGTGACTTGGAGCCACTGGTCCTGGAAGCGGGTGAACGGGCTGGTGCCGCGGTGGAGCAGTGGCACCACGTTCGGCTGTTCTCCAGGTGGGCTGAGCTCATCGATCCGGCTGCAGGCCGTCTGCTCGACAGCGTTGGGTGGCAACGGCCCGACGACGATGCTTACCCGACCGGTGCGGAGTGGGCCGAGCGGTACCTGCGTCCGCTGGCGGCGGCGCTGGGTGACCGGGTTCGGGTCGGCGCTCGCGTTGTCGGTGTCGCGCGGCGTGGTCGTGACCGGGTGGTCACCGACGGGCGGGAGACCGAGCCGTTCACGGTCCACGTCGAGACCGCCGCGGGGGAGGACCGGATCACCGCGCGGGCCGTGGTCGACGCTTCCGGCACGTGGGGGTCGCCGAACCCGCTCGGTGGAGATGGCCTGCCTGCGGTCGGCGAGGGCGCTGTGGCGGATCAGATCAGCTATCGGGTTCCGGACTTGACCGTTCCCGAGGTGCGGTCGCGGTACGCGGGCAAGCGTGTTGTGGTCGCGGGCAGTGGGCACTCGGCGCTGACCGCCCTGGTGGCGCTTGCCGGACTCGCGGAGGAGAGCGGGACGCGGATCACCTGGCTGCTGCGCCGCGGTGCTACCGGCGACGTGTTCGGTGGGGGTGCCGCGGACCAGCTCCCCGAGCGCGGTGCGCTTGGGTTGCGGGCCAAGGCTGCGGCTGATGCCGGGCACGTGCAGACGGTGACCGGGTTCCGCACGGCGTCCGTGTCGCGCGCTGACGACGGGTCGCTGGTGCTGGAGTCGTTCGAGGGCCAGGTGCTGGACGGGGTGGACGAGGTCGTGGTGCTGACCGGGTTCCGGCCTGACCTGTCCTGGCTGTCCGAGATCCGGCTCGAACTCGACCCGGTGCTGCAGGCGCCGACCAAGCTCGCGCCGTTGATCGACCCGAACGTGCACTCCTGCGGCACGGTGTACCCGCACGGCGAAGCTGAGCTTCGCCACCCGGAGCCGGGTTTCTACCTGGTCGGTATGAAGAGTTACGGCCGGGCGCCGACCTTCCTGTCGCTGACCGGTTACGAGCAGGTCCGGTCCGTTGTGGCGGCGATCGCCGGTGACCGGGAGGCCGCGGAGCGGGTCGAGCTGGTGCTGCCCGAGACCGGTGTGTGCGGTGGTGCGGGTGTGTTCGACGAGCCCGCTCCGGCCGACGCCGGGTCCAGCTGCTGCGGTGCGCCTTCCGGGCCGGTCGAGGTGTCGATCGGCATCGGGGCCAGTGAGCGTTGACGAAGTCGTGGCGGAGCCCAGCAGCCGCTCTGGGCTCCGTCGGGTGCTGGTCGTGTTGTGCACCACCGAGATCACCAGCTGGGGCGTGCTCTACTACGCCTTTCCGGTGCTCGCGCCGTCGATCAGCGTTTCGACGGGATGGTCGCTCACACGGCTGATGCTGGGCTTCTCGATCGGACAGGTCGTCGCGGCGATCGTGGGTGTCCTCGTAGGACGGTGGCTCGACCGGGTCGGGCCCAGGCTGGTCATGACGGTCGGTTCGGTCTTGGCGGTGGTCGCGGTGGTCGCCACCGCCGCGATGCGGTCGCCGGGTTGGTTCTTCGCGGCATGCGTCGTCACCGGTGTGGCGAAGGCGGGAGTCCTCTACCAGCCCGCGTTCGCCGCGTTGACGCGCTGGTACGGGTCGAATCGCGTGTCCGCGTTGACGATGCTCACGCTGGTGGGCGGGTTGGCCAGCACCGTGTTCGCGCCGATCACCGCGGTCCTCGACGAGCACTTCGGCTGGCGCCAGACCTACGCCGTGCTCGCGATTCTGCTCGGTGTCGTCACGATTCCCTTGCACGCCTGGGGTTTGCGCCTCGCATGGCCGCCGGTGGAGCACCGCGGTGTCGAGCCGCCGAACGTGGTCGCGCGCAGCCGTGCCTTCGTGATGCTGACGATCGCCATGACGTTGGCGGCATTCGCCGCTTACGCGGTCGTCGTCAACCTCGTGCCACTGCTGACCGAGCGTGGGATGTCCACGAGCGCGGCAGCGTTGGCGCTCGGGCTCGGCGGCGCGGGCCAGGTTCTCGGCAGACTCGGGTACGGCAAGCTGGCCGCTCGTACGACTGTGCGCAGCCGCACCGTGCTTGTGCTCGTCGCCTCGGCCTCGACGACGGCTGTGCTGGGGCTGGTGCCAGGCCCGGCGATGCTGCTCGTGGCAGGAGCGGTGCTGGCCGGCGTCGCCCGCGGAGTTTTCACGCTCGTGCAGGCGACCGCCGTCACCGACCGGTGGGGGCCGGTTCACTACGGCAGGCTCAGCGGCCTGATCGGTGTGCCGATCACCATCGCTGCCGCGATCGCTCCGTGGGCGGGCAGCGCGATGGCCACCTGGTTCGGTGGCTACGCTCCCGGATTCCTCGTTCTGGCGGCCGTCGGCGCCGTGGCGGCGCTGCTGTCCCTCCGCGGCACCTGACTCAGGCGACGAGCTCGTAGCCGGCCTCGGCGATCGCCTCCCGCAGGAGTTGCTCGTCGACCGGGCCGTCGCTGATCATCGCCACTTTGCCCGACTCCAGGTCCACGTCGACCTTCTGCACACCTTCGAGCGCGCTCACCTCCTCGGTGACGGCGTTGACGCAGTGTCCGCAGGTCATGCCCTTCACGGTGAACGTGGTCTCGGTCATGGGGTGTTTCTCCTCAACTAACAGCGACAGGTCAGGAACGGACGAGTCGGGCGATTGCGGCGCTGGCCTCGGCCAGCTTGCGGTCGGCGTCGGCACCGTCCTCGGACAGGGCCTCTCCAACGCAGCGCTTGACGTGGTTCTCGAGCAGATCCAGAGACACGGATCGCAGAGTGCGGCAGATCTTCGCGGTCAGGTCGAGGACGTCGATGCAGTAGGCGTCCTCGCGCACCATGCGTTCCACGTCCCGTACTTGGTCCTCCGCTCGGCGCAGCGCAGCGAGGTGCCTGGCCGGCGCGTCGTCGTGCATTCCCCGCCCCCGTACCGGTCAGATGACGCCGCAGGTGTCTATTCGGCCATTTGACTCGACAGATGTCAATATAGAGGCATCTCGAATCAGCATCGGCACATACGGTTTGGGAGGGTTGCCCGCTTGGGGTAAGTCCAATGTGGACAGATGGCTTGCTTAGATGGAATTGCACCTAGACAGCTATCTAACCAGCTCGTACGCTTCCCGGCGTTGACTGTGTCGAGGGGCTGAGGGGGCCGGTCATGACTGCACAAGAAGGCATGTCCCGTCGAGGTTTTGTGCAGGGAGCCGCTCTCACCAGTGCCGCTCTCGTCGTCGGCGGTCCGGGCTCGGCGATGGCCGCGCAGGAGGGCTCGGTGCAGGAGTCAGCTGTCTCGGACGGCAGAGCAGGCGCGGAGCTCGGTTTCACCAAGGACTCGGCCGCGCTCCAGGTGGACAAGACGATCACGTCGGCCTGTCAGTTCTGCAACGCCAACTGCCGGCTGCACGTCGGTCTGCGCGCCAACCGGATCATCAGCGTCGAGGGTGACCACGATGATCCGGTGCAGCGCGGCAACATCTGCGTGAAGGCGCCCATGATGGCCCAACTGGTCTACAACCAGTTGCGCCTGACGACGCCGCTGGTGCGAACCGGTGGTGAGAAGGGCTCGCCGGGTTCCACGTTCAGGCCGGCGTCGTGGGACGAAGCACTCGACATCGTCGCCAAGCGGCTGCTTCACCTGCGGGACAGCGGAAAAGCCCACGCGATCGCCAACCGGACCACCGGCAGGCTCCCTCGTGGCGTCGGCTCGCTGGTCGCGAGGCTGTTCGCGCTGCTGGGAAGCCCCAACAACACGGACGTCGGCCCGGTCTGCAACGACGCGGGTGGTAACGCGCTCAAGGCGTCGTTCGGCCTCGGCAACTTCACCAACGGCTACGGCGTCGACGGGGCCACGGGCAAGGACGACCTCGGCTCAGCGCGCTACCTGCTGTTCTTCGGCACCAACCAGGCGGAGACTCACCCGGTCACGTTCGACTACCTGCTCAGAGGTCGTAAGCGCACCGGTGCGAAGCTCGTCGTCATCGACCCGCGGCGCACGCCGACCGGCGCAGAGGCGGACGAGTGGCTGGCCGTCAAGCCGCACACCGACCTCGCGTTCGTTCTCGGCATGCTGCACCACATCGTCACGAACGACCTGCACGACCGGAAGTTCGTCGAACAGTGGGTGCTCGGCTTCTCCGAACTGCGCGACCATCTGAGGAAGTCCGGCTACACCGTCGACTGGGCCGCGAAGATCACCGGAATCCCGGCCAAGACCATTCGCCGGGTCGCCGAGGACTACGCGGGCGCGAAGCCCGCCGCGATCTTCTGCAACGCCGGCATCTCGCACCAGCTCGGCGCCTTCGACACCTACCGCGTCCTCACCTTCCTGGCCGCGGTCACCGGGAACATCGGCAGGCTCGGCGGTGGGTGCAACTTCATGCACAACACCTGGCCGGGCGATCTCGTGCTGCCGCCGCTCACGGTGAAGACACCGGACCTGACGCAGGCGCTTCCAGTCGGGCCCGACTACTTCGCCGAGTCGATCCTCACCGGCAAGCCCTACCGCCTCGAAGCGGTCATCACCGAGGGCAACCCGCTGATCTCCTCGGCGAACACCAACAAGGTGAAGCAGGCCTACAAGGAACTGGACTTCTACGTCTACACGGGCCTGTTCATGGAGGAGGCCGCGTACTACGCGGACGTCATCCTGCCCGTCTGCAGCGCCTTCGAGTTCGAGGGCGTCTACATGCGGCGTGACGACCGCGCCATCAGGTGGCAGCATCAGGTCGTGCCGCGGGTCGGGCAGTCCAAGCCGGACTGGGAGATCTGGATCGACCTCGCCGCGGCCCTGGGACGAAACGACCGCGAGAACCCGGCCTCGTACTGGACGGACGCCTTCCCCCAGCAGTGGAAGGACTACTCCGTGCTGTGGCAGGAGTTCGTGTCCCGAACGCCCGCCATGGCAGGCATGACCAAGAAGCGGATGGAGGCGCGCTCCGAACCTCTTCGGTGGCCGTGCCCGTCCGTGAAACACCCCGGCGCGAGCGTGCTCTTCCAGGACCACCCCTCGTGGTACGAGGTCACCGAAGCTCTTGGTGCCAAGGGCAAGAGGTTCCTCACCCCGAGCGGAAAAGTCGAGATCTTCACGCCGGAACTCGACAAGGCGCTCGCACCGTCCGGTCACACCGCACTGCCGATCTTCTACACCCACCCCGAGGTGACCGGGGCGTTGCCGACGCTGTCGTACCAGTCCGGTTTCGTCGTGAACCCGGTCAACCCGCAGGCGGTCACCAAGGCCGTGAAGCTCGGCGTCCCCGGCAGTGACGACGTCCACCGCGAGTTCCCGCTCATGGGGACGACCGGCAGGCCGAGCGTCGTCCACTTCGCCTCGGTGACGCACTGGACCCACACAGGTGAGCAGCTCAACGGCATCCGCCTCGTGCAGATCCACCCGGACACCGCGCGCCGCTACGGCATCGCAGACCGGGACAGCATCATCGTGCGGAGCCCGCGCGGCGAGGTGACCGGAACGGCGCTGTACTGGCCCGCCATCCGGGAGGACACGATCTTCGTCCCGAACACCTTCGGCCCGATGCAGCAGGTCGGTGACCAGTTCGGGGACCCGCGCTACGAGGCGGCCAACACGCTGGTCGACGACGGCCTGTACGACAACCTCTCCGGCCAGCAGGCGTACAAGGTCTTCGCCTGCAGCGTGCGGAAGGCTCCTTCGTGACGGCACAGCTGACGTAGGCTGTGGCATGTGACCTCGTCGAACGCCCCAGGGCTCCCGGTGATCACGGACGAGTGCGTCCGCGTCAGCCTCATCGCGGAGCCCTTGGGGCGTCCGGACGCCGAACGGCTGGCCAAGCTGCTCAAGGCCGTCGCCGACCCGGCACGCCTTCAGCTGCTGAGCCTGATCCACGCCGCCGCCGAAGGCGAGGCCTGCGTGTGCGACCTGACCGAGCCGCTGGGGCTGAGCCAGCCGACGGTGAGCCACCACCTGAAGATCCTCACCGAAGTCGGCGTGCTGACCAGGGAGCGGCGGGGCACCTGGGCCTACTACCGCCTGGTCCCGGAACGCTGGCGTGACCTTCGTGACCTCTTCGGCTGACCTTCCTTGCACGCAAAATAGATGGATGTCAAGATAGTGGTATGGCCAAGCTGAAGTCGGTTAAGGGATCGTCGTCTTCGGAGCCGTGCTGTGAGCCGGTGCTGTCGACGCCGCTGGAGCCTGAGCGCGCGACCGACGTGGCCAAGATGTTCAAGGCGATGGGCGACCCGATCCGGCTGCGCCTGCTCTCGCTCATCGCGGCGTCGTCGGCGACCCCCGAGGGTGAGTGCTGCGTCTGCGATCTCACGGACTCGTTCGACCTGACCGGCCCCACGATCTCCTACCACCTGAAGATCCTGCGCGAGGCGGGTCTGGTGGAGTCCGACCGCCGCGGCACCTGGGTCTACTACCGGCCGGTCCAGGAGAACTTCGCCAGGATGTCAGCTCTGCTGGCGATTCCCGGGGTGCCCGCCGTGGCCGCCGCCTGTTCCTGACGTTTTCCTACGAGGCGTGGTGTTCCGCCACGCGAGCGTGGGGCATCAGTTCCGCGATCGTGTCACCGCAGCACTTCTCCCGCTGGTAGGCTTTCTGGTCCGGCTGCAGCCAGCTGCGCGCGACCGCGTTCGCGCCCGCCTCGAAGCGGCTGCGCGCGTCGAGCTTGGTCATGAGATCCGCGACCATGCGTCGCACGGTGCGCAGCCCGAGGCCCAGCTTCTTGCACACCGCTTCGTCGGTGAGACCTTGGCCCAGCAGGCGAAGCAGTTCGCGCTCCATGTTGGACGGTCCGTCCGCGGCGCAAGGCGTCGAGGCGAAGGGGACGGCTGACGCCCACACCTGTTCGAAGAGTCCCACCAGAGCGGTGATGAACCCTGCTCCGGTCACCTGGAACGCGCTGCAATTGCCCAGTTCGGGATCGACGGGCAGCAACGCGGTAGTGCGGTCGAACAGCATCATCCACGTCGGCAAAGTCGGCGTCGTGCGGACCTGACCGCCGGTTGCTGTGAGCCACTCGGCGTACCGCAGCGTTTGCCGATTGTTGCAAGCACTGTCCTGATAGACGGTCCACACCGCCGCGCCGTTGCGGAGCAGGTCTTCGTCAATTGCCTTGCGCAGGTCCAGATTGCCGACGGACTGCTGCCCCGCGGGGAGAAGCGTGAGGCACTCGATTCGTGTTTGCCGTGCCAGTACGCCCACACGTGCCTGCACGGTCATGATGCCGTCGAGGCGCTCCCACTCGTTGCGGACGCCGGCGCCGCAGACTTCGTCGTACTCCGCGATGAAGCGGCCGACCGCGGCCTTGGTCGCGGCGAACTCATGTTGCTTCCGCAACAGTTCCGCGTGTTGACGGTCGAGCAGTGACTGCAGGGCGATGCTGGGGCTTCCAGGGATCAGCGAATCGGAAGTTCTTCGCAGAACACATAACTCGACCAGCCGATCAACGATCGCGAGCACCTCGTCCGCCGGGATGTCCAGCGTTTCAACGACTTCCTTGATCGTGCAACCTTCACGACCGAGTATGAAACGGTAGACGGACTGGGCTGACTGGTCCAACCCGAACGGCGGCATGTACCCCCCTAGGGTATGTGCGACAGGAAACCCTGTCGTGACCCCGAATTGCTCACCCCATGTCTTGCATTGAGAGACATCAATATAGCACCCCGGTCGGGTGGTGGGGCGTTTTCGGTGAACTGCGGGCATACAGAGGATGAATGGGCGGTGTTGGCGCCACTGACTCCATTGGCCCCCAGGCAACAACCTGCCAGGCACCTTGCTGCCTGCCGGTATCGCTTCCCCGGCCAGTCCTCGAAAAGCAGGCTGTCACCGCCCGGCTGACCGGCGCCCGAGGCGCACTCGGCGGCCGCTGAACGCAGGACGACGTCTAGGGGAGACCAATGACCACAACGGTTCAGGATCCGCGCATGGAAGCGACCGAGTTGACGGTGCGCACCCTGCCCACCTTCGAGCGTGTGGTGAACGTGCTGGGTTCGAAGAGCTACTCCAACCGGTACCTCGCGATCGCCTCGCTCGCCGCGGTGCAGGGCCAGGAGACGACGATCGAAGGCGCGCTGGTCTCCGACGACACCGTCCTGCTGGCGAAGGCGATCGAGCAGTTCGGCCACGCGACCGTCACGATCGACACCGAGAACTCCCGGTTCCACGTCGTCCCGACCGGGCAGCCCATGCGCGCTCCTGAAGAAGACATCTACGTCGGCGCCGCCGGAACCCCGTTGCGCTTCCTCATCTCCATGGCCGGCCACGCTCCGGGCACGAGCATCATCACCGGCACCAAGCGCATGCAGGAACGGCCGATGGGGTCGTTGCTGGACGCGCTGCCCGCACTCGGTGTCGACGCCACTGCCGTGCGCGGCAACGGAAGTCCGCCCATCAAGGTCGTCGGCGGCACCTTCCGCGGCGGTGCGACCCGCATCAGCGGCGCGGTCAGCAGCCAGTTCACCTCCAGCCTCCTGATCAACGCGACCCTCGCCGAGCAGGACGTCGAGGTCACGATCATCGACGACCTCATCTCCAAGCCGTACGTCAACATGACCGTCGCGGCACTGGCGGAAATGGGCGTCCAGGTGGAGCGTGACGGCTTCACCAGCTTCACGGTCCGCGCGGGACAGAAGATCCGCGGCGGCTCGGTCACCGTCGAACCCGACGCGTCGGGAATGTCCTACTTCCTCGCAGCGGCAGCGGTCCTCGGCGGCCGGATCACGATCCCCGGCATCGGTTCCGGCTCGCACCAGGGCGACGTCGGTCTGGTGGAGGCGTTCGTGCGCATGGGTTGTACGGCCGACGTCACCGAGGACTCGATCACCCTGCAGGGCGGCGATCTCCACGGCATCGACATCGACATGGAGGCCATGCCCGACGTCGTGCCGACCCTCGCGGTTGTCGCCGCGTTCGCGCAGGGCACCACCCGCATCACCAACATCGCCAGCCTCCGCGTCAAGGAGTGCGACCGCATCGCCGCCGTCACGACCGAGCTCCGCAAGATGGGCATCGAGGTCGACGAGGAACCGGACGCGATGACCATCACCGGCGGCACGCCCACCGGCGCCGTGATCGACACCTACGACGACCACCGCATCGCCATGTGCTTCGCCATCGCGGGCCTGCGCACCGAGGGTGTCGTCATCCGCGACCCCGGCTGCGTGGCGAAGTCGTTCCCGACGTTCTGGCAGACCCTGGACCAGCTGGCGACGGACGGTTCGAGCACCCTATGAGCAGCGGCATCCTCCTCGTTCTGGACGGCTGGGGGCACGCGCCCGCCGCCGAGGACAACGCCATCACCACCGCCGAGACGCCCGTGCTCGACGAGCTGATCTCCACCTGCCCCTCGCTGCTGGCCGACGCGTCCGGTACCGCGGTCGGCCTGCTGCCGGGCACGGTGGGCAACTCGGAGATCGGTCACATGGTGATCGGTGCCGGACGCCCGGTGCCGTACGACAGCGTGCTGGTGCAGCAACAGATCGACAGCGGCGAGTTCGCGTCGAACCCGTTGCTGTGCGAGGTGTTCGGCGAGCTCGCCTCGACGGGTGCGGCGCTGCACCTCATCGGGTTGGCGTCCGACGGTGCGATCCACGCTCACGTGGATCACCTGCGCCCGATCCTGCTCGCTGCCGCCGAGCAGGGGGTCGGCCAGGTCTGGCTCCATGCGATCACCGACGGCAGAGACGTGTCCGACGGCACCGCGGCCGACTACCTCGGAAAGATCGAGAAGTTCGGTGCGGAAGCCGGTGTCGGCACGCTCGTCACCGTGGTCGGACGCGGGTACGCGCTCGACAAGAGCGGGAACCTCGACCTGACCCGCGAGGCGGGCCTGGCCATCGCGGACGGTGCCGGCACGCCGGTAACTCGGCTGCTGGACGCCGTCGAAGCCTCCGACCGCGGTGACGAGTGGGTGGCGCCGAGCGTCCTGACCGACGACGGCGTTCCGGTCGGCCGGATCGCGGAGGGCGACGCGGTGCTGTTCACCAACTTCCGCAGCGACCGCATCCAGCAGCTGGCGGACTTTCTCGTCGGGCACCTGGCCGGGCGCTCGGTCAGGACCGTCAGCCTCGCCCAGTACGACACCGTCGCGGAGATTCCGCCGCTCGTGGGCCGAGCGGAAACCGGTGGCGGGCTGGCCGATGTTCTGCAGGAGCACGGGTTGCGCTCGGTGCGGATCGCGGAGACCGAGAAGTTCGAACACGTCACCTACTACGTCAACGGCCGCGACTCGGCTGTCCGCGACGGCGAAGAGCACGTGAAGGTCACGGCGGAGACCAAGCCGGACTACCGGGCACGGCCCGAGATGACCCTCGGCAAGGTCGTCGGGGAAATCGAGGCGGCAGCTCGAAGGTCCGATGTGGACCTCGTGGTCGCCAACCTCGCGAACATCGACGTCGTGGGGCACACCGGCGATTTCGACGCCACCGTGCTGGCGACCGCGCACACCGATCGGGCCGTCGCCCGGATCGTCGAGGTGGCCAGGGAAACCTCGCGCTGGGTGTTGCTGGTCGGCGACCACGGCAACGCGGAGCAGATGAAGAAGAACGGCCCGGACGGCACGCCGCGTCCGTACGGCGGGCACACGACGAACCCGGTCCCCGTCGTCCTCGTGCCCGCACCCGGTCAGGAGGTGGCGAGCGGCGAGCACGACAGCGTCTCGCTGGCCGACATCGCACCGACGGTGCTCGGGCTGCTGGGGCGGCCGCCCGGCGAGGTCATGACGGGGAAGCGGTTGTGGTGACGGGACAACTGGTGCAACCACAGCCCGTGCGGTGCACCGACGACTTCTTCGACTCACTCCGGTTGTCGCTGTCCGGCATCTCGCCGGGCGCCGAGCTGAAGCACGACTGCCTGAGCAGATCGGCCGTGGTCTCCATGTTCGAGGAGGGGGCCACCGCGTGCGCGGTGGATCTCGGGCCGGGTCTGTGGGCAGTCGTGCGGTCAACCGCGGACGGGCTCAACCGCGTGTTGTGCGTGCACAACGCGACACAAGAACGGCAGGTCTTCGAGCCTGCAACGCATCTGGGAGACGGCGAGCTCGTCTTCCTCGGTGGTGAAACCACTTCCAGCGCGAACGAGGGGCGCCTGGAGTGCGAGCTCGGCCCGCACGGCTTCGTGTGGATCGGCCGGCTCGGCGGCAACACAGCACGAACAAGTGAGTAGACGGGTTCACAGGGGAGGACCACGCAAATGGCACGATCGGCAGTGGCTCGGGGGGACCGGGCGCGACTCGCTCTGGTGGGTGACCGCAGCGATCGTCAGGCGGCGCACGGGCGGCTCGACGCCCTGATCCCGCACCTGGACGTTCAGGTCGACTGGGTGCCCAGCACCTCGGTCACGGAAGAGATCGCGGACTACGACGGCATCTGGGTGGTTCCCGGATCGCCTTACGCGGACAAGGAAGCGGTGCTGCTGGCCATCCGGCTGGCGCGGGAGACCGGCATTCCCTACCTGGGCACGTGCGGTGGGTTCCAGCACGCGCTCATGGAGTACGGCCAGTCGGTGCTCGGGTTCGCCGACGCCGACGACGTCCAGTACGACCCGGACGCCCGCACTCCGTTCATCGTCCCGCTGGAGTGCTCGTTGGCGGGAGAGCAGGCCTCGCTGTACCTCGCGGAGGGCAGCGGCCTCGCGGCGATCTACGGCCACGTCGAGAGCACGACCGAGACCTACCACTGCAAGTACGGACTGAACCCCGACTACGTCGACACGTTCATGCACAGCGCGCTGCGCATCTGCGCCTGGGACGCGGAGAAGGCGCCGCGCGCCGTCGAGCTTCCTGACCACCCGTTCTTCGTCGGGACGCTCTACCAGCCCGAGCTCTCGTCGACGCCCGGCAACGTCCACCCCCTGATCAAGGCCTTCCTGGCCGCAATGGAACTGCGGGCACGGACCGTGGCAGCTGAGTACTGAGAAGGAGATCCGCCAATGGAAGTTCTGGTACTGGTACTGGTGTTGGCGCTAGCCGCGGCGAACGGCGCGAACGACGTTCCCAAGGGCGTGGCCACCCTGTCCGCGGCAGGCGTCGCGAAGATCCGCACCGCGGTCGTCTGGGGAACGATCACCACTGCCATCGGCTGTCTGGTCTCGCTGACCTTCGCGGCGAAGATGACCGCGTTGTTCTCCAAGGGAATCGTGTCGGCCGCGCCGACTCCGGGCTTCGCCGTAGCGGTGCTGACCGGAACTTCGGCGTGGGTCGCGTTCGCCACCTGGCGCAGGCTGCCGGTCTCGACCACGCACGCCCTCGTCGGTTCGCTCCTGGGTGCCGGCGTCCTGTTCGCCAGCAGCGCGGTGAACTGGGGAGTGCTGCTGAACAAGGTCGTGGGCCCGCTGCTGCTCAGCGTGCTCTGCGCGTACGTCGTCTCGATCATCTTGACCTTCGTCGGCCGCTACACGGCGGGCAAGGCGACCAAGCGCTCGACCTCGGCTTCCGGTGAGAAGCCGGAGGTCGTCGACTCCAGTGGCGGTGCGAGCAGTGCGGCCACCGCGGTGGCGACCGAGAGCGCGTCGCAGGAGTCGGTCAAGCCCAAGATGACTCCTGTCATCCTGCTGCACTGGGTGACCAGCGGCTTCACCAGCTTCGCCCGCGGCATGAACGACGCCCCCAAGATCGTGGCGATCGGGTCCTTCGCCCTGGTCGGCGGCATGACGACGACCGGCCTGCTCTTCGGCGTCACGCTCGCCATGGCCATCGGCGGGCTCATCGCGGGTTCCCGGATCGCCAAGAGGCTGTCGGTCTGCGTCGAGAACATGACGCACGTCGAGGGCTTCACCGCGAACCTGACGACTGCCGCGCTGGTCGGCCTCGGTGCCTTCCAGGGTCTCCCGATGTCCACGACCCAGGTCTCGGTGGGCGCCATCGCCGGTACCGCGGGGACCGACTTCAAGCGCATCAAGGGCAAGTCGTTCCGCGACTTCGGCATCGCCTGGCTGGTCACTCCTCCGTTCGCCGCAGCGGTGGCGGCGCTGACCTACCTCATCACCGGCTGAAGCTGTTGACAGCCCGTCTTGGATCGATAGGCTTGTATCTAGAAGAACTTCGAAACAAGGCGGGCTGAGCTTCCGTTCGGAAGGGGCTGGGTTTCATGGCTGGCGAAGAGAAGACCGAGCAGGCCGGAGGGTTCGTCACCCTGCCTGTCGTCACCGGTTCCGCCACGAGCGGCGGCTGTTGCGGTGAGCCCGCGGACAGCTCGGGCGCCGTGGTCGGCGGCCAGGGCGACGGCTGCTGCGGCGAGCCGAACTCCTGATTTCTCAACTGTTCTCCGAGGGGGTGGAATGACGGGGTCCGAACAGGTCGTCGCCGACGACGACCTGCTGGCGCTGGCCGGCGCGATCGACGCGACACGCATGCTGTCCGATTTGGAATCGTTGTGTGCGCCGGAGTTCGCCGGTCGCGGAGTGGGTAGCGCAGGCCACGATCTCGCCACCGACTGGCTGACGGAGAAGTTCACGGACTTCGGCCTCCGGCCGGAGAAGCAGGTGTTCGACATCGCGGAGACGTTCAGACTCACCGCGGCCCCCGTGTTCCGCGTGGCCGGCCCCGATCCGGCCACGCTGGAACACCGCGTGGACTACGCCGAGCACCCGCGGTCGGGCCCGATGCCCGTGGCGGCCGAGGGAGTCGCGCGATCGCTGGACTCCGGGCCTCGCGCGGGCGAATGGGTTGTGCTGGACAAAGTTCCCCAGGGTGAGGCGTTCGCAGAACTCGCCGCGCAAGTACGCGCAGCGGGTGGAATCGGCTTGCTGACGCCGCAGAACCCCGACGGGTCGGGCTTCCTGACCAAGCGGGTGATGGGCGCCAAGCCCGTCGACCTCCCCGTGATCGCCGTGCGAACAGAACTCCTGGCGCAGATCGACGGCAGCGTCGTGCACGCCCGGGTCCAACTCGACCGCGGCCCCGTGACGGGGATCAACGTCGTGGCCGGCGTCGCCGGAACCGATCCCGATCTCGCTGACCGGCCCGTGCTGATCAGCGCGCACTACGACGGCGTTGGAGCGGATCCCGAGCGGCACTTCCAGTGCGCCGGGGACAACGGCAGCGGCGTCGCGGTGTTGCTGGAGATCGTTCGCGTCATCACGGAACGCGGCATCAAGCTGCCCCGCCCTCTTCTGTTCGCGGTGCTCGACGCCGAGGAGATCGGCGCGCTCGGCTCACGGCACCACGCCCGCCTGCTCGTGGACGCGGGCATCCGTCCCGACGTGATCAACGTGGACATGGCGGGCAAGTTCAACGGAGCCGTGGCCGCCGAGGTCGGCAAGGACACCGAGGCACTCATCGGCGTGCTGGACCGAGCCGGTCGCGCGTTGCGCATTCCCCTCGCCGGCGGCGCGGTCGCCTCGGACAACCGCAGCTATGCCGCGCGTGGGCTGTCGGCGGTGGGACTCGGCCTGGGCGCCGCGCACTACCACTCGCCACTGGACTCACTCGACCGGATCGACCCCGAGGCCCTGCGCATGGCCGGGCGGCTGATCGTGCTGAGTGCCGCCTACCTGGCACACGACATCCAGAACATCGTCAAGGAGTAGAACTATGGCCCCCGCAGCGCCTTCCGTGTCAGCACAGCTCATCCAGCTGGCGCCGGAGATCCGGGACAGCCACGCGAACCTCGTGTCGGCCAAGCAGGACTTCTTCAAGGCCGCGTTCGACGGCGGCGCGCTCGAGCCCAAGACCCGCGGTGCCGTCGCGCTCGCGGCCGCGCTGGTGCAGGGCAACGAGGAGACCGTCCGGTCGTTCCTCGCCGTCGCGAAGCAGCTCGGTCTCAACAACGAGGAGGTCGGCCAGGTCGCGGGCATCGTCGCCGCGCTCACCGGTGACGAGGCGCAGCGACCGTCGGCACAGGCGGCCGCCGCGACGACGGCGGCCCCGGCGAAGAAGACCAACACCTGCTGCTAGTCCGAGCGAACGCGGACGGGAAAGGAACGCCGGTGACTGAGCACGGCACATCCCCGGAGGGGACGGTCGTCCTGATCGGTGGACGGGCGGAGCGCGAGTTCGAGGTGCTGCGCGATCTCGGCTACCGGATCCTCTACCTCGACAAGCGCGTGCCGTTGCAGATCATGGGCTGGGTCGACGTGCCGATCGACGTGGACGTCGACAACTGGGACCTCGTGGCCTCGGCGATCACCGCTCATCTCGGGGCCGAGGCCCCGGTGGCCGTGCTCACCCACATCGAGCCGCGCATCCCGTTGATGACGCACCTGGCCGAGCGTCTGCTGCCGAAGCCCGCAGGGCTGACGCCGGAGGCGGCCAGGAACTGCCGGGACAAGTGGCGCACGCGGTCCGTTCTCGAAGAAGCCGGACTTCCCGTGCCCCGTTTCGGCCTGGCGGCCGACACCCGCGACGCGTCCCGGATCGCCAGGGAGATCGGCTTCCCGGTGGTGGTCAAACCACGAGACGGTGCCGGCGGCTTCGGAGTTCGTCGCTGCGGCTCCGTCGAGGAGGTGCGTGCGGCGACGAAGGCGATCCTCGAGGAGGCGGCCCCTGAGGCGTTGCCGGGCGTCCTCGTGGAGGAGTACCTGGACGGACCCGAGTACGCCGTCCAGACGCTCTCTCAGAGCGGTGTGACGCGGGTGCTGAGCGTCCTGCGCCAGCACATGACCGAACCACCCGTCTTCGTCGAGCTGGGCTACGACTACCCGTCCGGGCTTGCCGAGGCCGAGCTGGATCAGCTGGGGTCGATGGTCACCTCGGCGCTGGCCGTCCTGGGCATTCACGACTGGATCAGCCACACCCAGGTCCGCAGGTGTGCGGACGGGTTCCGCATCGTCGAGGTCAACGCCCGCCGTCCGGGCGGGCGGCTGGTCGAGATGACCGAGGCGGTGTCCGGTGTGGACATGATCGAGGCGGTCACCTCGATCGCATTGGGCCTGCCGGTCGGTGCCCGTGACCCGTACGCGAACCGGGCCAAGTACCGGAGCATCGTCTTCGATCAGGCGGGCACGCTGCTCTACCGCGTGCCCTCGCGCGTTCCCGCGGCGGTTCCGCCGATCGTCGAGATCGAGGTCCCGTCCGGGGACTCGGTCCTGCCCGTCGACCATCCCGAGGGTGGCGTGTACGGCCGCGTCGTCGTGTTCGGCGATACCGCGGAAGAGGTCGATGCGATCGAGGCCGCCGTGCGCGCGGAGCTGGACATCCAGGTGATCCAGGTCGACGAGCTCAACCTCGTGGGGGCGGACAGCCGCGAGTTCAAGTCGTGTTGCTGAGGTGACCGGATGACGATGGTGACTGAACCCGCCGAGACAGTCGGCGGGTATCGCGTCGAAGTGGTGCGTGGCGTCGCTGATGTCGACCGGCACGAGTGGAACGAGGTGGTGCGCGCCGGTGGCGGCACCATCTTCCACGCCTGGGAGTGGTTGGCGGCGTTCGAGGAAGCGCCGCCAGGTGTCTTCGAACCGTTGCACGTGCTCGCCTACGACGGTGAGCGCCTGGTGGGCGTCTGTCCCGCCTATCTCGTGCACCGGTGTCCTCGGCTGGACCACGTGGCCGGGCTCGCGGAGATCGACTTCGGCGGCCCTGTCCTGCTCGCACACAGCCTGGCCGCCTTCGCGGGCGGGCCCTTGGCGTCACCGGCGAGCCGCGGCGCGCTCGACGCGCTGGTCAGTGCAGTGGAACAGGCTGCTCAACGTCATGACGCGTGGGCGTGGGGATTCGCGAATCTCCCCGGCGGTCCCCTCGTGGGGAGGCTGCTGGGCAGGGGCTACGCGGCCGGCCAGCTGAGCACCACCTACGTCGTCGACACCCGGCACGCCTCGGCGCAGGACTACTGGGGCACCATCCGGGGCCGGCACCGGCGCGAGCTCGCACGCGAACGCAAAGGCTTGGCGCACAAAGGCTTCACCATCTCCCGCAGCACACCTACCGCGGAAGATCACGTGCGGCTGGTGCAGGCGCTCGTCGCCGACCACGGCACGCCGTTGGAACTGCTTCCGCAGAACTTCCTGCAGGCTCTGCACCGCAACCTCGCACCGTACGACCGGACGTTCGTGACCACGGACCAGGCCGGTGCAGTCGCGGCGGTGTTCGGCGGCTACGAGTTCGGCGCGGAGCAGTCGATGTGGCTGGCCGGACTGGACGTCGGCAGGTTCAGCTCCTTCGAGTTCTACCGGCCGATGCTCGCCGAGGTGATCGAGTCGGCCATCGGCTCGGGCACCGGCCTGGTGAACCTCGGACGCGCCAACCCGGCACCGAAGCGTCGTGTGGGCGCGGTGGCCGTCCCGTTGTACCTGGCGCTGAGCTCGTCGGACCGCAAACGCATGGCGATGCTGCATGCCGCGTGCGCTCTCCTTGAGTCACGGGTCCACCGCGGAACCGATGGCCTCGACGTCGTGAGCAGGTGTTGTTGATGACCTCTGCCGGTATCGACGAGCGGGAGAGCGTCGCGTGCATCTCGGGCCGGCGTGTGGTGGACGTGCTCGCGAGCATGGACGTGCGCACCGTGCTGCTGGGTGACCCGAACCCGCTCGATCTGGCCTGCATCGCGGACGTTCCCCTGGACGTCGACCTCGACGACTGGAAATCCACCGAGGTTGTGCTGCGCGCACTGCACGGCGCGCGCCCGTTGACCGCGGTCTTCAGCGTCTACGACGCGTACCTGCCGTTGGCCGCCTACCTCGCCATGCGACTGGGGATCCGAGGTCTGTCCATGCCCGCCGCGCTGAGTGCCGGCAACAAGGCGCGGATGCGCTTGGCCCTGGAAGGCGCGGGCATCGGGGGCCCGGACTACCTCGTCGTCGCCGACCCCGACGACGTCGAACCGGCGGCCCGGCGGCTCGGCTACCCGGTGGTGCTGAAGAAGATGGTCAATGCGCGAGGCCGTGGCGCGTTGTTGTGCCACGACGACCAGGAACTGGCGTGGGCGGTGGCCACGTTGGGCCGCTCCGCCTTCGTCGTCGAGAAGTACGTGTCCGGCCCCGAGTACGCGATCCAGACCATCACGGTCGACGGTGTGACCGAAGTGGTCAACGTGCTCGCACAGCAGACGGCACCCGGTCCGCGGCAGGCCGAGACGGGCTACGACTTCCCGAGCGGGCTCGGTGAGACAGGAGATCGAGCGCTCGGTCGGTTCGTCGCGGAAGCGTTGAGCGCGCTGGGTTTCGACAACGGCGTCGCACACGTGCAGGTCCGCATCGGCCCGTCCGGACCGGCGCTGATCAACGTCGCGGCCCGTCCGCCCGGCGGTCAGCTGTGCGACCTCACCGAACGCGTGTCCGGAGTGGACATGACGCGGGCCGCCGTCGACGTCGCCCTCGGTCGTCCTGTCACCCGGACCACACCGGTGGCGGCGCGCGCCTTGTACCGATGCGTCTCCTTCGACCGGGCGGGCGTTCTCGACTACGACGTGTCCGCCCTCGGCCGCCCCGGCGTCTTCCTGGACGCCGAGCCGGGTGAACGGGTGCACGCCGCGACCGACCTCCGCGGTGGAAGTTACGGCCGCATCGTCGTCTACGGCGACGAATCCGCCCAGATGGAAGCGGATTACGAACAGATCCTCGACTCCCTTCGCCCGACGGTGAAGCCCGAGCCCTGAAACCGGATGTGGTGATCACTGATGCCCAACGACACGCGCCCGCCCAGAGTGCTGGTGCTGAGCGGACAGCGCACGGTCAGGATGCTCAAGGAGCGCACCGGCTACGAGGTCGTGTACGCGGACGAGGCGATGACCCTGGAGCAGCTCCTCCTCTCCGACTTCCCGCTTGAGGTGGATTTCGACGACTGGGATGGCGTGGTGGCCAAGGTCGGCCAAGTACACGCGGGCAAACCGCTCGACGCCGTGGTCACCGGCGTGGACCGGCTGGTTCCGCTCGCGGGACGGCTGGCCGAGAGCCTGGGACTGTCCACCGGCATCACCGAGGAGGCGGCCCGCAACTGCAACGACAAGGCGGCCACCGAGCGGCTGTTGCAGCAAGCGGGCGTACCGGTTCCCGAACACCGGGTCGTCCGATCCACCGCGGAAGGAGTCGCGGCGGCGGGGGAGATCGGCCTGCCCGTTGTCGTCAAGCCGCGTGACGGCACAAGCGCGTCCGGACTCATGTACTGCGAGACCCCGGACGACGTGGCCGACGCGGTCGCCGACATCCTCGACGAGGGCAAGGACTCCGCTCTGATCGAGGAGTTCATGGTCGGAGCCGAGTTCGGTGTCTTCGCCAGCAGGGTGAACGGCCGGACCACGGTCATGTACGTGGTGGAAGGCGACGTCGGCCCGCCGCCGAAGTTCGTCAAGGTGGGCGCGTGGTTCCCGAGCACGCTCGGGGAGGAGCAGCTCGCCGAGCTCGAACGGCTCACCGATCAGGCGCTCACCGCCGTAGGCCTGGACAACTGGGTCGCGTCACTGCAGTTCTGGTTCACCGAGGCGGGACCGAAGGCCGGCGAGATCAACCCCAGGGTGGCGGGTGGTCAGGGAGTCGAGCTGATCGCCGCCACGTCCGGCTACGAACCCACGCTCGTCGCCGTCGAGGCCGCCCTGGGCCGCCAGATGTCACCGGAGAAGCCGCGGGCCGCCGCAGGTCTTTATCGCAGCATCGTGTTCTCCGAGGCCGGTCGGCTGCGCTACGACGAGGACGCCCTGGCAGGCGTCGAAGGGCTCGAATCGCCCATCCCGCCCTTCATCGAGCTCGACGTCAAGCCGGGCGATCCGGTGGTGCCGATCAACCATCCGCGCGGAGGCGCGTTCGGCCGGATAGTCCTGGCGGGCAGGAATGGTGAGGAGCTCGACCGGGATCTTCAGCGCATTCTGGACAAGCTGGACCTTCAGGTGGAGTCGTCGACCGCTGCGGAACCGCAGGTCGAGCGCGCTCACACCTCTTGCTGCTGAAGGCAGCCGGCAGTTGGCGCAGTTGTCTTGACGGCTCTCGAAGCAGCTGTTTAGATAACTTTGAAATCATCTAATCAAGGCCCCTGGGAGGTGAACATGGCTGACGACATGATCGGGTCCGGCTGCTGCGAGACCAGCGGCATGGAGGATGTCGCGGAGGATGGCACCGAGTGCGGTTGCGCGTGTGCCTGCTGCGACTAGGAAACCGAGATTTCAGATGATCTCAAGCGGTCCGCGTCCTCAGGGCGCGGCCCGCCCTCGCTGGTCACAAGTCGTGCAATCCCAAGAAGAAGAGGGCTCGACGTGAAGGAGTCGCTCCGCGCGCTGCGCTTCATGTACAGCTACCCGTTGCGCTACCGCGGCGCGATGACGCTGGCCACCGGTGTCATGCTCGTCGGTCTGCTGGGCAACATCGCCATCCCGCTGCTCATGCGCATCGCGATCGACGTCGGCGTGCTCGGTGGTGACACCCAGCTGCTTCTGGTGATCGCACTGGGCGTGCTGGCCGCAGGCGCGGCGACCACCGCGTTGCTGCACTGGGGCAAGAGGATCAGGTTCGGCATCGCGAGCCGTGCGGTCACCGATCTGAGGCACGACCTGTTCAGCCAGCTGCTGCGGCTCGGTCCGGCCGACACGGCCGAGGTGTCCGGTGGCCGCGCGCTGACCCGCCTCATCTCCGACGCGGTCGCCGTGCGCGGTCTCACCAACGGCGGTCTGCTCGAACTGTTCAACCAGATCATGGTGACCGGCGCGATGCTGGTGGCAGCGCTGGTGATCGACTGGCGGGTCACCCTGATCTCGGTCATCCCCATGGCTTTCGTGATCCTCGGCAACATGACGGTCCAGCTGCGGTTGCAGAAGTCCTTCGTGGAACTGAAGGGTCAGTTCACCAAGCTGCTCGCCGGAGTCGGCGAATCGCTGGCGAACATCAACATGGTCAAGTCCTTCGGCCGTGAGGGCGCCGCGTCCGGCAAGCTGCACAAGATCAACGAAGACCACGCGGCCCGCGACGGCAAGATGAAGACGACCTACAGCCGCTGGGAGGCGTTCCTCAACGTCATCGGCGGACTGCCGACGCCGATCGCGCTGTGGGTCGGTGGCAACGCCGTCGTCGACGGCACCCTGACCGTCGGCAGTCTGGTCGCGATCGTCGCGCTGATCATGATGTTCCAGATGAGCATCCACATGCTCTCGATGAACGTGAACGGAGCGTTCCGCTCCACCATCACCGCACAACGGCTGCTGCAGGTGATGGACGCGCAGTCGGTGGTGAACGAGCGGCCCGACCCGCGGCCGATGCCCGAGCTGCGCGGTGCGGTCAGCACGGAAGGCGTCGTCGTGGAGATCGGCGGCCGCCGCGTTCTCGACGACGTCGATGTCACCATCGAACCCGGCGAAAGCGTCGCGCTGGTCGGTCCGACCGGAAGCGGCAAGAGCACCCTGCTCCACGTGCTGGCGCGGCTGCGCGACCCGGAAGAGGGCACGGTCCGCTACGACGGTGTCGATGTGCGGGAGTACAACTCGCACGACGTGCGCAAGCGGGTCGTCTGCCTTCCGCAGCGCCAGTGGGTGTTCGAGGGCACGCTGGCGGAGAATGTCGCGTTCGCCCGACCTGACGCCACGGGGAAGGAAGTCGCCGCCGCGGTGTCCGCCGCAGGCCTCGGCCACCTCCCTCTGGACCGGGAGTTCGGCGCCACCACGATGGACCTCTCGGCCGGCGAGCGGCAACGCATCGGCCTCGCCCGAGCCCTCCTGGTCGACCCGGACGTACTGCTCCTCGACAACCCCACGGCGAACCTCGACGCGGAGACCGAGGTCGCGCTGCTCGAGACCATCGTCTCCGTGCGCGGAAAGCGCACGTTGATCATCGCGACCCAGCAGGACTCCGTGGCTCGCTACGCCGACCGCGCGATCACCCTGCGGGCCGGCGCCGTCGAGACCGGCGAAGCCGTGCGGCTCGCCCACGCCGGAACGTCCGAAGGAGCCAAGGTCAATGGCTGACCCGACCACGGCCGCTCCGGCCAAGACCAGCGTGGCGGACATGGACGCCCGCGCCGCGCGCAAGATCCTCTGGAGCGCTGTGAAGCGCTTCCTGCCCTACATGAAGCCGCACCTGGGATGGATGTCCATCGCGACCTTGATGGCCGTGCTGTCGTCGATCACCACGATCGCCGTGATGTACACGGTGATGGCCGGAATCGGTCACATCGTTCTCGGTGACATGGAGGCGATCCGCAGCACTGCGATCAACCTCATGGTGCTGGTGCTCGTCGAGAACGTCATCCGCATCATCTACAACTCCGCGATGATCAGGGTCAACGAGCGCCTGACCGTGACCATTCGCAACGACCTCGTGGAGCGACTGCACAAGGTGCAGCTGTCGAGGCACGTCGCCCAGGCGAGCGGAGAGTGGGTCACCCGCGTTCTGTTCGAGGCCAACAGGTTCCGCAGCTTCCTCACCAAGTCGGTGATGGAGGTCGTGAACAGCGTTGTGTGGTTCATCGCCTTCTCGGTCTTCCTGCTCGCGCTGAGCCCGGCCGTCGCTCTGCCCACCCTGGTCTCGATTCCGCTGATGGTCTACATCGCGTTGTGGTGGACGAACCGGCTGCGTGGCGACACCCGGCGGCAGCGCCGGGAGTGGGACAAGATGGTCGGCTACCTCAACCAGCGCATCGACGGCATCGGCGACATCCGCGCGTTCGGCCAGGAGCAGTCGCTGCTCGACGACCTCAGCGCGCGTTCGGAGCGGTACAACGTCGTCCACAACCGGTTGTCGCGCAAGCGTCTCTGGCTTTCCTCACACCTCGCGTTCAGCGTCCACTTCGCACTCGCACTGCTGATCTTCTTCGGTGGCCTGCAGATCATCCAGGGACGTGCCCTCGGCTCTGGGTTCTTCTTCTCCCTGGCCTCAGGCATGATGCCGATGACGTGGATGCTGCTCGGCACCGACACGATGATGGCCTCGATGGGCATGGCCCAGGGTGCGGCGCTCGCCGCGGGCACGCTGGCCGCGTTCGCGTTGTTCGTCAAGAAGATGCTCAACCCGGTGCGCGACCTGGCCCACCAGCTCGGTGAGGCGTCCGACGTCGCGGTGTCCGCGCAGCGCGTCCTCGAAGTGCTCGACCTGCCGGAGGAAGACGACTCCGGCGAGGTGTTGCCGCCCGTGCGTGGTGAGCTCGTGGTCGACGACGTCCGCTTCGGCTACCCCGGTGGCGAGGAAGTGCTGCACGGCTTGAGCTTCTCGGCCCAGCCCGGCGAGCACGTCGGCGTCATCGGTTCCAGTGGTGCCGGCAAGAGCACGTTGATGCAGCTGCTCGTCCGGCTCTACACGCCGACTTCCGGAACGATCAGCGTTGACGGCCACGATCTCGCCGCGGTGAGCAAGTCCTCGGTGCGTGACCAGATCCTGCTCGTCACACAGGAAGCACAGCTCTTCGACGGCACCGTGTCGGAGAACATCCGCTTCGGTCGTCCGGACGCCACCGATGAGGAAGTCGTCGCGGCGGCCGAGTCGGTCGGCGCCGACGAGGTGATCCGCCAGCTCGGCCAGGGCTACAGCACCCGAGTGGGTGAGCGCGGCTCCCGGCTGTCCGTCGGTGAACGACAGCTCGTCGCGCTCGCCCGCGCGATGCTCGCCGACCCCAGGGTGATCATCCTGGACGAGGCGGTGTCCAGTGTGGACCCGGAGCGGCAGCTCATCGTGCTGGCGGCCATCCGGCGCCTGCTCGACGGGCGCACCGCCGTGGTGGTCGCCCACTGGCTCGCCCTCGTCGAAGACCTGGACAAGGTGTTCGTGCTGGAAGACGGCCGGATCGTCGAGTCCGGCAGCCCCGTGGAACTGCTCACCGCACACGGCCGGCTCGCCGAGCTGCTGAACGTGCAGACCAGTCAGAACAAGGAAAAGACCGGAAGGAACGTCAATGTCTAGCGAGACCAACGTCAGCGACATGTTCACCGCCGCGCTCGGCGGCGAGGCACCCGCGGCCAAGCCCGCCGCGAAGTCCTCGTGCTGCGGGCCCAAGGTCGAGGTCAAGATCGAAACTGCCGAGGCGGCTGCGCCGAAGACGTCGTCCTGCTGCGGCCCGAAGCCGGAGGCGACCGCGGAGGCACCGGCGGCCAAGAGCTCCTGCTGCGGCTAGAAGTTCGGCACCACTGAGGAGATTTCATGACCAGGACGCGAGTCGCCTCGCTCGTCACGGTGGTGGCGGCGCTCGCCGTCGCCACCGCGGGGTGCGGGGCACGCCAGGCAGACGCCGGCGCACCGACGCAGACCTGCACCGACACCAAGACCGGCTCGGGTCTGACCATCGACCTCACGACCCCTTGCCCGATCAGAGGCGGGAGATCTGCGGACGCTCGCATCACGGTCAAGGACGAAAAGGGGCAGAAGGTCACCGACGCCACGGTGAAGGTCACGCCTGACATGCCCGCGATGAACATGCACAGCGGCGAGCAGAACGCCACCCTCAACGGTGACGGCTACGACGCGAAGCTCGTTCTGGGCATGGGTGGCGACTGGACCGTCAAGGTCGTCGTGACCCGCGGCTCGGGGTCTCCTGCCGACGTGAGCTTCACGCTCAACGCCAAGTAGGGGGCCGAGATGCTGAACCGCCGCGCGGCCATGGTGCCGCCGTCGAGCACGGCGTCACTGGACGCCTACGTGAAGCAGCTGGTGGCCGACGGGGTCGACGTCGTCAACCTGACTGGCGGCGAGGTCGACTTCCCGACACCGGACAAGGCCTGCCGCGGCGGTGTCGACGCGATCAAGCACGGTCTGACCCGCTACACGGCGGTGGCGGGAATCCCGGCGTTGCGCGCGGCCATTTCCGATCGCTTGGAGTCGGTGTGGAAGTGCTCGTACCCGGCCGACCAGATCCTGGTGACCAACGGGGCGAAGCAGGCGTTGGCCAACGCGTTCGCGGTGCTGCTGGATCCCGGTGACGAGGTGCTGATCCAGGCCCCGCACTGGGTCAGCTTCCCGCACATGGTGACGCTGGCCGGCGGCGAACCGGTGGTGATCCCCACCGGGGCGAGCACGGGCTTCAAACTCACACCGGCCATGGTCGAGGACCGGATCACCAGCCGCACCAAGGTGTTGTTGCTCAACAGCCCGTCGAACCCGACCGGTGTCGTCTACGACCGTGACGAGCTCGAAGCGCTCGCCGCGGTAGCGCTCAAGCACGAGCTGGTCATCATCAGCGACGAGATCTACGGCGATCTGGTGTACGCCGACGCGACGTTCACCAGCGTGGCGTCGCTCAGCGAGGAGATCAGGTCGCGGACCATCACGGTCGCCGGCTTCTCCAAGACCTTCGCCATGACCGGCTGGAGGGTCGGTTTCGCCGCCGGACCCAAGCCGGTGATCTCCGCGATGGCCGCGGTGCAGGGGCACACCACCTCCGCACCCTCGACCATCTCCCAGTACGCGGCGCTCGCCGCCCTCCTGGACGAGCCGGTGGCGGAACTGGCTCGCCGCAAGGAAGATCTGGACTTCCGCCGAGGGATGATGCGCGGTGGCTTGAGCGCGATTCCCGGCATCAGGCTGGCAGTCGAGCCGCGTGGGGCGTTCTTCGCGTTCGCCGACGTGACCGGCTTCTACGGCCACAACGGGATCACCGATGCCGCGACCTTCGCCGAACGGCTGCTCGCGGACGCGCAGGTCGCGGTCATGCCCGGAGCCGACTTCGGAGCACCCGATCACGTCCGGCTGTCCTACGCCGTGAGCGCTGACTCGATCACCACCGCGCTGGAGCGGATGCGCGACTTCGCGCGAGAAACCCTCTTAGAGAAAGAGACAACGCGATGACCACCACCACCTACTCCGTCACGGGAATGACGTGCGGTGGATGCGCGAAGCGCGTCCGCACGGCCATCGAAGAGGGCGTGCCCGGGCTGTCGGAGATCAAGATCGATCCGGCCGCGGGCCGGGTGGAGATCACCTCCGAAGGTCCCATCTCCGACGACGCCGTTCAGGCCGCCGTCGAGACGACCAAGTACAAGTTCGCCGGCGTGCTCGCGTGAGCGTCCCGGTCAAGCTGGCCGGCTTCGCGGCCGTTCTCGTCGTGGTCTTCGCGTTGGCGTACGTGGCCGGCACACACGCGCCGATCTTGTGGTGAACGAAATCCGGTAGGGGAGGGCAGGGGAGATGGCTGGACCGGCCACGACGGCCGCGCCACAAGCGGTGGTCACGCTCAACATCGGCGGCATGACCTGCGGGTCCTGTTCGGCCCGCATCGAGCGCAAGCTCAACCGCGTGGAGGGCGTCCAAGCGGAGGTCAACTTCGCGCTGGAGCAGGCGCACGTCGCACACGACCCCAGCGTGAAGGTCGAGGACCTGATCGCCCTGGTGGAGTCCATCGGCTACACCGCCGCACTCCCGGTCGAAGAGGTCGTGGAGGTCGACGACGGCGCACCGAACGCCGAGGACCTGGCCGAGGAGCAAGCCCTCGCGGCGATGCGTCGCAAGCTCCTGCTGTGCCTCGCCCTGACGATCCCCGTCGTCGCGATGGCGATGATCCCGCCCCTGCAGTTCACCTACTGGCAGTGGTTGTCCCTGACGCTCGCGGCACCGGTCGCCACCTGGGGCGCGGCGCAGTTCCACGTCGCCGCGTGGAAGAACCTGCGTCACGCCTCGGGCACCATGGACACGCTGATCTCCCTCGGCGTCCTCGCCGCGTTCGGGTGGTCCCTCTACACGTTGTTCTTCGGCTACGCCGGCGTCCCCGACATGAAGATGCCGTTCGTCATGCTGCCGGTGTCCGGTCAGGGCCTGCACCACATCTACCTCGAAGTCGCCGCCACCCTGACGGTCTTCATCCTGGCCGGTCGCTACGCAGAGCACCGCTCCAAGCGACGTGCCGGTGCCGCGCTTCGCGCACTGCTCGAACTCGGCGCCAAGGACGTCACGGTGCTGCGCGCCGGGCAGGAAGTCACCATCCCGATCAAGCAGCTGCGCGTCGGCGAGCTCTTCGTCGTCCGGCCGGGGGAGAAGATCGCGACCGACGGCATCGTCGTCGAGGGCAGCTCGGCGGTCGACGCGTCGATGCTCACTGGCGAGAGCGTGCCGGTCGAGGTGTCCGTGGACGACTCGGTCACCGGTGCCACCGTCAACGCCAACGGACGCCTTGTGGTGCGTGCCGAGCGCGTCGGCTCCGACACGGAGCTGGCGCACATCGCGAAGCTGGTGAGCGAGGCGCAGGCGGGCAAGGCATCGGTCCAGCGGCTGGCGGACCGCGTGGCAGCGGTGTTCGTGCCGGTGGTCATCGGACTGGCCGTCGCGGCGTTCGGCTTCTGGCTCGGCAACGGCGCCGATGTGGCCACGGCCCTCGTCGCCGCGGTCTCGGTGCTCGTCGTGGCCTGCCCGTGCTCGCTGGGCTTGGCCACCCCGACCGCATTGCTGGTCGGCACGGGCCGCGGTGCGCAGCTCGGCATCCTGATCCGCGGTCCAGAGGTGCTGGAGTCGACCAAGCGGATCGACACGGTGGTGCTCGACAAGACCGGCACGGTGACCACCGGCGCCATGCGCCTGGTCGACGTCGTTCCGGCCGACGGAGAGGACGAGGAGGAGATCCTCCGCCTGGCCGGCGCGCTGGAGAACGCCTCGGAGCACCCGATCGCCAAGGCGATCGCCTCAGCGGCCAAAGAGCGTTTCCAGTCCCTTGCGGTGGTCGCGGACTTCGAGGCCACCGCGGGCCTGGGCGTGAGCGGTGTGGTCGACGGCAAGACCGTTCTCGTCGGCCGGGCCGCCTGGCTCGGCGACCGGCTGTCGACACCTGACGCGCTCATGGACGCGCTCACCCGTGCACAGGAGCGAGGACAGACGCCGGTGCTGGTCGGCTGGGACGGCCAGGTGCGTGGCGTGCTGACGATCGCGGACACCACCAAGCCGTCCAGTGCCGAAGCGGTGGCCCAGCTGCGGCGCCTCGGCCTGCACCCCGTCCTGCTCACCGGCGACAACGAGCGTGCCGCGCGCACCATCGCCAAGCAGGTGGGCATCGACGACGTCGAGGCCGATGTGCTGCCCGCGGACAAGGTCGCGGTGGTCAAGCGGTTGCAGGCCGAAGGTCGTACCGTCGCCATGGTCGGCGACGGGGTCAACGACGCGGCCGCGCTCGCCCAGGCCGATCTCGGCATCGCGATGGGCACCGGGACGGACGCGGCGATCGAGGCCAGCGACATCACGCTCGTACGCGGCGATCTGCGCAGCGCACCGGACGCGGTCCGGCTGGCACGTCGCACCCTCGGCACGATCAAGGGCAACCTGTTCTGGGCGTTCGCCTACAACGTCGCCGCGATCCCGCTGGCCGCGATGGGCTGGCTCAACCCGATGATCGCCGGTGCCGCGATGGCCCTGTCGAGCATCTTCGTCCTGTCGAACAGCCTGCGGCTGCGCAGGTTCCGCGGTGAGACCAGTCCTGCCGACCTGACCGAACCTGCGGGACCGGCCGCGTCCAGGTCCGCAGAGCTGACCTCGGTGGGCTGAGAGTTGAGAACGGTGGCACTGGGCGTGCCGATGGCGGTGATCGACGCCGACGACGCGTTGTCCGGCGCCTGGCGCGCCTTCAGTGCCGACGTCGACGTCGTGCGGGTCCAGGACCCGCCGGCACACCTCTGGCGTGAGCTGGCCGCGGCCGGCTTCCATCCCAAGCCTCAGGTGCTCACCTGGCGGGCCGCGCCGCTGGGAAGCGAGGAGGAGTTCGTCGCGCGACTGTCCGGAAAGGACCGGCAGAACCTCCGGACGGCACGACGGCACGCCGCGGGGCTGTCGGTCCGGACCGAGCCGGTCGACGCCGATCTGCTCGACGAGTTCCTGCCGATCTACGAGGCGGGCATCGCGCGGATGAAGCACGGCTGGGCGGTCGCCAAGGAGCAGAAGGACAAGGTGCTCGCCGACGCTGATCGCTACTTCGCGGTGTGCATGCGCTCGAACGGCACTCTGGTCGGCGCCAGCATCAACGAGGAGTCGCACGTCCGCGGCGAAGTCCGTGCGCGGTTCTCCGCGACGTTGCCCGACCAGCGGCAGTCGAGCCTCGCGAAGGTGCTCTACCTCGAAGTGATCGAGGTGGCGAGGCAGCGCGGGTTCTCGTGGGTGAGTCTGGGCAGCGATCCGAACCTCTACGGCCACCTCGCCAAGCCTGGCTTGTTCGGGTTCAAGAACCGGCTGGGTTTCGCGGCGGTGCCCTCGCACGTCGTCGATCCCGGTTCCGGCTCGGACCAGGCGGACCGCGTCGTGGGCCTCAGCGCCTTGTCCGATCCGACGTTCCTGCTCGCGTACGCGCACGACGAATCCGGTACGCCGAAGCGGGATTCCTTGCTGCGCCTGGAGCTCTTCGCCGGCGATCCCGCGGTCGACGTGCGCCCGTACACCGCCGACTACCTCGACGGCGTGCAGATCAACCCGGTGGGCGGCCCGCCATGACGGTGACCCGCCTGCCCACGCGTGCGCCGTCCTCGCTCCTCGCGCTCGTCCTCGCCGCCGGGTGCGTGTGCGGCGTGCTGGCCGGTCTTGCAATGAGCGTGTTCTCCACTGCCCCAGGCCTGATCGAGCCGACCCTCACCGTCCGGATCGGGCTCCCCATGGCTCGGATGACGATCATGCTCGCCGCCGTGGTCGTGGTCGGTGCGGCGCTCCTGCCGCTCCTGCTGGGTTCACGGCGGCAGGCCGCGTCCCAGGTCGCCGTCATCGCCTCGGCCGTCTGGGCGGTGGCCGCCCTCGCCTGCCTCGTCTTCGACATCGCGACCGTCCACGTAGGACACCAGGTCACGAGCCAAATGATCGTCGGGCACGTCACGGGCTTCCGCACGGGAACCGCACTCGCGCTCGTCATGGCGGGAGCCGTGGGCAATCTCGTGGTGGCGGCGGTGGCTGTGCGCCGCGATGTTCCTGTTCTGCTGCCGCTGACAATGGCTGTGCTCACCGTGCTGCCGTTACCACCCAGCGGCCACTCCTTCGACGCCCCCGAAGGCGTTCTCGCACTCGGCGTGGTGGGCCTGGAGCTGCACGTGCTCGCGGTGACGGCGTGGACCGGTGGTCTGCTCGCGGTGGCCACCGCGGCCGGCGCGCACCGCGAGCTCCTGGCAGACGCTTTGCCGAGGTTCTCCCGGCTGGCCACCGTCTGCGTCTTCGTCGCGGCGATCGCCGGTGTGGTGTCAGGTCTGCTGCACCTCGTCGTGGCGCCGGAGGTGCAGTGGTTCTCCGCTCTCTTCACGACCGGCTACGGGCGGATCCTCCTGTTCAAGGGTGTGCTCCTGGCCGCGGCGGGGTTGCTGGGTGCTCACATCCGCTTCCGCCTGCTGCCGTCGATCCGGGCACAGCGCCGGACCGCTTTCGTACGCTGGGCGGCACTGGAACTGGCGGTGATGGGGCTGGCCTTCGGGCTGGCGGCCGTGCTCGCGCGCAGTCCCGTTGACGCGGTGTGATCGGAATGCCGGAGGACGAGTGACCGACGTCGTCGTGATCGGCGGGGGCCAATCAGGCCTCGCCGCGGGCTACTACCTGCGCAGGGCCGGGCTGAGCTTCGTGATCCTCGACGCCCAGCCCGAGCCGGGCGGTGCCTGGCAGCACGGCTGGGACTCGTTGCGGCTCTTCTCGATCGCGCGGCACAGCTCGCTGCCGGGATGGCCCATGCCGCCGTTCCTGGACGGGTACCCGACCGCCGCGCACGTGATCGACTACCTCTCCGCCTACGAGAAGCGCTACGCCCTGCCGATTCACCGACCGGTCGAGGTGCAGGCCGTCCAGCGCCGCGGTGACCAGCTGGTCGTGGAGACCGACACCGGCGAATGGACCGCCAAGGCAGTCATCAGCGCCACCGGAACCTGGTGGCGTCCGTTCGTGCCGACGACGCCCGGACGGTTCGCCGGCCGCCAGCTGCACACCACCGGCTACCGCAACGCCGAGCAGTTCGCCGGTCGACGGGTCGTCGTGGTGGGCGGTGGCAACTCCGGTGCCCAGATCGCGGCCGACCTCGTCGGACACGTCGACCTGACCTGGGTCACCCTGCGCCCGCCGCGCTACCTGCCGGACGAGATCGACGGCAAGGCGCTGTTCGACATCGCCAGCGCTCAAGCCGGTGGCATCGCCAACCTCGGCGACATCGTCGCTGTACCGACCGTGCGCGCGGCGCGTGACGCGGGACGTCTTGTGGCGCAACCGATGTTCGACCACTTCGACGGGAACGACGTGGTGTGGCCTGGTGGTTCGCGGCAGGAAGTCGACGTGATCATCTGGTGCACCGGCTTCCGTCCGGCGCTGAACCACCTGGCGCCGCTCGGCCTGCGCACGTCCGAGGGCCGGATACCCGTGGCCGGAACGCGCGCGGAGGAAGAACCCCGGCTGCACCTGCTCGGCTACGGCAACTGGACGGGGACGGCCTCCGCGACGCTGATCGGCGTCGGCCGCACCGCGCGGGCCGCCGTCGCGGAGATCAAAAGCCTCGTCGAGTGAGCGGCGGCACGAGCAACACCGCCACGACGCCGAGCATGAAGCCGCACAGCGCGGCGACCCACCAGGCTTCGCCGACGAGCCGGACGATCACGACTCCCACGGCGCCGGCGGCACTGCCCCACTCCACGGGCCGAGTGGAAGCCCAGCCCCGGAACCGCAGGTAGTGCACGAGCAGGACGAGATGGAACGGCAGTTCGTCGGTGGTGCGATCCATGATCGTGTCCTCACGACGCTTGCATTGAAGTTCGTCCATGCAGTCAAACAAGCTGCATCGATACTCGTCAATATGCGCTGATGGGAACGTCAGTCGAACAGTTCGTGAACGAGCTGCCGCACTCGCCGGTCGATCTCGTCGCGAATCGGCCGGACGGCTTCGACACCCTTGCCCGCCGGGTCGTCGAGCTTCCAGTCCAGGTACCGCTTGCCGGGAAACACGGGGCAGGTGTCGCCGCAGCCCATGGTGATCACGACGTCCGAGGCCTCGACGTCGTCGTAGGTCAGCTTGGTCGGCACCTCGGCGGTGATGTCGAGGCCCCACTCGGCGAGCGCCTCGGCGGCCGCGGGGTTGACCTTCTCGGCGGGCTCGGAGCCGGCGGAGCGCACGGCGACCCGGCCGAGCCCGTGGTGCTGCAGCAGTGCGGCCGCCATCTGGGACCGGCCCGCGTTGTGCACGCAGACGAACAGCACTTCGGGCTTCTCGGTCACGGGCGGTACTCCTCACGGGTGATGCCCTCATGGTGCATCGCGGCAGGCGTTGGAGCGACTTTCGTCGATGCAGATCACATCGCCTGCCCCCTGTGCTGATCACTGTCAACGGGTCAGGACGCGCTGCCGGACGCCGATCGACTGTCCTTTCTGGATCGGATGCTGCCGGTGTGGATTGGTCTGACGATGTCCGGCCTGAACTGCGAACGCACCACCGGCCTTGTCGGGTTCATCGACTGGTGGTGGGGCGCCGCAGCTCGCTCGTCGATTGGGTACGAGCAGCGCCGTGGTGATCGGGCTGGGGTCGATGATCGGTGCCGGGGTGTTCGCCGCGTTCGCGCCCGCTGCCCGTGCGGCCGGAGCCGGCTTGCTGATCGGCTTGGCGATCGCTGCGGTCGTTGCTCGGTGTCTCACGCACCACGTTGGCCATGGCACGTGACGGGCACCTACCGCGCGCTCTGAGTGCGGTCCACCCCAAGTTCCAGGTGCCTCACCACGCCGAGGTCACCGTCGGAGTCGCGGTCGCCATTCTCGTGAGCGTGGTCGACCTGCGCGGCGCAATCGGCTTCTCCTCGTTCGCGGTGCTCGTCTACTACGCCATCGCCAACGCTTCAGCGTGGACGTTGACGCGCGACGAAGGCCGTCCACCCCGGATCGTCCCCGTCGTGGGCCTGCTCGGCTGTCTCGTACTGGCTTTCACGCTGCCGGGAAGTTCCGTGCCGGCCGGGTCGCTGGTCCTGGTACTGGGCGCCGCGATCTGGGCCGTCCGCCGGATCAGGTCGGCTCGGCGCTGACCACCAGGTGCACACTGGGAGTCGTGGACAGGCAGGCCGTTCACGAGGACTTCGAACGCGCGAGGGCGACATTTCGCGCGTTGCTCGACGGCGCGACGGATTGCCGGCTGCGCCGCCGGTCCAACGGCACGCGGTGGAACAACCGCCAGCTGCTGTTCCACATGCTGCTCGGCTTCCTGATCATGCGTGCGTTGCTGACATTGGCCCGGATCATGGCGCGGCTGCCGAACTGGGTGGGGCGTGCCTGGGCAAGTGCGCTCAACGCGGGCACGAAGCCCTTCGACGTGGTCAACTTCCTCGGCTCGTGGCTCGGTGGCACCGTCATGCCCCGGAAAGCGATGGTGGTGCTGTGCGACCGCACCATCGCGGCGCTGCATCAGCGCCTTGATCGTGAGAACGAACGCAGTCTCGCGCAAGGGATGCCGTATCCGACCCGATGGGATCCCTTCTTCCGCGAGTTCATGACGGTGGCTGACCTCTACCGCTTCCCGGTCCAGCACTTCGACTTCCACCGCGACCAGCTCTCGCTCACCTGAACAGGCGCGGCCGAGATCACCCAGCAACGGGCCACAGCGCCGTGCGACCAGAGCGAAGAGATCCCCGACCTCCGAAACGCGATGGTGGTCTTGGCGGGGTTGTTGGCGTTGATCGGCCGTAGTCGACACGGTTGCGGTCAACAGAGAAGCGACCAAGAGGCCCCTTACCGTGCTCCATAAGCATGTACGGCGCCAACGGGTTCCTCGTATTTTTCGCACGACAACCCCACCTGAATGTGCATGACAAATAGCAACGACCGGGTGGCCCGGTCGCTGGGCAGCGAGCACTGCGTCTGAATCAAGGCGGCGCAACGTGGCGCGAGGTGACTTGCCCCCAATGAATGAACGCTTCAGTCGCTTGATCACCCGACTTGCCGCGCGTACATGTTGTATCGGCGCGCAATTTGCTGTCGAATGCTTTCATTCGACAAACTATTGGAGAACCTGATGAATCGCATTCGATTCGGTGGGTGCAAGTCGGGTCCTTGTTCCCTGTTTGCGTAACAAGTCGCAGACGACGCTTCGGTGGACCCTGTCTCAACCAGTGGAGCGAGGCCACATGCGCTATATGCCATTTCGTGACGAATGCCGTGGTAGACGAACGCTGATTTTCGCGATCAGCGTGCTCGTGGCGGGCACGTTGTCGGCGCCGGCAGTCAGCAGTGCGGCGCCGGTCCGCATCAACGGCACGTAGACCCGTGCTGTGGCGGCAGGAGCACGTGTCACCGCGGCGGTGTCGGACCAGCCGCGCAGCTACACCGCGGCGCAGGCCGCCGAACTCGCTGCGCGCAAGGAGACGAAGGACAACCACACCGCCCACCTCGGCAAGCAGGGGCCGGAGCCGCGGCACGGCGCCTTGGGACCGGAGATGGCGGTGCCCGGCGGGATCAGCACCGCGAGCGCGAGCGTGCTGCGCAACTCGACGATCCCGGCCAGCGGGATCTCCGGTGGTGCGTCGTTCTCGTCGTTCGTGCAGGAGCCGAGCACGGATGCCAACGGCGGCAACATCTTCCAGACCGGCAACTGGTACGCGACCCGGTCGACGAACAACGGGGCGAGCTGGAGCTACCTGGATCCGTTCACGTTGTTCGGCAGCGGGTTCTGCTGCGACCAGGTGACCCAGTACGACGCCGCGACGGGCCGCCAGTTCTGGTTGCTGCAGTTCGACGACCACCTGGTGCTCGCCAACGCCTCCGCGGCCGGTGCGGGTGCGTTCACCAGCTGGTGCTACTGGAACATCGACGCCACGTGGTTCGGCCTGGCGGCCGGCACCGAGCTGGACTACAACGACATCACGATCACCAACAGCTTCGTGGTCATCGCGAGCAACTTCTTCCCCACCTCCGGAGGTCAGGGCTCGGCGATCGTCCGGCTGCCGAAGGTCCCGATGAGCACCTGCAGCGGATTCAGCTACAGCCGCCTCAGCCGCACCGACAGCTTCACCTTCAAGCTCGTCCCCGGCTCCACCGACACCATCTTCTGGGGCAGCAACTGGGGCCAGACCAACGGCTCGTCGTTCCGCATCTACGCCTGGCCGGAGAGCTCCGGCAGCTATTCCTTCTGGGACCGCACCGTGGCGTCTTACGGCTTCTTCACCCGCAACAGCGGGCAGAACTGCGCCAGCACGGACGGCGTGGTGAAGAACTGGTGCCAGTTCGCCGACTCCCGCACGCTCGGCGCGTACCGGGCGAGCGGTGTCCTGGGATTCTCCTTCAACGCCAAGCAGGACGGCTCACATCCGTTCCCGTACACGAGGATCGTGTGGTTCAACGAGTCGACCAAGGCCTACATCGGTGCCGGTGATCAGTGGGGCACCTGGGGTGCGATCCAGTTCATGTCCATGGCGCCCAACAGCGCGGGCCGGGTCGGCAGCACGTTCGCGTGGGGCGGCGGCACGGGCACGACGCACTACTACCCAGGTGCGGCGGTGAACAACTCACCGGCGAGCGCGATCGACACCTCCCCGAACTACTACCTGTTCGGTTCTGGGAACACCTGCACGTCCAGCGGCGGGCTCTACCGGTGGGGTGACTACCTCACGGTGCGCACCTACAAGGCGAACCCGGCCCAGTGGGTCGCCGCCGGGTACGCGATCGCCGGCGGGAACTGCGGTGCCGCAGGCGCCTACTCCGAACCGCACAACGTGCTCTTCTCCTGACAAGCTGACGGGGGTGGGCCGGCCTCGGCCCGCCCCCGTCCCGATGTCGCGGTGGTGTTGCCGATGAAGGTCCTGATCGCGGTGCTGGTGCTGCTGGCCGCCGGTTGCGGACAGCGACCGGCGGCACCACAGGACTCCGGCATCGAAGGGACCACGATGGTGGACGGCGGCTGCCCGCCGTCCCGTGACGCGCCACCCTGCCCGGACAAGCCGCTGCCCGCCAAGCTCAAGGTGACTCGGGCAGGCTCGGACGAAGCCGTCGCCACGGTCACCAGCGGAGAGGACGGACGGTTCCGCATCGCCCTGGCGCCGGGCGACTACACCCTGCATCCCGCGAACCTCGCCGGAACACCGCTGCCGATCGCGCAACCCGTCGATGTGCACGTTGATGCGAATCGGTTCGCCACCGTGGAGGTGTCCTTCGACTCCGGCGTGCGTGAGGCGCCGGCCCCGCCGACCTGAACCGGCCTGTCGCATGCGCAACGATCCGGCCCGCGACGACGATTCACCCATGAGGGGGGAAGCGGACATGCGGAGGTACCCACATGCATGCGACCAGACGGCTCACCGCAGCCGCCGCAGTTGTCCCTCTGGTTCTCTTCAGCTCGGCACCGGCGTCGGCAGCGCCCTTCTCCGCCGGAGCTGACGTCCTGGTGAGCGGCGCTTCGACGCTGACGGCCTGTCCGTTCGGCGCCTCAGCCGACTTCGCCGCGGCCTACGACAACACCGAGGTCGAGCCTCAGGTGGCGGTCAACCCGACCAATCCGGCCGAGATGATCGGCGCGTCCCAGCAGGACCGCTGGCCCGACGGCGGCGCACGCGGCCTGTCCTCGTGGATCACCCACAACGGCGGCGTGTCGTGGAGCAAGCTGCCGGACGTGCCGTGGAGCGCCTGCCAGGGCGGCCCGGTCCGGTTCGGCCGCGTCACCGACCCGTGGGTGACCTACGACAAGGTGGGCAACGCCTACTTCATCGGCCAGCCGATCGACTCGTCCGAGCTGGGCCTGTCCGCCGTCGCGGTGACCAGCCTCGACCGGACCACCGGCACCTGGCGCGCGCCGCAGATCATCCAGGAGGACAACGGCGATCGGGGCGTCTTCAACGACAAGGTCTCCATCACCGGCGATCCCACGCGAGCCGGCTACGCCTATGCGACGTGGATCCGCGGGACCTACCCCAACGACGGCCGGCAGCACCCGATCGCGGACCTGCACTCGTTCGCCTACCGCGGCAAGCCGATGTTCTCCCGCACCACCGACGGCGGGCTGACCTGGTCCACACCGGTGCCGATGCGCGACTCGAACTCCTACTTCCAGGGCAACCAGATCGCCGTCGGCCCCGACGGCACGCTCTACAACGTCGCCGCCAACCTGTACACCGGCGCCGGCAACAACGACAAGGGCGTCTACATGGGCGTCATGACTTCCCGCGACGCCGGCCTGCACTGGTCGGCCCCCGCCCAGATCGCGCCGATCCAGTTCGCCCAGCTGTTCGTGCCCGACGACAACTTCCCGATCCGCGGGGAGGACTACCTGCCCGACATCGCGGTCGACATGACCAGCGGTGCGATCTACGTCGTGTGGGCCGACAGCCTCGGCACCACCCTGAACAAGGTGGTACTGGCCAAGTCCGTTGACGGCGGACGGCACTGGAGCGGCCCCACCGCGGTCGCCACCGGCGGGCCCGGCGTGCAGTCCTACAACCACGCGATCGACGTCTCGGCCACCGGCATGGTCACCCTGACCTACTGGGACGACCGCAACAACATCCTCGGTGATGGCATCGCCACCACCGACATCTGGCTCCGCCACTCGCACACCGGCACCCAGACCTGGGAACCCGAACAGCACCTGCACGGACCGTTCAACCTCTACACCGCACCGATCTCGTACTTCGCGCCCGGCGACCCGCGAGGCCTGTTCCTCGGCGACTACATGGGCCTGGAGACGATCTCGGGCAACAACACCATCGCCTTCTTCACGTCAACCATCGCCGACGGGGCAGACGTCCACGCCGTGCGGCTGAACCACAGCTGACACCACGAGGTGTGCGGGCCGGAGGGCCGGCCCGCACACGGGATCATCCGTGAGCCAACGACCTACGGCCATGGTCGACGACAACACCGTCCTCCACACCCCGCACTAGCGAGGGTCTCCCGTGCGTCCGCACATGATGCGTCCGACCGCACCGCCGGAAGTGCCCCGAGGCGGCAAGGCCGCATCACAACCGGGCAGAGCAACAGCTTGATGGTCTTCTTCGCGTACATGGGTGCCGTGCCGCAACCTCGAAACCACCGGTCGCGTCTCCGCCATGACGACTTAGACGTCACCGCGAAGCCGTGCACGGTTTTGTTCGATCGGCGAGCACCAGCAGAAGCGAAGGCGGACGACCGGCGAGGCCAAGACGTTCTAGGTGTCCGCGCGCGAGGACGACCTGTTCTACTCGGCCTACGTCCTGGTGATCGGCATGGCGATGCGGAAGGGCGAAGTTCTTGGCTTGCCCACCGACGCCGCGGACGAGGTCGAGCAGGTTCTCGACATCAGCTACCAGTTGCAGCGGGTCGGAGGGAAGCTTCCGCACCGGGAGACCGAGACGGCGACGTCCGACGACGTGCTGCCGATACCTCCGATCGCGGCGACAGCGATCCGGCTTCGGCGCAAGCAGCGCGACGTCGACCGCAAGGAGGCGGACGTGTCGTGGCAGGAGAGCGGCCTGCTCTTCACGACGAGGCACGGCACCCCGATCGAGCCGCGGAACTTCAACCGGTCATGGGACCGCCGTTGTGAGAAGGGGGTGTTCCGAAGATCACTGTTCACGACGGCCGGCGGAGGTGTGCCTCACAAGGCCTGGAACCGGATTCGGTTCCAGGCCTTTGACCTGCAATGGGCGATACTGGGATCGAACCAGTGACCTCTTCGGTGTGAACTATAGTGCCGAGAACGCGCTGACCTGCGGAAACAAGACTCCTGCAGGTCGGCGCGGTTCCGTTCAGGTCCATTGAGGACCGTTCAGGCATGTTCAACGCGCGGAGTTGCTCCCAATCTGCTTCCACTCCGTGCTCCCAAGGCCCATCGGCCTCTAGCTCGTCTGTGGCCGGGTGCACGCTCGGCGGCAAAAGAGTGCGTTGAGGGATCGCGAGGCACTCGCCCCCGACCGTCCCGGTAGAGCCATGTGACTCGGGTGGAACCAGGAACGGCCGTGGTGGCAAAGAAGGGACATGACACCCTTGCGCTCCGTGGGAGCGAGCGATCCACCGATGGCCGATCCGACACTGTCGGACGCGGAGTTGATCGCGGGCGACGCCGAGCAGTTCGGTGTGCTGTTCGACCGGCATGTGGGCCCGTTGCACCGATACTGTGCGAGCCGGGTCGGGCCGAACACGGCCGAGGACGTGGTCGCCGACGTGTTCTGCGTCGCGTTCAAGCAGCGTGACCGTTACGACGCGGACCGGCAGAACGCCCTGCCCTGGTTGTACGGCATCGCCACCAACCTCCTGCGGCGGCGGTGGCGGCAGGAGGTCGCGCAGTACCGCGCGATGGCGAGAGTGAACCTGTCCTTGGCCGGAGCCGACGAGCCGGCGCAGCGGGCGATCGAGCGCACCGACGCCACCGGGTATGTGCGGCTGATCACCTCGACTCTCGAACAGATGCCGCGCAGACAACGAGACGTGCTCATGCTCTACGCGTTGGCGGACCTGGACTACGTCGAGATCGCCACCGCGCTCGGCATCCCGGTCGGCACGGTGCGGTCGACGTTGCACCGGGCCAGGAAACGGCTGCGCGACGCCCTTCCTCCCCACGCCAACGCCTCCCAGGAGATGACCTCATGAACACCCAGCAAGCACCGGACGAGCGTCACGACATCGATCTGCTCCGGTCCGTCTTCGTCACCCCTCCGCCCACCGACGACAGCCTCGCCCGGATGCGCGCCAAGGCTCTCCGCTCGATGCAGACCCCGTCCGCACCCCGGCACCGAGGGCGCGTGGTGCTCGTCGCCGCGTCGGTCGCGCTGGTCGCCGGCCTGGGCATCGCCATCGCGGTGCAGCCGACGAACAGCGACGTCCCCTCGACCGCGCTTCCCACCAGCGGCGGCCCGGCCCGTCCCAAGAACCCCACGCCGCTCGTCGGCGCGGACACCCCGGCACGCGAGGCCCTGATCACGCTCGCCGCGCACACCAGCGACCTCCAGCCACTGGCGGTCCGGCCCGGCCAGTTCGTGTACTCGCACGTGCGCGGTCAGGTCGTGAACGGGATCCCGGTCGGCGTGGACGGCGAGGCCAAGGTGCTCTCGGAGACGGAGACCAAGGCGTGGTTCGCGGCGGACGGGCTGCGGATGGTGCGCATCGAGATGACGAGCAACGTCAATGCGCGGCCGTTGACGGACGAGGACGCACGCAAGCTCGCCGCCAACGGCAAGTCCGTGCCGCAGCCGTTCACCCAGGTGGCCCCGAACCCGAACGGCAACCCGAAGGAACAGCTGCCGGTCGGCCAACCGGCGGAACCGGGCGTCGACAACCCCACGCTGTCCTGGGTGGCGAGCCTGCCCACCGACCCGGAGCAGCTGCTGGCGGTGTTCCGGGCCGCCGCGGGCCCGAGCACCAAGCACGACGACGACTACCTGACCTTCAAGACTGCCGCCAGCTTCGCCGCCCGTGCCGACGCGCTGCTCACGCCCGCGGTCCGCACGGCGTTGTACCAGGCCATCGCCCTGCTGCCGGGCATCGAGCGGGTACCGGGCCAGGTCGACCTGTCCGGCCGCGCCGGCGTGGCCATCGGACGGAACGCGGAAGGCCTCCGCTCCGAGATCATCCTCGACCCGCAGACCTCCAGGGTGATCGGCAGCAGGATGGTCGCGACGGCCAGGGACGACGTGCCGGCCGGGACCGTGATCGCCTGGTCCAGCACCGACAAGATGGTCGTCGACTCGGTGGGTGCGACCTCGTGACACGTCTGACCGAACGACGCCTCGGCCACGCGGCACTGGCCGTCGTCGCGGCGCTGGCCGTCGTGGTCTCACCACCGGCCGTGTCCGCGAACGGCATCGCCGCCGCCGCACCGGCCCAAGCCGCCAGGCGAACCGTCACCCTCGTGACCGGGGACCGGGTGACGCTCACCGGCCGGGACGAGGTGCGGGTGAGGCCCGCGCCGGGCCGCGAGAACGTCGGTTTCGAGCAGCGGATCGACGAGAACGGTCACAGTGTCGTGGTGCCTCGCGACGTCACGGAACTCGTCGCAACAGGAAAGCTCGACCAACGGCTGTTCGACGTCTCGTTGCTGGTCGAGTCCGGGTACCACGACGAGGCCCGGCGTGACCTGCCGCTGGTGGTGACCCACGCCGGCGGCGGCCTGCGTGCCGGACTCGCGGCCGAGGGCCGCGAACTGCCCAGCATCGGAGCCACCGCCATCCGTGCGGACAAGGGCGAGATGTCCTCGGTGTGGGCGGCACTGGACGCCGGGGGCGCGACGCTGTCGCCCGGTGTGAAGCGGGTGGCGCTCGATGGTCCGGTCCGGATGGACCTTGACCACAGCGTGCCGCAGATCGGTGCGCCGCAGGCCTGGCAGGCCGGGTACACCGGCGGCGGCACGACCGTCGCCGTCCTCGACACCGGCATCGACAGCACCCACCCGGACCTCGCCGACGCGGTGGTCGAGGCCAGGGACTTCACCGGAAGCCCCAGCGGCAGCGACGACCGGGTCGGGCACGGCACACATGTCGCGTCGATCATCACCGGCAGCGGGGCCGCATCGGCGAACCGGTACCAGGGCGTCGCTCCCAACACCCGGCTCCTCGTCGGGAAGGTGCTCGACGACACCGGTGGCGGCACCGAGTCCTCGGTCGTCGCGGGCATGGAGTGGGCGGCCGCGCAGGGAGCGGACGTCATCTCCATGAGCCTCGGCGGTCCGGTCTCCTCCGGCAAGGACCCGAGCGTGGATGTCCTGTCGGAGGCGGTGAACCGGCTCACCGCGCAGTCGGGTGCGCTGTTCGTGGTCTCCGCCGGGAACAGGGGTCCGCGGAGCGGATCGGTCGGCAGCCCCGGAGTCGCGGACGCCGCGCTGACGGTCGGGGCGGTGGACGGCCACGACGCGCTGGCCGAGTTCTCCAGCCGCGGCCCGCGCACCGGCGACGGCGCCATCAAACCGGACATCACCGCGCCGGGAGTGGGCATCGTCGCCGCCCGCGCCCGGAACGGGCACGCGGGGACGCCCGTCGACGACGAGTACGCAGCCATGTCCGGCACGTCCATGTCGACACCGCATGTCGCCGGCGCGGCGGCGATTCTCGCCGGGATGCACCCGGACTGGGACTCGGCGCGGCTGAAGTCCGCGCTGATGGGCAGTGCCGCGCCCGCTGCCGGGTTGTCGGTGTACGAGCAGGGCGCCGGACGGGTCGACGTCGCGAGGGCGGTCAGCCAGCCTGTGCTGGCCACCCCGGCGAGCATCTCCCTCAAGCAGGCGCGGTGGCCACACCAGGACGACGAACCGATCACGACGGTCCTCACCTACCAGAACACCGGCGCCACCCCGGTCGTCCTGGACCTGGCCGTGGACGTGCGTGACGCGGCAGCGAAACCGGCACCGGCCGGGATGTTCACCGTGGCGCCGCGCACCCTCGAGGTACCCGCGGGCGGGCAGGCCACCGCGGCGCTGACCTCGGACACCTCGGTCGACGGACCGGACGGCACCTACGGCGGCACGGTCGTCGCAACCGGTGACGGGAACGTGGTCCGCACCCCGCTCGGCGTCCAGCGGGAGGCTGAGAGCTACGACGTCAAGCTCGACTTCCTCGACTGGCAGGGAAAAACCGCGGGGCGCGCCGAGTATCGCTTCGTCGGCCTCGACCAGCCCTCGGCGTACCTGGCCCCTGTGACGACCGGCTCGACCGTCGTCCGGCTGCCACCTGGCCGGTACTTCTTCCACGCCACCGTCCTGGGCAGGAACGCCGGCAACGAGCTGATCAGGGCGCTGTTCGCCGAACCGGAGATCACCGTCACCGGGGACACCAGGATGGTCATCGACGCCCGGGACGCCAAACCCGTCGGCATGAAGGTCGACCGGCCGAACGCCGGCGACTCCGAGACGATCCAGTCGTTCCTGCGCACGACGTCTCACGGCGAGACGGGCTTCCGTGACTTCGGTTCGTTCGACAAGGTGTGGGTGCGGCCCTCGGCCACGAGCACACCGGAGTTCACGTACACCGTGGAGGGTCTGCTCGCCGAACATGACGGTCAGGGCGGGTTCACCAGCAGCCCCTACCTCTACCACCTCCGCTGGGCGGAGCAGGGCAGCGTGCCCACCGAGCTCGTGCGGCACTTCGCCGATCGCGACCTCGCCACCGTGCGGTCCGCGCACGCCGCGAGCGGCAGCGGGGAGATCGGCGAACGCGACTACACGGTGCGGGCACCTCTTCCGTTCACACTCCAGGAGTACTACAGCCCCAACACGCCCTGGGAGCGCTTCTTCGGCAAGCCTGCGGGAAAGCCGCTGTACGACTGGTACACGCAGACCGTGCCCAGGACGTTCCAGCGGGGCGAATCCGTTGTCGAACACTGGAACACCGGGGTGTTCGGGCCGTCTTTCCCACGGTATCCGGGGTCGCCGGCGGAATGGGCGGGCCGGACCGGTGACACGGTGTACTTCGACCTGTGGCCGTTCAGCGACCCGACGTCCGGCCATTATGGACAGTCGGTGACCGGCTCCGCCGAAACCGTGCTGTACCGGGGAGACAAGCGGATCGGCACACAGCCGTGGACGGGCTACAGCGAGTTCGACGTGCCGCCCGAGGAGAGCACGTACCGGTTGCACAGCGAGGCGGTGCGGAGTGGCTCGGCCGAGCTGTCCACGAAGGTCACCGCCGACTGGACGTTCCGCTCAGGCACCGTGCCGGGAGCGGACATCCGGCCGATCCCCATGATGGCGGTGCGGTTCACCCCGCGGCTGGACGACCACAACCGCGCGCCGCGAGGTGTCCCGTTCCTCGTTCCGGTGCGGGTGGAGCACACCGACCAGGACGCCGGCATCACCTCGCTGACGGTGCAGGTGTCCTATGACGACGGTGGCACTTGGCAGGCCGCGCCCGTGTACCGCCGCGACGGCCAGTGGCTCGCCGGCCTGCGGCACCCCGCAGGGGCCACGTTCGTGTCGTTGCGAGCAACCGCGACAGACAGTGAGGGGAACACCGTCGATCAGACGATCATCCGGGGGTATCGACTGAAATAGCGCGGTTTTGGGCGCCTACCTCCAGCGAGCCGGCCGGTACGTCCGCGCGCGAGAGGTCTGGGAGGAGGCGCTGCGCTTTTCAGCGCCTGCATGGGTCCGACGCGGCCCGGCTTCGGTTGAACCTCACCAGCCTTGGGGAGTGACGGTGAACCGAGGACCTCACGTTGTGCACGCCCGGATCAAGTTGAGCTGAGCAAGCAAACGGCACCTGGGGAGCCGAGCGCCGTCGGCAACTGATCGGCAAAGACCGAGAACATCGTGACGCAGGGCAAGGCTGTGGGGCTGTGCTGAACGTACCCGGAGAAGACTGCCGACAGAACAATCCCAGGGCGACGGGCGAACTGCTTGGAGGTGACCTCTTAGGTGGCGGCGAAGAGGTCACCGGCGATCCAAGAGGCCTCGATTCGCTGACCTGCGGGTTCGCGAATCTGGGTTACCAGACCTTTCGTGGATCTGGCGAGTTGAGGGAGGACTTCTGCTCCCAATCTGCTCCCACACAACGCAAACAGGGTATCGATGGTTATCATCGATACCCTGTTTGACCTGGTAAATGAGGTTCCCCCGGTAGCTCGGAGACTTTCAAGCATGGTCCGATAGGACCTGAAGGGTGTCATCCGTGGCAGCACCGAAGAAGTACCCCGACGAGCTGAGGGCTCAAGCGGTCCGGCTGTACCGGGAGTCGGATCCCAAACCGGTGATCCGCCAGCTGGCCGAACAGCTCGGGGTGCATCACGAAGCACTGCGCAACTGGATCCGGCAGGACGAGGCCGACCGCGGCGAGCGGGACGACCGGCCCACGACCAGCGAGTCCGACGAGCTGCGCCGTTGTGCGGAGGGCCGGACCTCGGGCGGGAGTACCAAAGGATGGGAACAGGGATGACCAGCAGTTTTATGCTGGCAGCCTGATGGTGGAGTCGTCGTTCAGCCTATCCGCGCTCGAGTAGCAGGCTGGGGACGGGCCGCTTGGACGCGTCCCCATCGGAAGGAAGATCCGCTGGACGGGCCCGGCTTCCACAGCCGCGGTAAGCCGGGTGTTGTGTCGATGGCGTAGCCCGGTCCCGCCAGCGACTACCTCGCGGTTGCCAAAGCGGCTCGAACGCCGGACATGACCGTGACGCCCGCATGGGTGCGCGAGGTGACGCAGTGCTCACGTGGCCCTGTCGTCGAGGCTGGCCTCGGCACTGAACGCCGAGGCGCGGCCATGAACGGCGACGCTACCGTCCACGGATGCCGACGCCCCAGCGACGTGACCATCGGCCCCAGCCGAATCGACGACGTCCGCCGCCACCGCACCTAACGCCACGAAGACATCAGCGAGAACGGACACACCCCTCGACCACGTCGTTGACGCGCTCGGCGCAGGACCGATACAACCGCACGGCTCAACCCTTCGACTGGACCTTCACACGCGACGACCTGCTGTCGCGACGTCTCACGCGCAGCGCGGGCGTTCGGCGTTCGTCGTCCGGTCGTGCAACGGCCCTGCGGTGTGCGTGAGGCGCAGGCCCGCGCGGTCCGTCTGGAGAGCGATGATCTCCGCGGCGATGGACACCGCGGTCTCCTCCGGGGTGCGCGCTCCCAGGTCGAGCCCGATCGGGGAGGAGAGGGTGGCCAGCTCGTCCTCGGTGAGTCCGGCGGCGCGCAGCCGGGTCAGCCGGTCGTCGTGGGTGCGGCGCGAACCCATCGCGCCCACGTAGCCGAGATCGGCCCGCAGGGCGATTTCCAGCACGGGAACGTCGAACTTCGCGTCGTGGGTCAGGACGGCCACGACGGTGCGGGCGTCCACCCTGCCCGCTGCGACCTCGGCGGCCAGGTAGCGGTGTGGCCAGTCGACGACGACTTCGTCGGCTTCCGGGAACCGGGCGCTGGTGGCGAACACCGGACGGGCGTCGCACACGGTCACGCGGTAGCCGAGGAACGCGCCGAGCTGTGCGGTCGCGCGAGCGAAGTCGATCGCGCCGAACACCAGCATCCGCGGGGGTGGCTGGAAGGTGTGGACGAACTCCCTCGTTCCGGTGGCTACCTGGAATTCCGTTGTGTCGGGCCAGATCACGCGATGAGTTCCCACCTGCGTCGCATCCGGGTGCTCGATGACGGTGGCCAGTGCGACGGACCGGTTGTCGTGCACGGCGTCGACCAGGGCGCCGAACTCGGGCAGGCTGGCGCGTGAGATCCGGCTGACGAGGACTTCGATGGTCCCGCCGCAGGTCAGGCCTACGGCGAAGGCGTCGGAGTCGGCGATGCCGAACCGTTGCCGCACAGGCACTCCGTCGGCGAGTGTCTGCAGGGCCAACTCGTACACGGCCGCCTCGACGCATCCGCCCGAGATGCTGCCGGAGACTGTTCCGTCCGCGGCGACGATCATCGTGGTGCCGGGTGGGCGGGGAGCCGAGGACGAGGTGGCGATCACGGTCGCGACACCGACCTCCTCGCCTCGGCTCCATCGTTCGTACAGGTCGTCGAGGACGTCACGCATAGCTGCTCAACTCGCGGGCGACCACGCGGTTGCGGAGCTCGCCGAGGCCGCTCACCTCGGTGACCACCTCGTCGCCCGGCTGGAGGAACACCTGGGGCTCACGGGCGTTGCCGATGCCGCTCGGGGTGCCGGTGAGGATCACGTCGCCGGCCCGCAGGGTCATGCCCCAGCTCAGCTCGGCGATGATCCGCTCGAACCGGAACGCGACCTGTGCGGTGGAGGCCTCCTGAAGCACGTCCCCGTTGAGCAGGCATCGCAAGGTGAGGGCGTACGGGTCGTCGATCTCGTCGCGAGTGGTGATCCACGGGCCGAGCGGCATGGTCGCGTCGATGCTCTTGCCCTTGAGCCACTGGCCGCCGTGCCTGCGTTGGAGGTCGCGCTGGGACACGTCGTTGGCGACGCAGAAGCCGAACACATGCTCCCAGGCCCGCTCTTCGGGGATGGACCGGCCGTCCTTGCCGATGACGAGCGCGACCTCGGCCTCGTAGTCCCACTTCGCGGAGATGGCCGGATCGAAGGCGATGGGGTCGTGCGGGCCGATGACGGTGTCGGGGCCCTTGGTGAAGAACGTGGGGTGCCGGGGCCGTTCCGCCGGGTCCTGGCCTTCGCGCTTGCCGCTGGACTCCTCGAAGTGGTCCCAGTAGTTCCAGCCGGTGCACAGGATGTCGCGGCGGAACCTGCGCAGCGGCGCCACGAGCTGCACAGAGCTCAGCGGGACGACATCGCCGAGGTCGTGCCGGATCGCGGCGAGCGCTTCGGGACCGCCGCAGACGACGTCGTCCAGCGTCGGGGCCGACGCCGGGAGAACCGCGACACCGTGGTCGTACACCGCTGCGAGGTGTTCCTTGCCGTCCACCAGGACGGTGGCCAGCCTCACCGCTGCACGTCCTCGGGCAGCACGGCGATGGCGTTGATCTCGATCAGGTAGTCCTTGTTCACGAACTTGGAGACCTCGACCATGGTGGAGGCCGGTGCCACGCCGGTGAAGTACTGCCGGCGCACCGCGTGGATCGCGTCGAAGTCCTCCATGTTGCGCACGTACACGTCGACGCGTGCGATGTCGTCGAGCGTGCCGCCCGCTGCCTTCACCGCGGCCTCGAGGTTCTGGCACACCTGGTGGGTCTGCGCGGTGATGTCACCGACACCGGTGACGCCGCCGGCGGCGTTGCGGGCGGTCATGCCGGAGATGAACAGCAGACGGCCCTGTGCCGCAGCGACGGTGGCCTGCGCGAAGTGTCCGTTCGGGACGGCGAGGTCGGGTGAGATGACTTGCTGCTTGGGCATGGAGTGCTCCTTCAGCGGGCGTCCGCCGGGTCGCTGTACCAGTCGGGCTGGGTGGGGTAGTGCGGTCCGTCGTAGATCTCGAGCAGCACGGAGTCCTCTTCGGCGACGGTCGGGCCGTGCGCGGCTCCCTTGGGGTTCCAGTAGAAGGCGCCCTCGGTGAGGGTGATGCCGGTCGGTACGTAGGTGTAGCGGCCGCTCAGGCAGTACATGAACTGGTTCGAGGCGTGGGCGTGCCGGGACGGAATGCCCGATCCCCGCTGGAAGCGCACGAGTGCGATGGACGCGCCGGTTTCGTCGTCACGCCACAACATCTTGTGCGACAGGCCGGCGAGCGTCTTGTCGATCCACTCGAGGTCGCCTGTCTGCAGCAGGATTTCCTGGAAGCGGCTGAGCGCGCCTTCTTGCTGCGGCACGCGGGCGCGGTCGGCGGCCTCTCCCGAGTACGCCGCGGGCGCCGAGAGGTTCGTCGTCATCGGTTCTCTCCCAGGTATTTCAGTTCGATCAGGCGACTGCGGTAGCGGGTGCTTCCCGTGTTGACGAACGGTTCGACGTCACCGGGCTCGCCGTAGTGAACGGAGCCGGCCTCGTCGCCGTCGAGCGTGATGACCACGTGCGGGTTGCGGCGCTGGTGGCGGGGGAACGACGCGCCGGGGTCGAGCACGATCTCCCACGCACGCACCAGGTCCGTCTCGAACACGACGTGGTGGCCGGCCGGGTCCCCGCCCGCGGGCGCGGGCTTCGGGACGAGCACGGGTACCACGTCGCCGACCGCGTGCTCGCCGATGTCGAGCAGCTCGACCAGGCGGTTGCGGTAGTACGTCGCGCCGACGTTGGTGAGCATGTGCACCGGCGAGGTCGGCCGGAAGATCACGCCGCCGACGTACTCGTTCACGTAACGCGGTGGTGCGCCGTCGAGCCAGTCCATCCGGCCGGGGGAGGCCTCGAGGTTCACCACGAGGTACGGGTTGTGGTGCAGGTGCCACGGCTGCGACTCCCCTGGTGCGAGCGCCACCTCCCACACCCGCACCCGGTCGTTGACCAGCAGCTCGGTCTGGCCGATGTCGGCGAGCACGACCGGTGTCCCGTCCGGGGCGTGCACGGTGGTTCCCGCTGTCACGTCAGCACTCCTTCCACCGGCGCCCGGCCGGTGATCCGCGTGTACGCCTCGCCGATCGGGTCGTGACCGGCGTCGGCGGGGTCGAACGGCACGATCGCCGCGACGTGCCCGTCCGGACGGACCAGCACGGCGGTGTTCGGCACGACACCGAGCCGCCGGGTCGCCAACTCGCCGGGATCGAACAACGCGCGGTCGCGCAGACCGGAATCCATGGGCGCGTCCCAGCGGCTGACCAGGTGTCGCCGCAACGCGGGAGAGCCCGCGGGCAGCTGCGGGGTGCGGCGTGCGTCGGCGAAGTACAGTGCCACGAACGCGTCGGCGCACAGGTCGTGGACGTGCACGGCGCCGTCCGGGCCGAAGAGCCGCACGTCCGGCAGCCGGTCTCCGGCCCGGACCTGGCCCGGTGAGTCGCCGGTGGCGATCATCGACCAGTCGTCCGTGCCGCCGACGTCGAGCCGGACACCCAGCAACGACCGGGTCATCGCGACGCCCCAGCCGCCACCGGCCATCGCGGACACGCCGTCGTGCCGGCGGTCCATGTAGGCGCGTGCGGCCTCGGCCATCTCGCCCGAGCCCCGGATCGCGACCGGGGACTGCTCCCGCTCGTATCCGTCCAAAATAGACTGGTCGGCCCAGCCTCTCAGCACCCACGCCAGGCGCCACGGCAGGTTCGACGCGTCGAGCACGCCGGTGTTGAGTCCCAGCGCCCACATCGGGGTGATCAGGTGAGCGGCGTCGCCCAGCAGGAACACCCGGCCGTCGCGCCAGCGATCGGCCACCCGGTGGTGCACGGGGTAGATGTTGGTGCCCAGGACGCGCAGACCGTCGACGTCACCGATGAACCGCTTCGCCTTCGCCACGAGCTCGGCGCGGTCCGGTTCCGGCTTGCCGGGTTCCAGCGGGTAGAGGAACCGCCAGCAGTGCGGCTGCCGCACCAGGATCATCCACTCGGCGGGGTCGCCGAAGTAGGCCAGGTACGGGTAGTCGCGCGGGTTGGCCACGTCGAGATCCACTTCGAGGTCGACCAACATGTACCGCTGGTCGAGCGTGTGCCCCTCGACCGTGATGCCGAGCGCCTCGCGTGTCTGGGACCTGCCGCCGTCGCAGGCCAGCAGGTACTGCGCGGCGAACCGCCGTTCCCCGTCGGGTGTGTCGAGGCGGAGTTCGACGTGGTCGGCGTGCTGCTCGAATCCCGTCATCCGGTGTCGCATGTGGACGACACCGGGCGCCAGCTCCTCCAGCCTGCGCCGCAGCACGGGTTCCAGGTGGTGCTGCGGAATGTTGACCACGAAGGGAAAACGGGTGTCCCCGGCCAGCAAGCCGGTGCGCACGCTCTCCCGCGCTTGACCGGTCGCGCGGTCGAGGTCGCCGATCTCGTCGATGCGCAGCGATTCACGCAGCACCGCGTCGACGGCGTCGTACCGGTGGAGCACCTCCAGCGTGCGGGTGAGCACGGTGCCGGCTTTGGTGTCCAGCGAGAGCGTCTCGTCCTCTTCGAACACCATGACCGGGATTCCGTGGTGCACCAGCCCGAGTGCGGTGATGAGGCCGACGGGACCACCGCCGACCACGGCGACGGGCAGGCTCATGCCACCTCCTGGGCGAACGAACGTTCCCTGGTCAGCACCGAGCCGGTCATCGTGGCCGCGTCGGACAGCAGGAACAGCAGGCAGTCCACGACGTCCTGCGGCGAGCCGATCCCCGTGGTCGCGGCCCAGTGCTCGCGTTCGCCGCCGGTGGGGTTCGCCGCGCGGAACTGCGGCGTGTCGATCACGCCGGGGAAGACCACGTTGACGCGCACCCGGTAGTCGGCCACCTCGGCGGCCAGCGACTTCGCGAATGGGATCAGCGCACCCTTGCTCGCCGCGTAGGCCGACGCCTGGGCCCGGCCCGCGTGGGCGAGGCCGGAGGAGAACACGACGATGCTGCCGGACCGCTGGGCGATCATGCCGGGCAACACCGCCTGGGCGCACCACACGACGCCGTCCAGGTTCACCGCGAGCACCCGCCGCCAGACGTCGGGATCCATGCCCACGACGTCGCTGCGCGGCTGCACCGCGGCACCCGCCACCAACGCGTCGATCCGGCCGTACCTGCGCAGGACCTCGTCGACGGCGAACACGACCGCATCCCGGTCGGACACGTCGACGCGGTGCTGCTCGACACCGGAGATGCCGTCGAGCTCCTCGGCGTGGGCGACGTCGAACACCACCGCGGTTCCGCCGCGTTCGGCGAACGCGCGGGCGGTGGCCGCGCCGATGCCGTTCGCGCCACCGGTCACCACCAGGACCTCGCCCTGGGCGTCGAATGTGGATTTCATCGGTTCTCCTCGAGTTCGAGTCAGCCGAGCAGGCGCTGCGCCACCAGATGTCCTGAGGCGCCGCCGAGACCGGGGCCGGGGTGCGTGGACGCGCCGATGTGCCAGAGACCGGGCACGGCGCCCCTGGGACCTGGCCGCCAGAGGAAGCTCTGGTCGAGCTCACCGGAGCCGCCGTACGGGTCGCCGTGGACGGCGTTCACGTTGTGGGCGGCCAGATCGACCGGCGTGACCACGTCGACCGCGCGGATGGTGGCGGCGAGGCCGGGAGCGTGCGCGGCGACCCGGTCGAGCACCCGCGTCGCGTAGGCATCGGCCAGCTCGCGGGTCCATCCGTTGCTCGTGTCGAGCTCACCGGCGGCGTCACCGGCCGGGGCGAACGGCACCTCCTGCAGCTGTAGCCACAGCGCGGCGGCGCCGGGGGGAACGCGCGACGGGTCGAGCACGTGTTGCTGTCCCACGACAACGGTCGGCTTGGCAGGCAACAGTCCCGCTTCGGCCTGTGCGCAGGCGATGCCGGTGCTCCCCGATCCGTCCGACAGGTGGATGAGCGGGACCTGGCCGAGCAGGGCGTCACTCCACGCGGGCGGCTCGGACAGTGCGACGTGGATCTGCATGGCCGCGCGCCCGTAGCGGAACCGTTCGGCCCGCTCGGCGAAGCGCGCTTCGACGGCGTCACGGGGCAGCAGATCCCGCACGAGCGCGGTCGGCGTGCACGACGTGAGCACCGCCCGCCTGGCCTTGATCCGCCGTCCCGCCGCGACCACGCCGACGGCCCGCCCGCCTTCGACGACGACGCGTTCGACGTGGGTCCCGGTGTGCACCTGTACACCCAGCTCGGCGAACAGCTTGCCGAACGCCTCGATCAGCCCGGCCGACCCGCCCGCGACGACGGGCAACCCGAAGCCGTGCATCGTCACCGCCAGCACCGGGATCATCAACCCTCCCGCGGCGTGGTCGGGGGAGAGGCCCGCGTGCAGCAGCCACGGCGACCACAGATGGTCGACCTCGTCGCCGCGGAATTCCCGGCGGCAGTAGGCGCGTCCGCTGGTGACGGTGTCGCGCAACAGGCGGGTACCGGCCGCACGAGCGAGCTTGAGTCCTTTGAGGACAGCTGACGGCGTGCGGAGTTCCGAGCCGAGCAGTGCGCCGAACGGTTCGGCGATCTTGAGGAATCCGTTGACCGCGGCCAGGTACGCCTCGCCGTCCCGGCTGTCGGCGAACAGCCCTGCGGTGCGTTCGGGGTCGCGGTAGGCCAGGGTCGTCCGTCCGTCGTCGGCGACGCTGGCGGTCACCAGGTGGTCGGTGTTGCGGTATTCGAGGCCGTGCCGGTGCAGGTCGTCGCCGAGCGCGGCGTAGGCGGGCCCGGAGACGAACAGCGGATGCCAGGACGAGTAGGTGTCGTGCAGGTAGCCGGGCAGCGTGCGTTCCTCGGTGGCGATGAACCCGCCGAGCGAGTCGTTGCGCTCCAGCAGGGCGACCGACCAGCCGGCGTTGGCGAGCTCGGCGGCGGCGACGAGACCGTTGATGCCGGAACCGATGACGACGACGTCGACCTGGTCGCTCATCGTCCACCGCCCGCCAGGACGAGCTCGACACCGAGCTCACGCGCGGTTTCCGCGAGGGCGGCGCGCACCGCGGGTTCCAGCCGGACACCTTCGGCACGAGCCTTCTCGTGGCGCAGCGCCTCCAGTTCCCCTGGCAGGTACACCCGTTCCACACCCGGTGCAGTCGGTGAGGTGGTGATCGCTTCGGCGAAGTCGCGCATGCGGTCCGCGAAACCGGCGCCGAAGGAGGCCGGGTCGAGCGCCAGGAAGAAGTGGGCGCAGTCGTTGGGCACCGCGGTGTCGGCGTAAAGCCCGGCCACGGACGCGCCGAACGCTCCGCCGGACAGCACCCCGGTGAGCACGTCGACCAGCACAGCGAGCCCGTATCCCTTGGGACCACCGGAAGGGAGCAGCATTCCCGCGAGTGCGGCGGCGGGATCCGTGGTGGGAACGCCGTGGCCGTCGGTGGCCCAGGTGGCCGGGATGTCCCTGTCCTCCGCAGCCGCGATGCGGATCTTGCCGAGCGCGGCCTCGGACAGCGCCATGTCGAGCACGATCGGGGCGCGGCCCGCGACCGGTGCCGCCAGTGCCAGCGGGTTGTTGCCGACGACCGGCGACGCTCCACCCGGAGCCGGCATCAGCGGCCGGGTGTTGGCGGCGGCGAGCCCGATGAAACCCTGCTCGGCGGCGGCGAGCACGTAGCGGAAGGCACCACCGAAGTGGAACGCGTGCCGGACGGTGACGGCGCCGATGCCGAACTGCCGCGCCTTGGTCACGGCCAGCCGCATCGCCTGGTCGCCGGTCAGCTGGCCGAGCGCGTTGCCGCCGTCCAGCGTCGCCACCGCACCCAGGTCGGCCACGGTGGCGGCGATCTCCGCGGTGCTGACCGAGCCGCGGCGGATGCGGTCCACGTACATCGGGACGAGCATCGTGCCGTGGGACGGAATTCCGCGGCAGTCAGCGTCCACAAGGGACTTCGCGACGGTCTGCGCGGCCCGGTCGGCGAGTCCCGCCGCGGCGAAGATCCGGCGGATCGTCGCGGTGAGCTCGGCGATCGGAACCGTGTCCTGCTCGTCCACCTGGCACCTCGCTGCGTCGTCGGTCGGCGATGTCGGGCAACCGTAGGAGTGGGCGCGGTGAGCGGCTATCCGTTCCGCGCGGCCACTGTCCACTCGTCAGGCGACGAGCCGCAGTGGGGTCCGGTCCCGCCGCGCGGCGTTGATGCTCGCCCGGCAGGACCGGAGGATCTGGCGGTTCGCGGCGGTGTCCGGGAACCGGAAGCAGCGCCGGCAGGTCAACCGGATCGAGCCGGTCAGCTCGTCGAACGCGACGTCGAGCGGGATGTCGCAGCGGCGGCACCAGCGGTGGCCGGTCAGCTGGATCGCGTGCGCGGGGGACGAGACGCAGTGGTGCAGCCAGCGGCGGTGCAGCGGGCAGGTCAGGCGTTCGTGCGGGGACAGGCCGAGCTGTTCCACCGCGGAGTCCTCGGCGGACAGCGTTGCCGCCAGGGAGGAGTCGGGGTTCACGTTGTCCATGAGCCGACGTTAGGTGGCCCAGGTCACACGAGATATCCGGGGAACGTCGCGGCTGTCCTCATCGCGAGCGCGTGCCGCGCAACGTCGCGGACGGCGACTCCCCGAACCGTTCCCGGTACTGCACGGCGAACCGGCCGGCGTGCAGGAAACCCCACCGTGTCGCGACGTCCGTGACGCTGACCCTGGTGGGGTCGGCCAGCTCCAGCTCGGCCCGCACCTGGCGCAGCCGCACCTCGCGCAGGTAGTTCATCGGCGTGGTGTCGAGGAACCGCCGGAACCCCTCCTGCAACGCGCGGACGCCGAGGCCGACCGCCTCCGCGACGTCTTCCACCGTGAGTGGCTCACTGGCGTGCGCCTCGATCAGGTCCACCGCCTGCTTGATGACCTTCGGTGTGCCGGTCATCGGGTCGTGGTGCAGCTGGGCGCTGTAGTTGTTCGGCTGGGCGAGCAGGAGCTGGCTGAACAGCAGCCGTTGCAGCTCGGTCATCGCCAGCGGCTCGGCGGGGATCCGGCCGCCCGAGTCGACTTCGGTGCGCAGCAGGTCGACCACGTTGCGCCAGGAACGCGCGGCTTGCACGGTCAGGTCCATGCCGAGGTCGAACCGCAGCGGCCGGGGCAGCGGTTTGCCGAGCATCCTGCTCAGGTGCTGTTCGAGCGCGACGCGTTCGATCCAGACGATCAGCTGAGGATTGTCCGCGCCCCAGCGCATCACCAGTTCCTCGTCGGGCGACGGCACGGAGGCCATCAACGGGTCGGAGAGCAGTCGCTCCCGGCCGCAGGTGATCTCGGCGCGGCCGGCCAGCGGCATCTGCACGAGGAAGAAGTCCTGCAACCGGCCGGGGGCGATTCGGACCTCGGCGCCGTAGTCGAGGTAGTGCAGGCCGATCTCACCCAGCCGCACCGAGTGGAACCGTGCGTCGAGCGAACGCGCACCGACCGGGGCGAGCTGGTGCGTGCAGAAGGCACGGGCCACCAGCTCACGGGCCTCGTCCACGTCACGTGTGTGGAGGTGCTCTCCGTGAGCGAGGGGGAGTGTGTCCCCGTGCTCTGTCATGCAGGTCACTATCCGCCAAATCCGCTCGGGACGCGACAGCCCTCCGCGCAAAACGCACAGTCACCGCGCGCGACGGATAGCTGAGGCCCCGATCACAGACCTACCGTCCCCCACCAACCCGAGACACCGGGAGGTGCGATGCAGGGAAAGACCGCAGTCGTGACCGGCGGCGCGACGATCATCGGCCAGGCCGTGGTCCGCGCGCTGTACACGGCCGGGGCCAACGTGGTCATCGCCGACATCGACGACGTCGGTGCGAAGACCGTCGCCGCGGAGCTCGGCCCGAGCGTGCTGGCTGAGCACACCGACATCACCGACGACGAGGCGATCGCGCGGTGCGTCGCCACCGCGGCAGGCCGGTTCGGCGGGATCGACGTCCTGGTCAACCTGGCCTGCGCCTATGTGGACGACGGCGCGGAGTCCACTCGCGACCAGTGGACGCGGGCGCTCGACGTGAATCTGGTGAGTGCGGCGATGTTCACCAAGGCCGTTCGCCCGCATCTGGCTGCCCGCGGTGGTGGCGCGATCGTGAACTTCACGTCCATCTCGGCGAAGGTCGCGCAGACCGGCCGCTGGGTCTACCCGGTGAGCAAGGCCGCGATGGTGCAGCTGACCCGCAACATGGCACTCGACCTGGCCTCCGACGGCATCCGCGTCAACTCGGTCAGCCCGGGGTGGACGTGGTCGAAGGTGATGGACGAGCTCAGCGGTTCCGACCGGGCGCGCACCGACCGGGTCGCCGCGCCGTTCCACCTGCTCGGCCGGGTCGGCGACGCCGAGGAGGTCGCCGCCGTTGTGGCGTTCCTCTGCTCCGACGCCGCCTCCTTCGTGACCGGGGCCGACTGGGCCGTCGACGGCGGCTACTCCGCCATGGGCCCCGAACAGGCCGTCCCCGCCATCCCGCAGCTCAGCGACCCCCGGAGGTAACCCCCATGCGCTCCATCACCATCGTCGGCGCGGGCCAGGCGGGCCTGCAGCTCGGCATCGGCCTGCTCGACCACGGCTACGACGTCACGATCGTCTCCAACCGGACGCCGGACGAGATCCGGACCGGCAAGGTCATGTCCAGCCAGTGCATGTTCGGCGGCGCGCTGGCCCGCGAGCGCACGCTGGGCCTGAACCTGTGGGACGACGCGTGTCCGCCCGTCGAGGGCATCTCGGTCACCGTGCCCGACGGCGCGGGCGGGAAGGCCATCTCCTGGGCGTCGCGGCTGGACGTGCCCGCGCAGTCGGTGGACCAGCGGGTGAAGATGCCCGCCTGGATGAACGAGTTCGAGCTGCGCGGCGGCAAGCTGGACTACACGGACGCGGGCGTCGAGCACCTGGAGTCGTACACGCGGTCGTCGGATCTGGTGATCGTGGCCGCCGGCAAGGGTGAGATCGCCCGGCTCTTCGAACGCGACGCGGAACGCAGCACCTACGACGCGCCGCAGCGGGCGCTCGCACTGACCTACGTCACCGGCATGCGACCGCGCGAAGAGCACTCGGCGGTGTCGTTCAACCTCATTCCCGGTGTGGGGGAGTACTTCGCGTTCCCCGCCCTCACCACGACCGGCCCGTGCGAGATCATGGTCTTCGAAGGTGTGCCGGGCGGTCCGCTGGACTGCTGGGGTGAGGTCCGCTCGCCGCAGGAGCACCTGGAGAACTCGTTGCGCATCCTGCGGCAGTTCCTGCCGTGGGAGGCCGAGCGCTGCGGTGACATCGCGCTGACCGACGACAACGGTGTGCTCGCCGGCCGGTTCCCGCCGACCGTGCGCAAGCCCGTCGGCGTGCTGCCGTCCGGCGCCACCGTGCTGGGCCTCGCGGACGTGGTGCTGCTCAACGACCCGATCACCGGGCAGGGCTCCAACAACGCCAGCAAGTGCGCCGCCTCCTACCTGTCGAGCATCCTCGAGCACGGCGACCGGCCGTTCGACGGCGCGTTCATGCAGGAGACCTTCGAGCGGTACTGGGACTATGCGCAGTACGTGGCCGCGTGGACCAACGCGCTGCTGGCCCCGCCTCCGCCGCACGTGCTCGACCTGATCGGCGCAGCCGGCACGCATCCGCGCATCGCCCGCCGGTTCGTCAACGGCTTCGACGATCCGCGCGACTTCTTCCACTGGTTCATGGACCCCGCTTCCGCGCAGCGCTACCTCTCCACCGTTGGAGGACAGGCATGACCACACTCACGGAGCAGCCGTTGCGCGCCTTCGGTCCACGTGACTTCCGGGCCGCGCTGGGCCGCTACGCCACCGGCGTCACGGTGATCACGACCCGCACCCCTGATGGGCGGCTCATCGGCGTCACCGCCAACTCGTTCACCTCGGTGTCCCTGGAGCCGCCGCTGGTGTCGTGGTGCCCGGCCAAGCGCGCGCCCAGCCTGCCCGACCTGCAGCGCGCCACGCACTTCGCCGTCAACGTGCTCGCCGCGGACCAGCACCACCTCTCCGGGCAGTTCGCCACGCCCGCGCCGGACAAGTTCGCCGGCGTGCCGATCACCGATGGCCTGCACGGCGTGCCCCTGCTCGACGGCGCGCTCGCCCGCTTCGAGTGCCGGACCGTGCGCTGGGTGGACGCGGGCGACCACGTGATCTGCCTCGGCGAGGTCGAGCGCTTCGACACCGCCGACGGCGAACCGCTGGTGTTCCACGCCGGTGCGTACCACGTGGCGGCACGTCACCCCGAGTGCTGAGGCGGACCGCCGTGATCCTGCCTCCGATCCAGTACCTGCGTCCCGCCACGCCGGCCGATGCCGTCGCGACTCTGTCCGAGGTGGACGGAAGTGTCGTGCTGGCAGGCGGCCAGACGCTGCTCAACGTGCTCAAGCTCGACCTCGCGCATCCGGCCGCGCTGGTCGACGTGCACCGCATCGACGCCCTGCGCGGTGTCCGGCACACCGAGGACGGCACGCTCGTCATCGGTGCCGCCACGACCTACGCCGAGCTGGCCTCGTCGCCGGACGTGCGGCGGACCCACCCCGACGTGGCCGACATGGCAGCAGGCCTGGTCGACCGCCAGGTCCGCAACCGCGGCACCATCGGCGGCAACTGCTGCCTCAACGACCCGACGAACAACTTCCCTCCGTTGCTGGTGGCACTCGACGCCCGCTTCCGGATCCTCGGCGTCGCGGGAGAGCGGGTGCTGCGTGCCGACGAGTTCTTCCTCGGCACCCTGACCACGGCGGTGGGCAGGGCGGAGCTGCTCACCGCGATCGAGATCCCGGCGCTGCCACACGGTTCCGTGGTGGCGCACGAACATCTGCAGGTGGGCGCCGACTCGTGGGCACTGGCCCGTGCCGTCGTGCGGCTCGACGTGACCGACCGTGTGGTCACCGACGCCCGTGTCGTGCTCGGGGCCGTTTACGGATCACCGCTGCGACTGTCCGAAGTGGAGCGGACGCTCGTCGGTTCGGCGCCGGGCGATCTGCGCGAGGTGGAGCTCGACTTGGACACGGCGGACGACGTGCACGGATCGGCGGCCTATCGCCGCGAGATGGCGGAAGTCCAGCTGCGGCGCGCCGTGCGTGCCGCGGTGGAGAGGAGCGGGCGATGACCGAGATCAACGTGACCGTCGACGGCAAGCAGGAGACCGGCGCGGTGCAGGACCGGACGCTGCTCGTGCACTGGCTGCGCGATGCTCTCGACAAGCGCGGCCCGAAGATCGGGTGTGACACCGGCAACTGCGGCGCGTGCACCGTGCGGTGGGACGGTCAGCTGGTCAAGTCCTGCATGGTGCTGGCAGTGCAGGCTGACGGCGGCACCGTCGAGACTGCCGCCTCATTGTCCGAAGAGGACGGATCGCTCAACCGTCTCCAGCAGTGCTTCAAGGACCACCACGCGCTGCAGTGCGGTTACTGCACCTCCGGGATGCTCATGACCGCGACCGACTTCCTGTGCTCCGGTGAGCTGGTGACCGAGGAGACCACTCGCCGTGCCCTCAAGGGCAACGTCTGCCGGTGCACCGGCTACCACAACATCGTGCGGGCCATCCGCGCCGCCGCCGAGGAGACGCCGTGACCTCAGACCAGATCACGCGCCCGGCGGTGCGGTTCACCGGGAAACCGATGCCCCGCAAGGAGGACGACCGGCTGCTCAAGGCGCAGGGGGAGTTCGGTGACGACACTCCCGTCGCCCGTCTCGCCTATGTCGTCTTCGTACGATCCCCGTACGCACACGCCCGCATCGCCTCGATCGCCGTGTCCGCCGCAGAGCGGGTCGACGGCTACCTCGGCTGCCTTCTGCCCGACGAGGTCGAGCAGCTGACCGAGCCGTACATGGAGCTGCAGGGACCGCCCGCCGACGTGGAGGTCGACCGCTGCCTCGCCTCCGGTGGTGTCGTGCGCTTCTCCGGCGAGCCGGTGGTCGCGGTGGCGGCCTCCTCGCGGGAGGCGGCGCGGGACGCGGCGGCGGCTGTCGTCGTCGACTACACACCTCTGCCGCACGTGGTCGACGCCAGGAGCGCTGTGCTGCCCGACGCGCCACAGGTGCACGAGCAGATCGGTTCGAACGTGGCGTTCGACGCGCTCTACGACTGGGGCGACATCGATTTCGCCCTGGAGAACGCCGACCACGTGATCGAGGTCGACGAGCTGCACTTCCACCGGTTCTCCTCGACGCCGCTGGAGTGCGGCGTGGTCACCGTCGAGTACGACGCCGGCGTCGACACGTTCACCTTCACCGGAGGGTTCGCCACGCCGCAGCTCGCGACGTTCAACCTGGCGGTGGCGCTGCGGCACCCCGCGAACCGGTTGCGCGTGCTGAGCAAGGACTTCGGCGGCTCGTTCGGCGTCAAGCTCAACACCCACATCCCCGCCACCGCGGCGGCTCTGCTGGCCCGCAAGCTCGGCCGGCCGATGCGCTGGACCGAGACCCGCAGCGAACACCACCTCATGGGTGGGCACGGCAACGAGAGGTGGTTCCGCGACGTCAAGATGGCCGTGCAGTCCGACGGCACCGTGCTCGGCCTGACCTACGACGCGCTGGACGACGTCGGCGCCTACACCCGGTACGAGCCGCTCGGTGGCGTGATCTGGACCCAGGTCGCCAACGCCTGCTACCAGCTCAAGCACCTCAAGGTGCGCTACCGGTCCATCTACACCAACAAGGGTCCGGTGCACCCCAACCGCGGGTACTCCCGCATGCAGCACATGTGGCTCGTGGAGCGGATGATGGACATCGCCGCGCACAAGCTCGGGTTCGACCCGGTCGAGTTCCGCCTGCGCAACTACGTCCAGCCCGACCAGTACCCCTACACGACGGTCAACGGCTGCGTCTACGACTCGGGTGACCTGCCGCTGTCGTTGCGCAAGGCCCTCGACCTCATCGACTACCCCGGCGCGCGTCGGCTGCAACGCGAGCTGGCGGGCACCGGTAAGCGGGTCGGCATCGGCATCGGGTCCACTTTGGACTCGGGGACGAACAACTTCGCCCAGGCCCGGCTGGTCAACGCGCACCTGCCGTTCGGCGGCAACACCGAGGGTGCCCTGGTCCGGCTGGGTGCCGACGGCTCGGTCTACGCGACCACCGGCGGGGTTGCGTTCGGGCAGGGACACGAGACCACGGTCGCCCAGGTCGTCGCGGACATGCTCGGCGTGGCTTACGACGACGTGCACGTGCAGCGCGGCAGTGATTCGTCGTTGTCCGCGCAGACCGGATTCTCCGGCTCCTACGCGTCCCAGTTCGCCGTCACGGGCATCGGCGCGATGATCAACGCGACCAAGCGGCTGATCCGGGAGATCTCGCTGGTCGCTGCGGCGACGCTGAAGTGCGAGCCCGAGGAGATCGAGCTCGCCGACGGCACCGCGCGGGTGCGGACCGACCCGGAGCGGGCACTGCCGCTGGCCGCGGTCGCCGGCATCGTGCACTTCTCGCCGATCGACCTGCCCCCCGAGGTGGCCGAGGAGGTCGGACTCGTGGCCAGATCGGTGTACCGCGCCCCGTTCGAGCTGCCCGACCTGAACCGCAAGTACGGCAACCTCACCCTCACCTACGCGACCCAGATCCACGCCTGCGTGGTGGAGATCGACGAGGAGACCGGGCACACGAAGCTGCTGCGCTACGCGATGGTCGACGACTGTGGCACACCGATCAACCCCATGGTGATCGAGGGCCAGGTGCACGGCGCGACCGTGCACGGCATCTCCGCGGCCCTGTTCGAGCACTTCGCCTACGACGAGCACGGACAGCTGGCGGCCGGCAACTTCTACGACTACCACGCTGCGACGGCGCTGGACCTGCCGAGCTTCGGCTACGACAGCGTCGTGAGCCCCTCCCCGTTCACCCCGATCGGCGCCAAGGGCATGGGGGAGGGCGGCGGTGCTCCGTTGCACGCTTTGAGCGCCGCGATCCAGGACGCCATCGGCACTCGCGGCATGGTGCTCATGTCGTTCAACCCACCGGAGCGGGTGCTCCAGCTGCTGCGCGGTCTCGACGCCGAGAAGGTGCAGGTGCTCCGATGATGCTGACCGGCCGCTTCGAGACGTCGGCCGCCGCGACGGCGCTGCTCGCGTTGCACGGAGGCGTGGACGCGCTCGCCGCGGTGCCCACGCTGCGGGACGTCCGGCTCGACGGCTCAGGCAACGTGCGCGCGGTTTTCACACCGCGCAGCACGTTCGTGCCCATGCCGTTCTCGATCACCGTGGCAGTCCAACAGGCAGGCGCCGAGGGTGCGGTCCTGTCGGTGCACGGCACGCGGGGGCCCACGGCGGTCGATGTCGTGCTCGTGCTCGGTTTCACGCCGTGTCCACAGGGGACGTACGTCTCCTGGGCAGCGGACGTCGCCGTCCGCGGGCCCGCGGCCACCGTCGGACAACGCGTGGTCCGCGACCTCGTGTCGTCCGCGCTCGAAGAAATCCTCCACGACACCGCCGCCGTTGCCTGAAGGAGAACCGGTGCCCTCGATCGACCTGCACGTACATCTCGCTCCCGCGCTGGACGGCGTCGCCGAGACAGGACCACCTGCCCTGCACCGGCCGGACGAAGCCGAGGCGTACCTCGATCGGGCCGGCCTCGACCTCGCTGTCGTGTCCGTCCCACCGCCGTTCTTCCGCCAACCCGCTCCTGAGGACTGGGTGCGCGCACTGAACGACGGTCTCCTGCGCGCGGTGGAAGGACGTCCCCGCCTGCGTCCGCTGGCCTATCTGCCGCTCGAGGACCCGGACCTCGCCAGGCGGGAGCTCGACCGCGTCGCGGCCGATCCGCGGTTCGCGGGTGTTTGCGGGGCCGCGGGCGGCGCGTCGGTGAGCCTGGCCGATCCGCGGTTCGAACCGTTGTGGAGCGCGCTGTCCGGCCGCCTGTTGCTCCTGCATCCGGGTGCCTCGCCCGACGACCGGCTCGAGGACTTCTACCTGCACAACCTGCTCGGCAACCCGGTCGAGACCGCGGTCGCGGCGGCGCAACTGGTGTTCGGTGACGTCCTGGCCCGGCACCCGGACCTGCGTGTGCTGCTCGTGCACTGCGGCGGATGTGTGCCCGCGGTGGCCGGTCGCTGGCAACGCGGGCTCGTCACCTCCCGCCCAGGTGTGCCGAAGACCGTCGAGCCACCGCTGACCGCGTTGCGGCGCATGTACGTCGACTGCCTGGCACACGACCCCGGACTCGTGGACCAGGCGGTGGAGGTGTTCGGCGAGGACCGCCTCGTCCTCGGCAGCGACTGGCCGTTCGCGATGGGTGCCGACGATCCTCGCCTGCAGATCGTCCGCCGCGGACCCGCTTTCGTCGACCGGGTGTCCACGACGAACGCCATGCGGGCGCTGGGCTCGCACATCGGACAGGTGCCGCGTTTGCCGCATGTCGCCTGTGACGGCTGACACCTAGCGTCGTCGTCACCAGCAATTCCACCTCCGAGCAGGCGGTGATCCTCATGTTCGAGACGACGGACCTCAGCTGCCGGGCAGTGGCAGTCCTTCGGGCGATCCGATGCGGACGCGTCCAGGTGAGCCTGAGCAGCGAGCCGGATTTCCTGGTCGACGGGCTGGCGTTCTGCGACCAGCCCTCGGCACGCGCCCTGGTCCACGCCGGTCTGGTGCGTCCGGCGCGTCCCGGCCGGATCGGCGACTTCGTGGCGGCGACGCTGACCGACACCGGTCACGTCGTGCTCGCGGATGCGGACCGGAGCCTGCGCGGTTCCGTCGCGTGAGTGCGGTCGGTCGGAAGCTTGCGGCGCCGGCTCGAAGTGCGGATGGGCTGAGATTGGACGGTGCAGCAGGCAGGAATCTGGTCGCTGGGCTCGGAGCGCGGATGGAGTCTCTACGCGGTACGAGCCCGGTGAGCTGATCGCGGTGTCGCACCGGAGCGGTGTGGAAGCAGGCCGTACGACCCTCCGCTCGGCCGGCGCTGCGCGGTTGCGGCTGCGGGCCGAGACGACGGAGCCGCAGGGACCCGACGACCTGGCCTACATGTGGGTCGAGCTCGCCGACGAAGACGATGGCGTCGACTTCGGCACCGACGACGACATCGTCGTGGAGCTGTCAGGCCCCGGCACTCTCGCAGCCTTCGGCAGCGCGGCCCCTTCCACGACCGAGACATACACCGACAACGTCCGCAGCACCTACCGCGGCCGTGCCATCGCGATCATCCGCGGTACGGACCACAGCGGCGAGGTCGACATCCGCGCCACATCCAAGCGACACGGCGAAGCGTCGCCAACGCTGACTTCCACCGGCGCCGAGCACACCGCGACCGGCGGCGTCGCGCACTCCCGAAGCGACTCGTAACGACCGCGGCAGAGCCGAAGAACGCCGGCAGCGTCCCTGCCGCTCGAACCCGCCACGTTCGGCTCCATCGCCGTCATCGGGCAGCTCGCGGACAGCAAACGGGACCTGCTCGGACCGTGGGTGTTCGACGGACGACACCGCAGAGATCGTCACCGTCCTCGAAGGACTGCGATCCAGATGAAGATCGAAGTCGACCAGCTGTCCGACGAACTGGCCCGCGCCCTGTCCGAAACCCTCCGGCCGGAGATCCGCTGCAACCGCGACACCGGCCACCGGTGCTGAAACCGGAGGGTCCGCCCGTCGACGCGCTCGGAACTCATCAGCTGTCGTCCCCACTCCGCATGTTTGGTCGATTAAGCGTACCAGTCGGTTGTCCTAACCGACTGGTACTGCTACTTTTGTATGCACCGAAGCCGGAAGCCTCCGCATCGGTCGAGAGCCCCCTGAAGGACGACGATGACTGACACGACAACGTCACTGATGACTGACGACGAGATGGCAGTCCGCGCCGCGTCCGCGGCCTTCGCCCAGGCGATGGGGGCGATGGATCTCGAGGCGATGAAAGATCTGTGGGACGACGGCTACGAGCACCTGGTCTACCAGCCGGAGGAGATCGAAGCCGCCTTGACGACGTGGGACGCGATCGTCGACTACTGGCGCCGGCTGCCGGGATTCGTCGACCGGGTCGAAGGGCGTGAGTTCAGCAGCGAGGTCGCTGTGCTCGGCGATGTCGCGCTCGTCTACTGGCGGGGCCACACCACGGTCGAGTTCAAGCACTCCAGCGAGTCGCTCGCCGGCGACTCACGGCTCTCGGCCGCTCTGCGCCGGACTGACGCTGGTTGGCGATTCATCCACTGGCACGAGTCGCGCCAGCTCGTCACCGGGTGAGGGCACGACCATGAGCACGGGAGTTCCGCAGCTGTCCCGCGGGGACGCGGGTTTCGCTGAGCGCCTGCACGGGCTGGCGTTCACCAAGCTGCGGTTCGACCGCGCACCCGACCTCGTCTCGCCACGGACCGAAACAACCCGTCGAGCAGCTGGTAGGGCTTCGCGACCTGGCTGCGCTCGCTCGCCGGAGGTGCGAAGGCAGTCCCGTCGCCCGCGACGGCCGGACCGGCCGTCGCGCAGGAGCTGGCGGGCAACTCCTACCAGGCGATCTGGTGCGAGGACTGGAAGTGGCGGGTCGGCGGGTACCGCGAGCTGCGGGCGTTGCGCGACCAGGCCGCCGCGCTCGCCCCGCACACGAAGCTCAGCCCGTTCTGGAACGACGTCGCCGCCTGCCTCGGCTGGCCGGCCGAGGTGAGCAATCCGCAGCACCGCCTGGCGATCTCGAACGCGCCGAAGATCCTGATCATGACGTCCGCCGCCGACGCCGGGGCGCCGAGGGCGTGGAACGTCGCCGTGTCACAGCAGATCAGCAACTCCGTGCTGCTGAACACCGACGGTGGCGGTCATGGCCCGTACACGCTCAGCAGCTGCGTACGGACGTACTTCACCAGGTACCTGATCGACCTCGTCATGCCCACACGCGGCACCCACTGCGCCGCGGAATACCCGACGGCCCCGCCCGCGAGCGCCGTGTCCGCCCAACGCTCTCTCATCTGACGGAGGAACTGTGTTCAGGCGTTTGTTCGTTTCGGCGCTGGTGTCGGTGGTTGCGACATCGACGCTCACCGGCACCGGCCAGGCCGCGGCCCAGCCGTACGTCCCGGCGCTCACCTGGGCCCCGTGCCAGGAAGGCAAGCCGGGCGAGTGCGCCACCGTGCAGGTGCCGGTCGACTGGAACAACCCGAAGGGCGAGAAGGTCGGCGTCGTCATCGGGCGGGTGAAGGCCAAGGAGCCGGAGCACCGGATCGGCGTGCTGTTCCTCGCCCCCGGCGGTCCAGGCCAGTCCGGGATCGACATCTTCACGCTGAGCCGCAGCCGGTTGAGCACCGGCGAGCTGAGCAAGCGGTTCGACATCGTCACCTGGGACCAGCGCGGTGTCGGCCGCAGCAACGAGATCAAGTGCAGCCTGGACCTGCTCAACCAGTGGCCGGCGGACTACCCGTCCAGTGAGCAGGCCTAGCAGGACCTGCTGGCGTACAACGCGAAGCTCGGCGCCGACTGCCGCAAGCACACCGGCCCGGTCTTCGACCACGTGGACACGCTCAGCGCCATGCGCGACCTGGACGCCATCCGCGCCGCGCTGGGTGAGGAGAAGATCAGTCTGCACGGCACCTCGTACGGCACCCAGGTGGGACAGCAGTACGCCGAGCTGTACCCCGATCGCCTTCGTGCCATGGCGCTCGACTCGAACATGGACCACAGCATCACCTCGGCCGAGCGCTACCTCACCACTGCCAGCGCGGATCTGGAAGCTTCGTTCAACGCCTTCGCGGACTGGTGCGCCCGCACGGCGAACTGCCCGCTGCACGGACAGGACGTCCGTGCCCGCTGGGACGCACGCCAAGGCTGAGGCGGGCACACTGACCGACCCCGGCACCGGACAGGCGATTTCCGCGGGTGCGCTGCGCAACGAGCTGTTCAGGGCGATGTACGGCCCGTCGACCAGTTGGTACGGCATCGCCACTCGGCTGCGCTCGCTGTCCGAAGGCAGCGGCGCCGCGACCGTCCCGGTGCGCCGGGCAGCGGCCACGGGCGAGCTGGCGGGCAACCCCTACCAGCCGATCTGGTGCGGGGACTGGAAGTGGAAGATCAACGGGTACCGCGATCTGCGGGCGTTGCGCGAGCAGGCCGCCGCGGTCGCCCCGCACACGAAACTCATCGGGTACTGGTCCGACGTCGTCGCGTGCCTCGGCTGGCCCGGCAAGGTGAACAACCCGCAGCACCGGCTGTCGATCCGCAACACGCCGAAGATCCTCATCCTGAAGTCCGCCGCCGACGTCGGGACGCCGTCGGCGTGGAACTTCGCCGTGGCCAGTCAGATCCGTAACTCCGTGCTGCTGAGCTACGACGGCATCGGCCACGCCCAGTACTGGCAGAGCCCCTGCATGCAGTCCCACACCGACAGGTACCTGATCGATCTCGTCACGCCCGCGCCCGGTACCCATTGTGCTGCGGTCTACCCGACGGAGCTTCCGGCGACCGTCAGCGCCGCGGAAGCCGCACCGGCAGCGGCAGCGGCCCCGCGGCACCGGGCGTGAGGTCGTGATCGACTGCCGAATCGAGTCGATCACGGCTCAACCCTGTTGCGGCACAAGAGTAACCTCTGACGATCTCGGCTAAGCACCTGGCCACAAGCCCCGTCCGTTACACAGCCGCCCGAACGCAGCGTGCCGGTGCTCGATGAAGGGCGCATTCATCCACAGGTGGACAAATGCGCCGTTCATCGACGGCGAGCGCGCCACGCGTCAGAGCCCAGGTTTCGAACAAGACCTGTGGCCAACTGCTCAGCATCCGAAGATCGGCTCGGCCCACGGAGGTTTCCCGATGACGGTCCTTACCCGCGGGTGCTGTTCGGTGCTGCCTATTACCACGAGTACCAGCAGTACGACCGGCTCGGGACCGACCTGAACCTGATGGCACAGGCGCGTTTCACCGTCATCAGGGTCGGCGAGTCGGTGTGGTGTGCGCAGGGCCGGACTTTGGGGAGGGCGCCACGCAGACCTGCGCACAGCTCCTGTCGGGCGTCTGACCGGAAAGCTGGTGCTTGAAACCACCTTTGAGCTGGGCGAACGGCGGTGCCCGATGATCGGGCGGGTTGTTGCCGAGTCTGGCGAGCGGATCGTCCGCACGGTTACCGCGATCATGTCCGCGGTTGTGGGGCTGAGCTTCTTGTTCGGCTTCGGCAACGTGCTGAACCTCGCCTTGAGGCTGGGCGTGCCGGCTTGGGTGGCCCCGCTCGTCGCGCCCGCCGTCGATCTGACCATTCTCGGGTGTTGCTTGGCATGAGGTACCTGGCGTTGCACGGCACGGGCCGTGAGCTTCAGCGCCCTGCGCGAAGGCTTCTGCTGTTCGCGAGCATCGTCACGTTGGCGCTGAACGTCGCCGAGCCGATGTTGAACGGCGAGTTTGGCAGAGCCGCCTTCGACTCGATTGGTCCGCTGCTGCTGATCGGATGGGCTGAGGTCGGCCCCAACTTGCTACAAGCGATGGCGAGCGTGCGTCTTACGTCGTCGGCGGAACAGCCGTCCGTTAGCAACGATGACGGCCGGGTGTTCCGCGCGATCGACCCGCGCCACGACGATAGTGCTGTGGAGACGGGCGAAGTCGAAGGTTCGACCACATCTAGCGAGCTGCTTGCGAAGGCACGCCGCGCCGATGTTCAGCACTGGCTCGACCACAAACGGCCGATCTCGGCCGAGAGGGTCTGCTGCACGAGTAGGTGACAGTTGTAGTCACGCAGCCTGGCTGGCTGGCGTGGTCATAATTGCTTCGTATTCGACGGGGGTCAACCGGCCGAGGCCGGTCTGGCGTCGGCGGCGGTGGTAGGTGCGCTCGATCCAGGTGACGATCGCGATCCGCAGTTCGTCACGGGCCGACCAGGCGCGCCGGTCGAGAACGTTGTTCTGCAGCAGCGCGAAGAAGCTTTCCATGGCGGCGTTGTCCCCGGCTGCGCCGACCCGCCCCATCGAACCGGTCAGGCCCTGGGACGCGAGAGCGCGGACGAACTTTCTTGATCGGAATTGCGATCCGCGGTCGGTGTGCACCACGCAGCCGGCGACGTCACCGCGGTGGGCGAGGGCGTTGGTGAGCGCGGTGACGGCGAGGCGGGACTTCATCCGGGAGTCGATGGAGTAGCCGACGATCCGGTTGGAATAGACGTCCTTGATCGCGCAGAGATACAGCTTTCCTTCCGCGGTGCGGTGTTCGGTGATGTCGGCCAGCCACAGCCGGTTCGGTGCGGTGGCGGTGAAGTCGCGGCGGACCAGGTCGTCGTGCACGGGTGGGCCGGCCTTCTTGCCGTTGCGGCCGCGTCTCTTGCCGAACGCGCTCCACCAGCCCATGGACGAACAGATCCGCCACGCAGTCCGGTCCGCCATCGACCAGCCGGCGTCGCGGGCTTCGTCGGCCAGGAACCGGTAGCCGAACTCAGGGTCGTCGCGGTGCGCGTCGAACAACGCGTTCACCCGATGAGCCCGCTCGAGTTCGGTGGCGGTGACCGGGCGGGCACGCCACCGGTAGTACGGCTGTCGAGCGATGTTCAAGACCCGGCACGTCACCGCGACGGGAATCCCGTCCGCGGCGACCTCGTTCACGAGCGGGTAGAGCCTTTTCCCGGCAGGTTCGCCTGCGACAGATACGCCGTCGCCCGGCGCAGGACCTCGTTCTCCTGCTCGAGCAGCTTGATCCGCTTGCGGGCCTCGCGCAGCTCAGCCGAGTCGTTCCTGGTCACGCCTGGCTTGGCGCCCTCGTCGATCTCGGCCTGGCGCAGCCACTTGAACAGCGTCATCGGGTGGACCCCGAAGTCCTTCGCGATCTGCTCGACCGTCACGCCGGGCTCGCGGTCACGGGCGACCCGCACGACGTCGTCGCGGAACTCCTGGGGGTAGGGCTTGGGCACAGCGACATCCTCCCAGGCCAGCCTCGCGGCTAGCCATCTCAGATGTCACCAATCCGTGCAGCAGACCCAGACGCTGCGCCAACAGCTTGAAGTCAGTGCTGATCGTGCCCGCGAGCTTGTGTCGACAGTCCGCGCCGAGCTGGCAGACCGTATGAGATCTACCTGCTGACGTTGAACCCTCTCTGTGTGTGGCTTGATGGTCAATCTGCAGCGGATCGACCTGCATGGTTGGTTGAGAACCCGCTGATTAAGAGTCCTCGGGTGACCCGCCGTGGTGGTGCCAGGTGATGTCTGCTGATGCCGTTTCTGCACCTCAGGTCCATGGAGCAGGGGAGCGGCCTGTCGTTTCGTGTCGCCCGGTGTTGTCCCAGATCAAATGGCTCGGGCCCGCTTCGGGCTCGCAATCGGGTCTGCTGCAGGACGTGACGAGGGCAGTCACCGTGATCATCGCGACGGTTGTCGGCCTGACCTTCCTGTTCGGTTTCGGGAACGTACTCAGCCTGGCGCTGCGGCTCGGGGTACCGGTGTGGGTGGCTCCGCTCGTAGCTCCAGCAGTCGATCTGTCGATCCTCGGCCTGCTTCTGGCGACGAGGCACCTCGCGCTGCACGGAGTGGCCGTGGATGATCTCCGACCGTTGCGGAGGTTTACGTTGTTCGTGAGTGCCGTGTCGTTGGCCCTCAACGTTGCCGAACCGCTGCTGGCTGGGAAGTACGGCAAGGCGGCCTTCGACGCTGTCGGGCCGGTTTTGTTGGTCGGCTGGGCTGAGATCGGCCCGCAGGTCTTGCAAACGCTCGGTCGGACGCGGTCGGCTTTTGGCAGGGCGACCTCTGCGCCGTCAGTATTCGACGAACGAGCTGAGCCTGCTGCGGAGCCCACCTCAGTGCCTGCCGACGACTTGGCCCGTGTGGGCCTGACCCGTTTTGACGGACATCTGAGATCAGGGGTTTGCCCCTGGAAGGATGTCCTTATGAAGACCACGGGCTCGGACAAGCCCCGG
>NZ_JBSGBE010000021.1:0-175043 GCF_053601075.1 Lentzea sp. NPDC004789 | reverse complement strand
GAAGGAGACCCGGTGAACGTCTACCCGTTCATCGAGGCGGAGAACGCCGGCAGCGGCAACGTCAAGCGTGCGTGCGAACTGCTCCAGGTCTCCCGATCCGCCTACTACACCCGCCGCACCGCGGGCCCGTCCGCGCGTGAGCGGGCCGACGCCGCGCTGACCCAGAAGATCATCGCCGTGCACGACGAGTCCAGCGGCACCTACGGGACACCGCGGATCCACGCCGAGCTCGCCGACCTGGGGCACCGGCACTCCCGCAAGCGCATCGCCCGGCTCCTGCGCGAAGCCGGACGAGCCGGGCGGGCACCGAAACGCTGGCGCACTACCACGGTCCCGGACCCTGCCGCGACCGCACCCGCCGACCTGATCGAGCGCAATTTCTCTTGCAGCGCCAGAGAAATCAACACTCGATGGTGCGGGGACATCACCTACATCCACACCTGGGAAGGCTGGCTCTACCTCGCGACCGTGATCGACCTCGGATCCCGGAAGGTAGTCGGCTGGGCCGCCACCGACCACCTGCGCACCGACCTGGTCGAACAGGCCCTGCGCAACGCCGTCACCCAGCGCCGCCCCGAGCCGGGAGTGATCTTCCACTCCGACAGGGGCTGTCAATACACCTCTGCTCAGTACGCCCGAGCCGCCGCTGACGCCGAGGTCCGGCTGTCCGTCGGCCGCAAGGGCCAATGCTGGGACAACGCGGTCGCCGAGTCGTTCATCGCCACCATCAAGACCGAGCTGCTCGACCGGCAGCCCTGGCCCACGAAAGCCAAGGCGCACAAGGCAATCTTCGAATACGTCGAGGGCTGGTACAACACCCGCCGCCGACACTCCAGCCTCGGCTACCTCAGCCCCGCCGCCTACGAAGCCACCCGACACCAACCAGTCGATCAGGTAGCGTGACAACACCTCATCGACCTTGTCCGTCAAACCGGGGCAACCCCAGGGGTGAAGACGCCATGGTCGCACATAGGCCCGGTCCTATTGCGGATTATCTCGACCACCCAAAGAAGTCAGGGGGTTCCGCATCATCACTCCAGTACCGTAACGCCTCCCGAGGAAGTCGAAGACTGCGCCGAAGTCGGGAGTGTCTCGGTGGTAGTGCAGATCGAGAATCTGGAGGGTTGAAAGGACAGCGCCCTGCGATGCGAAGCGCAATGCAGACTCGATGAACCTGTTGCTGGGCACCTGGGGGTCGCCCACATCCGTAGAAGTATCCGACTGTCCTTACGTGTGGACGATGGTCCCAGCCGAGCCCTGCAAGACCGCTTCCGCGTCCGTCAGCGCACCGATGGCCGCTTCGCAGCCTGTCGCCTGCACGAACCGGCGGCAGGCTGCGACCTTCGGGCCCATCGAGCCAGCGGGGAACGTCAGTTCTTCGAGTTCTGCCAGACCCACGCGCTGCAGCGGCTCGGCGTCCGGCAGGCCGAAGTCGATCACCACGGCCGGCACGTCGGTCAGGAGCAGCAGGCGGTCGGCTTTCAGGGCGATCGCGAGCTCGGCCGAAGTGAGGTCCTTGTCCACGACCGCCTCCACGCCGTGCAGTTCACCGTTATCGACGACGGGTGCCCCTCCCCCACCAGCGCAGACCACGATCGTCCCGCCGCTCACCAGCTGCTCGACGGATTCCTGCTCGACCAGCCGGAGCGGCTCCGGCGAGGGCACGACGCGCCGCCAATGCGCGCCATCTGCGGCCATGGTCCAGCCGTTCTGCTCGGCGAGGTAGTCGGCCTGAGCGCGGTCGTAGATCGGGCCGATGAACTTGGTCGGCGAGGCGAAAGCCGGGTCTGTCCTGTCGACCACGGTCTGGGTCACGACGGCGAGGACTGGTTTGTGGACGCCCGCGTTGCGCAGCGACTGGGCCAGCCAGTAGCCGATCATGCCCTGGGTTTCGGCGCCGAGGGTGTCCAGCGGGTATGGACGCGTGAGCGACGGATCTGCCTCGCTTTCGAGGGCGAGCAGGCCGATCTGTGGGCCGTTGCCGTGGCACACCACGAGCTCGTGGTCGGCGGCCAGCGGAGCGAGGGCTCGTGCCGCGGCTTCGACGTGGTGAAGCTGGACGGAGGCGTCGGCGCGTTCGCCGCGCATGAGCAGGGCGTTGCCTCCTAGTGCGACGACGACGCGCATCAGGAGGCCAGCCCGGCGATCATGACCGCCTTGATGGTGTGCAGGCGGTTCTCGGCCTGGTCGAAGACGACCGACGCGGGCGAGGAGAAGACCTCGTCGGTGACTTCGGCTCCGTCGAGACCGAACTGGTCGTGGACGCGGCGGCCGACCTGGGTGGTGCGGTCGTGGATGGAGGGCAGGCAGTGCAGGAACTTCGTGTTCGGGTTACCGGTGGCCTTCATCAGTGCGGCGGTCACGCGGTAGGGCGTCAGGAGCGGGACGCGGGTGTCCCAGGCTTCCGGGGAGTCGCCCATGCTGACCCAGACGTCGGTGTAGATGAAGTCGGCGCCTCGGACTGCCTGGTCGGGATCGTCGGTGACGAGGACGCGGGCGCCGGTAGCGATCGCGAGCTCGTGCGCCTTGTCGATCACGTCGGCGGGTGGCTGCAGCGACGGGGGTGCGGCGATGCGGACGTCCATGCCGAGCAACGCGCCGGTGATCAGCAGGGAGCGGGCGACGTTGTTGTGGCCGTCGCCGACGAACGCGAAGGTGATCTCCTCGACCGGGCCGTCGTGGTGCTCGATCATCGTGAGCACGTCGGCGAGCATCTGGGTGGGGTGCCAGGAGTCCGTGAGACCGTTCCAGACCGGGACGTCGGCGTGGTCGGCGAGCTCCTCGACGGTGTCCTGGGCGAAGCCGCGGAACTCGATGCCGTCGAACATGCGGCCCAGCACCTTGGCTGTGTCCGGGATCGACTCCTCGCGGCCCATGTGCGAGCCGGTCGGGTCGAGGTAGGTGACGTGGGCACCTTGGTCGTGGGCCGCGACCTCGAAGGCGCAGCGGGTGCGGGTGGAGCTCTTCTCGAAGACCAGGGCGATGTTCTTGCCGATGAGCAGCGGGTGTTCGGTGCCGGACGCCTTGGCGCGCTTGAGGCCTCTGGCCTGGGAGACAAGGTCGAGGAACTTCTCCTTGGTGAGGTCGAGCTCCTTGAGCAGGGTGCCGGGGTGTCGCATCGGGACGTCCTTTCAGATGCCGTCGCGCTGGATCGGGCAGGTCATGCACCGGGCACCGCCGCGGCCGCGGCCGAGCTCGTTGCCGGGGATGGAGATGACCTCGATGCCGTGGTCGGCGAGCATGGTGTTGGTGACGGTGTTGCGCTCGTAGCCGACGACGACGCCCGGTGCGAGCGCGAGGAAGTTGTTGGCGTCGTCCCACTGTTCGCGTTCGGCGGCACGGGTGTCCTCCGCCGCGCAGAGCACGCGGAGGTGGTCGAGACCGAGCTGGTCGGCGATCGTGGTGAACACCGACCCGCGTTCGTCCACGCGCAGGCCCGCGGAGGCGCGCTCCACGACCTCCAACGGGTCTGCCGCGGTGATCAACCAGGTGCGCAGCAGGTCCGGATCGAGCTCCGGATAGCGGATGAAGGTGGTCGGGTCGAGCATCGTCATGACGGTGTCCAGGTGCATGAGCGCGTGCGAGCGCGGCAGCTGGACGGCGATCACGGAACTCGCCTGACCGGTCCGGAACAGTTCCCGCGCGAGGATCTCCACACCCATCGGGGTGGTGCGCTCCCCCATGCCGATCAGCACGGTGCCGCGGCCGAGGACCAGCATGTCGCCGCCTTCCAGCGTCGCGGGTTGGTGGTTGGCGTCGTCGGCGCCGTAGTAGGTCGGGAACGTGGCGTCGGCAAACAGCGGATGGAACCGGTAGATCGCTTGGCAGTGCAGGGATTCTCGGCGTCGTGGCGCCTTGGCCATCGGGTTGATCGTCACGCCGCCGTAGATCCACGCCGAGCTGTCGCGCGGGAACAGTGTGTTGGGCAGCGGCGGCAGCACGAAGTCGTCGAGGCCCAGTGAGCTCCACCGCAGGCTGTGCACGCCGAGGGGCGACAGGTCGGCGCGGGTGATACCGCCGACGAGCAGCTCGGCGAGCTGCGGGGCGTCGACCTTCTCGGCGAACTCCCGCACCGGGCCGGCCAGCGTGGGGCCGAGCAGCTCCGGGGTGCAGACGCGGTCGAGGACGAACGCGCGGGCTTCCGGCAGTGCCAGGGTCTCCGCGAGCAGGGTTCCGGTGTGGTGCACGGTGATGCCGCGAGCGCTCAGAACGTCGGCGAAGTGGTCGTGCTCCTCCCGCGCCTTCGCCGCCCACAGCACATCGTCGAAGAGCAGTTCTTCGCAGTTGCGCGGGGTGAGGCGGGACAGCTCCAGGCCCGGCCGGTGGACGATCACCTGGCGAAGCGTGCCGACCTCCGAGTGGACGCCGAGGGTCATGACTTCGCCTCGCCGTACTCGCCGCGGCCGGCATTGAGCCAGATGTAGAGCGGCACGCCCAGCAGCAGACAGACCGTGCCGTAGTAGACGGCCTGGTAGCCACTGCCGGCCAAGGCCCAGAAGGAGAAGGCGAGCGCGAGGACCGAGATCACACCGTCGCGGAGGAGGTGCGGCCACTCGGCCTTGCGGCCGCGGACGAGCAGCCAGAACAGCTGGGCGGCAGCGCTGAACAGGTACGGCACGACGGCGGTGAACACCGACAGCAGCACGAGCGTCGTGAAGACCTGCTCGAAGTTGGTGTAGCTGACCACCACCAGCGCCGAGGCGAGCACGGTGGAGCTGATGATGCCGAAGCTCGGGATATCGCTGCGGGTGCGCAGGAACGCCTTCGGGAACAGGTTGTCCTTGGCGGCGGCCATGGGCATCTCGCCGATGATCAGGGTCCAGCCGATGAGACAGCCGAGACCGGAGACGACCGCAGCGATCGCGATGGCCTGTCCGGCCCACTGGCCACCGAAAATGGCATTGGCGGCGTCGGTGAACGGGGCCTTCGTGTCGCGCAGCGCGGCGTTCGGCACGGTGCCGAAGACGGTGAACGTGCCGAGGACATAGATAACGGCACAGCCAAGGGTACCGAGGACGGTGGCGCGACCGACGTTGCGCTCGGGGTCACGGACGCGACCCGCTGCCACCGAGGCGGTCTCGATGCCGATGTAGCTGAACAACGCGATGGCCGCGGCAGCCGAGATGGCGCCCCAGATCGAGGTACCGCTGGCGTTGAACGCGCCGAAGTTCGCGGACTTCACGAAGAACACGCCCACCGTCGCCATGAACAGGAGCGGTACGATCTTCAGCACTGTGAAGAGGATCTGCGTCACGGCCATGTTCCGCAGGCCGGACAGGTTCACCAGAGCTGGAATCCACAGTCCCGCCAAGGCGATCACGATGGACCAGCCGACCTTGTGCCCGGTGTTCACGAACACCTCGACGTAGCCGACCAGCGCGACGACGATCGCGGCGTTGCCCGCCCAGGCGGTGATCCAGTAGCACCAGGCGTTGAGGAACCCGGCGAACTCGCCGAAGGCATCTCGCGCATAGACGTAGGGACCACCGGAACCCGCGATCCGTTTGGACAGCGCGCCGAACGCGAGGGCAAGAGCCAGCGCACCGATCGTGACCAGCACGAACGACACGAGGCTGATCGGGCCGAACGGCGCGAGCGCGGTGGGCAGGCCGAACACGCCGGTGCCGATCACGGAGCCGACGACCAGCGCGATCGCGGTCGGCAGCCCGAACCTGGAGGGTTTCGCAGCGGCGCCGCCGGGGTCAGGCCGCGTCGCGGCGGCCGGTCCTGAGATGTCTGTGCTCACGACGCGCTCCCAACTCCGATGTGGACTTCCGCTGTGAGCAGCCTGCGCCCGGCCCGCACGCGGACCCACCGCCCCAGGACTTGTCGGTGCCGGGCACTAGGTCCTCTTCCGGGCGGGACCCCGGTCTCTGCGCATCCTCCGACCGCGCGACAAGCCTTGTGATGCAGCCGAACCACGAGGAGGAACCGATGAAGGCGCTGGTCTACGGCGGTCCCGGCAAGCGCGAGTGGAAGGATGTCCCGAAGCCTGAGCTCAAGGATCCGACCGACGCGATCGTCCGCGTCACCGCAGTCACGATCTGCGGCACCGACCTGCACATCCTCAAGGGCGACGTGCCCGAGGTCGAACCCGGACGCGTCCTCGGCCACGAAGCCGTCGGTGTGGTCGAACAGGTCGGCGCTTCGGTGACCGCACTCAAGCCGGGTGACCGCGTGCTGATCTCGTGCATCACCACGTGCGGGCGGTGCTCCTACTGCCGCACCGGAAGCTACGGCCAGTGTCTCGGCGGTGGAGGCTGGATCCTCGGTCACCTCGTCGACGGCGTGCAGGCCGAGTACGTGCGCGTACCGTTCGCCGACACGTCGACGCACCTGCGGCCCACCGACGTGTCCGACACCTCCGCGGTGGTGCTCGCGGACATCCTGCCGACCGCTTACGAGGTTGGTGTGCTCAACGGAACGGTGAAGCCCGCGGACACGGTGGTCATCGTGGGTGCCGGGCCGATCGGGCTGGCAGCGGTCCAGACTGCGCAGCTCTACAGCCTCAGCCACATCGTCGTCGTCGATCTGGCGCCGTCACGCTTGGACGCCGCCAAGCAGTTCGGTGCCGACGTCACGGTCGCCACGGCGGAGGAGGCCGAGCGCGTCATCGGCGAGCTGACGGGCGGGCTCGGTGCCGACGTGGCGATCGAGGCGGTCGGCGTGCCGGAGACGTTCGAGCTCTGCGCGAAGCTGGTGCGGCCTGGCGGACATGTCGCCAACGTCGGTGTGCACGGCAAGCCCGTGACGCTGCACCTGGAGAACCTGTGGATCCGCAACGTCACCATCACCACCGGGCTGGTGGACACCGTGTCCACGCCGACGCTGCTGCGCATGGTGGAGACCGGCCGGATCGACGGCGAGCGGTTCATCACACACCGGTTCGCGTTGAGCGAGATGGAGCAGGCGTACGAGGTTTTCGAGAACGCCGGCGACAGCGGAGCGCTGAAGGTGGTTCTGCAAGCCTGAGAAGCACGAAAGGCGCCGGGCTCACCCGGCGCCTTTCGTGTGCTCACGCCCTTCTCCCCCAGCGGAAGTAAGCGAGAGGTCCGGCGAAGTTCACCAGGATCGCCAATGCCCACCAGAGCTTGCGACCGCGCACGAACTCGCGCGGCCGCATCGCCAGGTCCGTCCACGCCGCACCGGCCATCACCACCTGCACGACGCCCATCGTCAGCAGGGTCCTGCGCTGCGCCTCGGTGAGGTCGTTCCATCGTCTGGTCATGATCAGATCCGTTCGGCCGCGTTGATGCGCACGTCGGTCACCCCGGCGACCGCGCGGGCCAGCACCTCGGCGACGTGCCGGTCGGTCGCGTCGTTCAGCCTGTCCACAACGGACACCTTGCCGCGGCTCACCTCGACCTGCCAACGGTGCGCGGCACCCAGCACGGCGAGGCGATGGCGGATCTCCGCCTCGATGACCCAGTCGTCGCGGCTGATCGAGCGCAGCATGTCCCGCCGGGTCACGATCCCGGCGAGACGCCCCTCGTGCACGACCGAGACGCTGCGCACACCGTGTTCGAGCATCAGGTCGGCGACCTCGGCGAGGTCGGTGTTCGGGGTGACCGTCACGGTCGGCTTCGTCATCACCTGGGCCACCACGTCACCTGGTGCGTGCCGTGGGACCGGCGGTTCGCCGTGCACCAGCCAACGGGGGTCCTGCGGCAGCCGGTCGCGCAGCAGTTCGGCCTCGCTCACGACGCCGACGAACGTGCCGGCGGTGTCGACCACGGGCAACGCGGTGAAGCCGCGTTCGGCCAGCAGCCGGGCGGCCTCACGGGCGCCCGTGTCCGGGCTGACCACCACGACGTCGGTCGTCATCACGTCTCGGGTCCTCATGTGAGCGCTCCCTCAGCCGAAGATCTCGGTCTGGCGCTGGTGCGTCGTGTCGTTCCACTCGCACCGCAACCGGTTCTGCAGGTCCACGACACCGGGCAGCGAACGCACGAGGTGATCGGCGATGTCGATCTCGCTCTGCCGTTCGAGCCTTCCCTGCAGGGCCACCACGCCGTCGGTCACCTCGACGTCGATCGTGTCCGGATCCACCCACAGCGTGCGGCCGAAGATCTCGTCGCGGATCGTCGCCCTCAGCTCGTCGTCCTCGCGCAGGTAGAGCTTCAGCAGGTCACGTCGCGACAGCACGCCGACGAGCGCTCCGTCGCGGTCCATCACGAAGAGCCTGCGGACGCCGGCCGCGGCGAGTTCCCTGGCCGCGGCACTGGCCGACGTGTCCGGCGCGACGCTCTTCACCGGGCTGGTCATCACGTCCCTGGCGGTGAGCCCGGCGGCCTGCTCCCAGCGGTGCTTCGCATCGCGCCCGGCGAACAGGCCGGGTGCCTCGGCGGTGCCGCCGCGGAACTCCTCCTTCGGCAGCAGATCGGCCTCGGACACCACGCCCACGGGGAAACCACCGTCCAGCACCGGCACAGCGCTGATCGCGTGCTCTTCCAGCAGCTGCACGAGGTCCTTGAACGGCGTCTCGACGTCTGCGCTGATCACCTCACGAGTCATCAGCGAGGAAACAGTCGGTTCACGCATGACACACCCTCCGGTGATCCGTTCGTTCACGTGTGCTCCAGCGTTGTCGCGGGCAAGGCGGCCGGACACGTGCCAAAGGCGTCGGCGGCCGGGACGGCGGTCCCGGTTCGCAGAGGACCTAGGCCCCTCACCCACACCCGGTGGCGCTGCGAGGTTTGAGCGTGGAACTGGAGACCTGGAGGTGAGCCGGATGGACCGCGGTCAGCCGGACGAGAACACGCTGCGGGCGGCGGTGGCCCTCGCCTGCCGTGCGCCGTCGGTGCACAACTCCCAGCCATGGCGCTGGGAAATCGGGCATCACAGCCTGCACCTGTACGCCGATCGCTCCCGCAACCTGCCCGCGATCGACCCGCTGGGCGCCGACCTGATCGTCAGCTGCGGCGCCGCGTTGCACCACCTGCGCGTCGGACTGGCGGCGCTGGGGTGGCGGGCGATCGTGCACCGCCTGCCGAATCCAGGCCGGCCCGACCACCTGGCCGCGATCGAGTTCCAGCCGCGTGAGCCGAACGAGGCCCACGTCGCACTCGCGGCCGCGATTCCACGCCGGCGCACGGACCGCCGCGCGTTCTCGTCCTGGACGGTGCCCACGGGCATCATCAGTCAGCTGGTGGCAGCGGCGCGGGCGGAAGGCGTGGAGGCGCAGGAGGTGCTGGGCCGCGGCCGCGACGAGCTGTTGATGGCCATCGCCACGGCCGCCGCCACGCAGGAGGCCGATCCGGCGTACCGGGCCGAGATCCGCGAGTGGAGCGGCGTCTACCCCGGCGCCTCGGCGGGCGTGCCAGCGGCGAACATCCCCGCGGGTTCCCGCCAGTACGGGAACCTCCAGATGCGCGAGTTCGCGCCAGGTGAGCTGCTGCAGACCGACCGGCTGCTGATCAGCCAGGACGCCGGATCCCTGCTCGTGCTCAGCACCTCCTCCGACGACGACCTGTCCCGCCTGCGGGCAGGTGAGGCGACGAGCGCCGTGCTGCTCGAGGCCACCTCGGCCGGCCTCGCGTCCTGCCCGCTCAGCCAGCCGCTCGAGGTGGTCGAGACCAAGGAACTCGTCCGCGACCACGTGCTGGGCGGCTCGACCTGCCCCCAGCTGGTGATCAGGGTCGGCTGGGCCGGGTTCAACGCCGACCCGCTGCCCGCCACGCCCCGCCGTCCCCTCGTCGACGTTCTCACCCGTCAGGAGCGCTCATGAGCAACTACATCCGCGACTTCAGCACGCTCGGCAAGGACGACACCGCCGTCGCCGGCGGGAAAGGCGCCAACCTGGGCGAGCTGACCAGGGCGGGACTGCCGGTGCCGCCGGGGTTCGTCGTGACGGCCGAAGCGTTCCTGACGTCGATGAGCCAGGTCCGCGACGACCTCACGACCGAGCTGGTCATCGCGCTCGACCGCTCCACCTCACCCGAGCGCCTCGCCGAAGCCGCCGACCGGATGCGCGAGCTGGTGCGCAAGGCCGGCATCTCCGACGACGTCCGCCACGACGTGCTGCAGGCCTACCGCGACCTCGGCCAGGACGAGTCCGTGGCGGTGCGGTCCTCGGCCACCTCCGAGGACACCGCCGGTGCCTCGTTCGCCGGGATGAACAGCACGTTCACCAACACCAGGGGCGCGCACGCCCTGCTGGACAGGCTCCTGGACTGCTGGGTGTCGCTGTTCGGCACGCGTTCCGTCGCGTACCGGGCCGAGCAGGGCATCACCGACGAGCCCGCGATCGCCGTCGTGGTGCAGAAGATGGTGAACTCCGAACGGTCCGGCGTCATGTTCACCGCCGACCCGTCCACCGGAGACCGCGACCGGATGCTCGTCGAGGCGTCGTTCGGGCTCGGCGAGGTGGTCGTGAGCGGCTCGGTCGAGCCGGACACCTACGTGTTGCGGCGCAACGGAGATGTGGTGTCCCTTGTGGACACACGGATCGGCCGCAAGACCCACAAGATCGTGCGCGGCCCGGACGGGACGGACCAGCGCGTCGACCTCGACGCCGAGTCCTCTCACGCGCAGGTGCTCACCGAGGCCGAGGCGATCGCGATCGGCCAGCTGGGCGTCCGGGTGCAGCGGCACTACGGCGAGCCGCAGGACACCGAGTGGGCCATCGCCGACGGCAAGACCTGGCTGGTGCAGTCCCGGCCCATCACCACGCTGCCAGAGACCGCCGTGACGCTGGACGGTCCACTCGTCGCCGGGCTGGCCGCCTCCCCCGGCATCGCGTCCGGACGAGTGCGGGTGCTGCGCTCCCCCGACGAGGGCGGCCGACTGCGCGACGGCGAGGTGCTGGTGGCCGAGATGACCAACCCCGACTGGGTGCCGACCATGCGCCGGGCGTCCGCGGTGGTCACCGACGGCGGCGGCATCACCTGCCACGCCGCCATCGTGGCCCGCGAACTGCGCGTGCCCTGCGTCGTGGGCACCGGTTCGGCCACGTCGGTGCTGAAGGAGGGTCAGCAGATCACCGTCGACGGCAGCGCGGGCGAGGTGCGTGCGGGCTCGGCCCCGATCACCACCGCGCCGCGCATCGTCGCCCCCGCGGTCCCCGCCACCGAGGCCCTCGGTACGCGCGTGTACGTCAACCTCGCCTTGCCCGAGCACGCCGCCGAGGTCGCCGCCATGCCCGTCGACGGCGTCGGCCTGCTGCGCGCGGAGTTCATGCTCACCGAGGCCCTCGGCGCCGAACACCCGCGGCGGTTCCTCGCCCAGCACGGCAGCGAGGACTTCCTCGACGCCATGACCGCGTCACTGCTGCAGATCACCCACGCGTTCGCGCCGCGCCCGGTCGTCTACCGCACGACGGACTTTCGCACCAACGAGTTCCGCGAGCTCAAGGGCGGTGACGAGTTCGAGAAGCACGAGCACAACCCGATGATCGGCTACCGCGGCTGCTACCGGTACGTCGACGACCCGATGCTCTTCGCGCTGGAGCTCGAAGCGCTCGCGAGGGTTCGGGAGCAGACACCGAACCTGCACCTGATGATCCCGTTCGTGCGCACCAAGTGGGAACTCGAAGCGTGCCTGGAGCAGATCGACCGCGGCCCGCTCGGCCGCCAGCGCGGCCTGCACCGCTGGGTGATGGCCGAGGTTCCCTCGGTGGCGTACTGGATTCCCGAGTACGCGCGGTCCGGCATCGACGGGATCTCCATCGGCAGCAACGACCTCACCCAGCTCGTGCTCGGTGTAGATCGCGACTCCGAGCTCTGCGCGGACCTGTTCGACGAGTCTGACCCGGCCGTGCTCGACATGATCGGCCGCATCGTCACCGCCGCCCGCGACGCCGGTATCACCTCGTCGCTGTGCGGGCAGGCACCGTCCAACAAACCGGAGTTCGCCGAGAAGCTCGTGGAGTTCGGCATCACCTCGATCTCGGTCAACCCCGACGCCGTTCCCGCGGCGCGAGCGGCGATCGGGTCCGCCGAACGCCGCCTGCTGCTGCGCAACGCCCACTGACCCCTCGACCAGGAGACCATCATGCCAGTTCGCGTTGCCATCAACGGGTTCGGTCGCATCGGGCGGGACGTGCTGCGCGCCGCCATCGACCGCAACGACACGGCGATCGAGATCGTCGCTGTCAACGACATCACCACGCCGGAGACGTTGGCACACCTGCTCGCCTTCGACTCGACGTACGGGCCGTGGCGCAGGCACGTTTCCGCAGAAGGGAACACCATTACCATCGGCGACCACAGCATCCTGGTCACCGCGGAGGAGGACCCGGCGGAGCTCAACTGGGGACTGCTCGGGGTGGACATCGTCATCGAGGCCACCGGCCGGTTCCGCACCAGGGAGACAGCCGGCGTCCACCTCGAACGCGGCGCGCGCAAGGTGCTGATCACCGCTCCCGGCAAGGACGTCGACGCGACCATCGTGCTGGGGGTCAACGACGACACATACGAGCCGGGCGCGCACAACATCATCTCGAACGCGTCCTGCACCACCAACTGTGCCGCCCCGATGGCTGCCGTGCTGGACGAGGCGTTCGGCATCGTCGAAGGCGTCATGACGACGATCCACAGCTACACCGGCGACCAGGCGTTGCTGGACCGTCCGCACAAGGACCTGCGCCGGGCACGTTCCGCCGCGGTGAACATCATCCCCACCTCGACCGGCGCGGCCCGTGCCATCGGCTCGCCATCCCGTCGCTGAACGGCAAGCTCGACGGACTGGCCGTGCGGGTGCCGGTCGAGGACGGATCACTCACCGACCTGACGGTCCGGCTCGCCGAGCCGGCCACCGCGGGACAGGTGAACCGGGCCTTCGCGCAAGCGGCGGCACAGCACCTGAAGGGAATCCTGCGCTACACCACGGATCCCGTCGTGTCGCGCGACATCATCGGCGACCCCGCGTCCTGCGTGTTCGACGCGTCGCTCACCAAGGCACAGGGCCACGTGGTGAAGGTGATGGGGTGGTACGACAACGAGTGGGGCTATGCCCACCGCACGGTGGACCTCGCGGACCGCGTCGCCCGCACGCTGCCGTGAGCGATCAGGTCTTCTGTTCGGCGAGCGCGTCGGCGATCGACGCGCTCCACTTCTCGATCTCGATCCAGTCGCGGAAGTCACCGAAGCGGCCGCCCATCGCGCGGAACAGCAGGGCACCGAACTTCCCGAACGCCGCCGCCGTGACCACGCCGGTGAACAGTCGGTGTTCCACCGGGGTGACGTCCATGAGCAGCTCGGCGAGGATGTCGTTCTCCTCCAGCATCGCCCACCTGTGCAGCGGGCCGCGCAACGCGCCGGGGGAACCGACGCTGAACAACCAGACCGGCTTTCCGGTCAGACTGCGGCGATTCGCGGTGACGAAGTCTGCGGCCGCCGGCAACCAGGACTGATCGTGCACCGCACTGCCGACCACGAACGCGTCGTAACCGGCAACATCGGTCACCTCCTCGACCGAGCGCAGCACCACTTCGTGTCCTCGCGCCACCAGCGCACCTGTGATCCACTCGGCGATCCCCGCAGTCGAACCCGCGGCACTCGCGTACGCCACCAGAATCCTCATCACTGCCTCCTCTCTCACCTTCCAGGATCGCCCTTGTGGAAGAACAACTGCAGTAGCCCGCGTCCCTGCCCAGGTGAGCACAAATGCTCTGTCCCAGCGCAATCGACGGTTCGAAAGTACTGGTATGGCTGAAGTTCTCGTCGCGTACGCGACAAAGATGGGTGGCACGAAGGAGATCGCAGAGGCGATCGCGGCACGGATCCGGGCGGCCTCGCACGAGGTGATCGTGCTGGATGCTGCGAAGGTCCGGTCGGTCGAGCCGTACAAGGCGGTCGTGCTGGGCAGCGCGCTCTACGCGGCCCGGTGGCGACCGGAGGCGGTGCGGCTGTTGAAGCGCAACGAACACCTGCTCGCGCGGAAGCCGGTGTGGTTGTTCCACAGCGGACCACTCGGTGCCGACCTCTCTGCGCAGAAGGCGCCGCGCAAGGTTCGTGAGATCGCCACGCGCATCGGAGCAGACCAGCCGATGACCTTTGGTGGCAGGCTCACCGAGCAGACCGCGGTCGGGTTCCTGGCACGGAGGATGGCTCGCGGACCGATGGCTGGCGACTACCGCGACTGGGACGCGATCGAGCTGTGGGCGCACTCGATCGCGCAGCACCTGGTCGCGGCGCGCTGAAGCTCCCGGGTTCGACCGGCTGTACGAGCTCACCAAGCACGCACAGCCGGTCTTCGCCTTTTCAACCGACCTGGCTCAACGGATCGCGAGCCGCAGGAATCTCCCGCGCCAGGAACGAATTCATCGAACGAACACTGTCCATTAACTGCGCCGGGAACACGATTGTCGAGTTGCGCTCGATCGCGATCTCGCCCAGCACCTGCAGGTTGCGCAACTGCAGCGCGATCGGGTGCCGGGCGATCACTTCGGCGGCCTCCGCGAGCTTGCCCGCCGACAGCGCCTCCCCCTCCGCTGCGATGATCTTGCCGCGCTTCTCGCGCTCGGCCTCGGCCTCTCGCGCCATTGCGCGCTGCATCGACTGTGGCAGCTCGATGTCCTTCAACTCCACCAGTTCGACCACCACGCCCCACCGCTCGGTCGTGGCGTCGAGGATCTCCTTGATCTTCTCGTTCAGGGTGTCGGTCTCGGCCAGCACGTGGTCCAGGGGCGAGCGTCCGACCACGTTGCGCACCGTCGTCTGGGCGATCTGGCTGATCGCGGCCTCCACGTTCTCGATCTCCACGATGGACTTCACCGGGTCCACCCTGCGGAAGTAGGCCACCGCCGCGACGCCGATCGACACGTTGTCCTTCGTGATCACCTGCTGCGACTGGATCGGCATCGTCACGGTCCGCAGGCTGACCTTTCTCATCTTGTCCGCCAGCGGAATCATGAACCGCCAGCCCGGCTCTCGCACGTTGTGCAGCTTGCCCAGCCGGAACACCACACCGCGTTCGTACTGCCGGACGATCGCCATGCCGAGATTGCTCACGACTTCCTCCCGAGTTCTGGTTGCCCTGCGCAACAACGGTCAACGCCCCCGGTGCCCGCCGCCCACCGTCTTCGTGCTCCTGCACGGCGGTCCCTAGGACCCTGGGGCCTCGCCGGGCCGCGCGTGAAGCTCGAAGCCATGACCACTGACACCGTGACGGCGTCGGACAGCGATCCGCGGGAGCCGCTGGACAGGCTCTTCCGCGACCTGCGCACCAGGCCGGCCGGTCTCTCCAGTCGTGAGGCCGCGCGAAGGCTGCTGGCCCACGGCCCCAACGAACTCACCCGGCGCAAGCGCCGGAACTGGCCGAAGCAGCTGCTCCGGCAGTTCACCCACCCGTTGGCACTGCTGTTGTGGCTTGCCGCCGGATTCGCCTTCCTCGCGGGCACGGCGGTACTCGGTGCCGCCATCATCGCGGTCGTCGTGCTCAACGCGGCTTTGGCGTTCGTGCAGGAACAGCAGGCGGAGAAGGCGGTCGAGGCGCTCGCCGCCTACCTGCCGGCGCACGCCTCGGTGGTGCGCGACGGGGTGCGCAGATCGGTCCCCGCCCGCGAGCTCGTGCCCGGCGACCTGCTGATCGTCGAGGAAGGCGACCGCGTCTCCGCCGACGCGCGGCTCATCGAGGGCGGCGTCGAGGTGGACCTCTCCACGCTGAACGGAGAATCGCTGCCCGCCTACCGCTCGGCCGATCTGACCGACGCCACCGGCCCCCTGCTCGACGCACGCGACCTGGTCTTCAGCGGGACCAACTGCACAGGTGGCGAAGCGCGGGCGGTGGTGTTCGCCACCGGTATGCGCACCGAACTTGGCCGCATCGCCGCACTGTCGCAACGCTCCGGACGGGACGAAAGTCCCTTGGAGCGCCAGGTCAAACGGGTCGCGTGGCTCATCGCCGCGGTCGCGGTCGGTGCCGGAGCGGCCTTCCTGCCGATCGGCGTGTTCGTGGCGGGACTGCCGTTGGCCGACTCGTTCAACTTCGCGATCGGGCTGCTGGTCGCCAACGTGCCGGAAGGCCTGCTGCCCACCATCACGCTGGCCTTGGCGGTAGGCGTGCGTGCACTCGCACGTAGCGGTGCCGTCGTCAAACGGCTCTCCGCGGTCGAAACCCTCGGTTCCACCACGGTGATCTGCACCGACAAGACCGGCACCCTCACGCAGAACCGCATGCGCGTCACCGATGTCTGGGCGGTCGGCGACAGGGCGGCGCTCGCCCGGTCGATCTCGGCCTGCAACAACGCGGACCTGGCCGACGGCACCGGCGATCCCACCGAACTGGCCCTGCTGCACGCCGCCGCCGAGGCCGGGGCCGACGTCTCCGCCGAGCTGCGAGCGGAACACCGGGTGCGGCAGTTCCACTTCGACCCGGCGCTGCGCCTGATGTCCACGGTGGACCACGAGGACGGACGCCTCGTGGTGAACGTGAAGGGGGCACCCGAAGAGGTCCTCGCCAGGTCGACCGGTGCGGACAGGGCTGAGGTCGAGCGGGTCGTCACCGCATTCGCCCGGCGCGGGTTGCGGCTGCTCGCCGTTGCCCGGCGGGAGTGCGACACCGTGCCCGAACGACGCGAGGACGCCGAACGGGACCTCGAGCTGCTCGGCGTCGTGGCGATGTTCGACCCGCCGCGCCCCGAGGTCGCTGAAGCGGTCGCGCGCTGCCACACCGCGGGCATCCGGCTCATCGTCGTGACCGGGGACCACGCGCTCACGGCGAAGGAGATCGCCCATCAGGTCGGCATCGCCCGCAACGGCATCCAGGTGCTCACCGGTGCCGACGTGGAACACAAGACCGATGCCGAGCTGGAGGACCTGCTGCGGGGCGGCGAGGAGCTGATCTTCGCGCGCAGCTCCCCCGAAGTGAAGCTGCGCGTCGCCGACGCGCTGAGCGCCATGGGCAATGTCGTGGCGATGACCGGCGACGGGGTGAATGACGCCCCTGCGTTGCGCCGCGCCGACATCGGCGTCGCGATGGGCGTTGCCGGCACCGACGTGGCCCGCGAGGCGTCCACGATGGTGCTCACGGACGACAACTTCGCGACCATCGTCACCGCCGTCGAGGCGGGCAGGCGGGTCTACGACAACGTCCGCAAGTTCATCCTCTACATCTTCGCCCACGCCACGCCCGAAGTGATCCCGTTCCTGCTGTTCGCCCTGTCCGGCGGCGCGATTCCGCTGCCGCTCACCGTGTTGCAGATCCTCGCGATCGACCTCGGCACCGAGACCCTGCCGGCACTCGCGCTCGGCCGTGAGCCCGCGGAACCGGGCATCATGAACCAGCCGCCCCGGCGGCGGACGGACAACGTGATCGACGGCCGGATGCTCTGGCGGGCCTGGGGAGTGCTGGGCGGGTTGTCCGCCCTGTTGGTGCTCGGCGGGTTCTTCCTCACCCTCGTCGGTGGTGGGTGGCACCCCGGTGACGCCGTTGGTGAAGGCACGCCCCTGCACCACGTGTGGGTGCAGGCGACGACCATGTCGTTCCTCGGCATCGTGGCGTGCCAGATCGGCACGGCCTTCGCGTCTCGAACGCAATACGCGTCGCTGCGCTCCATCGGTCTGCTGAGCAACCGGTTGTTGTTGTGGGGCATCGCGTTCGAGGTGGTCTTCGCTGCGGCGGTGGTGGCCTTGCCTCCGCTGCAACACGTCTTCGGCACCGCTGTGCCGCCAGTTCCGCATCTCGCCGTGCTCGCGGCGTTCCCGGTGGTCGTGTGGGGAGCCGATGAGCTGTGGCGGTGGCGTCAACGCACACCCGGCCAGAAAACAATCGGGAGGTAACGATGTCTGCTGTGCACGTTCCTGTTCGGACCTGCACCGACGTGGGTGCGGCGTCGCTCGCCGTGCTGCGCATCGCGACCGGGTTGCTGTTCCTGTGGGCGTTCGTCGACAAGGCCTTCGGGCTCGGCTACGCCACGCAGTCGAAGAACGCCTGGTTCTCCGGAGGATCGCCCACCAAGGGGTTCCTCGGCCGGGTCGACGTCGGCCCGTTCCAGTCCACGTTCCACGACTGGGCCGGTGCCTGGTGGGCGGACACGCTCTTCATGGTCGGGCTGTTCGCGATCGGTGTGGCGCTGGTGCTCGGCATCGGTCTGCGGATCGCCGCGGTCACCGGCACGGTCATGATGCTGCTGATGTGGGCCGCCGAATGGCCGCCTGCGCAGCACAACGCGGCTGGCGAGCTGACGATGTCGACCAACCCGGTCATCGACTACCACGTCGTGTACGCGCTGGTGCTCATCGTGGTGGCGGCGACGGCTTCCGGCGCCACCTGGGGCCTGGCCCGCTGGTGGGGCGACCTGCCGGTCGTCCGGGCCAACCCCTGGCTCAAGTGACCACAACGCGAAATGGGGCACCGCGGCCGCGGTGTCCCATTTCCGTCCGCGCTAGTGTCGGTCCATCTGCTCGGCGAGCACGGGCCGCATCAGGAGCACCGGGCAAGGAGTGTGCCGGACGAGTGCCTGGCTCGTCGAACCGAGCACCATGCCGCTGAGTCCGCCAGTGCCGCGTGCCCCAACGACGAGCAGGCTCGCTCCCTCGGCGAACTCCAGGAGTCGCTGCGCCGCCGAACCGTGCACGACGTGCCGCTTGACATCGACGCCGGGGTGCCGGTCCGCACAGGCCTCCAGCCGCTGGGCGACCGTCGCCTCGCGCACGACGTCGAGCTCAGACCACACGATGCCTACGGACTCGGCGATCCTCGCCGTCCCCAGCGGTGGCCGCCAGGCGTGCACGGCCACCAGCTCGGTGCCGCGCGCCTCGGCTTCCTCGAACGCCCTGTCGACGACGTACCAGTTCTCCGGCGCGCCGTTGACCCCGACGACCACTGGCCCGTGCGGCGTCGGATCATCACCTCTTACGACGACAACCGGGCATTTCGCGTGACATGACAACGCCATCGCGACCGAGCCGAGCACCAGCCCGGCGAACCCGCCGAGGCCGCGTGAGCCGACCACGACCAGCGCCGCGGTCGCTGACTCGTCCTGCAGCAGGCGGGCGGCGCGTCCGACCTCGACGCGCAGTTCGACCGGTGTGCCCGGTGCGAACTCACCTGCCACCGAAATGCCGGCGTGCACCCACCGCATCGCTTCCTCGTGCAACGCCTGCCGCGCGGCGCCTGACCGGTCCAAGGCCTCCGCGGGCAACGGCAGTTCCGCGTGCACGATGCGCAGTGGCGCGGTTCGACGCGCCGCCTCGGCCGCCGCCCAGCGGACCGCGTCCAGTGCGGAGTCTGATCCGTCCAAGCCCACGACAACCGTGTTCGTGTGTCCGATGGGGACAGTCACGACTCACCTGCCCGTCCACTCCGGCGCGATCCGCTTCCACTCGTTGGTCCACTGGCGTGAGCGGAACCTCTTGTGCGCGAACCTCGCGACGAGGTACAGCAGCGCCATCGAGCCGGCGGCCGCGCTCCACAGCAGGAGGGCGAGCACGATCGCGTCGAGCGCGGCGCCCGCGGTGGTGATCGGAGGATCGGTCACGCTGCCACTCCGGTCGACCCAGATCGGCACGGTGGCCCCGGTCTTGGCGTCGTAGTGCACTTGGACGGGCCCCTGCCGAGCACTTCCGTCCGGCAGCCGCCACCTCGCGAGCACGGCCACCGTCTCGACCACGCCACCCCGCTCGGTGGAACCGAGCGTGGGCGGGGCGTCCTCGACCAGGACCGCCTCCGCGCGGGACTTGCTCACCTGCTCGACGGCGACGCGCTCCCGCTTCGCCGCGAAGATCTCGGAACCGGTCGCGCCGGCGACGGGCACGGCCAGCAGCGCGACCGCGACGCCCAGCACGAGCACCGTGCTCTCGATCCGGTCGCCGGTGGTGGCGAGCTTGTTGCGGTAGGGGAAGGCCTGATGGACGAGTCTGGACATCGGTTTCGCGGTCATGGTCCACCTCCAGTCCCAAGATTTCCGGGTGGACGCCCCGCTCCCCAGGGACCAACGTCTCGACCCCGCTGAGCCCGTGGTCTCGGCCGGAGAGGAGTCCCCGTGCGGTGTTGATGGCGTCGGTCGCGGAGAAGTCTGGAGCCACCTTCGAATCCGGGAGAACGCCATGACCACGCCACTCCTCGCCGCCGGCGACCAGCGCTACGCCGACGTCCGCGACCGGGCGCTCGCCGCGATGCTCGCCGAGGAGGACGCGGCGGAGGAGCTCGGCCTGAACCCGCTGGAGCGCGTCTCGTGCCGTCTGCACCGCCGCTGGCTGCACCACTGCGTGCACTCGGCCGACCACGTCATCAAGGTGACCGGCCACCGCTGGTGCCGCGACTGCTCGTCCACCGCGTCGGTCGGCGTCGACGAGCTGACCGGTGACGTGGTCGTTCGGTGCGAGACGTGCCGCCGGACACCGGACACCTCCGCGACCCGCCAGATCGTCCGCGTGTGCCGGGCGAGCCTCTCGGCGGCGCAGGGCTTCTTCCCTGACCAGACGATCGCGGGAGCGGTCCGGACAGCGTGTCGCTTCGGCGCGGACTCTCGTGTGGCTGCTTGAATCCACGTGTGACGGCTGCTTCCTTCGTCATCTCGTGTGTCGCCGTACTCGTTGCGGCTGCGGCCTTGTGGTACACCCGCGGCCAGAAACTCGCTGCCGAACAGTTCAACCTCGTACATCACAACAAGAGCGCGTATCTGTTGCGTGACGACGGAACCGAAAGTGCGTACGGCGTGCACGTCGACGCTCACGCGAGGCGATGTCGACTTCGCCGAATTCACCGCCGGTGACGCGCACAAGTTCATCCTCGCCAGATCCTTGGCCAGCGCCGCCGATCACATCACCGTCACCTGGCACCACGAACCGGATCTCTCGGGCCCTCCGCGCTCGACGAAGCTGCACGTGTAGCCGCAGGGATCGAGCTCAGCCGGACCGGACGTCGAGCTCACCTGCCCGGTCCGGCACCTCGCGCTGCAACGTGCGCGCGGTGCGCTGGTAGCCCTGCGACGGCGGCCGGTGCGGCAGCGTGATCTCGGGCGGGGTCACCTCGTGGTAGTCGATCGTGGTCAGCAGGTGCGCGATCATGTTGATCCTGGCCCGCCGCTTGTCGTCGCCTTCCACCACATACCAGGGAGATTCGGCGATGTCGGTGTGCACCATCATCTCGTCCTTGGCCCGCGAGTAGTCCTCCCAGCGCGTCAGCGACTCCAGGTCCATCGGCGAGAGCTTCCACCGCTTCAACGGGTCCCTGAGCCGCTTGCGGAACCGGCGTTCCTGCTCGGCGTCACTGACGGAGAACCAGTACTTGCGCAGCAGGATGCCGTCCTCCACGAGCATCCGTTCGAAGGCCGGGCACTGTCTGAGAAACAGCCGGTGCTGCTCCGACGTGCAGTAGCCCATCACTCGTTCGACACCCGCGCGGTTGTACCAGCTGCGATCCAGCAGCACGATCTCGCCCGCCGCCGGCAGATGCGCGACGTAGCGCTGGAAGTACCACTGAGTCCGTTCCCGCTCGCTCGGCGCGGGCAGCGCGACGATGCGGGCCACCCGCGGATTGAGGTGCTCGGTGATGCGTTTGATCGCCGAACCCTTGCCCGCCGCGTCCCTGCCCTCGAACACGACCACGAGCCTCGCTCCGGTCTCGCGCACCCACTCCTGCAGCTTCACCAGTTCGGTCTGCAGGCGGTACAGCTCCTGCTCGTAGACGTCCCGCTTCAGCCTGTCCATCGGCGTCTCCGCCACTTGTCCAGCTCCACCAGCACGTACGAGACCGCGCTGAGCACCAGCACGACCAGCCAGGGCCGCCAGGCGAGCGGAGCCGTGTGGAACAACGAGTTCATGAACGGCGCATAGGTGAGCAGCAACTGCAGGCCGACGGTCAGCGCGACCCCCACGAGCAGCCACCGGTTCGGTCCGGTGCGCGGCCGGATGTGCTCGAGCGACCGGCAGTTGGCCAGATACGCGATCTGGGCGCCGACGAACACGTTGACCGCGACGGTTCGCGCGACCTCCAGCGACGCGCCCGCCGAGAGCTGCCAGCGGAACGCGCCGAACGAGCAGGCCAGCAGGATCGCGGACACGAACAGGATCCGGCCGACCAGGCTGCGCGTGAGCAACGGCAGAGACGGCGGTAGCGGCGGGCGGTTCATCACGCCGGGTTCTCGTGGTTCGAAGGCCAGCGTCAGTCCCAGTGCGACGGCGGTGGTCATGTTGATCCACAGGATCTGCACCGGAAGGATCGGCAGTGCCGCGCCGAGCAGGATCGCGGCGAGGATCACCAGGCCCTCTGCCATGTTGGTTGGCAGGGTCCAGATGATGAACTTGCGCAGGTTGTCGAAAACCGCGCGACCTTCCTCGACGGCGGCGCGGATCGAGGCGAAGTTGTCGTCAGTCAGCACCATGTCCGCCGCCTGCTTCGCGACCTCCGTGCCGCCGCGGCCCATCGCGACGCCGATGTCCGCGCGACGCAGCGCCGGTGCGTCGTTGACGCCGTCCCCGGTCATCGCGACGACCTCGCCGCAGGCCTGGAACTGCTTGACCAGCCGCAGTTTCTCCTCGGGGGCGACGCGGGCGTGCACGTCGGTGATGCCGAACTCCGCGGCGATCGCGCGAGCGGTGGCCGGGTGGTCACCGGTGATCATCTTGACCTCGATGCCCGCCGCCTGGCAGGCGTGCACGGCCTCGATCGCCTCGAAACGGGCCGGATCGTGCATCGCGACGAGCCCGAGCAGCCGCACGTTGCCGCGCAGGCCTTCCTCGGTCAGCTCGACGCCCTCGGCGCGGCCGATGGCGAGCACGCGCAGTCCGGCGGCCGCCAACGAGTCCGCTTCGGCGCTGTGCGGCAGTCCTGCGAGGTCGAGCAGCTTCTCCACCGCGCCCTTCAGGTAGATCACGTCGTTCTCGTGCCTGGTCGCCATGAACAGCCGCTCGGAGCTGAACGGCAGCACGTCGACGCGTGCCGTCAGGTCCGAGGAGTCCAGCCCGACCTTGCGGGCGGCCACCACGAGTGCGGCCTCGGTCGGATCGCCGACGGGCAGCCAGCGGCCGTCCTCCTCCACGATCCGCGCGTCGTTGCAGGCGAGCCCTGCGAGCAGGCACTCGCGCACCGCCGGGGTCACCGGAGGCGTGAAGGTTCCCGTTGGCGTGTAACCGATGCCGGACACCTCATGCCGCACGCCGCCGACCACCACGGCGTTCACGGTCATCGCGTTCGCGGTCAAAGTTCCCGTCTTGTCCGTGCAGATGACCGTGGTGCTGCCCAGCGTCTCCACGGCGGGCAGGCGCCGGATGATCGCGTTGCGCCGTGCCATCCTGGCCACGCCGATCGCGAGCGTCACGGTGACCGCCGCCGGCAGGCCCTCGGGGATCGCGCCGACCGCCAGCGCCACGGCCGCGGTGACCATCTCGGCGAACGGTTCGCCGTGCAGCACGCCGACCACGACGCTGAACGCCGCGAGGCCCAGGATCACGACCGTCAGCACCTGGCTGAAGCGCGCGAGCTTGCGGGTCAACGGGGTCTGTACGGTCGCCGTCGTGCTCACCAGCCGGTGCACCCGGCCGATCTCGGTCTCCGCGCCGGTGGCCACCACGACCCCGCGCCCGCCTCCCGCCGTCACCAGCGTGCCGGAGTAGGCCATGTTGGCCCGGTCGGCGAGCGCGGTCTCCGGCGGCAGCACGAGCGAGTTCTTCGCAGACGGCACCGACTCCCCCGTCAAAGCCGACTCGTCGACGCGCAACTCTCGCGCACCGACCAGCCGGAGGTCGGCGCCGACCTGGTCGCCCGCGTCGAGCAGCACGACATCGCCGGGCACGAGCTCGGCCGACGGGACGCGCGCCGTGACGCCGTCGCGCACCACGGTGACTTCGGTGCGCACCATCGCGACCAGCGCGTCGAGCGCCTTCTCCGCACGGGCTTCCTGGACGAAGCCGATGATCGCGTTGATCACGACCACGCCGAACACCACGGAGGCGTCGACGACCTCGCCGAGCGCGGCGGTGATCGTCGCGGCGGCAAGCAACACGTAGATCAACGGGTGGTGCAGCTGCCCGAGCAGGCGCAGCGTCCAGGGCTGTCCCCGCCGGGGCGGCAGCTCGTTCGGCCCGAGGTCGTCGAGCCGCTGCCGCCACTGCGCCGTCGACAGCCCGGTGTCCTGGTCGGTCTCGGCGAGCACGACGACCTCCGGCACCGGCAACCCGTGATGGGCGACGTCGTCGCGGTCAGCCGTGGTGACCGGCATGACCAGCTCGCAGGTGCGGGTCGTCGTGGCTGATCGCCCGCAGGACGTCGCGCCGCGTGACCACGCCGAGGAGCCGGCCGTCACGCAGGATCGGCACGCTGAGCACCTCGCGGAGGGTCATCGCGTCGTACAGCGTGGTCGCCTCCATGTCCGGGCCGACGGTCAGCACGGGTTGCGACATCACGTGCTCGACCTTGCAGGTGGCGCTCGCGCAGGCCGCCTTCGTCACCACGCCGAGGAAGAGTCCTTGATCCGACACGGGCAGCACGGTGAGACCGAAGTCGTCCATGAGGCCCTCGGCGTGGCGGGCGAAGTCACGCGGCCCGACGGTCACGAGCGGACCGGCCGGCACGTCCAGTGCCTTCATCGGGCCGCCTCCGCCGGCTCCCGGTCGGTCACCGGGATCACGACGACCGGCGAGTGCGCGTGCCGCACGACGTGCATGCTCGTCGAGCCCAGCACGATCTGGCGCATCCAGTGGCCGGTGTGCGAGGCGACGACCAGCAGCGCCGCGCCCTCCGACGCCTTCTCCAGCACCTCGGCCGCGTAGCCGCGCAGGCTCCGCTGGACGATCTCGGGCAGCTCCGTGCGCCCCTGCGACACTGCGCGCACGGCCTCGCCGATCAACGCCTCCGACTCGGCCTGGGCCTGCTGCACGGTCGTCTCCCGCCAGTCGGCCAGGGGCTCGTAGTTCCAGGCGTTGACGACGTGCAGCGGGCAGCCGCGCACGACGGCCTCGTCCATCGCCCACCGCAGCGCGTCGTTCGACGCCGGGGTTCCGTCCACTCCCACCACGACGGGGTTTGCTGTCGTGCTCATCTCGTCCTCCTCAGTTGCCGCAGAAACGGGTCGGTCGGTCGTGCCGGTGCGACGCGGATCCTGGCGTCCACCACCAGGCAGCCGGTGCTCGTCACGACGAGCGGGTTGATGTCGAGCTCGGTGATCTCGGGCAGTGCGGCGGCGAGATCCGCCACGCGCAGCAGCACGTCCCGCACAGCCGCTTCGTCGGTCGCCGCGAGCACGGCACCGGCGGCGCGGTAGCCGCGCATCAGGTCATCAGCGTCCGTTGTGGACAGTGGAGCGAGTGCGGCGGCACGGTCGTCGATCAGGTCGGTGTCGACGCCGCCGAGCCCGGTGACGACCAGCGGACCGAACTTGGCGTCGGTGGCGACGCCGACGAGCAGCTCCCGTTCGCTTGACGCCATCGGCTGCACGAACACCCCGCGCAGGCGGTCACCGAAACGGTCCCGCAAGGCGCGGAACGCCTCCGCCACCGCGGCCTCGCCGGCGACGCCGAGCACGACGCCGCCGCCCTTGCTCTTGTGCAGCAGGTCGTCCGCAACGGCCTTCATCGCGACCGGGCAGTCGTAGGCGCGTTGTGCGGCCACCGCGTGTTCCTCGGTCGTCGTCAGGGTTCCGCCCAGCACCGGCAGCCCGAACGCCTTGAGCAGGCGCACCACCTCGTCCGGCGGCAGCCAGCCCTCCGGGTTGCGTGCGACGATGCCCTGCGCGGTCCGCAGGTCGACGTCCGCCTGATGCGTGAGCTCCCGCGGCCGGTCGAGCCACTCGGCGCGGTCCGCCAGCCGGGCCAGCGCGGCCGCGGCGCGGGCCGGCTCGGCACAGCAGGGCACCTCGTCCGCGAGACGTTCGGTCTGACCGGTGCGCACCGCGAGCACCGGCTTGCCGGTGAGCCCGTGCACACCGCCTGTGGGGTCGCCGAGCGCGGTCGGCACGGTCACTGTGATCACCGCGTCCACCGCGGGATCGGCGCCGACGACGTCGAGGCAGCGGGCGAACGTCTCCTCGTCCACGACCGCGGTGGTGTCCACCGGGTTGTGCAGGCTCGCCGCCGGTGACAGCAGACGGCTCAACGAGTCCACGGTCGCGGGGGACAGCTCCGCCATCCGCAGCCCGTTGCGGACGCACGCGTCCACGGCCAGCACACCGAGACCGCCCGCGTTGCTCAGCACGGCGACCGACCTGCCTCCAGGCACCGGTTGCCGCAACGCCAGCACGACGTCGACCAGTTCCGGCACGCTGTCGACCGTGATCACGCCGGCCTGCCGGAACAACGCGTCCCTGGTGACCGAGGGCGTGGCCGTCGAGGCGGTGTGCGAAGCGGCGGCACGCTGCCCGGCCTCGCTGCTCGCCGCGCGAATCGCGATCACCGCCTTGCGCCTCGCGACCTCGCGGGCCAGCCGGGAGAACTTGCGCGGGTTGCCGAACGACTCCAGGTACAGGGCGATGACCCGCGTTTCCTGGTCCTCCTTCCACCACATCAGCAGGTCGTTGCTGCTGATGTCGAGCTTGTCGCCGGTGGAGACCAGACCGGACAGCCCCAGGCCGAGCCGTCGCAGCTCCTCCTGCACGGCGATCGCCACCCCGCCGGACTGGGTGACCAGCCCGATGTCGCCCGCGAACGTGTTGTGGGCGGCGAACGTGGCGTTCATCCGCACCGCGGGCGAACTGGTCGACACCCCGAGGCAGTTCGGGCCGACCAGGCGCATCCCGTGTGCGCGAACGGGTTTCATGAGCTCGTCGGCGTCGACTCCCGACGAGATGACGACCAACGCGCGGACACCTCGGCGTCCGCACTCCTCGGCGACGCCGGGCACGGCTTTCGCCGGAACGCACAGCACCGCGAGCTCCGGGGCCTCCGGCAGCGCGGTCACCGAGCTGTAGCAGTCCACGTTCGCCACCGACTTGGCGTGCGGGTTGACCGCGTACAGGTCACCGGTGAAGCTGCCGTCCACGAGGTTGCGCAGCACGGCGTGGCCCACCGAGTCCGGCGACCGGCTCGCTCCCACCACGGCGATCGACCCCGGCCGCAACACGTGGGTCAGGCTCGCCACGTCCGCCTTCGCCTCGCGTTCGGCGACCGCGTCGAGGTAGCGCTCGCAGGGCTCCAGCCCGAGGTCGACGTGGACGACGTCGCCGTCGGGAACGACCGTCCATACCAGACCCATGTCGGTGAACACCCGCAGCATCCGGAAGTTCATCGTGAGCACCTCTGCGGTGAACTTCCGCACGCCTCGCTCGCGGGCCAGCGAGGCCAGGTGTTCGAGCAGCAGCGTGCCGACCCCGTGCGCCTGCTCGGCGTGCGACACCACGAGCGCGACCTCGGCGCACTCCGGGTCGTTTGTCACGACGTAGCTCGCCGCGCCGAGCAGACGTCCCTCCCGCAACGCGCCCAGCACCATGTGCCGCGGCTCGTCCGGGGACACCATCCGCTGCACGAAGTCCTCGAGCTGCCGCGGTGAGGTGCTGAAGAACCTCAGGTACTTGTCCTCCACCGGGAGCGACTTGTGCAGGTCCAGCAACGTCGTGACGTCACCCGGCCCCAGCTCGCGCACCTCGACGACCGAGCCGTCGGTGAGAAGCGCCCGTACGGGCGCCAGCTGCCGGTCCATGTCGATCCTTCCTCAGCGCGGGTCCGCGAGCACGAAGTAGCTTTCTTCCTCCTGCGCGAAGTGCAGGCGCAGCACGGCGTCCAGGCCGTAGAGGGTGGCGCGCAGGTCGTCGACCTGGTCCGCGGTCATGCCGTCCGGCTCGGCGACGTGCCGTCCGAGGCGGCGCACCAGCCGTTCGATCTCGGCATGACCGCGGCTCATGGGGACTGTCGCGTGCTGGTCGCGGAACTCCTCCGACAACGCCGGGTAGAGCTCGTGTTCTTCGGCGCGTTCGTGGGGCAGGAGCCGCTCGGTCACCAGCTGGTGGGCGTGCCGCACGGCCTCTGCCGCCTCCACCGTCATGCCGCCGTGCAGTCCGTCTGCGGCCACGCGCACCGCGTCCCGCACGTCCTGGAGCACCGCGTGCTCCGTGTCGAACCGGGCCAGCAGCCTGGTCGTCTCCGGCCGCATCCTCCCGTGCCGCAGCGGAAGCAGGGCGCGCAGCGAATAGAGGATCACCGCGACGTCGATCGCCTCCTGGACGAACGCGCCGCCGACGGCGGGCAGGAACCCGAACGCCGCGAAGCCCATCGCCACGAGCGCGAGGCCCATGCCGGCCGCCGCGCTCTGGGTGGCGATCCGCTTGGCGTGCGCGGCGACCTCGACACCGTCGGCCAGCCGGTCGATGCGGTCGTCCAGGATGATCGCGTCCGCCGCCTGGGCGGCTGCCGCGCTGCCGCGGTTCCCCAGCGCCACACCGACGTCGGCCGCGGCGAGCGCGGGCGCGTCGTTGATGCCGTCCCCGACCATCACGGTGACGCCGCCGGACCGTTCTTCCCGGACTCGCGAGACCTTGTCCTCCGGCGTGCACCGCGCCACCACGTCGTCGAACCCGAGCAGTCCGGCGACGTCCTGCGCCACGGACGGCCGATCGCCGGTCAGCATCACCATCCGTCGCAGGCCCGCGGCCCGCAACCGACGCACCGTCCTGACGGCCTCACGCCGCACCGGATCGCGCAACAGCAACGCCCCGACGAACTTCTCGTCGGTCCTGACCCACACGACCGTCGCCGCGTCCAGCCGCGCTTTCCCAGCCGCCGCGCGTTCCCAGTCCTGGCTGGGCTCCTCGTCCCGGTCGCCGACGCGGACCGAAGACGGCCCGACGCGTCCACTGACACCGTGACCAGGCCGTTCGTAGACCTGCTTGGCGGGTTCGACGTGCAGTCCCGCGGTTCTGGCCGCCTCCACCACCGCCGATGCCAGCGCGTGCGTCGACAGCTGCTCCACCGAGGCCGCGATGCCGAGCACACCGGGGGCCGTCCAGCCGGGCGCGGGAACGACGTCCACCACGACGGGCCGCCCGACCGTGACGGTTCCGGTCTTGTCGAGGACCGCCACCCGCGCGCTGCCCAGCGCCTCCAGCGCCTGCCCGTCCCGCAGCACGACGCCGACGCGGGCAGCACGCGACATGCCCGCCGTGATCGCGACCGGCACGGCGAGCAGCAACGGGCACGGGGTCGCGGTCACCAGCACCGCCACCGCCCGCGTCAACTCGCCGGTCACCACGGTCGCCAGCCCGGCCACCAGTACTGCGACCGGCAGGAACACCGTGGCGATCCGGTCCGCCACACGCACGACGGGCGCACTCATGGCCGCGGCTTCCTCGGCCAGCCGGACGACTCCCGCGTACGTGCTCTCCTGCGCCGTCACGGCGGCCTGCACGTCGACCGCGGCCCCGACGACCAGAACGCCGCTGCGCACGCGTTCGCCGCGCAGCCGGTTGACCGGATCCGGTTCACCGGTCAGGGCGGACTCGTCGAACGTGGCGTCGCCGAGCAGGATGCCGTCCACGGGCACGACCTCGCCCGGCCGCACCACGACCTCGTCACCGGGCACGACCTCGTCCACCCCGACCGTGCGCAGCCCGTACACCTGCCGCACGTGCGTCTGCCTCGGCGCGCGCTCCAGCAGTGCGCTCAGGTCGCGCCGAGCCCTGCGCCGCGCGTAGTCGTCCAGCGCGTGCCCGGTCCCGACCATGACGGCCACGACGGCGCCGGCCAGGTACTCGCCGACCGCGAGCGTGCCGACGAGGGCGAGCACCGCGAGCACATCCGCGCCGAAACGCTTGGCGCGCAGGTCCTCCACGACCCACCACACCGCGGGCACGACGGCCGCCGCCGTCGCGACGGCCCACCAGATCCGCGCGCTCGGCGGATCCTGGAGCCACACCACCCCGCCCGCGATGGTGGCGAGCACCACCGCGGTCAGGAAGACGTGGCCGGCTCGTGCTTTCACAGCAACGGCCCAGGGGTCAGCGGCACGGCGGCGTCGACGGTCGACGGCTCCGGCCGCTCCGCCTTCGGCTCGCGGATCACGACCACCGGACAGGAGGCGTGGTGCACGCAGTACGAGCTGACCGAGCCCAGGATCGCCTCGACGATCGTGCCGTGGCCGCGGTTGCCGACCACGAGCAGCTCGGCGTCCTTGGAGGCGTCGGTCAGCGCGGTCCGCGGGTCGGCTTCGACGAGGATCCGGCGGATCTCGACGCCTTCGAACCCCTCCACCGCCTTGTCCAGCCCAGCCTGGGCCGCGGCGCGCATCGCCTCCGGCGACATCCGCATGACCACCTCGGCGGGCACCGCACCGATGACGAACCCGTAGTCCGGGTGCCACGCGGAGACCGCGTCCACCCGGCAGCCACGGCGCCGGGCGTCCTCCACGGCCCATTCCAACGCCGCCCGCGCGGCAGCCGATCCGTCCACGCCGACCACCACGGGCCGGGATTCGTTCTCGCTCATGCACTTGAGCCTCCCGGCCCGCGTGATCAGCGGTGAGTGGCTGGGGTCCTGTGCGGCGCGGGACCTTCGTCCTACCAGACCATGCCGAGCGCCACCGCGGCCACGACCGGAACCAGCCATCCGGCGAGCCTCACCGCGAACCCCGGCCCGCCCGCGACCGTGGCCAGCACCAGCTTCACCACCGTGTTCGTGGCGAGCGCGGCGCCACAGGCGAGCACCGCCGTGTGCACCGGAATGGACTGCGGTGCAAGAGAAGCGGCCGCGATGGCGGCGGCGTGCGCGTCCGCGAGCCCTCCGAACGCTCCTGCGGCCACCACTCCCCCGCCACCCAGCCATTCGGCCGCCGTGCGGGTGATCACCAGGAACAGCACCAGGACCCCGGCCAGCGTCAACGCCGCCTTGATCGACATCGGCCTGCCGGCCACCGGTTCGGCGTCCGCGTCCGCGGGTTTCGTGCGCCACACGAGCCAGGCCACCTCCACCAGCAGCACCACCGCGCCGGCCCCGGCCGCGGGCAGCAGCCGCAGTGCGACCGGTGGACTCGCCACCGCCGTCACCGCGACGATCTGCGCGAGCGTGGCCAGGTTCACCGCGACAGCACCGGGAAACGCCGCCGCGCCAACGGCTCGGTACTTGCGGGCCATGACGCCGTCGTCGCCGAGCCGGACACGAAACCACCGGCGAACCCTGTGACCAGGAGACCCCAGCGCTGCCCGAAGGCCCGTGCCGCCACGTACCCGGCCCACCCGATCACCGTCACGGCGATGACCAGCCACCACACCCTCGTGGGGTTCAGCACCCCGTACGGCCCGAGGGGTCGATCCGGCAGCAACGGCAGGACCACGAACGCGACGACGAACAGGATCATCGCGTCGCGGATGTCCTGATCGCTCAGGACTTTGCGGGCGAAGCGGTGCAACGGCCGTTTGGCGGCGAGCAACGCCGCGATGACGACTCCGACCGGAACCGCCAGCTCGGGCCGTTGCCACGCCAGTGCGCCGAGGAGGAAGGCGGTGATGGCCGCGATCTCCGTCGTCGCACCGGGTTCGGTCGTGCGCAGGTACCAGGCGATCACCAGCGCGGCGACCGCCACGAGCGCTACGCCGAGCAGTACCGGAGACACCGCCGCGCTCACCGCACCGGCCAGTGCGATCAGCGGGAACGTCCGCGAGCCCGCCGGGCGCACCGAGTCGCGCGCGTTGTCGTGCTCGCGCTCCACACCCAGCAGCAGGCCGATCGCGAGCGCCGTCGCGAGGTGCCCGAGCGCGACCGCCGTGTCCACCGGCTCAGCCCGCGGCCTTCACGACGTGGGCGTCAGGTCCGGGGAACACCAGGGTCTCGTGGTCGGAGTCCAGCCACCGCACGAGGTACGGCGGTGTGCCGTCCTGGTGCCGGACCTCCACGATCAGCCCGCGTCTCCCGCCGTGATCGATCACCGGTCCTTCGACGACCAGCCAGTCGCCCGCTTCCGCCTTCATGGCCCACCTCCGCTCGGGTTCCTCACGAGGGTTCGCCTCGGTCGTGGGCGTCAGCAGGGCGGATGGGCTCGCCCGCGTCATGACGTTGGTCCCTGCCGGCCGATGTGGGGTGACGGCCACGCTCGTGGTGAGCGATGGGAGCGGAGATGAAGAAACCTGTGATCGTGGTGGGCGTGGACGGCTCTGAGCAGTCGAACGCCGCACTGCAGTGGGCACTGAAGGAGTCGGCGCGGCGAGGCGCCAGGGTTGAGGCCGTGCTGACCTACTTCCACGAGTCCGCGTTCGTGCCGGCAACCCTGATGGGCCTGAACCCGTACGGCGAGCGGCCGCAACGCCACCCCGCCCAGGAACTGCACGCCAACGTGCAGCTGGCCTGTGCGGCGGTGCCCGGCGCGCCGGACGTCGCCGAAGTCGTCGAGGTGGGCGACGCGGCGGACCACCTGGTCGAAGCCTCCCGGCACGCCGACCTGCTCGTGATCGGGACGCGCGGTCACGGCCGGGTCGCAGGCGCTGTGCTGGGCGGAGTCGCCGTGAAGTGCCTGCAGCGCGCGGAATGCCCGGTCGTGGTCATTCCACCGCGCGCCGTGAAGTGACCGGAACCGGCTGAGGCGGCCTCCCCCACCACGGGGAGGCCGCCTCAGCGTTTCTCACTCGGCGGGCCGGACGATCGCCAGCGGGCACGGCGCGTTGTAGACGAGCGCCTGGCTCGTCGACCCGAGCAACATGCCGGCGAACCCGCCGTGTCCATGGCTGCCCACCACCACGAGCTGCGCCTCCGCCCCGTACCTCATGAGAGCCCGCACCGGACGGTCCCGCAGCACCACCCGGTGAACGGCGACGTCCGGGTACTTCTCCTGCCACCCGGCCAGACGCTGGGCCAGCAGCCGCTGTTCTTCCGCCTCGACCTGGCCCCAGTCCACGGTGAACCGCGACGCGCTGTACGCGCTCTCCACCATGAAGTCCTGCCAGCACATGATCGCGGTCAAACCGCAGCCGCGCATCGAGGCCGCTTCGAAGGCGAACGCCAGTGCGGCCTCGCTCGTCGGCGAGCCGTCCACACCCACCACCACCGGGCCACCGGGCACCGAGGTGCCACGAACGACAACGGTCGGGCACTTGCCGTGTGCCGCGAGGGCGAGCGCGGTCGAGCCGACCAGCAGGCCGGTCACGTTGCCGAGTCCTTGGGAGCCCAGCACCATCAGCCGGGCGTCACGCGACTCCTTGATCAGCAGATGTGTCCCGTTGTCCTCGAAGACCTCGGTGGTCACCTCGACGTCCGGCGCCACCCCACGAGCCGCAGCGACCGCTTCGGTCAGCCACCCGTGGGCCTGCTCCTCGATGGCGTCGCGGATCTCGTTGCCGGTCATGATGATCTCCGGGTATCCCCTGACCGGCAGGGAGTACCCGTGCACGAGCCGCAGCGGTGCGTGGTGGCGGGCGCAGTCGTCGGCAGCCCACTTCACCGCGGCCAACGCCGACGACGAGCCGTCGACACCGACCACGACCGGGGCGTCGGGTCCCTTCATCGCTTTCCTTCCGTCAGCACGCGCACGCGCAGCACTCCGGGAACCGACCCGGCGAGCGCGCCGAGCACGCGTTCGGTCTCGTCGTCGGCGGCCTCCCCGCCGACCACTGCTTCACCGTCCCGCACCACGACCGTCCACTTGCGACTGCCGCCGCTGTAGAGGTCGAGCATCCGCTGGGCTTCGGCCGACACGGTCGTGTCCGTGCGGGCGAGGACCCGCACGAGGTCACGCCGGGTGACCACGCCGACGACCGTCGAGCCGTCGACGATGGGCACGCAGCGGATGCGGTCGTCCACGAAGACGCGGGCGATCACGGCCCCTTGCGCGCCGGCGTCCATCGCGACGGCGGGCGAGGTCATCACCTCGCCCACGGTCCTGCCGCCCGCCTCGTCGACGTAGCCGTTGCGCAGCAGATCCGCCTCGGTGACGATGCCGATGAGCCTCTTGTCGTCGTCCACGACCGGCAACGCGGTGAACCCGTGCGAGACGAGCAGCGCCGCGGCGCCGCGCACGGGCACCTCCGGCGTCACCGTGATGGCCGGGCTCGTCATGATGTCGCGAGCACGCATGGCGCTTCTCCTCTCCGATCCTTGGCACCCACGAGCAGCAACGCCTGCGGGAAACCCGCCAGTTCGTGACGTTCGATCAACCCCGCCCGCCACTCCTGCCGGTGCATCAGGTGGATCACCGGGCGGACCCTCAGCCCTGCCGGCCGCGCCGCGAGCACTGCCGCCTGCAACGCCGCCCCGCCTCGCACGTGGTCCGGTCGTCCATCGCCGACCGTCACGACCACGAGGGTGTCGTCGTCGACCGGGTGCAGTTCGGTTCCGGCCCAGTGGTTGGCGGACACGAGATCGCGGGCCTCACCGTCTCCGGTGCCCTCGGAAAGCCGTATTGCCTGGTGCTGGGCAACCTCACGCAGGTCCGGCGGTTGCCGCCGGTCGGCCTTCACGACCGCGATCAGGTCCGGGTTCGCGTGGTCGGACGGGAACACCACCTTGGCGTGCCACCCGGCCGCCCGGATGGCGAGCACGATGTGCTCCAGGGCCGCGCCGCAGGTCAGCAGCCGGTCCATGCCCAGCGGGTCGTGCGACGACCTGTGCCGGACCTCGTAGAGGTACACCGACCGGTTGTGCAGCTCCAGCACCCAGGGTTTGCCCGGGCTGTACATGGGCGCGCTCCTGGCCGCTTCCACGATTTCCGCCGCCTCCGCGGCACTCCAGCGCATGCTTCGACGATCCGGTGCACGGTGGTGCGCCGGACAGGGCGGAGGGTCTCGCCCGGCGCGGGACGTTGGACTCTGCGAGCGAGTGCGAGCGGCGTTCCACGCTGGAATCCCCCGGACGAGGAGGTTCCATGAGCACCGCCAAGAAGTGGTCGGTCGAGATCCACATCGACGAGCACGAGTCGCGAACCAGAGCGCAGGCCCGTCTGCACACCGCGGACAGCACCCACCTGATCGGGCTCGGCCTGGCCCGCCTCAATCCATCGGACCGCGACGTCCCCGAGATCGGCGACGAGCTCGCCGTGTCACGCGCGCTCGCCGATCTCGCGCACCAGCTGCTCGACGTGGCCGCAGGCGACATCGAGGGCGTCACGCACGCCCCTGCACAGCTGAGCAAGTGAGGAGCGGACGATGTACTACGGCACCCCGATGGGCTGGGGCGGCTTCGCGATGATGACGCTGGGCATGATCGTGTTCTGGAGCGTACTGCTCACGGTCGTCGTGCTCCTGGTCCGCCGTCGCGACGACCACGGCGGTTCGGCGCTGCACATCCTCGAGGAGCGGCTGGCGAGGGGCGAGATCGACACCGACGAGTTCGACCGGGTCCGCAAGACCCTGCATTCTCGTTGAGCAGAGTCTTTGGTCCCTGTGTCGGCTCGCCCATGCGGAGGATCGTTCAATCGAGTCGTTGAGCGAGAGGTGGTAGCGGTGGTCGCGCGTGTGTTCCTGGTGGACGACCACGAGGTGGTCCGCGTCGGGATCAGGGAACTGCTCAGCGCCTCGGACGACCTCGAGGTCGTCGGCGAGGCGTCCTCGGTCACCGAGGCGCTCACCAGGGTGCCCGCGGTGGCGCCGGACGTCGCCGTCCTCGACGTGCGGCTGCCCGACGGCAACGGCATCGAGCTGTGCCGGGAGCTGATGTCCCGGCTGCCCGACCTCAAGTGCCTGATGCTCACGTCGTTCACCGACGACGAGGCGTTGTTCGACGCGATCATGGCCGGCGCGGCCGGGTTCGTGCTCAAGCGGATCGTCGGCACCGATCTGACCAACGCGGTGAAGACCGTCGCAGCCGGACACTCGCTGTTGGACGCACGGTCGACCGCAGCGCTGCTCAAACGGATCCGCCGCGAACGCGAGAACGGCGACCCCGTGCGCATGCTCACCGAGCAGGAGCGCACGGTGCTCGACCTGATCGGTGAGGGCCTCACGAACAAGCAGATAGCGGACAAGATGTTCCTCGCCGAGAAGACGGTGAAGAACTACGTCTCGCACCTGCTCGCCAAGCTCGGCCTGGAGCGCCGCACGCAGGCCGCCGTACTCGCGTCCAAGCTGGCCAAACCCGCGCCACTGGAAGAGGGCTAGTCCAGAGGGACCTGCCAGGTCACCCGCGTACCGCCGCCGGGTTCCGCTGCGACGGAACAGGACCCGCCGTAGCCCGCCGCGCGCTGCTCCAGGTTGCGCAGGCCGCTGCGGGCCACCTGCGGCGGCATCCCCACGCCGTTGTCGACCATGGTGATGATGAGCGTGTCGCCCGCCTCGACGGTCAGCGTCAGCTCAGTGGCGCGGGCGTGCCGCAGCGCGTTGCTGACCAGTTCCCTCACCACAGCCTCGGCGTGCTCGCCGATGTGGTCGGGCACGAGGTTGTCGATCGTGCCGCTCATTCGTACCGCGGGCGTCAGCTCCGCGCCCTCCGTGAGTTCCGCGACGACGTCGAGCAGTCGGCGGCGCAGGCTGATGTCGTCGTCGGCCGCCTGCAGGTCGAAGATCGAGGTCCGGATCTCCAGCACCGTCTGGTCGAGCTGGTCGACCGCCTTCTGCACCCTGCGCTTGGCCTCAGGGTGGTTCACCCACGCCAGCGCGCCCTGCAGGCTCATCCCGGTGGCGAACAGCCGCTGGATCACGTGGTCGTGCAGGTCCCTCGCGATGCGATCGCGGTCCTCCAGCACGTCCACGAGCCGTCTGGCCTTCTGGTTCTCCGCGAACTCCAGCGCGACGACCGCCTGGTCCGCCAGCGAGGCGAGCAGCGGCATCAGATCCGCCCCGAACGGCATCGCGCCCTTCTCCCGCACGGTCACCAGCAGGCCGGTCACCGCGGTACCCGCACGCAGCGGCACGACGACGCACGCGCCCAGCTCCGTTCCTTCCGAGCCGAACAACCCCTCCAGTTCCTCCACCAGCATCGGTGCCCCTGACTCAAGCACCTCGGCGAGGACGGTTCCCGAGGAGTCGATCATGCCGTCGACCAGTGGCGCGCCCGCCTGTGCCACCGCGTACATGCGCTGGTCCAAGCCGTCGGCGAGCAGCACGGCCACGCTGTTCGCGGCCGCCAGCTCCAGGGACCGGTGGACGATTAGCTGCAGCGCGTCCTCCGCCGAGGCGCCGCCCAGGAGCTGCGAGTTGATCTCCGCGGTGGCCTCCAGCCACCGCTCCCGCAGCCGCGACCGTTCGAAGAGCCTGGCGTTCTCCACCGCCACGCCCGCGGCCGCCGCGAGCGCTTCCAGCACGACCTCGTCGTCAGCGGTGAAGTCCGAGTCGTCCCTCTTCTCGGTCATGTACAGGTTGCCGAAGATCTCGTTGCGCACCCGCACCGGCACGCCGAGGAAGCTGTGCATCGGCGGATGGTTCGGTGGGAAGCCGACGGAGGCCGCGTGCTCGCTGAGGTCGTGCAGACGTATCGCACGCGGATCCTTGATCAGCAGGCCGAGCAGCCCTTTGCCCTCCGGCAGGTGGCCCATCGTCGACCGGGTCTCGGGATCGATCCCGACGTAGACGAACTGGGAGAGGTTCTCGCGCTGCCCGAGCACTCCCAGGGCGCCGTAACGCGCCCCCACGAGCTCCACGGCAGCCTGGACGATGCGCTGGAGGGTGGAGTCGAGCTCCAGACCGGCGCCGACCGCCAGGACGGCGTCGAGCAGCCCCTGCATCTTGTCTCTGGTCGAGCCGATCTCGGCAAGGCGCTCGCGCATCTCGTCTAGCAGATCGTCGAGCCTCAGACCGCCCAGCAGGCTGCGCGACCGGCTCTCTGCTGAACCCGTCATGGGATCAACCCTGGCATGCGGTCGTTGTGACGCCAAGCAGTCCCGGCCAGGTCGGGACCTTCGGCGGTGGGGTGCGGCACAACGAACGGGTGAAAGTTGCGGAAAACCAGATTCATCAAGCAACACAACGGGGTGACGGGATGGTTGACATGATCGCGGCGCTGGGGCTGGCGCCGGACCGGGTGGAGGCCGTGCTGAAGTCCGCGTCGCTCGCGCCGTCCGTGCACAACAGCCAGCCGTGGCGGTTCCGCGTGCTGCCCGACCGCATCGAGCTGCACGCCGACCTCTCCCGCAAGCTGCCCGCCACCGACCCGGAAGACCGCGAGCTGCGCCTGTCCTGCGGTGCTGCGCTGTTCAACCTGCGCGTCGCGCTGCAAGGATTCGGTGTCCGCCCGTTGGTCACGATACTCCCAGGTCAGGAGGCGCCCGGCGTGCTCGCCACCATTCGCAGAGGCGGCGATCTCAAGCCTGACGACGAGATGCGGGCGCTGCTCAAAGCAGTGGCGAGCCGTCGCACCAACCGCCGGCCGTTCTTCGAGTCCGGTGTGGACGCCCGCCACCGACACGCCCTGGTACGGGCGGCCGAACTCGAACGCTCGTGGCTGCACATCGTCGGATCACGCGAGGAAGTCGCGCGGATGAAGGGCTTCGTCCGCCGAGCCCACGAGATCCAGCAGGAAGATCCAGAAGTGCAGGCCGAGCTCGACGCCTTCACCGGGCATCGGCCGGACGCGACCGACGGCGTGCCACCCGCGTCCGCCGGCGTCCGCCCCGAGGCGCAGGACGAGTGGGCCTTCCGCGACTTCCACCCCGGGCAGAAGCACGACCGCCTGTCCGGAAAGGACTACGAGTCCAATCCACTGGTCGCCGTCGTGTGCTCGCACTACGACGGCCCGCTGGGCGAGATCCAGGCAGGCCAGGCCATGCAACGCGTGCTGCTCACCGCGACCACGCTCGGGCTGTCGGCGTCGTTCATGTCGCAGCCGGTCGAGGTCAGGGCCGTGCGCGAGGAGCTGCGCCGGTCGCTGGGCGGCCTCCTCGTGCCGCAGACCGTGCTGCGCATCGGGTTCAGCACCCCGGTCCCCGCCACACCGCGGCGACCGGTGGCCGAACTGCTCATGGAGCCCACGAACTCGAAGGGCTGAAGCGGTCACACCAGGACCCGTTCCCCGTCTCTCGGCACCACCGCGGTCCATCCGTGCTCAGTCGCGATGCGGTCCGCCAGGGTTGCCGCGCTCTCAGGTTCACCGTGGACGACGTACGTCACGCCAGGCGCGGGTCCGCCGGTCGCCCAGCCGACCAGCTCGTCGGCATCGGCGTGTGCGCTGAACGCGTCCAGCACCCGAACCTCGGCCTTCACCGGCACGTACCGGCCGTGGATCTTGATCTCGCGGGCGCCGTCGACGAGGGACCGCGCCCGCGTGCCCACCGCCGCGTAGCCGACGATGACGACGGTGTGCCGGTTGTTGGGCAGCATGTGCTTGAGGTGGTGCAGCACGCGGCCACCGGTGGCCATGCCGGACGCGGAGATGATGATCGACGGCTTCTTCGGGTCGTTGGCCTGCATCGACTGGGTGGCGGTGTGCAGTTCGGCCAGCTGACCGGGGTCGAAGGCGTCCTCGCGGTGCGTCAGCTCGGGACGGATCTCCGGCCAGCTCTTCGCGATCGCCTGCCGGTAGACCCGCAGTGACGCCAGTGCCATCGGGCTGTCCACGAAGACCGGCAGGTCCGGGATCTGCCCCGACCGCACCAGCTTCGCGAGCTCGATGAGGATGACTTCGGTGCGGTCCACCGCGAACGCCGGGATCAGCACGCTGCCACCACGGGCGGCCGTACGTCGGACGGTCTCCGCGAACAACGCCGTCGTGGCGGCGTCGTCGTGCGGGCGGTCGCCGTAGGTCGACTCGATCAGCAACGCGTCGCAGTCAGGTCTCGGCTGCGGTGGCAGCAGCACGCGGTGGGCGGACCTGCCGAGGTCGCCGCTCACGACCACGCTGCGCTCGCCGAGCGTCAGGTGGGCCCAGGCCGAGCCGAGGATGTGGCCGGCGCGGCCGAACTCCAGGTCCACGCCGTCGGCGATCGAGCGCGCGGCCCCGAAGTCGATGGGCCGGAACAGCTTCGTGGCACGCTCCGCGTCGTCCGCGTCGTACAGCGGCAATGCCGGCTTGTGCTTGGACCAGCCCGACTCGTTGGCCTGACGGGCCTCCTCCATCATCAGGTGGGCGCTGTCCGCCAGCACGATCGCGGCCAGATCGGCCGTGCCCTCGGTGGTGAAGACCGGGCCACGCCATCCGTGCCGCACCAGCACCGGCAGGTAGCCGCAGTGGTCCAGGTGGGCGTGGGTGAGCACGACGGCGTCGAGCCGGTCGAGGTCGAGCGGCGGCCGTTGCCAGTTCCGCCGCCGCAACGGCGCCAGCCCCTGGAACAACCCGCAGTCCACCAGGACCTGCGAAGTGCCGGTGTCGAACAGGAACTTGCTGCCGGTGACCGTGCCGGTGCCACCCAGGAACGTCAGCGTGCTCATAGTCGTGCCTCCTCGTACGTGAGATCACACCGTCGTTCCTGAGCGGGCGGGCGCCACAGCGGCGCGGGGCCCGGTGACACGAGGACTTTCGTCCCTCGCAGGTGGCCACCCTCCGCTCTGGGAACGACTCCGGCGCCAGGCGAGGGTGAAGGCATGGAACCTGTCGTGGTGATCGCAGACGGCTCTCCGTGGACCGAGGAAGCCGAGCAGTGGGCCGCCGCTCACGCGAAGCTCGTCGACGCCGAGGTGGAGGTTCGCCGGCTCGAGGAGCACTTCCACGCTCAGCTCGTGGTGCTCGGTCACCAGGGCCGGACCGCATCGCCGCTCGGCCTCGGCAGGCACGTCCTGGCCGCCGTGTGCGCCGCGGGGTGCGATGCGGTGGTGGTTCGCGGCGCTCAGGACGCGCGACACGGCTTGCACGGTCGCATCACCGCGCTGGTCAGCGGAGGCGTCGATGACGAGGGCGTGCTGGCCCGTGCCGTGGTCTTGGCGCAGAGCCACGGCGCCGCACTGCGAGTCCTGCACGCCGCACCGCTGTCCGTGGTGCGCGCGGACCTCGACGAGGACCACAGCTGGGTGCTGGAGCGCTCGACCGACCTGCTCGCGGGGTTCCCGCACAGCGCGGTGCTCGTGCGCAGCCAGCCGCACGAGGCGATCAGCCGCTGCGCGGACACCGACCTGCTTGTTGTTGGCCCTGGCGAGACCCGTACGTGCGGTGCCGTGACCAGAGCCGCACTGCACCACGCCCCTTGCCCCGTGCTCGTGGTGCACCGATCCGCTCAGGAGGAACATCGTGGCACCCTTACCCTTCCCGCTCCTCGCCGACCAGTTCGCGCCAAGGTCTGAGTTCGGCCGCACCGACCACGTCGTCGTGGGCGCCGATCCGGTCTCCACGTACAAGGCGGTGCACGACCTCGACCTCACCGACCTGCACGGCTTCCTCGTCACCGCCGCCGTGCGGCTGCGCGAGCTGCCCGAACGATGGCGCGAGCAGAGCACTCCCCGGCAGCGCACGAGGCTGACGATCCAGGACCTTGACGCGGGTACCGACTGGGTGGTGCTCGGCGAGAACCCGGGCAACGAGATCGTGTTCGGCGCGATCGGCAAGGCCTGGAAGCCCGTCGTCAAGTGGAAGCCCGTCGAGGCGCGGGACTTCATGGACTTCAACGAGCCCGGCTACGCGAAGGTCGTCTGCTCGATCTCCACACTCCCCTACGGCCAGCGCCGCACGCTCGTCACCGCCGAAATGCGCGTGACGCTCACCGACCCGCGCGCCTGGCTGAGCTTCCGCCGCTACTGGCGGGTCAGCACACCGTTCGTGGGCATCATCAGCCGCGCGATCCTGCGGACCGTCAAGCACTCCGCGGAAACCGGCGGCCTGCGATGAACGTCATCAGCACCCGGCAGCTCAGCAAGTCCTACGGCAGAACCGTCGCGCTGCGGGACCTGAACCTCGAAGTGCGTCCCGGCGAGGTTTACGGGCTGCTCGGCCCCAACGGCGCCGGCAAGACCACCACGCTGCGCCTGCTGGTCGACGTGATCAGGCCGACCCGCGGCAGCATCAGGCTCTTCGGCTCGTCCATGTCGCCCCAGCTGCGCGGCCGGATCGGTTACCTGCCAGGTGACCTCGTGCTCTACGACCGCCTGACCGGCGCCGACTACCTGCGTTTCTGCGGGGCGTTGCGCGAACATCCCGACCTCTCCGAGGCGTTGCGGCTCGCCAAGCGCCTCGACCTGGACCTCGACCGGCGCACCGGCGAGCTCTCCAAGGGCAACCGCCAGAAGCTGGGCATCGTGCAGGCGTTCGGGCACCGGCCGGAGCTCGTGATCCTCGACGAACCCGCGAGCGGCCTGGACCCGTTGGCGCAGCGGGAGTTCCACACCTACCTGCGCGAGTACGTCGACGGAGGCGGCACGGTGCTGTTCTCCTCGCACGTGCTGTCGGAAGTCGAGCACGTGGCCGATCGAGTCGGCATCCTGCTCGCCGGCAGCCTCGTCGTCGAGGACACCGTCACGTCGTTGAAGGCCAACGCCGTGCGAGAGCTCACGTTCACCTTCGGCGAGGAGGTCGCGGCGGCTTCCTTCAGCGGGATTCCCGGTGTGCGGGCGGCGGTTCAGGTGAGCGGTACCGAGGTCCGCTGCCGCGTCGTCGGCACGGTCGGCGAGCTGGTGCGCACCGCCGCACGGTTCCCGCTGCTCAACGTCACGAGCCACGAACCGGACCTCGAGGACATCTTCGTCCACTACACCGAGGAGCACTCCGATGACGACTGAGCTGGTGAGGAAGTCGTTGCGGGACAACCGGGGCAGCACGACCGGCTGGGGCATCGCCCTGGTGGCGAGCGTGCTGCTGCAGCTCGCCGTGTACCCGGCCATCCGGGACGCCGCCGACGAGTTCGAGCAGCTGCTCGAATCGTATCCGGAGTCGTTCAAGGCGCTGTTCAACCTCCAGCAGTCGCTCGCCAGCGGGGTGGGCTACCTGCAGGGCGAGGTGTTCGGTTTCCTCGCACCGCTGGTGCTGCTCGGTGTCGCCATCGGTCAGGCGTCCAGGGCGACCGCGGGCGAGGAGAAGGGGCACACCATGGACCTATTGCTGGCCAACCCCGTTTCCCGCACCCGCCTGCTGCTCGACAAGGCGCTCGCGGTGTTCGTCTCGGTCGCTCTCGTCACGGTCGCCTTCGGGGCCGTGCTGGTCGTGGGCAGTTCGGTCGCAGGACTTGGCGTGCCGTGGCCCGACCTGGTCTTCGCGGTCACCGCGAGCGCCGTGGTGGCACTGCCGTTCGGCGCGCTGGCGTTGCTCGTCGGTGCGCTCACGGGCCGTCCGGGTCTCGCGGTCGCGCTGCCGGTGGGGCTCGGTCTCCTGACCTACCTGCTCGACGCTCTCTCCCCGCTGTCAGAAGGACTGCGGCAGTGGCGGGTGCTCTCGCCGTTCCACCACGCCTCGGTGAACGACGCGCTGAACGGAGATCCGAACTGGCTCGGTCTGACCGGTCTCGTCGTGCTCACTGGTCTGCTGGTGATGGCTGGGGGGATCGTGTTCGAACGGCGGGACATCAAGAGTTGAGAGGCGCTCGCGCCTGGAGGCGTCATTCGAGGTGCCCACTCAGCGGCATGTCCTCGTTGTCGCCACTGGACCGCACGGCCTGGCAGGGGATCTCACCGGTGCTCGGCCAGGCGACGTCGAGCTCCTCGGCGAGCGCATCGAAGATCGGTGTACTCGTCATGGCAGTCACCATGTGGCAGTTCGTCGTCACGGCGTAAGGGGCCGTTCTGCCACTGTGAAATGCGTTTTACGGTCGTGAAACGCCACTGTGCGCGAACGGGTCTGTGGGCTGCCACGCCACCGGCAGCAGCACCTCCACGCCGTCGCGTGCCGCGAGAGCTGACAGCCGACGCATCGTGAGGTCCAGGTCGTCGGCCGGACGGGGCAACGGACGCAGCGGCTTGTCCAGCGAGACGAAGAAGTCGTCCCAGTGCACCGGCACCACCCGGTGGGCGCCGGTCGCGCGCACGACCTCGTCCCAGTACTCCTCGACGTACCGGGCCGGTTGCCTGCCCAGCGTGCCCACGCCCAGGTACACCACGTCCGCACGTCTGCCGTGCAGCGCGCCGGGCCGGAAACCCGCACTCGCGTGCACCAGTACCGTCCCGCTCGGGTGCGAGACGAAGACCGCAAAAACGGTGCCGGTGTGCCACTCCTGACTCCTGCGTGGCGGCACCAGCGCGGCGTCCACCGTGCCGGGGTACCGGTCGCCGGGACTGTGCTCGGACTCGACGAACGCCAGCTCGAACCGGCCGTAGATGAGCACGTCGCCTTCGCCGACGACGCGCAGGCTCGGTTCGGCCACGCCGAGACCGCGCCCGATGTTGGCCGTCGACTCCGAGCCGACCAGGTCCGCTCCGGTCAGCGAAGCCCACACCGGCGCGTCCAACGCGTGATCGTAGTGGGAGTGCACGCAGACAACGGCGGCGAGCGGCGGCGTGCCGAGGCGCTCGACCGCCCGGCTGACCACGTCGGGGTCCGGAGCGATCCTGCCGAACGCGACCCGCGCCAGACCTGGCCGCGTGACGAAACCGTCGGTGAGCACTGCCGTGTCCCCGTCACTGAGCAACACCGAGCTCGTGCCGAGGAACCACGCGGTCACGTCACCGAACCCGGCCGACTGGGCCGCGTAGCGCCCGAGCTCCGGGCGGCTCAACCACAACCTCACCGCCGCATCATCCCGGACCGACCGGCGAAAGGCCCGTAGCGGGGCAGGACCCAGGGCCCTGGCCAGGCCGGCACCGCCGCCTCGACGCTGGTGGGCATGGACACCGACAGCTACATCGCCTTCCTCGTCATCAGCACGCTGCTGGTGATCATCGACGCGGTGATCATCACGATCAGCGGCCGCAAGTACCTCAGCGACGACGAGCGCCCCGGCAGCGGCGTCGCCGCGAGCTGGCTCACCTCCACCTTGTTCACGCTGATCGTGCTCGGGCTCGTCGCCCTGATCTCCACGGTGGACCTGCCCGTCGACGGCTCACTGCAGAAGACCGTGACCAAGCTCGGCCTGGTGCTGCTCCTGCTGGCCGTGGCCCACGCGATCACCATGGCGGTGCTCACCCGCTACCGGGGAGAGGAACGCCAGGAACACCTCGCGGAGGAACTGGCCGAGCAGAGTCGGGGACACGCGAAGAAGCCCGAGGTGTCGCGCTCGATCGAACGCGACGAACCGTACTCGACGGTGTAGGGGGTTTGTGATGTCCCGATTGCTCAGATCAGCGGCAGCCGGGGTGCTGACCGCGGTGCTGTGCCTCGGCACGTCCACCGGGCCGGTGTGGGCCGACGACCAGGCGCCGGTCGAGACCACCACGGCGGCGCCCAGCCCGACGCAGGCCTCACCCACCGAGACCACGCCCGCCGAGAAGAGTCCGCCGGAAAGCACGCCGACCAGCCCGGCCGCCACCTCCGCACCGACGACGACCACACCGACGACCGCCGAGCCGCCGCCGTCCGCCGCGCCCGTCGCACCGGCGGCGGACCTGGCGGACCTCCAGCTGCGGGTCTGGTTCGACAAATCTTCGTACCGGTCGGACGAGGTCATCTACGTCCACGCCGCCGTGACGAACGCGGGCACCGCGACCGCGAACAACGTCGTGGTCACTTCAACGGGCAACATGGACAACTCCTGGTGGCCTCCGCTCGACACCTCCGGAGTGACCATCGAGCCGGGACAAACCGTCGAAGCAACCACCTACGGCAGGCTTTCCACGGACGAGGAGACCGTGCACCTCGTCGTCACCGTCCGGCAGACCAGCGGTGAACCCGACGCCAACCCCGACGACAACACGGTGGTCGCGTCGGTACCGGTCGTCATTCCGCGCGGCAGCTTCCGCGCCACCATCTACGGGGACCGCGACGGTGATCAGGTGATGGATCCCGGCGAGGCACTTGCCGGTGTCAGCGTGCACATCTCGGGCGGTTTCCCCCACACCGAGCGCACCGCGGTCACGGACGCGAACGGCGTGGTCGTCTTCGGAAATCTGCCCACCGGCAGTTACTACACCTCCGTGTACTGGTACGACTCCGGGTGGTACGTGCCGAGCTGGGACGGAACGGTGACCGGCGTGGACGACCCCGACGTCCTCCTGCGGGCAACACCGGAGCTGTCGGATGACAGGCTCAAGGCGTCGTTGGCCTTCACGCAGGAGTCGTATCGGAGAGGCGACACGCCTCGCGCGATCCTCAGGTTGCACAACACGAGCTCCGTGCTGCTCACCGATCTGACCGCCGGCTGCGGCGGTGCGGACGAGGGAGAGCTGACACCGGGCGGTCCAGGCGCCGTTCTGCACGCTGGCGAGAAACGCGACTTCACCGTGACGATGGCGCCGATCACCGATGAGGTGGCCTCGACGGGCTACGTTCGTCTTTACTGCACGGTCAGCGCCGGAGGCAGCAATCTCAGCACCCCGCTCACCGCGCTGGCGCGCGTGCCGGGCGGCGTGGCGCCCCGAGTGACCGGCGGGCTCATCCGGGTGAGGGGCCACAACCCCACCGAACCACCGTGGGGGGACCCGGTGCCCGACGTGAAGGTGTACCTGCGCGACGCGATCAGCGACGCGCTCGTCGTCCGGGCCGTCACCGACGCCAGCGGGCGCTTCACGTTCTACGACGTGCCGGCAGGCCTCTACAACTCCGGCGTGGTCGGACCGTGGCAGCCCTACGGGGGCACGGAATTCGCCGTACGGGCCGGTGAAGACGGCTCGCCCCGGCACTCGATCTACGTGGTGCCGGGACCCGACCAGCCAGACCCTGACGCCGTTCCGCCAGGCGGCACACCACCGGACGGTGGCCCGCCTCCGGACACCGCTCCGCCCAACGGCACGCCGCACCTGGCCGCGACCGGGACCGGCGCCGCGCGGCTCGCGCTGAGCGGCCTGCTCACCCTGCTCATCGGCACCGGTCTGGTGCTGATCGCCCGCCGGGGTCCCAATGGTCCCGGCTCGCGCAGGACCTAGTCCCCTCATCACGCCCCGTCGCCGCTGCCAGGTTCAGGGGCAGGCCATCGCAAGGGCGGTAGAAACGTGATCACGAGTGAACGCATCGAGGTGCACGGCGCTGTGCAGGGTGTCGGATTCCGGCCGCACGTCCTGCGGCTCGCGACCGAGCTCGGTGTCCGGGGCGACGTGCGCAACGTCGGCGGGCACGTCGTGATCACCGCGTGCGGGCCGCCGGACACGCTCAGCGCGTTCCGGCGGGCCTTGCACGAGAGGGCGCCGCGCCACGCTCGCGTCGACAGCATCACCGTCACGCCGCACGAGGACGTCGGGCAAGCCGGGTTCGTCGTGCTGGGCAGCGGGTTCGCGGCCGGGCCGCGCACCGTCGTGCCCGACCTCGCGACCTGCGGCGCCTGCGTGGCCGAGCTGTTCGACCCCGGCGACCGGCGCTACCGGTACCCGTTCGTCAACTGCACCGACTGCGGACCGCGGGCGACGATCGTGGAGTCGTTGCCGTACGACCGGCAGCGCACGTCGATGCGCGGGTTTCCCTTGTGCAGGTGGTGCGAGGCCGAGTACCACGATCCGGCGGATCGGCGCTTCCACGCAGAGCCGGTGGCGTGCCCGGAGTGCGGCCCTCGGCTGCGCTGGCGAGACATCCTGGGCAACGAGGCATTGCACGCGGCCACCAGGGTGATCGAGCGTGGCGGCATCGTCGCCGTCAAGGGGGTCGGGGGCTACCAGCTGATCTGCGACGCCGCGGACCAGGACGCGGTCGCCCGGTTGCGCAAGCTCAAGCACCGGCCGCGTAAGCCGTTGGCGGTGATGGTGCGCGACCTCGCCGAAGCCCGCCTGCTGTCCTTCGTGGATGATCAGGCGGCCGGACTGCTGCAGTCCCCCGCCGCGCCGATCGTCGTGGCACCGTCGCGCCTCGGAGGGCTCGACGTCGGGCTCTTCCTGCCCTACAGCCCCTTGCACCACCTCCTGATGCACGATCTCGCCCGCCCCCTCGTCGTCACCAGCGGCAACCGGGCCGACGAGCCGATCGCGATCTCCGACGAAGAGGCCGAGGCAAAGCTGGGACCGCTGGTGGACGGCGTCCTCGCGCACACCAGGCCGATCCTCGCGCGCTACGACGACTCGGTCGTCCGCGCCGGGCGGATGGTGCGCAGGGCAAGGGGATTCGCGCCGGACCCGCTGCCGTTGCCCGTGCCGGCACCGGCTCCCGTGCTGGCGCTGGGCGCACAGCTCAAGCACACCACTACCCTCGCCGTCGGCGACCGAGCAGTGCTCGGGCCGCACACCGGTGACCTGGAGAACGCCGACACGTTCTCGGCGTTCGAGCGCACCGTGGAGACGTTGTGCCGGTGGCAGGGCACGACCGCGGAGTACTGCACGCACGACCTGCACCCGCGCTACCTGTCCACCCGGTACGCGCAGCGGTGGTCGCCGGAGCGCCGGATTCCCGTTCAGCACCACCACGCGCACGTCGCGGCAACGGCGGCGGAACACGGCGTGCAAGGCCCGTTCATCGGTGTCGCGTACGACGGTCTCGGGCTGGGTGACGACGGCACGTTGTGGGGTGGCGAGATCTTCCTGGCCACCTACCGGGACTACCAGCGGGTCGGACGGTTCGGTCGCGCGCCGATGCCCGGTGGTGAGGTCGCGGTGCGGCGGCCGTCCCGCATGGCGCTCGGTTACCTGTACGGTGCCGAGGACTTCGGCGCACCGTCCATTCCGGACCTTCGGCCGACGCCGGAGACCAGTCTCGTGCGGCGCATGATCGAACGGCAGGTCAACAGCCCGCTCGCCTCCAGCGCCGGCAGGTTGTTCGACGCCGCCGCCGCGTTGCTGGGCGTGTGCGACGAGAACTCCTACGAGGGTGAAGCGGCTGTTCTGCTGGAGACGGCGGCCGGCGGTCACCGCGGACCGTCGTTCGACTGGACGCTGCACCGCCGCGACGGCATGTGGGTGTACGACCCGGTGCCCACGCTGCGCGACCTCGTCACCTGTGGCGACGCGACGGGCGTTGCCGCGGCTCGGTTCCACTCCACCATCGTCGAGGTCACCGCCGCGCTCGTGCGGGAGGTCGCGGGCGGGGTGCGGACCGTGTGCCTGGGCGGCGGGGTGTTCCAGAACCGCAGGCTCGTCGACGCCGTCACGCGCGAGCTGGGCGAGTTCCAGGTGCTCGTCGGCGAGCGCGTGCCGGTCAACGACGGCGGGATCAGCTACGGACAGGCCGCCGTCGCGGCGGCCCTGCTGGCGGGAGGGGACAGCTGATGTGCCTGGGGATTCCGGGACGGATCGTGACGCTGGACGACGCCGAACCCCGGTCGGGGACCGTCGACTTCGACGGGCTGCGCCGACCGGTCTGCCTCGCCTACACCCCGGAGGCGGAGGTCGGCGACTACGTGATCGTGCATGTCGGGTTCGCGATCACGCTGGTGGACGAGGACGAGGCGGCCAGGACGCTCGCCGTGCTGCGGGCGATACCGGACGCGATCGAAACGGAGCTCGGAGCGTGAAACACCTGCAGGAGTACCGCGATCCCGTGCTCGCCCGGCGTCTGCTGGCCGAGCTGCGGGCGACCGCCACCACGCCGTGGACGATCATGGAGGTCTGCGGCGGTCAGACGCACACCATCGTGCGGCAGGGCATCGACGAACTGCTGCCCGCCGGCATCCGCATGATCCACGGCCCCGGCTGCCCGGTCTGCGTGACACCCCTGGAGACCATCGACAGGGCGCTCGCGATCGCCGCGCGTCCGGACGTGATCTTCACCAGCTACGGCGACATGCTGCGCGTACCGGGAACTTCGGACGACCTGCTCGCACTCAAGGCGCGTGGCGCGGACGTGCGGATCGTCTACACACCACTCGACGCCGTCCGGATCGCCCGGGAAAACCTCGGCCGCGAGGTCGTGTTCCTCGCCGTCGGCTTCGAGACGACCGCGCCCGCCAACGCGATGGCGGTGCTGCACGCCGCCTCGACCGGCGTGACGAACTTCAGCGTCCTGGTGAGCCACGTGCTCGTACCGCCCGCGATCACCGCCCTGATGGACGACCCGGACACGCAGGTGCAGGCGTTCCTCGCCGCGGGCCACGTCTGCGCGGTCATGGGCTGGACCGAGTACGAACCGATCGCCGAGAAGTACGGCGTGCCGGTCGTGGTGACCGGGTTCGAGCCGCTCGATCTGCTGGAAGGAATCCTGATGGCGGTGCGGCAGCTCGAACAGGGCCGCGCGGAGGTCGAGAACCAGTACGCCCGCGCGGTACGCCGGTCCGGCAACACCGCGGCGCAGGACGCGCTGCGCAGGGTGTTCCGGGTGACCGATCGGACCTGGCGCGGCATCGGCCCGATCAAGGCCAGCGGCCTCGCGCTCAACCCCGAGTTCGCCCGTTACGACGCCGAAACCCGGTTCGCGGTCGGCGACCTCGTCACGCGGGAGTCGCCGGACTGCATCGCGGGCGACATCCTGCGCGGCACCCGCGTGCCAACCGACTGCGCCGCCTACGGACGCACCTGCACCCCGAGGACGCCGCTGGGCGCACCGATGGTGTCCAGCGAGGGCACCTGCGCGGCGTTCTTCAACGCCGGCCGAACCCTGGAGCACCGATGACCCTCTCCTGCCCTGTCCCCCGCGTGGAGACCGAACGCGTCCTGCTCGGCCACGGCTCCGGCGGTCAACTCATGGCCGAGCTGCTCGCCGAGGTCATCACGCCCGAGCTCGGCCTCACCGGACCGCTGGAGGACGCCGCGCTGATCGGGCTGGACCAGGTGTTCAGCACGGACAGCTACGTCGTGACGCCGAGGTTCTTCCCCGGCGGCGACATCGGCTCGCTCGCCGTCCACGGCACCGTGAACGACCTCGCGATGCGGGGTGCCCGGCCGATCGCGCTGAGCCTCGCCTACATCATCGAGGAGGGCCTGCCGATCTCCGAGCTGCGCGACATCACCCACTCCGCCGCGGCCGCCGCTCGTGCCGTGGGCGTCCCGATCGTCACCGGCGACACCAAGGTCGTCGGACGAGGTGCCGCCGACGGCCTCTACCTCACCACGACCGGAGTGGGCGTGCGGTTGCGCGACGCGTGGCCGTCGGCGGCGAGTGCCGCGCCCGGTGACATCGTGCTGGTGTCGGGGCCGATCGGCCGGCACGGGGTCGCGATCCTCAGCGCCCGCGAGAACCTCGGTTTCGAGGCCGAGATCTCCTCCGACAGCCAGCCGCTTCATGAGCTCGTGGCCGCCATGATCGCCGCGGGCGGCGCGGACGTGCACGCACTGCGCGACCCCACCCGCGGAGGGCTCGCGGGCTCGCTGAACGAGATCGCCGCCACCTCCGGCGTGTGCGTGGAGATCGTCGAGTCGGCCGTGCCGGTACCCGCTCCTGTCGCCGCCGCGTGCGACCTGCTCGGGCTGGATCCGTTCCACGTGGCCAACGAGGGCTGCCTGGTGGCGTTCGTGGCACCTGCCTCGGTCGACGCCGTGCTGGAGGCGATGCGCGCGCTGCCGGTGGGTGCGGAGACCGCGATCATCGGCGAGGTGACGCGCGGAGCGGCGGGCCGCGTTCTCGCGCACACACTGGTCGGGTCGTCGCGCGTGGTGGACGTGCTGGTGGGCGAGCAGCTGCCCCGGATCTGCTGATCCGGGGCAGCTCCTGAGATGTTCAGTCCTCCTGGACGTCGATCTGGATCTTGCGCTCCTCCGGTGGTGCGGCGACCGGCACACGGACCTCCAGGATGCCCTTCTTGTACTCGGCCGAGATCTTCGAAGTGTCCGCGCCCGGAGGCAGCGACACGCTCCGGGAGAACGAGCCGTAGCGGAACTCGGAGCGGTGCTGCTCCTTCTTCGTCTCTTCCCGCTGGGCGGTGATGGTGAGGGTGCCGTCGGTCGCGCTCACGTCGATGTCCTTCGCAGCGTCCAGGCCTGGCAACTCCGCGCGGACCACGTAGGCGCCTTCCTCGACGAAGTCCTCGATGTGCATGGGGTGCCGGGTGCCGAACGGCCACGTGGCGTCGAACATCTCCCACAGGTCGGGCAGCAGAGAGCTTGCCTGACGGCGAGCCAGCGAGGTCATGTCGTCTCCTTTCCTGTTGCCCTGCAACGCTTCCAGCCCACCACCGGGCTCATCGCACGGACAGGGACCGAAGCGCCTCGCCTGAGGGGTCCTTCGTCCCTGGGTCCGCACCGGACCGGCCATGACCATGGGAGATGACTCAGGAGGTGGCGGGCATGGAGGTCGTGCTGGACGTCGGCGGTCTCGACGCGCTCATCGGCGTGCTGCGTGAGAACGGTCGCGTGGTGGTCGGCCCCGTCCTTCGCGACGACGCGATCACGCTGGCCGAGGTGAGCTCCGCCGCCGACCTGCCGAGCGGATGGGGTGTCGAGACAGGGCCCGGCCGCTACCGGGTGCGCGCGCGACCGGACGCCGCGGTCTTCGGCCATTCGGCCGGTCCGCAGTCGTGGAAGAGGTTCCTGCACCCACCCCGCCGAACGCTGGTCTCCAGTGACAGCACCGGATTCCACTCCGCCGAGGAAGACTCGCCGGACTACGCGTTCCTCGGTGTGCGGCCCTGCGACCTGGCCGCGATCGCCAAACTCCGTCAGGTCGTGGGAGGCAGAGCACCCTTCGTGGTCGCCGCTCAGTGCACAGAACCAGGTGAGCTGTGCTTCTGCACCTCGATGGGCTGCGGCCCCGCGGCTGGCCCTGGCTACGACATCGCGTTGACGGAACGGGTCGATTCCAGAGGTCACCGATTCCTTGCCACCTCCGGAACCGGCGACGGTGCCGCTGTTCTCGCTCGTGTGCCCGCGCGTCCGGCGGCACCGGAGGACGTCGCACTCGCCGAACAGGACCTCGCGGCAGCCGCCGGGCAGATGGGCCGCACGATGCCCGAACTGGACCTGCGCGACCTCCTCGCCGCCAACCGGGACTCCGCGCACTGGGAGGCCGTGGCCGAACGGTGCCTCACCTGCGGCAACTGCACGATGGTCTGCCCCACCTGCTTCTGCGTCTCCGTCGAGGACGCCACCGACCTCGACGGCAACGCGGAACGTTCGCAGCGCTGGGCCTCGTGCTTCGAGATCGACTTCTCCTACCTCCACGGTGGTGCGGTGCGCACGTCCGGTGCGGCCCGCTATCGCCAGTGGATGACGCACAAGCTGGGAACGTGGCACGACCAATTCGGCACGTCCGGATGTGTCGGTTGTGGACGGTGCATCGCCTGGTGCCCGGCCGGGATCGACATCACCGAGGAAGCGGCCGCTCTAGCGGGAGGTGAGCAACCATGACCATGCCCATGACCGATCTCGACGCACTCCCCCTGTTGACCAACCTGTCGCACACGCAGCGCGCGGCGATCGCGGGGGTCAGCCGGATCGAGACCTACGAGCCGGGCATCCGGCTGTTCGAGGAGGGAGGGCTCGCCGACCAGTGCTGGGTGGTGCTGTCCGGGTGCGTCATGATCGACACGGTGGTCCCGCCACAGGGCCGGATGGTCCTGCAGAGCATCGGACCCGGTGAGCTCCTCGGCTGGTCCTGGCTCGTGCCGCCGTACCGGTGGCACTTCGGTGCGACCGTCGTGTCCCCCACCCGGGCCGCCGTCGTGGACACCGGCGCGCTGCGCACACTCGCCGACGAGGATCCCGCGCTGGGTTACCAGCTCTCCCTGATCCTGATCGACGCGCTGCTGAACCGCCTGCAGGCCACTCGGATCCGGCTGCTCGACCTCTACCGGAACCCCGCATGACGACCTGGGTGCCGACGCCCTACGAGGTCGCGATGCGCACCGTGGAGACCCACGACTCGGTAACCCTGACGCTGCGGCCGGTCGCCAAGCCGTTGCCCGCGTTCCGTCCTGGCCAGTTCGCCATGCTCTACGCGCACGGCATCGGCGAGGTGCCCATCTCCATCAGCGCGATCCCGGCCGACGGCACGCTCGTGCACACGATCCGGGCGGTGGGCGCGGTGAGCCGGGCGCTGCACGACGCCGAACCCGGCACGGTCATCGGTGTGCGCGGCCCGTTCGGCACGGCGTGGCAGCTCGACGGCGTCGAGGACCTGCTCGTGGTCGCGGGCGGCATCGGGCTCGCCCCGCTGCGTCCCGTGCTCTCCTGCCCGAGCAAGCGAACCGTGCTCGTCGTGGGCGCGAGGACGCGGCAGGACCTGCTGTACCAGGACGAGATCGCCCAATGGTCCGATGTGGACACCATCCTCACCGTCGACCGCGGTGACCAGGACTGGCACGGCCGCATCGGTTTCGTCACCGAACCTCTCGCGTCCATCCCGCTCGACCCCGACCGCACCACCGCGCTGCTGTGCGGCCCAGAACCCATGATGCGCTTCTGCGCCAGGACGTTGCTCGGCCGGGGCGTGCCCGCGGAACGGATCCAGGTGTCGCTGGAGCGCACCATGCAGTGCGGCATCGGGCTCTGCGGGCACTGCCAGCTCGGCCCGCTGCTGCTGTGCCGCGACGGTCCGGTCACCGGTTACCCGACGGCCGAACCGCTGCTGCTGGTGAAGGAGTTGTGATGCCGACCATCGCCGTGTGGAAGTTCACCTCGTGCGACGGCTGCCAGCTCACCCTGCTCGACTGCGAGGACGAGCTGCTGCCGCTGACCGAGCACGTCCGGATCGCGCACTTCCTGGAGGCCACGAGCGTCAGCGAGCCCGGCCCGTACGACATCTCGATCGTCGAGGGATCCGTGACCACGCCGGACGAGGCCGAGCGGATCCGCTGGATCAGGGAGCAGTCCGCGGTGCTGCTCGTCGTCGGCGCGTGCGCGACGTCGGGCGGCATCCAGGCGTTGCGGAACTTCGCCGACGTCGACGAGTTCCGCTCGATCGTCTACGCCCGGCCCGAGCACATCGCCGCACTGCAGACGTCCACGCCCATCTCCGCGCACGTCACCGTGGACCACGAACTGCGCGGCTGTCCCATCGACAAGGGGCAGCTGATCGAGGTGCTCACCGCGTTGCTGGCTGGGAGAAAGCCGGACCTTCCCGACACGAGCGTGTGCACGGACTGCAAGCGGCGGGGCCTCACCTGCGTGATGGTGGCGCACGGCACCCCGTGCCTGGGCCCGGTGACCCACGCCGGCTGCGGGGCGTTGTGTCCCGCGGTCAACCGCGGCTGTTACGGCTGCTTCGGCCCGATGAACCGGCCGAACGTCCCCGCGCTCGTGCCGCTGCTCAAGCGCAGCGGCATGGGCGACGACGAGCTGCACCTGGTGTTCCGCACCTTCAACGCCAACGCGGAGTGGACATGACCCATCGCGCGAACCGGACGCTGCAGGTCGCCGGCCTGGCCCGGGTCGAAGGCGAGGGCGCGCTGCACGTGCGCACCGTCGACGGCGAGGTCGACCGCGTCGAGCTGAACATCTACGAACCGCCGCGGTTCTTCGAGGCCTTCCTGCGCGGCAGGGACTTCTGCGAACCTCCCGACATCACCGCCCGCATCTGCGGCATCTGCCCGGTGGCTTACCAGATGAGCGCGTGCCTGGCGATCGAGGACGCGTGTGGCGTGCGGGTCGACGGTCAGCTGCGAGCACTGCGCAGGCTGCTCTACTGCGGCGAGTGGATCTCCAGCCACACCCTGCACATCTACCTGCTGCACGCACCGGACTTCCTCGGCTTCCCGGACGGCATCGCCATGGCGGGCGCGCACCGTGCGGTCGTCGAACGCGGGCTGGCGCTGAAGAAGGCGGGCAACCAGATCATGGACCTGGTCGGCGGGCGCGCGATTCACCCGGTCAACGTCCGCGTCGGCGGCTTCTACCGCGTTCCGGCGCCCGACGAGCTGCGGCCGCTGGCCAGGACGTTGCGGCAGGCGCTGTACGACGCGCTGGGCACCCTGGAGTGGGTGGCCGGGTTCGACTTCCCCGACCTCGAGGTGCCGCACGACCTGCTGGCGTTGCGCGACGCCGACGGCTACCCGCTCGACCGCGGCGAGCCGCACGTCAGCACGGGTCTCACCTTTTCCGTTGCCGAATTCGGCCGCCATGTCGTCGAGCACCAGGTGCCGCACTCGACCGCGCTGCACGCGCGGCTGGACGACCGGACGTTCCTGGTCGGTCCCCTCGCCAGGTACAGCCTCAACTCGGACCGCCTCTCCCCCGTCGCTCGGGAGGCCGCCGAGGCGGTCGGGCTCGGCCCGGTCTGCCGCAACCCGTTCCGCAGCATCGTCGTTCGGGCCGTCGAGGTCGTGTACGCGGTCGAGGAGGCCTTGCGGATCATCGAGTCGTACGAGCGGCCCGGCTCACCCGCGGTCGAGGTGACTCCACGTGCCGGCGTCGGGCACGGTGTCACGGAGGCGCCGCGCGGCCTGCTGTACCACCGCTACGAGCTCGATCGGGCAGGCCGGATCCTCAACGCCGACATCGTGCCGCCCACGTCCCAGAACCAGGCGGCGATCGAGGCGGACGTGACACAGGTGGTTCGATCGCACCAACACCTCGACGACCACGCGCTGCAGTCGTTGTGCGAGCAGACGATTCGCAACTACGACCCGTGCATCTCCTGCTCGGCGCACTTCCTGGACTTCACCAGGGAACCGGCATGAGCGCGGTGGTGATCGGGGTCGGCAACGAGTTCCGCCGCGACGACGGCGTCGGTCCGGCCGTGGCTCGAGCGCTCGCCACGTCTGGCGTCCACGCGGAGATCAACGACGGCGACCCGGTCCGGCTGATGGAGGCGTGGGACGGCGCCGAGGTCGTCGTGATCGTCGACGCGGTCCGCTGCACGCCATCGGTGCCCGGTCGCTGGCACCGCACCACGCTGCCGCACACCATTCCGGTGGCCAGCTCCCACGGCTTCGGCGTGCCGGAGGCCGTGGAGCTGGCGGAAGCGCTCGACCGCCGGCCCGAGCGGCTCGTGATCTACGCCGTCGAGGTCGCCGACGTCGGTTTCGGCACCGGGCTGAGTCCCGCGGTCGCGGCGGCCGTCGCTCCCCTCGCCGCCGCCGTCCGGGCGGAGCTGACCCTCAGTTGTGCATCTTGAGCAGCTGGCCACGCAGGTGGTCGTGGACGGCGTCCACCGCCTCCGTGAACGTGGGCGCCTCCGCCTTCGCAACGATGTGCGTGCCGTTGACGTCCAGGTTCACGTGAACCGCGATCCTGCGCGCACCGGCAAGAGTCAACCGGACGTGAGCGAACTGGGCCGGCTCGGGCGCGTAGCGGGCCAGCGGAGCGATCTTGTCGTGCGCGTACTGCCTCGCCGCGGCGGCGATCCGGCCGTCGAGCTCGATCGCGACGTTGCCGATCTCCGTCGCGCCTGCGTGCTTCATCGTGAACCTCCATGCGAAGTGATACCCGCACTTTCGCTCCCGCGGAACTCCGGTCGACAGGTCCGAAGGAGCCGGGTGCGGAGGGACCTGGGTCCCTGGTCCTGGATCCGTTCAGTCAGCACCGTGGGAAGCACATCGAGCAGAGGAGTGCGTCATGTCCCACGCCGACCTGTCGCTGGTCGACGCGTACTGGCGAGCCGCCAACTACCTGTCGGCCGGTCAGATCTACCTGATGGACAACCCGCTGCTGACCGAACCGCTGGCGCCAGAGCACATCAAGCCCCGGTTGCTGGGCCACTGGGGCACCACGCCGGGTCTGAACTTCGTCTACGCCCACCTCAACCGCGTGATCCGCGAGCGCGACCTCGACATGATGTTCGTGACCGGCCCCGGCCACGGTGGCCCCGCCCTGCTGGCGAACACGTGGCTGGAGGGGACCTACAGCGAGACCTACCCGGATGTGCCGCGCGACGGGGAGGGCATGCGCAGGTTGTTCCGGCAGTTCTCGTTCCCCGGCGGCGTGCCGAGCCACGTGGCGCCCGAGGTGCCGGGTTCGATCCACGAGGGTGGTGAGCTGGGCTACTCGCTGGCGCACGCGTTCGGCGCGGCGTTCGACAACCCCGGGCTGATCGTGGCGTGCGTGGTCGGTGACGGAGAGGCGGAGACCGGCCCGCTCGCGGCCAGCTGGCACGTCAACAAGTTCCTCGACCCCATGCACGACGGTGCGGTGTTGCCGATCCTGCACCTCAACGGCTACAAGATCGCCAACCCGAGCCTGCTGTCCCGCATCCCGCACGACGAGCTCGACGCCTTGCTGCGCGGGTACGGCTACGCGCCGCATTACGTCGAGGGTGACGAGCCGGAAGCCATGCACGCCCGCATGGCCGACGTGCTCGACCAGGTCGTGGACGAGCTCGCGCGGATCAAGACGCGAACCGATCGGCCGTCCTGGCCGATGATCGTGCTGCGCAGCCCGAAGGGCTGGACCGGTCCGTCCGAAGTGGATGGAGTACCGGTCGAGAACACCTGGCGCGCCCACCAGGTTCCGCTGGCGGAGGTGCGGGACAACCCCGAGCACCTGCGGCTGTTGGAGTCGTGGCTGCGCAGCTACCTGCCGCAGGAGCTCTTCGACGCCGGCGGAACTCCGCGCGGCGAGCTGTCCCGGCTGATTCCGGACGGCGCCCACCGGATGGGCGCGACCCCGCACGCGAACGGCGGACTGCTGTTGCGAGAGCTCAGGATGCCCGGCATCCGCCCGCACACCGTCGAGGTCGTCAAGCCGGGCAGCACCCAGTCCGAGCCGACGAGGGCACTCGGCCGGATGCTGCGGGACGTGATCACCCTCAACCCCTCCGGCTTCCGCATCTTCGGACCGGACGAGACGGCCTCCAACCGGCTCGACGCGGTGTTCGAGGTGACCGGCAAGCAGTGGCAGGCCGAGACGTTGCCGGTCGACGAGCACCTCGTCCACCACGGCAGGGTCGTCGAGGTCCTGTCCGAGCACCTGTGCCAGGGCATGCTGGAGGGATACCTGCTGAGCGGCCGGCACGGGCTCTTCAACTGCTACGAGGCGTTCATCCACATCGTCGACTCGATGTTCAACCAGCACGCGAAGTGGCTCAAGTCGCACAAGAAGCTGAACTGGCGCAGGCCCATCGCGTCGCTGAACTACCTGCTGAGCTCGCACGTCTGGCGCCAGGACCACAACGGCTTCTCGCACCAGGACCCCGGCTTCATCGACCACGTCATGAACAAGAAGGCCGAGGTCGTCCGCGTCTACCTGCCGCCGGACACCAACACCCTGCTCTCCGTCGCCGATCACTGCCTGCGCAGCAAGGACTACGTCAACGTCATCGTCGCCGGCAAGAACGACACCCCGGACTGGCTCTCCGCGGAAGAAGCCGCGTTGCACTGCGCTCGTGGCGCGGGCATCTGGGAGTGGGCGAGCAACGACGAGGACGAACCCGACGTCGTGCTGGCCTGCGCCGGTGACGCACCGACCGTCGAGGTGCTGGCGGCGACGTCGTTGCTGCGTCAGCACCTGCCGTCGTTGCGGGTGCGTGTCGTGAACGTCGTCGATCTCATGCGGCTGCAGCCGGACACCGAGCACCCGCACGGCATGCCGGACCGCGAGTTCGACGCGCTGTTCACCGCGGACCGGCCGGTGATCTTCGCCTACCACGGCTACCCCTGGCTCATCCACCGGCTGACGTACCGGCGCACCAACCACCACAACCTCCACGTCCGCGGCTACAAGGAGGAAGGCACCACCACGACGCCGTTCGACATGCTCGTGCTCAACGACATGGACCGCTACCGCCTGGTGATCGACGTGATCGACCGCGTCCCGGGACTGGGACCGAAGGCCGCGCGGCTGCGGCAGCTCATGCAGGACCAGCGCACCCGCCACCACGCCTGGATCCGCGAGCACGGCGAGGACCTGCCCGAAGTGCGTGACTGGACCTGGCAGTGAACGTCCTGGTGGTCAACGCGGGCTCGTCCAGCCTGAAGCTGCGCGTGCTCGGCGAGGACGACGCCGTCCTCGCCGAGTCGCACGCCCAACGTTGGGCCGGTGACACCGAGCCGTTGCGGGACTTCCTGGCCGAGGCTCCCGCGATCGACGCAGTCGGCCACCGTGTTGTGCACGGTGGCCCTGAGTTCACCGGCCCCGCGCGGATCGACGCGAACGTGCGCTCCGCCCTTGAACGGCTGACCGGTCTCGCGCCCCTGCACCAGCCTCGCGCCCTGGCGGGCATCGACGCGATCACCGCTGTGCTGACCGACGTGCCTCAAGTCGCCTGCTTCGACACGGCCTTCCACGCGACCATGCCCGCCTTCGCGGCCACGTACGCGCTACCAGCGCAGTGGCGGCGGAAGTGGGGTCTGCGGCGGTATGGATTCCACGGACTCTCGCACGCTTACGCCTCGCGGAAGGCCGTCGAGCAGGCCGGGATGCCGGACGCCCGCGTGGTCAGCTGCCACCTGGGGGCCGGCGCGTCGCTCGCGGCTGTCCGCAGAGGACGCTCGGTGGACACCACGATGGGCTTCACACCGCTCGCCGGGCTCGTGATGGCGACCCGCAGCGGCGATGTGGATCCAGGCCTGCTGGTGTGGTTGCTGCGGGCCGGGCTGTCGCTCGACGAGCTGGAGGACGGTCTCGAGCACCACTCCGGGCTCGCCGGTCTGAGCGGGACCGGCGACATGCGAGACGTCCGCAGGGCCGCGGAGGACGGTGACGAGCACGCGTCGCTGGCGTTGGAGGTCTACGCGCATCGGCTGCGACAGGCGGTCAGCGCGATGGCCGCCTCTCTCGGCGGCCTCGACGTTCTCGTGTTCACCGGCGGCGTCGGTGAACACGACGCCGTTCTGCGGGCGGACGTGGTGAACGGGCTGCCGTTCCTCGGCATCAGCCACGTGTTCGTGGTGGAGGCGCGCGAAGACCTGGAGATCGCAGGTCAGACGCGCGCCATGCTGTTCAGCTAGACAACGTCCCGCCGTCGCAACCCCGCGAACCCGAGGATCAGGCTTGCCGCGGCGATGGCGAGCAACCACACCAGCGGAGTCGCGGTGACGGCCGATCCCGGCACCTTCGGCAGGTGCGCCCACGGCGAGAGATCCATCAGCCACTGGTCGAAGCCGAACATCGGACCGAGCTCGCCGAGCAGCAGGAACACCGCGAGCGAGGACCAGCCGACCACGACCAGCCGCGATGCGAGGCCGTACGCGGCGACCGCGATCCCGACGAGCACCCAGGTGGCGGGGATCTGCACGAGCGCACCGGCGAGCACCTTGCCCACGACGGACAGGTCGCCGGCCTGGGCGGCGTGCACGGTTCCGGCCGCCAGACCGGCGCTGACGAGCAGGACGGCCGTGCCCACCAGCGCGATGACGACGTGGCTCGCCGCCCAGCGCCGTCTCGTGACGGGCGTGGCGAGCAACGACTCGGCGCGCAGTTCGGTTTCCTCGCTGTGCAGCCGCATCGCCGTCTGGAGGCCGTACACCGAGGCGATCACCCCCAGGAAGCCGAACATCGCGGCGAACACGGCGTCGGTCAACGCGTTGTCGCCGCCGAGCTTCCTGAACAGCTCCGCGGCCTGCGGGCTGCTGATCATGTCGCCGATGCTGCCCGCGACACTTCCGACGAGGACGCCGTAGACCACGAACCCGACGACCCATCCGAGGAGCGAACCGCGTTGCAGCCGCCACGCGAGCCCGAAGACACCGCGCAGCGTTCCCGTCGCCGGTCCCGGTCGATCCGGCAGCAGACCCGCGTTGAGGTCACGCCGGGCGGCCAGGAGGTGCGCGACAACCGCAGCCGTCACCGCGAAACCGAGGGTGATCAGCAGTACCCACCACCTGTTGCCCGCGTAGGGACGGAACTGCTGGCCCCACCCGAGCGGAGACAGCCACGAGAGCCAACGCGGTCCTGCCACGCCCGCCGTGTCGCCCACCGCTCTCAGCACGAACACGACGCCGAGCACCGCCACCGCGAGACCGGTCGCACCACGGGTCGACGTGGCCACCTGCGCGGTGATCCCGGCGATCGCCGCGAAGGCGAGCCCGACACTCGTCCACGCCAGCCCGAAGACGAACGAGCCGTCCACCGGCAGGCCCGCGCCGGCCAGGCCGAGTGAGGTCACCAGCCCCAGCAGGATGTTCGCCCCGGCGGCGACGGCGAGCGCGGCCGCGAGCGGAGCGTGCCTGCCCACCACTCCGGCGCCGATCAGCTCACGCCGTCCAGACTCCTCGTCCGAGCGCGTGTGCCGTACGACGATGACGATGGAGAAAACCGCAAGGATCATCGCTCCGGTCGCCAGCGCCTTCAGCATCGCCAGCGCACCGATCGACGTCGGGTCGTAGATCCGTCCGTACACGGCGACGAGCGCAGGTGTGCCGTTCATGCTGTCCGCCGCGGCGACAACGGATTCAGTGCTGGGGAACATGCCCTTGGTCGCGGCCGCGGAGCCGACCGCCAGCAGCACGAACATGCTCAGCCACGCCGGGAGCAGCACGCGGTCCCGGCGGAGCGCGAGCCGGACCAACTGCAACGTGCCGTTCACGCCGTCACCTCGTAGTGCCGCAGGAACAGCTCCTCCAGAGTGGGTGGCTGGCAGACGAGATTGCGCACCCCGAGTGCGCTCAACGCCCGCAGAACCTCGGCGAGCTGGTCGGTGTCCGCCTGGCAGCGCAGACGCGTGCCCTCGGCGTGGAACTCGTGCACGCCGGGCAGCACGGCCAGCCCGTTCGGCGGTTGCGCGAGGTCGGCGGTGATCGAGGTACGGGTCAGGTGCCGCAGTTCCTGCAGGGAACCGGTCTCGACGGTTCTCCCCTGCCGGATGATGCTCACGCGGTCGCAGACCTTCTCGACCTCGGCGAGGACGTGGCTGCTGAGCAGCACGGTCCGGCCTTCCCGCCGCTCCTGCTCGACGCAGTCCTCGAACACGGCCTGCATCAACGGGTCGAGGCCCGCGGTCGGCTCGTCGAGGACGAGCAGCTCGGCACGCGACGCCAGTGCGGCGACCAGCGCCACCTTCTGCCGGTTGCCCGACGAGTAGGCCCTTCCCTTCTTCGTGGGGTCGAGCTCGAACCGGTCGAGCAGCTCTGCGCGGCGGCGCGCGTCCAGCCCGCCGCGCAGCCTGCCGAGCAGGTCGATCACCTCGCCACCGGTGAGGTTAGGCCAGAGCGTCACGTCCCCCGGCACGTACGCCAGGCGCCGGTGCAACGTCGCGGTGTCCCGCCAGGGGTCGCCGCCGAGCAACGTGACGCTGCCCGCGTCGGCGCGCAGCAACCCGAGCAGGATGCGCAGCGTCGTGGTCTTGCCCGCGCCATTGGGCCCGAGGAACCCGTGCACTTCACCGGCGCGGACGGTCAGGTCGAGACCGTCGAGTGCGGTCGTCCGGCCGAACGCCTTGCGCAGGCCGGACACGGAGATCACTGCTGTCATGGCTCGACGGTAGGGAGCCCGCCGCTCGCGCCCGAGTGCCTTCGGACACCACCGGGGCCGAGGCCTGGTCCCTGCCGCCCGAGGACTTGAGGCCCTGTCACGCCACGCGGCCCGGTCCGACGCTGGCAGGAGGAAACGAACTTCCAGGAGCGGTGATGAAGATCGATGAGCTGATCGCGAAGACGAGGGACTCGCTAGAGGCGAAGAAGGTCTACGCCGAGCCGTACGAGAAGGACGGGATCACCTTGATCGCCGCCGCCACGGTGGCCGGCGGCTCGGGCGGTGGTACGGGACGTGACGAGAAGGGCCAGGAAGGCGAGGGTGGCGGCTTCGGCGTCAACGCGAGGCCCACCGGCGCGTTCGTCATCAGCGACGGCAAGGTCCGGTGGGAGCCGGCGATCGACGTGAACCGGCTGGTCGCCACCGGGGGCACGGTCGCCATCGCCGCTCTGTTCGTGGCCCTGCGCATCGTCAAGGCGAAGACCCGGCCGCGATGAAGGCGAAACTGTGGCTGCTTCTCGTCGCCGTGGCACTGGCCGCCACGGCGTGTGCGGCTGGACCGAACGTGATGTCGCATGTGGACGGTGGAATGCTGGCCGGGTTCTGGAAGGGGCTGTGGCACGGCCTGATCTATCCCGTCACGTTCATCATCTCGCTGTTCACCGACCGGGTGAGCATCTACGAGGTGCACAACAACGGGAACTGGTACGACTTCGGCTTCGTCGCCGGCATCGGGCTGCTGCACATGCTTCTCGGCGGGCATCGGCGCCTTCCGAAGCGGCGGCGCGAGCCTTCCGCCGCGTCGTGACGATCGGCCAGGCCATAAGTCCCTGGCACGAACGGGACCCATCCTCGAAGGTGGGTCTCGCGTCGGCGCGCAGGACGCAGATGTCACAGTCGAACACCCGCGCGCCGGCGCCCTCGAATCCCCAGTGGACGATCCCTTCCGCGCACAAGCCAGGGACGAAAGCCCCTGCGCCGCGCGTTCCCCGCACAGGCACGCTGAGTGGCACATCTCACCGAGGAGCCACTCATGAACTCCCCGTCCCGCATCGTCGTCGGTGTCGACGGATCGCCGGCCGCGAAAGCCGCACTCGCCTGGGCCGTCCAGGAAGCCAAGCGCACCAACGCATCCGTACTGGCGTTGTCCGTGTGTCAGCTCAGCCAGTCTACGGGCGCCGGTGCCAGTCCGTTCACCAGCAAGCACCGTCACGAACTCGCCGCCGCCGTGGAGGAGCTCGGCACGGCGGTCTGCGGCGTGCGCATCGACCAGGAGGTGCCGTACGGGCAGCCAGGCCCGACACTCGTGGCGCGTTCGGCCGATGCGGATCTGCTGGTCGTCGGGGACCACGGGTACCGCAAGGCAGGTGTGCTGGTGCTGAGCTCCATCACGACCTACTGCCTCAGAAACGCCCGCTGCCCCGTGGTCGCCGTACCGTCGGAGGGAGCGCGCCATGACGGTCCTCTCATGCTCCGGCCTGAAAAAGCGGTTTGACGAGATTCTGGCCGTGGACGACGTGTCCTTCACGATCGCGGAGGGCGAGACCTACGGCCTGCTCGGTCCCAACGGCGCGGGGAAGACGACCACGATCTCGATGATCACCGGCGTGCTCGAACGCGACGCCGGCGAGGTGGTCGTCGACGGTACCGCGATGTCGACGCACGCCATCGCCGCCAAGCACCTGGTCGGCTACGTGCCGCAGGAGCTCGCGCTCTACCCGGACCTCACCGGCCGGGAGAACCTGCGGTTCTTCGCGAGCCTCTACGGCGCCGCCAGGGAACGGGTCGATCACGTGCTCGACGTCGTCGGGCTGACGGAACGCGCCGACGACCTCAGCCGTGAGTACTCCGGTGGGATGAGGCGGCGGCTCAACGTCGCGATCGGGCTGCTGCACGAACCGCGGCTGCTCGTGCTCGACGAACCCACTGCGGGGGTGGACCCGCAGAGCCGCAACCAGATCCTCGAGAACGTCCGCACCCTCGCCGCGCAGGGCATGGCGATCCTCTACACCACGCACTACATGGAGGAGGCTGAACGCCTGTGCGACCGCGTCGGCGTGATCGACTCCGGCCGGCTGATCGCCGAGGGCACAAGGCGCGAACTGGTCGAACGGCTCGGCGAACGCGACCGGGTCTCGCTGCAGCTGGACGGCGATCTCACGCACGCCACCGCCGTGCTCGGCGCCATCACGAACGTGCGAAGTGTGGCACCGCACGAACACGGCCTCGAACTCGTGGTCGACGACGCGCGGGAATGTCTCCCCGCGGTGCTGTCGGCGATCTCCCTCAACGGCGTCGTGGTGCGGTCGGTCGAGGTGACCGAACCGAACCTCGAAACCGTGTTCCTGCACCTCACCGGCAAAGCGCTGAGGGAGTGAGCCGTGCGCCACGCACTGCTGATCGCCGCACGCGACCTGCGCGAGCGGGCCCGTGACCGCACCGCCTACGTGCTCGCGATCGTCCTCCCCCTCGGGCTCGCCGGCGTCTTCACGCTGATCCTGGGCAACATCAGCGGCGACAGTCAGCTCTTCACCTATGCCGTCGCGGACGGCGACCGCGGTGTGGTCGCCCGTGCGTTCACCGACGACGTGCTGCGGAAGGCGGCGGCCTCCGGTGCGATCGAGCTGCGCACCGTCTCGTCCGAGCGGGAGGCCAGGGCGCTGGTGGAGAGCGGCACGGCCACCGCGGCGTTCCTGCTGCCCACCGGGCTCACCGAGGACGTCCAGGCAGGGCGCGCCGCGCGGATCGAGGTCGTCGGCGACGTCGACGCACCCACCGGCACCGACATCGCGCGATCGCTCGCCCAGGCCTACACCGACCGGCTCGCCGCGGTCCGCACCTCCATCGCCGCGACCGTCCACTCAGGAGTGTCGACGCCGCCCGCCGAGCTCGCCGCGGCTGCGGCCACCTCCTTGCCGCAGCCCGTGGTCGCCGAGGACACCACCGGCCGCAGGCAACTCGACGCGAAAACCCAGTACGCGGCGGGCATGGCGGTGTTCTTCCTGTTCTTCGCGGTGCAGCCGGGAGTGACCGGGCTGCTCGACGAACGCCGCAACGGCACCCTCGCCCGGCTGCTGGCCGCACCGGTGCGCCGCTCGTCGATCCTCGCGGGCAAGCTGCTGACGAGTGTGGCCGTCGGTGTGGTGAGCATGACGGTCCTCATCGTGGCCAGCTCCCTGCTGATGGGCGCGCACTGGGGACATCCCGTCGGAGTCGCGGCGCTGGTCCTTTCCGGTGTGCTGGCCGCGACCGGCGCGATGGCGGTCGTCGCGGCCATCGCGAAGACGTCCGAACAGGCGGGCGGCTGGCAGGCGATCGTCGCGATCGTGCTCGGTGCGCTCGGTGGCGCGTTCTTCCCGGTCACGCAGGCGGGTGGGCTGCTGGAGAAGCTCAGCCTGCTGGCGCCGCACCGGTGGTTCCTGCGCGGGCTCGCGGACCTAGCGGGCGGTGGTGTCGCCGCGGTGCTGCCGTCGATGGCGGCCATGGCCGTCTTCGCCGCGGTGACGGGTGCGGTCGCCCTGCTGTTGTTCCGGAAGGTGGTGCGACCGTGAAGGTCCTCTCGATCGGCTGGATGAACGTGCACCGCGCACTGCGCGACCGCACCGGCCTGTTCTTCCTCGTCGCACTGCCGCTGATGCTGGTGTTCGTCATCGGCGCGGCGTTCGGTGGCGCGACGACACCCGTGGTCGGGGTGGTGGGTGACGCCGGCGCGCTGAGCACCGATCCCGCGGTGCGGGTGCGGGCCTTCCCGGACGAACCGGCTTTGCGCACGGCGGTGGAACACGGCGAGATCAGCGCCGGACTCGTGCGGACAACGGGCGACACCCCTCGGCTCCTCGCCCGCGCCGACCGCACGGGCCAGCAGCTGCGGATGCTCGTGACCACCTCCCTGACCCGCGAGGCCAACCGGCTCGCGGCGGGCGAGTTCGTCGCCGCGCGGACCGGGCTGGACCGCGCCACCGCGCTGTCCCTTGTGGACTCCGCCCGCGTCGCACCGGTCGAGGTGCGCGTGAGCACCGCAGGTCAGGCGCTGTTCCCGGAGGGCTACTCCGGGTTCGACCTCGGTGCGGCGAACCAGCTCATCGTGTTCACCTTCCTCAACTCGCTCACCACGGCGGCGTTCCTCGTCGAGACCCGAAGGCTCGGCGTGACCCGCCGCATGCTCGCCACCCCGACGTCCACACGGGTGATCGTGACCGGTGAAGCACTGGGCCGCGTCGCGATCGCGTTGCTGCAGGGCCTGATCGTGCTCCTCGGATCAGCTTTGCTGTTCGGCGTCCGCTGGGGTGACCCGCTCGCCGCCGCGGCGTTGTTGTCCGCCTTCGCGCTCGTCTCCGGCGGAGCCGGGCTGCTGCTCGGGGCGATCTGCCGCACCCAGCAGCAGACCACCGGCGCCGGCATCCTGCTCGGGCTGAGCCTCGCCGCGTTCGGCGGATGCATGGTGCCGCTCGAGTTCTTCAGCCCCGTGCTGCGGAAGCTGGCGTTCGCGACCCCGCACGGCTGGGCGAACGACGGTTTCAGCGCACTGACCAGACGTGGTGGCGATCTGCTCACCATCGCACCGAACCTGGCCGTGCTGCTCGGATTCGCCGCCGTTCTCTTCAGCTTCGGTGCGTGGACGCTGCGTCGCGCCGTGACGCGGTGAGGAGCTCGGCGAAGGCCTCGTGCACCGCGTCGGCCAGCACGTCCACGTCGGAGGTGCTGGCGCGGTCCGCGGTGATGCCGATCGCCAGCCGATCGGTGTAGGACAGCACCGCGATGCCGGTCCGGATGCGAACGGCGATCGGGACGTACGGCAGGATCTCGACGATCCGGCGCCCCAGCACTCGCAGCGGCTCGCGAGGGCCGGGGACGTTCGTGGTGACGGTGACGATGCTGCGCTGCGGCATCATGGCGCCGAGCCGCACGCTCCACGCGAGCGGCGCGAACGGCTCGTGCCTCGCCAGCTGGACCAGTGCGTGTCCGGACTCGGCCTGATGCCCCCGCTTGGCGTCGGTGAAGCGCTGGTGCACCAGGGAAAGCGCCTCGACCGCGGTCCCGGCGTCGACCGGCAGGAACGCGAGCCGCAGGCTGACCTGGTTGTCCAGCCGCCGGTCACCGCGGACCGACACCGGCACCATGGTCCGGATGCTGTGCGCGGACGGGCGTTCGCCGCGTTCCAGCAAGAGCACGCGGTACGCCTGGCTGACCGCCGCCAGCACGACGTCGTTCACCGTCACCCCGAAGGTGCGGGCGACCTCCTTCACCTCGGGCAGCGAGGCTCGCACCACCCGGTAGAGACGAGGTGAGCCGATCTGCCCGAAGAGCGACGACGGGCGCACCGGCAACAACGACAGCGCGAGCGACAGAATTCCACCTGCCAGTGCCAGCGGTGCGCGAACCACGTTCGCCAGCAACGAAAAAAGGCTCGCGGAGGAACCACCGCCAGGAGGCTCCGGCGCGGGCACCTCGCCGTACATCACGTCGTACATCATCGTGCCGCTCACACCGTCCGCCATGCAGTGGTGCACCTTGGCCAGGACGGCCCACCGCCCCTCGGCAAGGCCCTCGACGACCCAGTACTCCCACAACGGGCGGTCGCGGTCCAGCCGTTGCCCCATGATCCGCGCGACCAGCGCGCACAACTCCGCGTCACCGCCCGGCGTGGGCAGGGCGGTGCGGCGCACGTGGTAGGTGAGGTCGAACGACGGATCGTCCTGCCACGCCGGTGTGCTCAGATCCAACGGCGTGCGCACGAGCTTCTGCCGGGCACGGGGCAGTACCGGCAGCTTCGCGCGCATCAGCGCGAGGAACTCGTCGTGGCCCGGCGCAGGTCCTTCGACGACCGCGACCGAGGCGATCGCCAGTGAGGCGTGCGGGTCGGCGTCCTCCACCTCGAGGAACGCGGCGTCCAAGGGGCTGAGCTGGTCCATTCCTCCAGTGCAGCACCAACGGATTCCGCCGCCCACGGCCCTGCGTCCCGCCGCCCGCGAGCCCTTCGGCCCTGCCCGCGCGGGCCTGCCCCGATCACGCTGAGGACAGGACGTACCAGGCGACGAGCACGCCGCCGGAATTCGTCGCGAGATGCACGAGGGCGGGGGCGAGCACGCCGCGGCCGGTGTGCCGCCACCACAGCAGCACCACACCGGCGATCGCGGCGGCCACCACGGCAACCGACGAGACGAGGACCAGCGACGCATCGCCGAACACCGCGCTCACCGCGGCGTTGTGCGTCAACGCGAGTGAGGGAAGCACGTGCCACAGCCCGAAGAGCGCCGACGCCCCGAGCACCGGTCCCCAGCGCCAGCGGTCGCCACCGCCGAGCAGCGCGGGCAGCACGCCGCGGAACGCGATCTCCTCCAGCAGCACGGTGCCCAGCGGGATGCGGATCAGCACCACCCACAGCACGGAACTCAGCGCGAGGCCGGGCATCCGGCCGTCGTGGAAGAACGACCTGAGCGCCGGTACCACCAGAGCGATGCCGAACCCGAGCGCCACCACGGCGAGGCCCGCCAGGCCGAAGAGGCCCGCCCGTCGCAGGTGCGCGCGGTCCAGCCCGATCGCGGCGGCACGAAGCCCGGACCAGCGCGCGAGCCCGACCAGGCAGGCCGCGGTGACGAGGCCGCACAGCGGATAGGCCCATCCGGGCAGGACGCGGTTGGCGAGGGTGGTGGCCAGGACGAGCAGCAGGACTGCGGCGGTCAGCGCCGCGACGCGACGACTCATGATGAGTCCAGTATGCGCCCGCGCGACGAGTACCTGGACTGGCTGCGGGCGACCAGCCTCGTGGTGGTCGTGGTGTGGCACTGGGCTTTCACGATTCTGCGCTGGACACCGGCCGGTCCGGTGCCGACGAGCCCGCTCGGTTTCCTGTCCGGCGTGTGGATTCTCACGTGGCTGCTTCAGGTGCTGCCGATGTTCTTCTACGTCGGCGGCTGCGTGCACAGCGGTTCGTGGGCCCGCGACCGCGACCAGGGCGTCGGCCACTACGTGTGGCGTCACGTCCGCCATCTGCTCGTTCCAGCGCTGCTGCTCGTGCTCACCTGGGTGGTCCTCGGAGCGGTGTCCTGGGCGATCTTCGGGCTTTCCTGGATCCACGACGTGGTGCTGCTGGTCGTGAGCCCGCTGTGGTTCCTCGGGATCTACGTCGTGCTCATCGCACTCGTGCCGGTGAGCTCCTGGCTGCACCGCCGGTTCGACGTGCTCGTGCCCGTCTGGCTCGGCGGGATCGCCATGGCCGTCGACGTGCTGCGGTTCCGCTACGGCCTGCCGTCGATCGGCTGGGTGAACATGCTCGTCGTGTGGTAACTCGCCCATCAGGCCGGCTTCTTCCACCACCGGCTGACCCGGCGCACGGGATGGGCTCTGCTCCTCTGCGGGCTGTTCGGCCTCGTCGGCCTGGTGTTCTCCGGGCTCTACCCGGGATCGATGGTCGGTGTGCCCGGCGACCGGCTGTCCAACGTCGGACCGCCCACGTTCGTGATCGTGGCGTTGCTCGTGTTCCAGATCGGCTTCGCGGTGGTCACCCGCCCACTGGTCGAACGCGTTCTCGCCGGCACGGCAGCACGGCGGGCGGTCGCGGTGGTGAACTCGATCGCGCTGCCGCTGTTCCTGTTCCACAGCACGGGGATGGCACTGGCCAGGGTGTCCGGGTTCCTCCTGCTCGGCGGGCAGATCTCCGACGACCGCGCCCCCGACCTGATCTGGTGGCTGCAGCGTCCGCTGGCGGTCCTGGTGCCACTGCTGTTCACCCTGCCCGTGATCGTCCTCTTCGGACTACGGAGGCGCACGTGAGCTCACGGACCATCCCCACCTGGCGCAAGCTCGCCTGGGCCGCCTGGCGTCCACCGTCAGATCCCCAGTTCTACGGTGAGCTGGACCTCGACGCGACCGCGTTGCTCGCCTACCTCGACCACGTCCGCGAGGTCAGCGGTACGCGCGTCACGATCACACACCTCGTCGGGCGTGCGGTGGCCCACGGACTCGTGCAGGTGCCTGAGCTGCGGGTGCGGGTGGCGTTCGGGCGGGAGTACGAGCGTGAGACCACCGACGTCTTCTTCATCACCTCGGTGGAGAACGGCAAGGAGCTCAGCGGCGTCAAGATCACCGACGTCGAGCACAAGTCCGTCGTGGAGGTCGCCGACGAGCTCACCCCGAAGGCACGCCGCGATCGCCGCGGGCACCGATCCCGAGTTCGGCAGGAGCAAGGCGTTGCTGGGACGGCTGCCGATCTGGCTGTTGCGCCCGGTGATGAGGTGCGGAGCGGTGAGGTGGTGGCCCGCCCCGTGCTCGGTGTCACGGCGACCTTCGACCACCGGTACGTCGACGGCTCGCAGGCGGTGCGGTTCGCGGCGGCAGCGCGGGAGTACTGCGCCGAGCCGCGCGCATTCGAACCGGTGCGACCGTCAGCTCTGCACGGTCGCCGACGGTTCCGCTGCGCCGGCGAACGCCACCGGCACCGCGGTCGTGAGAACGACATCGCCGTTCGCCGCGGACTCCTCCTGGAACAGGATCCAGCCGTTGCCACCGTTCGGCGACGTGAAGGTGATCTGCCCGGAGAAGGGGCGCAACGCGTCACCGCCACCGGTGACGAACCCGCGGCCGATCTCGGCCCTGGTCTTGTCGGTGAGCACCCGCACGGTGACGTTGCCCTCGAACACGTGCGCCCGGCCGGTGACGGACACCGGCGAGCGAACCACGTCACCGCTCTTGGGCGTATCGACCTGGATGACGTCCGCACGGGTGCTCGTCACGGCCCACCGGTCACTCAACCGCTGCAGCGACACGACCGTCGGCAGAGTCGTGACCGGTCTGGTGTCGTCGTTCGGGCTCGCCGGGTAGCAGACGAGCTCGGCCAGTCCGTTGCCCGTGCGGTGGAACGGCCCGCCGAAGACCACCCGCATCCCGGCGTACTGGATCAGGAAGAGCCTCGCCGCGGCCACCGCCTCGGCCTCGTCGCCCAGCCCCGGCGGGGTCAGCTGCAGCCACTGGTAGAACGATGCGACGTCGCCGTCGAACGAGTACACGGTGGACTTCACCGTCAGGAACTGCCGCAGGGTGGTGTCGAGCTCGGCGAGCAGTGCCGCGCTGCCGAAGCTGGAGCTCGCGTTCGGGATGACGTTGCGGAAGTCGTGGAAGTCCACGTGCGCGACGCCGTCCGCCACCCGCACGCTCTTCAGGGAGTGCGCAGTTCCCGGCACGAACATCGACCAGTAGCCGTCTGCCCGTTCCGCCGCGGTCGGACCCGGCAGCAGCTCGTTCAACGCCGCTGTCGCGACCGCGGCCGTCTTCGGCACCGAACGCGGTACCGCGACGACCTTGCCCGGATCACCCGGCGTGCCTCGGTGGAAGTACACGAGCAGGTTCGTGGTCCCGGCACTCGAGGAGGCCGGTGCGGAGGTCGGGGTCGTGGAGGTCGGCGCCGCCGGTTCCGTTCTGCTTCCCCGCAGGGTGATCAGCACGGCGACGAGCCCCAGGACGACCGCGGTGGCGGCCACTCCGGCGATGACGATCTTCGTTCGCCTGGTCATGTCAGGCCGCCGCGAACGAGCGCAGAACCTGGGCACCGGAGGCGGTGAGCACTGCCGGTGCCGGTGTGCCGAACGCCGCCTCACGAGCAGGGCGGAACAGCCCACCGGTGAACAGCTCGACCGTGGCGGTGAAGTCACACCACAGGCCGTCGACGCTCAGGCTGGGGGTGCGTCCGCACACCAGCTCGCCACGTCCGTCCGCGATCGCCTGCAGCATGGCCCGGTGCCTTGCCGTGTAGCCGTTGGTGGTCATTTCCGCTCCCCTTCCTCCGCGTTTCCGGCGACTGAGGTGAGCCTGCTCTCAGTCACTTCCCAGGGCGCAGAACCCAAGGTGGGCAGCAGTCAGGGACCATTGCCGCGAACACGGCGGACCTCCGTCTCTGCTCCGGCGTGGACCCCGCTCGCGACGCTGGACCCATGAACACCGGACTGCCTTCGGTTCCACTCGGGCGGCTGCGCGGGATCGCGATCGGCGCGCACTGGTCGACGCTCGTGGCGGTGATGGTGATCGCCCAGGTGGTCGCGATGTCCGTGCTCCCGCAGGCGGCACCGGGCCACGCGGGGGTCGTCTACTGGACCGCCGGTGTGCTCTCCGCGCTGGCGTTCATGCTGTCGCTGCTGGCCCACGAGCTCGCACACGCCCTGGTCGCGCAACGGTTCGGTGTCGGGGTCGACCGCATCGACCTGTGGTTGCTCGGCGGCGTGTCGCGCCTGTCGTCCGCGCCGCGCAGCCCGCGAGCCGAGTTCATGATCGCCGTGGCCGGTCCGGCGGCGAGCGTGGTCGTCGCGATTCTCGCGGGTGCGGCCGGCATCGCGCTCGGCACGTGGGGCGCCCCCGCGCTCATCGCCTCTCCCCTGCTGTGGCTGGCGGTCACCAATGGCGTGCTGGCCGTGTTCAACTTGGTCCCCGCCGCACCGCTGGACGGCGGCCGGGTGCTCGCGGCAGCGGTGTGGTGGCGCACGGGCGACGAGCATCGCGGTACCAGGTCCGCAGCCGTCGCGGGCCGGGTGTTCGGTCTGGTTCTGGTGGCGTTCGGGCTGATGCAGGTGTTCGCCGGCGCGTTGTCCGGACTGTGGCTGGTGCTGCTCGGTGCCTATCTGACGGTCAGCAGCGCGGCGGAACAGTCCGCGGACGAGATGACACACCGGCTCGGCGGCGTGCGCGTGCGGGACGTCATGACGCCGGATCCGCCCGTCGCGCCGGGGTGGTGGACCGTGCGGACGTTCTTGGACGGCCTCGTCTCCGGCCCGCACCGGCTGGTGTTCCCGGTGGTGTCGTTCGAAGGTGTCGTCGTGGGCGTCATCGGCCTCGCGGAGCTCGCCCGTGTGCCGGACCCGCTCAACACCCGGATCGGCGACGTGTGCCGCGCACCGTCCGGGACGACGGTCGCGTCTCCCGACGAGCAGTTGCTCGACGTGCTTGGCCGAGCGCAGCTCAGGCAGGGGCGGGAGGTCGTGCTCGTCCTGCGCGACCAGCATCTCGTGGGTGTCGTCGGTTCCGAGGACGTGGCGTGGGCGCTCGAACTGTCGCGCAGCGTGCCGATCGACCGGCGCGAGGTGACATCGTGAGGTTCGGCGATCGCACTCAGGCAGGACGCCTCCTGGCGGCACGCCTCGGCCATCTGCGTGACCAGAACGCCGTTGTTCTGGCCGTACCGCGTGGTGGCAGTCGAGGTGGCGGACGCGCTCGGCGCACCGCTGGACGTCGTCCTGGTCCGCGAGCTCGGACTGCCGTTCCAGCCGGAGGTCGCCGCGGGCGCCATCGGCGAGGGCGGGGTGCGCGTGTTCGACCGTCGCGTGCAGCGGCTGTCCGGCGTGACCAAGTCGGAGCTCGTGACCGTCGAGCACGAGCAACGCCGGGAGCTCCTGCGCAGACTGCGCCGCTACCGGCTCTCGTCGCAGACCCGGCTCAAGGGGCGCACGGCGATCGTGGTCGACGACGGTGTGCCCACCGGACGTGATCAGTCTGCTGCGCCAAGACGCCAACGAGGTCGTGGCGGTCACGACACCACCGGAGCTCGACGCGGTCGGCCGGCATTACGACGACTTCCGGCAGGTCAGCGACGCCGAGGTCATCCGCGCGCTCACGCCGCCCGCCACGAGCTTCCCTCCCCTCGGCCGCGGCGCGCGGCAGCGCTCGATCGAGGTGCCGGTCGGCCGCGTGCGGCTGGAGGGTGACCTGGCGGTGCCGGAGCATCCCATCGCGAGCGTGGTCTTCGCCCAAGCCGGTGTCAGCGCCGGACACAGCTCACGCACCCGCCACCTCGCGGCCGAGCTGAACCGTGCCGGGGTGGCGACGGTGCTGGCAGGGCTGCTCACCCACGACGAGGAGCTCGACCGCGCGGCCGTGTCCGACGTCAACCTGCTCGGCCACCGGCTGACCGCCGTCACGAGATGGGCTCGTGGCGAAGCGAACCACCGGCTGCTGCCGGTCGGCTGCTTCGGGACGGGCAACGGTGCCGCGGCCACGCTCGGGGCCGCCGCCGATCCGCGCAGCGACCTGTGCGCCGTGGTGAGCCTGAGCGGACGGCTGGACCTCGCCGAGCCGTGGCTCGGCGAGGTGCGCCCACCGACGTTGCTCGTAGCCGGCAGCGCCGACGAGCAGGGCATCGCACTGCACGAGCGCCTCGTTCCACGGCTGCGGTGCGAGCACCGGCTCGTCGTGGTGCGCGGCGCAACCGAGCGGTTCGAGGAGCCGGACGCGCTGGACACCGTCGCCCGGCCGGCGCGCAACTGGTTCACCGGCCACCTCGAGTCGTCCGCACGGCCCAGCGCGTGATCGCCGCGCTCCCGCTCGCCATCTGTGGGTTGCCCGATCGTCACCGAAGGGTCCGGAGGGGATTTTCATCGGGGTTCTCGGCTGCACAGGCCGAGTCCGCCGCACGAGTCTGCACAGATCGTCGGCCACCTCGCCCTCACGCGGCAGTGGCCGACGGCCCCGCACACATGACCGAAGGTCACTGCCCTGCGGCCACGCGCAGGGAGATCGTGGTGGTGGAAGGGAGACGAACAATGTCCATCGAACAGAAGTCCGAGACCCGCCTGCGCGGCGACGCACTCGTCGAGAAGGCCAAGCAGCTCATCCACGAGGGCAACGTCCGGCGCCTGATCATCAAGAACGACAAGGGGCACACCGTGATGGAGGTCCCGGTCACCGCCGGTGTGGTGGCCGCGATCGCCGCACCGGTCGTGACGGCCGTCGGTGCCATCGCCGCGCTCGCGAGCGACTGGACCATCGAGGTCGAACGCCAGGGAGAGCAGCTGTGAAACCCGTGCGGCTGTGGGTCGGGCTGGTGCTGCTCGCACTGGGCGCGTTCGGCATCCTCGACGCGCTCGGCGTGCTCGACTCCGGGCCGGTCATCGCGGACTGGTGGCCCCTGGCGGTGGTCGTGCTCGGCCTTGTCGCCATGGTCGCCGAACGGCGGGTGTCGCTCGGCCCGGTCGTGATCGTCGTGCTCGGCCTCGTGCTGCTCGCCGGCACGCTCGACTGGACGACCGGGGACCTCCTGCTGCCCACGGTGCTCGCCGGGGTGGGTGTCGCAGTGCTCATCGGCCTGCGCCGGCACCACGGATCCCGCACTCCCATCGCGATGTTCGGTGGTGCCAGCACGAAAGAGCGGTCGAAGCACCTGCGGCACGCCGACGTCTCAGCCATCTTCGGAGGCGCGACGCTCGACCTCCGAGAGACGCACATCGACACAGACGCGGACGTCGACGCGTTCGCGCTCTTCGGCGGAGTCGACGTACTCGTGCCGGAAGGCTGGCGTGTCTCGGTCGGCGGGCTACCGTTCATGGGCGGCATCGACGACAAGACGAGCAACGACGGGCGCGAGCTTCCCGATGACGCACCTGTGCTGACCGTGAACGGCACCGCGCTGTTCGGTGCCGTCGTGGTGGCGAACCAGCCGAAGGAGTGACCATGGCGGTGACCGCACGTCAGAAGCAGGCGCTGCACGCGCTGACGGTGCGAGGAATGCTGTCAGCAGAGCAGGAACAGGCCGTGATCGCGGCTCTCGAGGACACCGGCGTGCCGCCGCGGTTCGGCGACCGCCTCGCGGAGGTCGCCGCGTACCTCGGCGGCGGCCTGGTGCTCGGCGGCGCCGTTCTGGTGCTCGGGGTGTCCTGGGAGGACCTCACCCGGCTCGCCAGGGGCGGCGTGCTCGGTGCCACCACCGCGAGCCTCGTGGTCGCCGCCTTCGTGGTGGCGGGCGGGATTCCCGCGGTGCGGTCCGTTGCGCACCGTCGACGTCGTGTGGTCAGCACGTTGTTCTCGCTCGCTGCCGTGACCGCGGCATTCACCGCGGGCACGGCGGCGAGCTCACACCAGGTCGTGGTGGGTACCACGACGGGTCTGCTCGTGGCGGTCGCGGCCTACGCCGTAGTCACCACGGCGCTGGGTTACCTGGTCCTGGCGGCGGGAGCGATCCTCACGGTCATCGCGTGGATCACCGAACTGGCGCCCGACAGCGCGCTCTCCAGCGGCGCCGCGCTGTTCGCGCTCGGGTTGGCAGGGCTTTTCCTGTCCCTTGTGGACGTCCTGAGGCCGATCCAGCTCGCGCTCGCCGTCGGTGCCGCCACGGCGCTGTTCGGTGCGCAGCAACCATTGGGAGGCGATGCCCCGATCGCCTACGCACTCACCGCGTGCCTCGCGTTCGTCTGCTTCGTCATCTACTTCGGCGTGCGTTCAACGGTTCTGCTCGTCGCGGGTGTGATCGCGACAACCATCGTGGTTCCAGAGCTGGTGTGGGACCTCACCGATGGCGCTGTGGGCGGTGGTGTGCTGCTGCTCGTCGCCGGCGCGGTGCTGCTCGCGACGAGCATCGGCGGCAGGTGGATGCGTCGCACACGGTGAGATTCGGCCGCTTGGGCAGGTACCGGCACGGCAACGGACTTCTGGCACGAGCAACTCTCGAAGATCAGTGGTGCCCGCTCTCCTCACGGCCGCGGGCCTTCGTCACGCTCCGCAGTGATGATGTCGTGTTCGGTCTCGACGGAAACGACACGGCCTGCCTGGGAAACGACTGGGCCGACGGCGAAGCAGTCGTCGACACCCTCAACGGGAAAGCTGGTGACGACACGCTTCTGGGCGACGACGGCCCAGACCCGTCCGGACTGGACGTCCGCGACGGCGGTGCCGGCCCGGCCGACCGCTGCGACTCGCGGTTCGGGTCGCTGTCCAACCGCGAGATCATCTTCTGAGGGCACGTCTCAGGCCGGGGACGCGCACGGCTGCACCACGACGAAACGTACCCCCGGCACGGATGCCGCGAGGTCTCTCGCGACCAGCTCCTCGCCGTGGTTGTGGAAGACACCCAGAACCGTGGCTGCACCACCCAGCACCACGACATCCCACGGGCGAGCACCGAGGTTGTCGCACAACGAACTCGCGATCGCCTCGTCTTGCGGTGTGAGCGCGCGCAGCAGGTCCTCTCGGCTCACCACACCGACCACCACGCCGTCGCAGACCACCGGCAGTGAACGGTAGTGGTGGCCGCACAGCTGCCCGGCCACCTCCCCCACCGGTATGTCGGCGTCCACGGCCACCGCGCACGGGTTCATCGCTCCGCACCCGTTGTGCGGTACGCCGCGCCCGCAGCTGTTCACGCAACAGGTCTTCTCCGGACACCACACCGGCCAGCTCGCCGTTGTCGCCGATCACCGGCAGAGCGGCGAATCCGTGCTCCGCCACGAGGGCCGCGGCCTCCTCCGCCGTCGTCCGCGGCGACACCGTCAGCGCCGGCGCGGACATCACGTCGAACGCCCGCACCCGAACCACCTCCCGCGGCCAAGCTGTTCACAGACGCTACGGCGTCGGTCCCGTTGGGACCGCAGACGTTCCGTCGCGCCGGGATCGACCGGCGTTCAGCGCAGCCACCAGCATCAAGGCCAGCCCCAGCAACACCATCACGCCGCCACCGACGATCAGCCCGATCGAGACCGGCCGGAGTGCGGGCACCTCGGCCTGCGCCGCGAGACGGGTGTCAACCACCCGTGAGCGGTCGGCGTTCAGCACCACCGCCGTCCAGTTGCCCTGCTCGGCCCGCCAGGTCACCTGGCCGGTGCCGGAGGCCGCCCAGAAGTTCTGTGCGGCGGGATCGGCGGGCGCACCGCCACCGCGGTGCAGGTAGGTCACCCGCGACTGAACCATGCTCACCTCGTCATGCTCCACAGCGGACAGATAACGCGTGACGTCGTCCGTCCTGGCGATCCCGATGAAGACATCGTCGTCCGCCTTCACCCGCACCTCGCCGAGCCAGCTGTCCGCGAGGCCCCAGTCCGCGTCCGTCCAGCGCAGTTCCACCGTGCCGAACTCCAGTGCGTAGCCCGTGCCGTGAAACGACTCCGAACCGGTGCTGAGGAACCCGGCCGCGTCGCGTTGCGTCGAGTCGGCCCAGAGCCCGAACCCGCCGGTGCCGCCGATCGCACCACCGGTGATCAGGAGCAGCGCCCCGATCACCACCGAGACCACGCGCCCCGGTGTCCAGCCGCGGTGCTCGGGGGCGGGCGTCGGCGCCTGGTCGATCGTCGTCGTGCCCGGTTCGTCGCCGCCGGTGTCGAACCGGAACGGCGGGTAGGCGTCGGTCATCAGCCCGGCGTAGGCGGCCACGCGCAGCGCCCAGCGGTCCATGCCGAGCACGAAGTCGAACAGGCTCTTCGGATACCGGCCGGTGAAGAGCAGCGCCACCCCGGCGAAGAAGACCAGCAGACCGATCAGGCCGCCGCCCGAGTTGCGGATCGTCTCGCCTGCCTGGTAGGTGATGTACGTACTGCCACCGACGAAGAACCCCACGATCAGGTAGTGCGGGATCGCGAGCAGCCACCACTTCACCAGCACCAGACCTCGGGACAGGTGTTCCGGGTAGGCGATGTCGAGCGTCGCCGGGTAGTCCGGCTCGGCGCCCAGGCTGAACGGCGGATAGCGGTCCGTCGCCAGCGCGCCGTAGGTGTAGTAGGCGACGCGCCACGACCAGCGCAGCACGCCGACGTTGAAGTCGAACAACACGCGCGGATAGCGGCCGGTGAACAGGATCGCGAAGAAGGCCACCACGCTGAACACCACGAACCCCAGCCACAGGAACGCGAGCACCAGGTAGTGCGGAATCGCCAGGAACCACTTCACCAGCCACAACCATCGGCTCAGGCCTGGGTCGAGCCGTGCGTGCACCTGCACCGGATAGCCGGTGGCCGCCGCAGTCATCGTTGCCTCCCTGCTTCTTGTCGCTCGCCGTGTGCCCGCGGATCGGCACCGGTGGCCTTGACCACGACCACGGGACAGCTCGCGTGGCGCACGCAATAGGCGCTGACCGAACCCAGGAGCAGCTCGGCCGCGGCGCTGTGTCCTCGGTTGCCCACGACGAGCATCCGCGCGTCCCGGGACATCTCGACGAGCAGCCTCTTCACGTCACCTTCGATGAGAACCCGCCGCAGGTCCACGTCGTCGACGTCCGCCGTCGCCGCGCCGAGCACGGACCTGTTCTCCGCCTCGATGCCGGCCGGGTCCAGCCCGGATTCAGCCGCTCCAGGAGCCATCATCACGCCGTAGTCCATGTGCCACACCGAGACGGCGTCGATCGGGCAGTCGAGCCGGCGCGCTTCGTCAACGGCCCAGCGAAATGCCGCCGCGCCGGCCGCGGACCCGTCCACGCCGACCACGATCGGATGAAGTTCTTTGTCGCTCATGTACTTCAGCGTCTCGGGGAGCGTGCTCACCGGTCAGTGGCCCGGGGCCTGCCCTGCTCGGGACCTTCGTCCCTCAGGAGGCGACCCGCGCCGCCCGCACGCCGGGCACCGTGCGCACCAGGGCCTCGACCACCCGGCGCTCGGCCATGTCCGCGAACGGTCCGGACACCCTGACCTCACCGTCGGCCACCGACACCGTCCATCGTGGACTGCCGCTGTAGGACCGCAACGCCGCGTCCACCCGCGCCGCGAGCACGGCGTCCTCCGGGGTGAGGATCCGCAGCAGGTCGCTGCGGCTCACCACTCCGACGAGCCGCTGCCCCTCCGTCACGATCGGCAGGCATCTCAGCCGTTGCGACAGCATGGTCGTGGTCAGTTCCGCCGGTGTCGCCGACATCGGCGCACTGATCACGGACTTGCGCATCACCCGCGCCACCGGCCCGTTCCCGGTCTCCGGGGTCATGCCGGCCAGCAACAGGTCGGCACCGGACACGATCCCCACCAGCCTGCCCTCGTCGTCCACCACGGGCAGGGCCGAGAACCCGTGATCACCCAGCAGCGCACTCGCCGCGCGGACCGTCGTGGCCGGGTTGACCACGACCGCCGGGCTGGTCATCACATCTGCAGCGTTCATACCGCTGAGCCTCGATCGTCGGCGTCGGCTCGGGCAGTGCGGTTGGCCATCACGTGGTGGTGACGTAGGTCCCGGCCGTCACTTCGCCGGGCGGACGATCGCCAGCGGACAAGGAGCGTGGTGCACGAGCGCCTGGCTCGTCGAGCCGATCAGCATGCCCGCGAACCCACCGTGCCCGTGACTGCCGACGACCAGCAACTGCGCCTCTGCCGCGTACCGCATCAACGCCCGCGCCGGCCGATCGCGCAGCACCACGCGACGCACCTCGACATCCGGGTACTTCTCCTGCCAGCCGGCGAGCCTCTGCGCGAGCAGCCTCCGTTCGTCCTCCTCGACCTGCGCCCAGTCGACGGCGATGCGCGACACGTTGTACGCGGTGTCGACGGTGAAGTCCTGCGAGGTCATGACCGCGACCAGCGCCACACCGCGGGTGGAGGCCTCGTCGAACGCGAACGCCAGCGCCGCCTCGCTCGTCGGCGAACCGTCCACGCCGACGACGACCGCACCGTGCGGCGTCTCCGTCCCGCGCACCACGACCACCGGGCTGTGCGCGTGTGCTACCAGTGCCACCGCCGTGGACCCGACGATCAATCCCGTGACGGTGCCGAGTCCCCGTGAGCCGACGACCACGAGCCGCGCCTTCGTCGATTCCTCGACGAGCAGGCCCGCCGCGCCACAGCACAGGATGTCGGTCGTGATCTCCACGTCCGGCGCCGTCGCACGGGCAGCGGCGGCCGCCTCGGTAAGCCAGCCCCGGACCTGCTCCTCGATGGCGTGCCGCACCTCGTCCCCGGTGACCAGGAGCTCCGGATAGTCGCTGGCGGGCAGCATGAAGCCGTGCACCAGGCGCAGCGGCACGTGATGCCGGGCGCACTCGGCCGCCGCCCAGCTGACCGCGGCCAGCGCGGAAGCGGAGCCGTCGACGCCCACCACGATCGGCGCGGAAGGGGATTTCACGCTGTCACCACTGGAAGTTCCTCGCATGTGATACACGATTCGCCCGGCGAGGTGACCTCGGCAGAGCGAACCTGCTCACCCCGTCCGGGCCCTTGGACCCTGCGTCAGCGGGCGAGACGCTGCCGTGCGGCCGCGAGGTAGGTCGCCGCCGGCATCCCCGCGAACAACTGCAGCTCCTGCGGCACAACGGTGTCCTCGTCCAGGAAACGCAGTGCGGGTTCCGCCGTGCGGTAGCGGAACAACGCGCCGAACGCCCGCTCCAGCTGGGCCGGTTCGCGGGTCACGACGTCGAGCAGCACGCCGTCGAACAGCCGGAACCTCGCCGGTGTACGCGGCAGGTCGAACGGGTGACCGTGCCGCTGCATGGAGTCGGCGATCGCCGCGCTGTCCCGCTGGACGCGCTGATAGGCGAAGCCCGTCGAGGCCTTCAGCAGACCGCCGCGTGCTCCGATCGTCAGCACGTGGCCGTGCTCTCGCAAAGTCTGCGCGGCACGCAACGGCAGAACCGCGTGTTCCTCCCGCTCGATCTCGTAGTGGCAGGCACCCGCGACCTCCTTCAGATACTCCGCGATCGCCCCTCGCTGGGCAGTCTCGGCTGATGGCGTTCCCGGAGCGGCGAACGACGTGTGTTCGACCAACGCGTGATGAGCGTCCTCGGGCAGCACGTAGACGAAACTCGCCCCGTGCACCTGGGAGGTGCGGAAGTCGAACAATGTCGGGATCTCCGGGTCGAACACCGGCCGTTCGCTCGCCACCCGCCAGCCGCGGAACACGAGCTCGCCATCCGGTGACGGCTCGTCCGGCGGCCCGATCACGCTGTCGAACACCCACCTCGCACGCAGGAACTGCCCGTCCACGGTCAGCCCACCGTCGGTGAGGCCATCGACGTGCCCTCGCTGGTACGTGAAGTGCCGCAAGGGATCGGTGTATCTGCGGACCACGGCGGCGAGGTCCACACCCCGCACGACGCGATAGCGATACCGGCCGAGCCGCAGGACGGTCGTGCGGCCGTTCACGTGCACCCGGATCTTGTCGAACCACCGGCTGGCCGCCGCGTCGAGCAGACCGGGCCTGGAACTCCACGACGCCCAGGTCATGGCCTCCAGCGGACGACTGCCGTCATCGATCACGACCACCGGGTGCCGGTGGTCCGCGACAGCGAGGTGCGCCGCGAGACTCAGCCCGCTCATCCCTCCGCCGACGATCACGATGCGCGTCATCCCACCACTCTCAGCGCCGATCCCTCGCGCGGAAACGGCATTGCGCCCAAAAAGGTGAGGACCATCGTCCCTGCACGGCAACCGGCAACTCGACGACCCGGCTCCAGGCCGGCTGCGTCCAACGATCTGGCCATGACCCGGGACCTTCGACGCTCGTACAACAGGTCCGCGGCCCCTGCGCGCCGGCGACCACGACGACAAGCATGAAATCGGGATGCACCCAGACGCACCAGAGAAAGGCGCAACTTCGATGACGGCGACAGCGCAACGCGCGACCGACACCGCCTGGCGCGGATTCCGGCACGGGCCGTGGTGCGACGAGATCGACGTGCGTGGCTTTATCCAGGCCAACTACTCCCCGTACCAGGGCGATGCCGAGTTCCTGACCGGCCCGACCCCGCGCACGTCCGCGCTGTGGCAGCAACTGACCGCGATGTTCGTCGAGGAACGCGCCCGCGGCATCTACGACGTCGACGCGCGTACTCCGTCGTCGATCACCGCGCACGCACCCGGCTATATCGACCGCGACCACGAGATCATCGTCGGGTTGCAGACCGACGAACCGCTCAAGCGCGCGATCATGCCCCAGGGCGGTCTGCGCATCGTCGAAGCTGGCCTCAGCACCTACGGCTACGAGCTCGACTCTCAGGTGCGGGAGATCTTCACCCGATACCGCAAGACGCACAACGACGGCGTCTTCGACGCTTACACCGCCGAGATCCGGCGAGCCCGCAAGGCAGGCGTCATCACCGGACTGCCGGACGCCTACGGCCGCGGCCGGATCATCGGCGACTACCGCCGTGTCCCGCTCTACGGCACCGATCGGTTGATCGCGGCGAAACTGGCGGAACGCGAAGCACTCGACGAGTTCTGGTCCACAGAGGACGTCATCAGGGATCGAGAGGAACTCGCCGAGCAGCTTCGCGCGCTCGAGGAACTGCGGCGGATGGCGGCCTCCTACGGTTACGACATCTCCGGACCCGCCACCTCCGCCCGCGAGGCGGTGCAGTGGCTGTACTTCGCCTACCTCGCCGCGGTGAAGGAGCAGAACGGCGCCGCCATGTCGCTGGGCCGCACCTCGACGTTCCTCGACGTCTACCTCCAGCGCGACCTCGACGAGGGCAGACTGACCGAACTCCAGGCCCAGGAACTCGTCGACGACCTCGTGATCAAGCTGCGGATCGTCAGGTTCCTCCGCACGCCGGAGTACGACCAGCTGTTCTCCGGCGATCCGACCTGGGTCACCGAGTCCATCGGCGGCATGGGCTCCGACGGCCGCCCGCTCGTGACCCGGACGAGCTTCCGGTTCCTGCAGACCCTCCACAACCTCGGCCCCGCGCCCGAGCCCAACCTGACCGTGCTGTGGTCGCCGCGGCTGCCCGAGGGCTTCAAGCGGTTCTGCGCGAAGGTCTCCGTCGACACCAGCTCCATCCAGTACGAGAACGACGAGCTGATCCGGCCGCGTTTCGACGACGACACCGCTATCGCCTGCTGTGTCTCGGCCATGCGCGTCGGCAAGCAGATGCAGCTGTTCGGAGCCCGCGTCAACCTCGCCAAAGCCCTGCTCTACGCCATCAACGGCGGCCGCGACGAGATGTCCGGTGCTCAGGTGGCACCGGCCTACCCCCCGATCACGTCCGAGTACCTCGACCCGCGCGAGGTGCGCGCCGCGTTCGACCGGATGACCGACTGGCTGGCCGAAACCTACGTCGAGGCGCTCAACATCATCCACTACATGCACGACAAGTACGCCTACGAACGCATCGAGATGGCGCTGCACGATCACCCGGTCCAGCGACTGCTCGGCTGCGGCATCGCCGGCCTCTCGGTGGTCGCGGACAGCCTGTCCGCCATCGAGCACGCCCGCGTCCGGGTGATCCGCGACGAGACCGGCCTCGCCGTCGACTACGCCGTCGAAGGCGACTTCCCCAAGTACGGCAACAACGACGACCGCGCCGACGCCATCGCGGTGGAACTCGTCGAGACCTTCATGAAGAAGGTCCGGCAGCACCCCGCACACCGCCGCGCCGTGCACACCCAGTCCGTGCTCACGATCACCTCGAACGTCGTCTACGGCAAGCACACCGGCAACACCCCGGACGGCCGCCGAGCCGGCGAACCGTTCGCCCCCGGCGCCAACCCGATGAACGGCCGCGACCAGCACGGCCTCGTCGCCGCCGCCCTCTCCGTCGCCAAACTCCCCTACGACCAGGCACAGGACGGCATCTCGCTCACCGCCAGCATCACGCCCACCGGCCTCGGCCACACCCCGGACGAACAGGTCACCAACCTCGTCGGCGTCCTGGACGCCTACACCGACGCGGGCGGGTTTCACCTCAACGCCAACGTCCTCAACCGCGAAACCCTCCTCGACGCCATGGCACACCCGGAGAACCACCCGCAGCTCACGATCCGGGTGTCGGGCTACGCGGTGAACTTCATCCGCCTCACGCCCGAACAACAGCGCGACGTCATCAATCGCACCTTCCACGAGTCGCTGTGAGCACCACCGGCTCCGTCCACTCCTGGGACATCGCCACCGCGGTCGACGGACCGGGCACCCGCTTCGTGCTCTTCCTGAGCGGGTGCCCGCTGCGCTGCCTGTACTGCCAGAACCCCGACACCTGGCACATGCGCGACGGCCACCGCATGACCGTCGACGAGGTGGCGGCGGAGATGACGAAGTACGTCCGGTTCATCGAAGTCGCCGGCGGCGGCATGACCATCAGCGGCGGCGAACCCCTCCTCCAGCCCGCCTTCACGGCCGCGGTCTTCCACCGCGCCAAGGAACTCGGCCTGCACACCGCCCTCGACACCTCGGGCTTCCTCGGCTCCCACGCGTCGGACCCGCTGCTCGCGGACACCGATCTCGTCCTGCTCGACATCAAGTCCTGGGACCCGACGACCTACCGGCACGTCACCGGCGGCGAGATCACACCCACGCTCGAGTTCGCACACCGCTTGTCAGGGCTGGGCAAGCCGATGTGGATCCGGTTCGTTCTCGTCCCCGGCCACACCGACGCCGTGGACAACGTCGAGGGCATCGCGTCCTTCGTCAGCACCCTCGACTCGGTCGAGCGCGTGGAGGTCCTCCCGTTCCACAAGCTCGGCGCGCCGAAGTACGCCGAACTCGGCATCCCGTTCCCGCTGCAAGACGTACCCCCACCGAACACAGCGCTGATCCAGCGGGTCCGCAACCAGTTCTCCGACTGCGGCGTGCCGGTGCACTGACTCCGACGACAAAGGAGATCCGTTGATCGACCGGACAAGTCCCGACGACGTGATGTCGCTGGACTCAGGCATGCAGGTCGGCGCAGTGATCGTGCTGGAACGGGATCCGGGCGAGCTCGAATCCCTGCTCGCAGAACGCATCCGCACCGTTCCGCGGCTGCGGCGACGGCTGATCAGGACACCGTTCGGCTGCGGCCGTCCCGTCTGGGTCGACGACGCCGACTTCGACCTCACCGAGCACATACACCGGGTGGCCTGCCCTGCTCCCGGCGACGAGACAACGTTGCTGGACATCGCCTCCACCCTCGTGACTCGTCCGCTGCCCCTCTCGTCACCGCTCTGGTCCGCGACGCTGGTCACCGGGCTGGAGTCGAACAGGGCGGCGCTGATCCTGGTGTTCCACCACGTGTTGTCCGACGGCATCGGCGGCCTCGCCGTGCTGGCCAACCTGGTCGACGGCGCACCTCACACCGAGACCGCGCCATTTCCCGTTCCCCCGCCAACCCGCCGCGAACTGGCCAAGGATGCCTGGCTGAGGTTGCCTGGGCACGTCTCGTTTCCCAGGCTGCAGTGGCCATCACTCGGTACCCGCTGCTCCCTGAACCAACCGACCGGCCCACGGCGGCAGCAGACCATGGCACGAACCAGCATGTCCCGATTGCACACCGCCGCACACCGCTGCGAAGGCACGGTCAACGACGCCTTCCTCACCGCCGTCATGGGTGCACTGGGCACGGTGCTGGCCAGACGCGGTGACCACGTCGAGGAGCTGATCGTCTCGATCCCCGTGTCGACGCGCCGCTCGACCACGGCCGCACACCTCGGCAACAGCACCGGCGTCCTGCCCGTCACGCTGCCGACCGGCGGCGATCACTGGTCACGACTGACCCGAATCGCCACCATCACCAAGTCGCACAAGAGATCGGCCACCTCGGCCGCACCCATCTTCCGCACGTTGAAGCTGCTCGGCGCCGCGGACTGGTTCATGAACCACCAGCGCATGGTGCACACCTTCGCGACCAACGTCCACGGCCCCGATCAACCCCTGCGCCTGGGCAGCGTGGCGGTCGTCGGCCTCATCCCGTTGTCCGCCACCACCGGCAACGTCACCGTGGCCTTCGCAGCCCTGTCCTACGCCGACACGTTCACCGTGACGATGGTCGCCGATCCCGATCATGTACCAGACCTGCTCGAGTTCACGACGGCGCTGCAAGCCGAGCTCGACCTGCTCAGGTGACGGTCACCCCGCCGCCGCGGTGCCGGCGACGACGCGGGTGCTGCCGCTCGAACCGGCTGAGGCCGCACCGGCTCGGCGAGCAGGCGCCCGCCGCGAGGGCCCCTGTCACAACGTGACCTTGTGTCCTGGAAGGACTGCTCCACACGACGGAGAGTGTGGGCGTTCACCTGGCCCCACAGGAGGCACCCGATGCAGCAGACCGGCGCGGTCCGGACCCCAGTCGCCATCGCACGGTACTTCGACGAGGTGGTCGACCGGCTCGCCCGCGAGGGAATCGACGTCGCCCATATCGTCCTGGATCTCACCCCCGCCCGGCCGATGCGCGGCCAGCTGGTCATCGATCGCGGTCGTGTGCTGCGCTGGGGTGAGGACCTCGGCTGGAGCAACGGCCTCAGAACCACCAGCCCGTCCGCACACACCCGCGAAGTCGCCGGACTGCTGGAGAACCTGTGAGGTTGCGCCTGTGGGGCACCGGCGAAGCCCAGCAGGTCACGGCGGCAGCCAGACCCTCAGGCCCCCCGCCGGTACGTACTCGGCACCACCCTTGAGGGTGGCGGCCTTCCGGGTACAGACGACTGATCACCGTGCTACCCGCGGAGCCACGTCACAGCTCGAACACCAGCCGGGCGGGCACCCGGCCGTTGAGCACGTCGTCGAAGGATTCGTTGATCTGGTCCAATGAGCGTGTCTGCGTGATCACCCTGGCGCGCCCGGCCGCGTGCAGAGCGAACACCTCGGCCAGGTCCGCGCAGGTGCCACGATCGAGCCGATGACCGAGATGCCGCCGAGCGCGGTGTCGAAGATCGGGACCGTGATGGCGGCGTCGTCCGCGGGCAGCGCGACCACCACCAGCCGACCACCGCGGCGGAGTGACCGGTACGCCTGAGCGAACGGCTTCGGCGCCGATGCCAGCACCTCGGCTACGTCGGCACCGCCACCTCGCGGATGGCCTCGACCGGATCGGTCTCCGCGGCGTTCACCAGGTGGTCCGCACCGAGTTCCCCGGCGAGGTCGAGCTTGCTCTGCTCGATGTCGACGACGGTCACGAGACCACCGACGAGGCGCGCGTACTGCACCTCCATGTGCCCGAGGCCCCCGATGCTCGTTCGTCTCGCCGTGCGTGTTGCTCGCCCCGTCGAGCGTGCGGGCCGGGCCCGCTGTATCACTGAAAGAGGTGAAGGGGTGCCCTTGCGCCCTGTGGCAAACTGCCAGTGCGGCTGGACTTAATGAGTATCGGAACCGCAGGGCACCAGCCTGCCGTGAGCTGGTGAGTACCAGGTCAGGGGGCAACCTGACCTGGTACTCACCTTGAGTGGAGAAGTAGGAACTAGTCGCCGCTGGAGCCAAACCACGGAGCGACGAGATCCATGATCCACTCTGAGAGGAGCCTGACCCCGATCGCGCGGGTCAGGCTTTCCTCATGAAAGCCCTTGTTCCGACGCAGACGTCGCGACTCGGACTTCTTCTTGCCCTTCTTCACGAGCACCTCCCTGACTGACCAGGGGACCTTCCGATGGAAGACCTGGTTCCTCCGGCCAGCTGAGCGGAGGATCCAGCGGTACTTGCCTGAACGTTGTACCCCACGATTCAGCACCTTGGGAGATTTGTACCGCAGCCGGGGTAGCGAAAACCGCCGCCGATCCGGTGCGACTACGCTTCGTGAAGATGACGGTCCGCGTCACCCATGCTTGCTCCCGGAAGCCCAGGCACGCGGACGTCGAGCAGCCTCGCTCCGTCCGGTTCAGTCGCAGTACGTGTCGAATAGCCAGTCATTCGAGTGAACCCGGAAATGAGCAGTACAGCGTTAAGACCTCGGAAACCCGAGGTCATACTGCATTAAGCTACTTCGAACTCGTTCAGCAGCGGCTGCAGACAGCGCTGGCCTCGAGCAAGGGCCAACGTGCTTAACAGCCCGTTCACCGTCTGGGAGGGCGACGAGGTCCATGGGCGTAGAGCGGTGGTCACCGGAGTCTCGGTCCGACTGGACAGCCTGTTCACCCACGCTGGCAGGCCGTTGCCGTTCGGTGCTGGTCCTGCTGGACAACGCGTCGTCTGCGGACCAGGTCCGGCGCTGCTGCCGTCTGCTGGGCCACACGGGGTGCTTGTGACGGCGCGGCGACCGGCCGTGGCTGCGCACGGTCGCGGTGACCGGAACGCTGCTGGCGGTCGGTGGCGCACCGTTCGTCCTCAGTGGACAGTGGTGGGGTCCCGCTCGTATGGCCCGCAGGTGAAGGAGTCCCACGAATCGTCGAGGGACTGGAACACGATGCCCCAGGGCAGGTCCTCGATTGGGGAGCCTTCCTCCGGCTCGCTGATGATCACACCACCCCATGTTGGGTCCTCCTCGGTCCGTGCCGTGTCGGGGCAATGTCTACCGCGCACGCTCAGACCCCCGTCGCCGCCCCTCGGTGTTAACCGGCCCGTTCTCCCGCCGTGGCCGGGGCGTCCGGCTGAATACGTCCGGACACATTTCGGTCGCAAGGCCTGCCAGCGCTCCGGCGCGCTGAGCTCGGTCGGGGCCCAGATCACCAAGCCGGATCAGCTCACCAGCGCGACGAGCTTCGACACCAGCTCCGATGGCAGGGGGCGTGCGGCGTTCTCCGCGCGGAGTCGCTCGCACGCCGCCCTGATCTCCTTGTCCTCCAACAGCTTCGTGAGATGCGAAGCGTCCACGGTGGTGTCTTCGAGCCACAGGCCGATACCAGCGTCGCGGACGAGTGTCGCGTTGTCGAACTGGTCGGCGGCGTGCGGAAGCAGCAACTGCGGCACTCCGGCGGCCAGCGAGGTGAAGGTGCTGCCGGAGCCGCCGTGGTGCACGATCGCGTCGCAGTGCTCCAACAGGGCGTTCAACGGGATCCACTCAACGAGGCGCACGTTCTCCGGCAGCTCGCCCAGTTCCGCGACGTCGGAGTCGCCGAGCGCGAAGATGAATTCCGCGTCGATCTCCTTGGCCGCCTCGACGATCTGGCCCAGCGCGCCGACGGACATCAGGCCGACCGCGGTGCCGAGGGTGACGCACACCCTCCGCCGTTCCCGCTTGGCGAGCAGCCACCCCGGCAGCACCCCGCCCGCGTTGTACGCGACGTAGCGCATCGGCCACCCGATCTGCGGGGTCCCGAGCCCCTCGGTGGCGATGTCGATGATCGCGTCGGCCTCGGTCGGCCGCGTCACGCCATGCCGGTCGTAGGCGTCGGTGTACTTGGCGTACAACGCGAGCTCGTCGGTCCCGCGCGCCGAACCGAAGTTGTGCTGCACGGCGGGAATTCCGAGCTTCGCGGCGATGAACGGGCCCGCGGAGTCCATCTGCCCGAAGACCACCAGGTCCGGCCGCCAACCCTGGGCGGCGGCGAGCATCCCCTCGGTGAGCCGGTCGCCGAGCGCGGCGAACACCCGCGCGACGAGCTCCATCGCCCGCCGCGGGTCCTCCACGAACAGCTCGTGGATCGAGGCGAAGTCCCCGAACCGCTCGTTCTCCCGCACTGTAGTCCCGAAGAACTTCATCATGTCCAGCCCCGGCGCGGCCTCCACCGCGGGCAGCCCAGCTTGCGCGGCGCGCTCGACGACGTCACCGGTGCTGGCGACCAGCACGTCGTGCCCCCCGGTCCGCAGCGCCCAGGCGAGCGGGATCATCGGAAACAGGTGGCCAAGCCCCGGCGATGACGAGAAAAGAACTCGCACGACTTCCTCCCTGGGAGTCTGTTGGCGAATGGTGTGGGCTGGTCGTGAGCGTGAGGGCATGAAGGTGGGGTTTCTGGTAATCGAGATGCACCACCAACTTGATCACCAAAAGCCCCAGGATGTCTGTCTACCGTGTCGAGGCCGCGAAGGCGAGTTGTGGCGTGTCTGGTTGCGCATGTCGTGACCGGACACGTCGGTATCCGTCTGATCTGACCGATGAGCAGTGGCAGGTGCTGGAGCCGCAAGCGCGGGCGGTCATGGCCGAGTTGCGCAAGAGCCCTGCCGGAGCGCCAATGAAGCATGACCTGCGTGCGATGGTGGACGCGATCGGCTATCTGACCCGCTATGGCATCGAGTGGCGGGCGTTGCCGGCCGACTTCCCGCCCTGGGAAGCGGTGTATGCGTTCTTCGAACGGTGGAGGAAACGGGGCCTGCCGCAGCGTCTGATCGACCGGTTGCGGGGACGCATCCGGATCGCATGTGGCCGGGCCGAGTTGCCTGCCGCAGCGGTCATCGACGCCCAGACCGTGCGCGGTGCCGACACCGTGGCAGCCGACGGCGCCGGCTATGACGCGGGGAAGAAAACCAAGGGACGTAAGAGAAACATTGCCACTGACTGCCTCGGACTCCTGCTAATGGTGACCGTCACCTCCGGCGGCATGCAAGACCGCGACAGCGCCCACCGGCTGCTGGCACTGCTGCGCGAACACTTCTCCACCATCACCCTGGTCTGGGCCGACGGCGGCTACGCCGGACGCCTCGTCACGTGGGCCAAAGCCGTGCTGTGCCTGACACTCACCGTTGTCAAACGCACCGACGACATCAAGGGCTTCGTGGTACTGCCCCGCAGATGGGTCGTCGAGAGAACGTTCGGCTGGCTGACCCGCCATCGACGCCTCGTCCGGGACTACGAACGCCGACCAGAACACCACGAAGCCATGGTGTGGTGGGCCACCGTCACGATCATGACCCGCCGCCTAACCCGAGAACTCTCCGGCGACCCACCACCAGCACGCTGGGGCCAGCCCAGACAACCCAGCTCAACCACGGCATGACCATCTACCAACAGGCTCTAAGAACTCATAACATAATGATCTTGGGATGCTGGTGATCGTCGGGGCGTTGACCTTGGTGTGAAGAAGGGTGAGCAGCTTCCGTGGATCGTATCCGACGAGTTGTGGGCGCGGATCGAGCCGCTGCTGCCGGTGGTACCACGCCGCTCCGACCATCTGGGACGCAAGCGGCTTGACGACAGCAAAGTGCTGTGCGGCATCCTGTTCGTGCTCTACACCGGTATCCCGTGGGGGTTCCTGCCCCAGGAACTCGGCTTCGGCTCCGGCATGACCGCCCAGAGGCGACTGCGGGACTGGCACCAGGCTGGCGTCTGGCAACGGCTGCACGAGGACCTGCTCGCCGAGCTCAACGCCGCGGACGCGCTGGACTGGTCGCGAGCGGTGATCGACGGCTCGCACGTACCCTGAAGGGCGGCCCAAACAGGGGCGAGCTCGGTCGACCGTGCCAGAACGGGCTCGAAGCACCACCTGATCACCGAAGGACGCGGCATCCCGCTGACCGTTTCGCTGACCGGTGGGAACGCAGCGACGTCACCCGGTTGATACCGCTGATCGACCGGATCCCTGTGCGTGCCGAAAACTACGTCCATGCTGGTCAAGCGACGTGCCGGCACTCGCGAAGTACTCCACCGAGGACGAAGAGGCTGTCGAACACCCGGACACGGTCGAAGGACGGACGTCGCCTACTGACTCCGAGTCCGAAATGCCTTCAACTGCCATCGTTCTCGTCGCACAACATCACGAACTGTCGGCAGTCGAGTTGGCGACCCAGCGAGCGACAAGCTCTGTCCGGCAACCAGATGGACCAGCTCAACCACGTCGCCTCCACCACCGGCAACAACCCACAACCCGACTCGCTGATCATCCGGCTGCACACCGAAACCGTGGTCCTGTGGGGTGCCAAAATCCGGCCCAGGAGCCTGACCTGCGCATCACGCTGCTGCAGGTTCGTACTCGTTGATCAGTCCACCTAGTACTCGCCGACGACGCACGGACCTGCAGCGTGGCTCTGCGATTGGGTGATCGGGTCGTGGTGGAGTGTGGTGTCGCGCTCGGTGTGGTCGCCGGTGGTTGTAGTGGGAGACGTAGCGGTTCAGCACTGACTCCAGGTGCCGCTCGTTAATGATCATCAGCCGATCCGTTAGCTCTCGCCTAACGGTGCCAACAAACCGTTCCGCATAGCTGTTAGCCCGCGGAGACCTCGGCGGGATCTTCACAGCGTCGATGCCGGCGTCCGCGAGAACGGAATCGAACGACGTCGTGAACTGGCCGGCCCTGTCACGAACCAGGAAGCGAAACTCGCTGGCCCGAGCACCCAGCTCCATGAGGAAGTTGCGAGCCTGCTGTGTAGTCCACCGGCCGTCAGGGTTGGTGGTAGTGCCAAGAATATGGACATAGCGGGTGCCGACCTCCATCACGAAGAACACATACACCCGCTTCAATGTGACCGCGCAGTCGACGTGGAAGAAGTCGCACGCCAGCATGCTCGCCGCCTGAGCACGCAGAAACCGCCGCCACGACGTGTCGGTATCTCGAGTCGGCGAGGGTGGTACCTGTAGACGCTTCAGCACCCGGCGAACAGTCGACACGGCCGTCCGGTGGCCGAGCTTGAGCAGTTCACCTTGGATACGGCGGTAACCCCAGCCGGCGTTCTCCCGCGCCATCCGCTCGATCAATGCCACGACAGTCTCATCGACCCGCGGCCGCCCAGTCCGGTTCAGGTGGGTCCACTTTCTTCGCGACCAAGCGCCGATGCCACCGCAGCACGGTGCCCGGAGACACCAACCGGTGCTCTCGCAGCCACACCGGTAACCGCCGCGCCAACGCGGCCAGCACCGCACGATCAGCCCAATCCAACCGCGGACGGCGCTGACCCCGACGCAACACCGCGACCTCATGCCGCAACACCAGCAACTCGACGTCCTTGACCGCCGAGGACCGGCCGAGCAAAACCAACCAGCCACCCAGCTGAACTAGGACGAGGTACAACAGTCGCAGCGCCACGCCCACGATCATGCCCTCAGAACGACAGAACCTGATTACCGCAGATCAGCGTATGAGTGCGGAGTTCTGGCACGCCCCACAGCTCAACGACCGCGCCACCTACCCGCCGGAACGGCTCACCGCGATGGCGCGCTTCATGGTCAGCACCTTCTTCGACCGCTACCCCACAGTCTCCACGAAGTCATGACCAGATCGGCACAGCGATGCCCTGCCGAGACCGCGATGCCGCCCTTGCACTGTCGTCAGCGCAACCTGGCGTCCCTCTTCGAGGAGTCCAGCCGAAATCCACAGTGGAGGGAAGGTCCGTCATCTCCAGCGCTTCCCTCAGGTGTGGATGACCCTTGTCGTCAATGCGGCGCCTGATCGCACGCAGATCGGCGTCACCAAGAGCGCGGACGGCGAGGGCGAGACGTGGTGCGGTGTGCGGACCGGCCAGAGCCGCCTCTACCTTGCGCACGCCTCAGTCATCGCCTGGAGCGCAAGCGCACCCTGCCCGAGGCGCTGCTCGGGCGACGCGGCAACCAACAGCATTGCGTTAATCGGAAACTGCGGCGAGCCTGGTGGCGAGAGTGGGGATCACACGGTCGTAAACAGCCAGTTCCTCTTGTTCGACGCGCTCGCCTGTAGTCGAAATCGTTGTCGCCAGCGCCCTCAGGCGAGGTGGTCCGGTCCTGCTCAGCTGCACTGCGCGTTGCTGCCAGTCGTGTCGCTTCGCGTCCGAGTCGCGCCGTTTACGCGCAGCGCGCCACAGGTCCGGTTCCATGCCCACTGGGTGCACGTCACGGCCAGTCTCGTTCATGACGTTGGCTATGATCTCGATGCCGCTCGGGTCGAGATCACACCATGCCGCCAACGTCCAGTCGTGCCTGCGGATGAACTCGATCAGGCCGTGGCTGGCGAATCCCTTGATCCATACGCACAGCCAGCTCTCGTGCACGTCGGTGTTGGTGCACACCTGGTTGAAGTTCTCGTCGTTCTCGATCAGCAGCAGCCCGCGTGGCGATCCGTCCAGCTGCCGAGCTTAAGGGCTCCGCGCCGGCAGACTCACCCACGGCGATCCGGTGCGGGCATCGACGACGACGTCCTCGAGCTTCCAGGCAAGCGGACCACGCAACCTGATCTCGGTGTCCACCAGCTCCACCGCCTCGTCGAACGGCAGCGGGATCAGGTTCTGGAACGCCATGCGGCCGGCATCCGTCCAGGTCTTGGCTCCTCCGAATGCGGAGGCAGCAAGACCTTTCTCCGGTGTGATCAGGCCCTTGTCGTGGCGTGGCCACCACTTCGCCGCAGCCCTGATTCCCGATTCGTAGCTGCTCCATGCGCCAGCGAGGGTCCGCGTGCCGGCTGGGACTCTGTACGTGGTGGAAGAGTCCAACTGGGACAGCAGCAGGTACTCGTCCGCGAGTTGGGGCACGGGCCGCATCACGTCGAGCAGAGCCACACGCGCCTGGGCAACGGCCTTGCTCGCCGCCTCGTCCCGCAGGCGCTTGGCCTCCGACCTGGTGACCACGTCTCCGAACACTCCGGTCACCAGGTCCTCGAGCGTCATCGTGAAGCGGCTCGCCACCAGGCGTTGCTGAGCGCGGCGCAGGTTCACGGACACGGCCGTGACCACGCCTTCACCGAACAGTTCGATGACCTCCCGGCGTTCGTCGTCGGTCAACGGGAATCTTTTCAACGAGAGCGCACGTTCTGCTCGGCCACCGTTGACCAAACGGTCACGCAAAGCCCGCAGGACTTTCCGCGGACCTGGTAGCTCCGTCCACTCCCACAGCTCCGGATCGAGCTCACCCATCGAACAGCGTGTCCTCGTCCGAGATGACCTGCGCCGGCTTCAACGCGGGATCCTGGAGTTCGCGGCTGCGATGTCCGTCCCAGACGAACGGCGTCGTCAGGACGCCCTCGACCGCCGGGTCGCGGTACAGGCTGTAGGTCATCAGACCTGGAACCTCGGCGTGGAACCCCCACTCGTCGTGGCTCGCAAGCACGAAGTCGAGATCGAGGTCGGTGAGTAGCTTCATGCAGCTCCCCCGCATCTCCGCGTCGATTCCGGCGAACGCCTCGTCGAGGTACACGGGCCTGGGCGCCGTCGTCGCGGCCGCCTCGTAGTGAGCGGCGGCCGCGACGAACAGCGGCAGTTGAAGCATGACGGCCTTCTCGCCACCGGAACCCTGCTGGTGCTTGCTGTCGGTCAGTCGGCCCACTTCTCGGCGCTCGTCGTACGGACCTGGAGGTGGAACTTTGACCACTTCCGATAGTCCAGAGCCTCACGCAGGTGCTCACGCCAGTCACAGGCCTTGTCCGCCGGTCAGCCGTGGCACGCGGATCCCTTGCAGGACAGGGATGAATTGCGGCCTGCCGTGACGGTGCCCGGCGGTCAGCAGGATCGACAGCGGCTTCTGCCCCTGTTCACGGCTCAGATGCAGTTTCATGGTCCATCCGCCGCGCGAGCGGCCCAGCGCGTGATCGTCGGGCTCGCTGATGATCCCGCCCGGTGGCTCGGCCTGCAGATCCCCAAGCGCGGCTCCACCCTGACGCCGCCGACCTGCGGCAGGACTCCGCGTCCTCGCCTCGCTGTGGGTGTCAAAACACGGCCGCCGCAGCCTGACCTGTACACCAGGCGCGTGGGTTCGTACTCGTTGATCAGTCCGCGAGGACTGATCAACGAGTACCGACCGCCTCGTCGAGGAAGCCACCGGACTGGTGGCGCCACAGCTTCGCGTACGTCCCGCCCACGTCGAGCAGTTCCGCGTGGGTGCCCTGTTCGACGATCCGGCCCCGGTCGAGCACGATCAGCCGATCCATCCGCACGACCGTGCTCAGCCGGTGTGCCACGACGATCGCGGTGCGGCCCTCCATGAGCCGCCACAGCGCCTCTTGGACCAGCACCTCGCTCTCCGAGTCCAGCGCACTGGTCGCCTCGTCCAGCAGCAGGATCGGCGCGTCACGCAGGATCGCGCGGGCCAGCGCGACCCGCTGCCGCTGTCCGCCGGACAGTTTGACGCCGCGTTCGCCGACCATCGTGTCGAACCCATCGGGCAGCGCGTCCGCGAACTCCGTCACGTGCGCGGCATGCGCGGCACGGTAGATCTCGGCGTCCGTCGCGCCTGGCCGTGCGAACGCGATGTTCTCGCGCAGCGTCCGGTGGAACATGGCCGGCTCCTGGGGCACGTACCCGATCAGGCCGCGCAGGTCGGCCTGACTCAGGCGGGCGATGTCCTGGCCGCCGATGAGGACGCGGCCCTGATCGACGTCCATCAGCCGCAGGAGCAACCGGGTGAGCGTGGTCTTGCCGCCGCCGGAGCGGCCGACGAGCCCTATCCGCGTGCCCGCCGGGATGTCCAGGTCGAGCCCGTCGAACAGCAGCTCACCGCCGCCGTGCGTGAACACCACGTTCTCGAACCGGACCTGGGAGTCCTTCACCCGCAACGGTTCCGGGTGCACCGGGTCGAGCACGACCGGCGGGTCGAGCAGCAGTTCGGTGAACTGAGCTGCCTCGGTGAGCGCACTCTCCACCTGCCGGTAGATCTGGTTGAACTCGAACATGATCCGCGTCGCGTTCCCGAAGTAGGCGAACGTCACCACGATCGCCTCCACACCGAGCCCATCACTGACTCCGATCGCGACCACGAGGCCGAGCACGTTGGTGAGCACGGACAGCGGCGCGATCACGGTGTCGATGCGCAGGTTGTTGTAGTCCCACGACCGCAGTGCCAGCGTTCGCTGCTTGGCGGCACGGGTCCGGTGCTCCGCGCCCTCGCGCCGCTCGGCGGCGAACGCCCGCACCGTCTCCATGTTCGTCAGCGTGTCCGAGACGTGGCCGGACACCTGGGCGATGGCGGCCTCGCGCTCGTCGACCAGCCGCTGGCGTTGGCGGATGAGCGGCGCAACCACGCATCCCGTGACCAGGATCAGGCCGATCAGCACCGCGACGAGCATCGGGTTGTAGCGCCACAGCACGATGCAGGCGAAACCCAGCGGGATGATGTTGGCGAAGATCTTGAAGGCCAGTGTGTCCACGAAGTCCTCGAAGCGGAACGCGAAGCTGAGCACCCGTTTGGTCAGCGACCCGGCGAAGTTGTCGTGGAAGAACGCCGCGTCCTTCTCCAGCAGTTCATCCATCGCGAATGCGGACAGGTTCTCGATCCCGCGGCCGTCCACGCGGTTGAGGCAGTGCAGGCCGATGCGCCACAACAGTTCCGAGAGCAGCATGAAACCGGCGAAGGCCAGCACGTACGGCAGGACGGAGCCGAGGCTTGTGCCGCCACCGCCCGCAAGCTTTCCCACGAGCCCGCCCACCGCCAACGGCGCGAGATAGAGCTGACACGTGACGCCCAGCGCGGGCGACACGAGTGCGCCCGCGGTGATGAATCCGTGGCGCCGCAGTTCCTTCCCGTACAAGCGCAGGGCGAGCGGCACCGCGTTCTTGCGGACGGGCCTTTCCGAACCTGGCACTACCATCCGCCCCCTCCGGCACCTCGGCTTCCTCATGCTGCCGCAAAGGGGCGGATGGCAGCGATCGAATATCGCCGCGTGGACACGGCCGCCGGAGTGACTCGCGACGATGCGGTCGCGATCTCTGCGAGGTTGCCGGAAATCGCGTCCGCAAAGGTCAAGCGGCATGCCGATACTCGTGGAGGACTCCACCGAGCCGGTCTCGTCGGAGTACCGCGAGCCGTTCGATCCGGTCAGGTCCAAGGGGGTTGGAGTCGGGCTCGCAGGGCGCTGCGGCGGCGAGGGACCTGTGGGTGCGGTGCCGGTTGTAATACTGCTCATACTCGCGCAGCGCGTGCCGGTTCGGCCGGGGACCTCTCTTGTCCCCAGAGGCTTACCTCCGACCACAGCACCACGCACCCAGGCGGCTTGTTTGAATTCTAAAGTATGCTGGACCGGGTGCGCCGATCGACGATCTGCGTGTGCACCCGGTCCAACTTACTACCGCCCCAGTACTGTGGTTCGCGAGGATTCAAACGAGTGCCGCCATGGGGGGTATTAGCAGTTTTGCGGGAACTGGGCGGGACGCAAGACCTGCCAGTTGCTCCACGAACCGCCGTTCCAAGCGCGATAATAGTCGTTGAGAACTCCGTTGACGGGGACGCCGAGAACGGCTATCTCCGGCCGATCGACCCCGTTCTGGTAGAACCAGACCCGACTGTTCGCGACCCCGCCAAAGTCGAACCAGGGGCTCCATGACCAGTCGTCCTGCTGGTAGATCACGTACACGTGATGACCGCCACCGATGACGAACCAGGCGTTACGACCGTTCGTCCAGTGCCACATGGACATGGCACATCCGCGGTAGAACCACCCCTCGCTTGCCGACGAGCTCGGCCTCCAGGTGCAAATGCTGCCGGGTGAACTGCCATCGCAGTGCGCCCCCATGTCCTCCACGCCGTTCGGGTAGATGTACACCCAGTAGTTGCTGTCGGCCGCCTGAGGGGGCGTCGCCGCGAACGCGGTTTGCGCGCCGGTCACGGTGACCATCGACGCCAGGAAGGCAATCACCAAAAACCAGCTGCCCCGGCCGATCCGTCTCAGCATCATTGTCGATCCTCCATTGTCTCGTTCCAGTCACTTGAGTACAGCCCACGGCGACCACATACTCCGGCCCAATGGGGCTCGTAGCGGCCCACCTGGCCGCTTCCGTAGACGACAATCTGTGGCTACCAGGGATTATCGCGATCCATCGTGACACCACTCGCTGCGTAGCCGCCCATTGAGCGTCAACCAGTCCACGAACCCGGCGCGAGCTCCTCGCTTGCATAAATCCTATGATCAGTTCCTACGCAGAATAGGGATTCTCGACCGTCAGGCCAATGTGCAGTAGCGCCACGACACAAAAATGTCAGACGTGTGGAGATGGCCCAATTACACCCGAGAAGAGGTTGGTTTCGAAATCATCAATCGATCCCTTCATGACTTGGTCACGGGAGACGTCCAGCTGCTCACACTCGGCGCTGTCGGGGTTGGCGCAGGCGCTCTCGCGGCGGCCTGCGGCTCTGACCAGGTGGTTGAACATCCCGCGACTTCTGCTTTCCGTGCTTCGGAAGGCAAAGCTCACAGCGCGACCTTGAAAAAACCTTGCTTGCCTGGGTTCTCCTGCTTCGGGCCACGTCTGCGACCCAACCCCGGTACCGTCGACACGTCCGGCGGTCGTGGGCTGCCGCGACGAACTCACGACCGGGGGGCCGCGGGTGATCGAGTTCCGCTTGTTGGGGCCGGTCGAGCTGCGCAGTGGTGACGAACAGCTCGACCTGGGCGCGGCCAAGCAGCGCTGCGTGCTCGCGGTGCTGCTGATCGCCGGCCGGAGCGGTGCGACCGTTGACGCCCTGATCGAGCGGGTGTGGGGAGACGAGCTTCCCGACCAGGTCCGCGCGTCGCTGTACAGCTACCTCGCCAGGCTGCGTGCGATCCTGCGGAAGGCTGATCCTTCGGGGGCCACGTCGGTGCGGCGTCGCCCAGGTGGTGGGTATTGGCTCGATCGTCCCTGCGCCGTGGTGGACATGGACGAGCTGGCCGACTTGGTCAGCGCCGCTGGCCGGTGCGATGATCCGGCCGAACGGGCTCGCCTGCTCGACTCCGCTGTCGAGCTGCGTCGCGGAGTCCCGCTCGAGGGGCTGAGCGGGTTGTGGGCCGAACAGGTTCGCGAGCATCTCGATCGTCAGCACCTGGCCGCGCTGTCGGACTGGGCCGACGCGGTGAGCACGGCGCGCAGCAGTGCCGAGGTCGTCGAGCGGCTGTCGGCGGGTCTGATCACGCACCCGCTCGCCGAACCGCTGGCCGAACGGCTTCTGGTCGCGCTGCACGCCACGGGGCGGACCGGCGAGGCTTCTCACTGGTACGAGCGGTTCTGCGCCAGGCTCGACGCGGAGTTGGGCGCAAAGCCCAGCGCACGGCTGCGGGAAGTCCACGAGCGGCTACAAGGTTCACGCTCCGGCCGCGGCGCACCCGCTCGTTCGGCCGGGCCGCCGATCCCCGCGCAGCTGCCACCGGTTGTGGGCACTTTCACCGGCCGGGCGGACTACCTCCGCGAACTCGACCGGCTCCTCGGCCGGAACACCGGCACCGCGGCGCGCGGGTCCCCGTTCCTCGCCGCGATTTCCGGGATGCCGGGCGTGGGCAAGTCCGCGCTCACGATCCGCTGGGCGCACCACGTCGCCGACCGCTTCCCGGACGGGCAGCTGTTCGCCAGCCTCGACGGTCACGGCCCCGGACGGCCACGGGCGCCGGTCGAGGTGCTCGCCGGCTTCCTGCGGGCGCTCGGTGTACCCGCGCATCAGATCCCGGAGGACGAACCGTCCGCAGCCGCGCTGTACCGGTCTCTCCTGGCCGGCCGGCGGATCCTGGTACTCCTGGACAACGCCGTCGACGCCGCGCAGGTCCGGCCGCTGCTGCCCGGAGCGACCAGGGCCGCTGCCCTGGTGACCAGCCGGGCAGCCCTCACTGGTCTGACGGCCACCCACGGCTGCACCCTGGTCCGCCTGCGGCCGATGTCCGCCGCCGAGGCCACGGCCCTGGTCTCGGCCATGCTCGGCGAACACCAGGCAAAGCAAGAGCACCAGGCGATGCAACGGCTGGTCGCGTACTGCGCCGGACTGCCGCTGGCCCTGCGGATCGCGGCCGCCAGCATCGTCGCGGACCCCGATGAGGGCGTCGCGCGCTACGTGGCCCGGCTCGACGAGCCGGAAGCCCTCGCCAACCTGGCGGTGCCCGGCGACGACGAGGTAGCTGTGCGCGTCGCGTTCGATCGATCCTACGAGGCACTGGACGACGCCGTCCGCAGGGCGTTCCGCAGGCTCGGCCTGTTCGCCGGCCGATCGATCGGCCTGGCCGCGGCGGCGGCGCTGTGCGGCACGGGCGTGGACGCGACCGAGCGGCTGCTTCGTCGTCTGGTCGAGGCGCAACTCGTCGAGCGTCTGCCGAAGGAACGATTCGCCCTGCACGACCTGCTGCACCGGTACGCCGCCGAGCGAGCGGCGCGCGAAGACACCGAGACGGAGCGTGGTGCGTCGCTCGCCCGGCTCTACGGCTGGTATCGCGGGACAGCGGACGCGGTGGCGCGCATCGCCTATCCGGTCATCGTCCGGCTGGCTCTTCCGGAACCTCCGGCGGACGCGCCTGCGCCGCTCACGTTCGCCACTCCCGCCGCCGCGCTCGACTGGACCGACGAGGAGTGGCCGAACCTCGTGGCGCTGGTGTCCAGGGCGAGCTCCGACGGTCTGCCCGACCAGGCATGGTTCCTCGCCGACGCCATGCGGGGCTACCTGATCCGGCGCAAGTACCTACACGACTGGGCCACGGTGGCGAGTGCCGCGTTGGCTGCCGCCGAATCCTGCGGCGATCAGCGGGCCGCGGTCGCCGCACACGCGTCGCTCGGTGTCCTGGCCAGCGTGCGATCGGACGGGCAGGCGGCGACGCGCTCATATCGCCGGATGCTCGAGGGTGCGCGGGCAACGGGCTGGCGTGATGCCGAGGCCGGGGCGCTGGGCAACCTCGGCTTGACCTTGCATCACCGCGGTCGTCTCCACGAAGCCGCCGCACGCCATCGGGAAGGACTGCAGCTCGCGATCGAACTCAGGGAGCCCACGCGGGAGAGCGGGTCCCGTCATAATCTCGGGCGCGTGCTGCGGGAGCTGGGGCAGCCGAAACAAGCGTTGCGCGAGCACCTCGCGACCCTGCGGCTACACCGTGCCACTGGCGTCGAAGGCTACGCCGACCTGCTGCTCAACCTCGGCCTCGACCACTGGCAGTTCGGGGGATACCGGCGTGCCGAGTACTGGTTGAGCCTCGCACTCACCGAATTTCGCGCGCTCGGCGATCAGGCGAGCGTCGTCGTTGCCAGTGGCCGGCTCGCCCAACTTCTGGGCGAAACGGGGCGGATCGCCGAAGCGACCGGCCTCGCCGACCAAGCCATGGACCTCGCTGCTCGTTCGGACATCGAGGACAGCAAGGTGGTCGCGGTGCAGGCGCGGGCCGACTGCCATCGATATCGCGGTGAGCCGGACGCGGCCCGGCACGCCTATCGGGAGGCGGCGCAGCTGGCCCGCCAGATGAACTATCCGCTCGGCGAACTCGAGGCGACAGCCGGGCTCGCATTCCTCGACGGCGCTCCTGACGGTTTCCGTGCCGCGTTGCCGAAGGCGGCGGAGCGGAGGATCTGGGAGTGCCGGCTCCGGCTCGGGCTCGCGGCCGCGCTGCTGAGCCAGGCCGACGTGGCCGCCGCGGAGGCCGAAGTCTGGACCGCGGAACTGCTCGCCGAAGAGACCGGCCATCTGCCGGGTACAGCCCGAGCCCACATCATCAGCGCCGCGATCGCGCAACGACAGGGCCGGCACCAACTGGCCCACGAACACCAGCACGCGGCCCAGGCATTGTACGCGGCGATGGCGATAACACCCAACGCGCCGAGCACATCGTGGTAACCGCTTACGACCGCGCAAACACCACGAATCAGCTTTGGCCAGCGGGTTTGTTTCCTGGAGCCTGCCAATCAGCCCCGGCTCCGGGGCGCTCGGCGCGCAGCACGCGCGGTTCCGGAGCGACTACGGGCACCACACGGTCGAGGCGACCCGCCCCGATCTCGTCCGGCAGCCGTTCGAAACGATCATCCCGATCGGCTGGGCGGCGGTGGTTGCGGCCCTGACCGTTCGTTTGCTCGGTGTTTCGGCGGGTAGCCAAGCCGCGTGAGCACAGACGAACTCCCTCTGCCCGACTACGACCAGCTCGCTCTGGGAGACCTGAGGCACCGGATCCGCTCGCTCACCGAGAAGGATCTTCGTGCGGTCCTCGGTCACGAGCGCGAGCACGGCAACCGCCTGCCGGCGCTGCAGCTGCTCGAGGCACGACTGGCTGAGCTCGCCGACGGCGCCACTCCCACGGGAGTCGACCAGCGCGGCGCGCCCGGCGCCAGGCAAACGCCGACCGAGCCTTCGGCGTCTCCCGCGCACTCGCCCGACGACCACACTCCGCTGCGACACGGTGTCCACGGACAGACTCCGGCACGCGGACGCGACTGACGCCGGTACCGACAACGTCCACTTGAGACGATGGACTCCGCCATGCCTTCGACACCTTGCCCCGACCGCGGTTCGGTCGTCACCTACCTCAATCCGGATGCGCTGCATCCCGCCGCCGTCCTCAGCGGCGTGGTTCTCGGGGCGCACGTGACCGATCCGGAGACCTCTCATCTGTGGGTGCCGGTGATGTTGCCCGACAGCACCGTTCTGGTGCTGGACACCGTGCACATCATGCAGGTCGAGCCACCGGCCCGTCCCCGCCGAGGGCCGGAGCCCGCTACCTGACGGACCGTTGGAACAGCACGTAGAGGTAAGCCAGCGAGGGAACCAGGACCAGTGCTCCCGCGCCCAGCGCGACGAGCAACGCGACGAGGGTGGTGCGGCCGGTTGCGGCCTGGTCGACGGTCAGGGATGGCAACAGCACGTACGGGTACTGCCCCACCGCCCAGCCGATCAGAATCGCGGTGACGGCGAGAGCCGAGGCGATCCTGGCGACGGTGTAGCGGCGCACCAGCAGGAGAGCGAGTGCGCCGAGCCCCGCGACGACGGACAACACCACGGCGGGCAGACCGCGTCCGGTCAGTCCGGTGAACAACAGCGGTGCGTCGGCGTGGAGTACTGCGATCCCTGCCAAGCCGACCGCACCTGTGACAGCCGCGGTCACCAAGGCGCGCAAGCGAAACACGTCAGCCAGGTCGTGTTCGCCGTCGCGGCGCGCGTCGCCGCACAGGAACACCGCTGCCAGATAGGCGCAGACCAGCACGGCGAGTGTGCCGCCCAGCAGCGAGGTGGGGTTGGCCCAGCTGGCCAGCACGTCGCCCTCGGCGATGCCCGGCGGCACGCGGCCGGAGGCGACACCGCCGACCACGGCGCCGAGGAAGAACGGTGTCAGCAACGAGGACAACGCGAAGGCCGCGCCGAAGAAGCGGCGCATTCCCGGTGTGCTGACGCTCTTGCGGTAGGCGAAGGCCGCGCCGCGGGCGATCATGCCGAACCCGGCCAGCGTGAGCGGGATGTACAGGGTGGTCACGGCGGCGGCGAACGCGCCGGAGAACCCGGTCCACAGCACCACCAGCACGAAGATCAGCCAGACGTGGTTGGCCTCCCAGACCGGGCCGATCGAGCGCTCGATCCGGTCCCGCACCCTGTGCCCGCGTTCGGTGCCACCCGCCAGCAGGTCCCACACGCCGCCGCCGAAGTCCGCACCGCCGAACAACGCGTAGGCGACCAGCCCCGCGAACGCCGCCCCGAGCACCACTTCCGCGAGTGTCACCGCTGCTCCTGTGGCACTGGTGTGTCCTGGTCCCGAGCGAGCCTGCGCAGCACGACCACCGTGAAAGCGGTGAGCACGGTGTACACGCCCACCACCGCCACCAGGCCCCAGCCGAGACCTGGCGCCGGGCTCACGGCGTCGGCGGTGCGCAGGATGCCGTAGACGACCCACGGCTGCCTTCCGACCTCGGTGGTGATCCAGCCCGCCTCCATCGCGATCACCGCCGCCACACCCGATGCCGCGACGGCTCGCAGGAACCACGCTGTGTCCGGCAAACGACGCCGACGCCACCACACCAGGCCGTACCACGCGGCTAGCAACAGCAGCGCGGTCCCGATGCCGACCATGGCGTTGTAGGCCAAGTGCACGACGTTGACCGGTGGCCGTTCGTCGGCCGGCACCTCCTCCAGACCTGGCACCACACCGTCCGGGTCGTGGTGGATCAGCAACGACAGCGCGTACGGGATCTCCACGGCGTAGTGCAGCTCGTCGTCGCGGTAGATGCCACCGATCGACAACCCGGCACCGGAGGTCGTCTCGTACTGGCCCTCCATCGCGGCGAGCTTCGCCGGCTGGTTGTCCGCGACCACGTTCGCGATCCAGTCCCCCACACCGATCTGCACCGGTGTGGCGATCGCGGCAACGGTCAGCGGGATCAGCAGCCCGGCCCGGTGGTAGCGGTCGCGGCGGCCGCGCAACATGCCCACCGCGTACACCGAGGCGATCAGGAAGCCCGTCACCATGAACGCCGCCAGCCACATGTGCACGAACTGCGCCCAGGTCGACGGGCCGAACATGGCGGCCCACGGCCGCGCGTCGACCACGTCGCCCTGCTCGTCGAGCCGGAACCCTGTGGGGTTGTTCATCCAGGCGTTGGCGGAGACCACGCAGAACGCGCCCACGACACCCGCCGCCACCATCGGCAGCGCGCTGAGCACGTGTGCCCGCGGCGACAACCGGTTCCAGCCGAACAGGTACACGCCGACGAAAATCGCCTCCACGAAGAACGCGAACCCCTCCAGCACGAACGGAAAGCCGAACACCTCACCAAAACGGCCCATCAGCCCCGGCCAGAGGATCCCCATCTCGAACGACAACAGCGTGCCGGACACCGCACCGGCGGCGAACAGCACGCCCATCGCCTTGGCCCACTTGTGCGCCAGGGCCGTCAGCGCTTCGTCACCGCGCCGGTGGCCGCGCCACTCGGTGAACACGACGACCGCCGGGAACGCGATGCCGAAGCAGGCGAACACGATGTGCCAGCCCAGCGACAACGCCATCTGCATGCGCGCCGGATACAGGTTTCCGCTCGCGTCGGCCAGGAACTCCAGCACGCCCCTCCTCGGATCACCCTTTGACCCGTGCGGCATACCCGCCGTCGCAGTTCTCAACCTCGCTGCGCCGAAGCCATATTCGAGCGAACACCGGGTATTCAGCGCCATCGCGTCTCGCGCGACCAGGGGTGGTGCACCATGTTGAGGATCCGTGTCACCGGTACGTCTGCGGCGAAGACCGAGCTGGAGGTGACCGGGCTGCTGGACGTGACGGGTTCGGCCGCGCTGCTCGCGAAACTGGACCGGTTGATCAACGAGGGGCGGCACCACCTCGTCCTCGACGTCTCCGGAATCACCTTCTGCGACTCCACCGGGATCAGCGCGCTGGTCCGCAGCCGCGCGAGGGCCGTCGAGATGACCGGGTCCCTGCGGCTGGCCTCGCCCAGCCCGGAAGTCCGGCGAGTTCTGGGCCTCACCGGCCTCACGCGCATGTTCGAGAAGTGAGCGGCTAGGCCCTGCCGCCGGAGGTGACCAGGACCGCCCACACCGTCTTCCGGTGTTCGATCTCGTCCGCGACGCAGCCCCACGTCTTCGCGAGCTGTGCGACCATCCGCAGACCTTTCCTCGCCCGGACGGGGTCTAGTCCGGGATCGGCGAGCACGACAGGAGCCGGGCTGTCGTCGCCGACGGCGACGGTGAGGCGGTCGTGCCGCAGTTCCAGGCGAAGACGTGCCTCGGAACTCGTGTGCTGGATCATGTTCTGCACCAGCTCTGAGGCGACGTGCACGGCGTCGTACGTCAAGACGTCCGGCAAGCCCCATTCACCGCACGTCCGGCGCACGAAACGGCGGGCGTCGTGCGGGCCTCCGGGATGGTGTGCCAGCACGACGAGCGCACGTTTGCGAGGTGCCGGGCGGTCGACGTTCGCCAGCGCCTCGTCGACGTCGGCGAACACCGTCACGTACCGGCGGATGGGTGCGCGGCGGAGAGTTGCGGCATGAGCGGGACCGGTCGCCACGAGCACGGGCACCGCGGGCCAGTCGCTGATGCGCAACGACACGGTCGTGAAGACGCTCAGGACGCTCGTGGTCCCGATGGTGACGTCGCTGAGGTCCACGATCAACGCCCGCGGTACCTCGACCGCGTGTTTCAGCATGCAGTCCCGGAGCCGCGCGTAGGTGGAACGATCGAGCACTCCGCTCGGCCGGATCACCACGCAGTGGCCGAGCAGGTCGGCGTCGAGCGTCAGTTGGTCCGCGGTCATCGGTCCGCGTCCGCCGGGACGACGATGCTGGTCACCGCCTCCGAAATGGACCGGCTCATCGGCAGGTACGTGTCCAGGCCGCTGATCTCCATGGCCCGCAGCACAGGGTGCGTGCTCGCGACGACGCGGAGTGCGATGGCGCGCCTGAGCGCTGTCTCGCGGGCCCGTACGAGGATGTTCAGGCCGGTCGAGCCGATGAACTCGACGTTCGTCAGATCGACGACGACCGGGTTCGACGCCGTGTCGAGGCACGAGAACAGTGGATCGCCCACCAGGTCTCCCGTGCTGCCGTCGATTTCGCCGGTCATCCGCACGACGACGACTGCCCCGAGGTCTTCGATGCTGACGGAAGCCAGGTCGTCCGGGGTGAAACGTGCGTCAGCCATACGGCCCTTCTCCGGGAAGCGGAGCACATGAGCCGGGCTGTTTGTTCAACCCAAACCGCAGCAGGTCTGCTGCGACTCCGACCATATTCCTCTGGTGCGGGTACGTCGACTCCCCAGACGGGTCAGTCGGACGGACCAGCCTCACAGGTCGGCGGCACGCCTGCGGTCAGCCTCGGCGGCGGCGCGGTGCTGAGCAGCCGCGGCGCGGTGCTCCGCCGCACCGCTGCCACCCCGTTCCGCCGCCTGCGCATGGACCTCCGCTGCTCGTTCGTGTGCGGCAGCGGCGCGGTTGAGGCTCTCGCCGAGGCTCTCCCGTGCTTGAGCAGCGTGGGCCTTGGCCTCGGTCAGTGCGGCCACAGCCGTTTCGGCGTCTTCCGGGGTCGACGCCCTGCCGACTCGTGTTCTGAGCTGGGCGCGACGTGACGCCAGCTCGCGGATGCGCTCCGCCGCGCCGTGTGCCCTCGATCTTGCCCGCTCCCCGGACGCCATGGATCAGCGTCTCGCCCTTCCGGGCGCGGCACAAGTGCGTCAGGGTGTCGTCGGCAGGTACGCCGGCGCTCGCCGGGCCTGCGCCGCGTCTTCGAAGGCCGCCGCGATCCGCAGCAACGCCTCGTCCGTCCCGTGCCCGCCGATGAACGACATGCCGATCGGCAGCAGACCGGCGAACCCGGCCGGGACGGTGATGCTCGGGTAACCCGCGACCGCCGCGGGCAGAGCTGTGCGGGGACCGGCCGGGTCGCTGCCGCGGGCCGGCCACGCCGGACCGTTGGTGGGCGCCATGATCACGTCCAGCCGGTGGGCCGCGAGCACCTCGTCGACGGACCGGCGCGCCAGGGCGATCGCGGTGCGCCGCCGGCCGAGGTAGGTGGGATCGGTGAGTGGCGGTGCCTTCTCGGCGTCGTGGAACAACTCCTGGCCGAACAGGGCCAACTCGACCGGGTCGGTCTCGTTGAACTCGATCAGCTCGCGCATCGTGCGCGGCGCGCCTGGCCGGGTGCGGAGGTACTCCTCGAGGTCGTGTTTGAACTCGGCGAGCATCGCGGGCCGGTCGGCCGCCTGGATCTGGTCCTGGTACGGCAGGTCCACGTCGACCGTGGTCGCGCCGTGAGCGTGCAGGACGTACACCACCGACGCCACGAGCCCGTCGAACCCGGCCCTGCGCCACACCCCGACCCGCTTGCCCCGCAACGAGTCCGGCGTGAAGGAGTCGATCTGGGCGCCTGCCATGACCGCCGTCAGGATCGCGGCGTCCACGACGTGCCGCGCCATCGGGCCGGCCGTGTCCCTGCGAGTGGTGATCGGCACGATGCCGGCGTTGCTGATCCGGCCGGGCGTCGGTTTGAACCCGACGACACCGGCGTGTCCGGCCGGGGACACGATCGAGCCGTTGGTCTCGGTGCCGACCGCGACCTGCGCCAGCGACGCCGCCACCGCCACGGCCGATCCGGACGACGAGCCGCACGGCGTGCGGTCCAGCACGTGCGGGTTGGCGGTCTGACCGCCCGCCGCCGACCAGCCCGACGTGGCCCACGGGGAGCGGAAGTTGCCCCACTCCGTCATGTTGGTCTTGCCCAGCACGACAGCCCCTGCCGCGCGGAGGCGCGCGACCACCTCGGCGTCGGCGGTGGGCGGCACGCTCAGTGCCCGTGACCCAGCGGTGGTCGCGAGGCCAACGGTGTCGATGTTGTCCTTGAGCAGCACGGGAATGCCGTCCATCGGCCCGTGTGACCGTCCGCGCGCCCGCCTGAGGTCGCTCTCCTGCGCCTGACGCAACGCGGTCGGGTCGACCGCGAGCACCGCGCGTAGCAGCGGGTCCACGTCCGCGATGCGGCGCAGGTAGGCGCGGGTCAGATCGGCCGACGTGAGCGCACCGGCCGCCATCCAGCGCGCGAGCGACGGGATCGTCGCTCGGTCCAGGTCGGTGGCCAGGAGTTCCACGGCTCCATTGCCGGGTTCGCGACCCGCGCGCGTCAACCTGCAAACGAGCGACACAAACGTGCTTTTGCTCACACACGCGCTCAACTGCAGGTCAAACATGATCGTCGGCATTCGGGGTATTCGGACGGCACCTTGTCAGCCGAGTCGTCCGAGGAGAGGCCATGTGTGGAATCGCCGGAGAGGTCGTAGCCGACCAGGCGAATCAGCCGGACGTCGGCGCGGTGGAGCGCATGACCCGGTCCATGTGGTCGCGCGGACCGGATGGTTCCGGCCACTGGTCCGAAGGACGGGTGGCGCTCGGGCACCGAAGACTGTCGATCATCGACCTGTCCGACGCCGGCACGCAGCCGATGGTCGACGACGAGCTCGGGCTCGCCGTGGTGTTCAACGGCTGCATTTACAACTACCAGGAACTGCGGGACGAGCTGTCGGACAGGTACCGCTTCAGGTCGACCAGCGACACCGAGGTGATCCTCAAGGCCTACGACCGCTGGGGTGAGCGGTTCGCCGAGCACCTCGTCGGCATGTTCGCCATCGCGCTGGTCGACCGGCGGCGCGACCGAGTGCTGCTGGTCAGGGACCGGCTCGGCATCAAGCCGCTCTACCTGACCGAGGTACGTGGGCGAACGCGGTTCGCGTCAACACTTCCCGCGCTGCTGGCGGGCGGGGGCGTCGACACCGAACTCGACCCCGTCGGACTGCACCACTACCTGACCTGGCACTCCATCGTTCCCGCACCGCGCACTGTCCTGCGCGGAGTGCGCAAGCTGCCGCCCGCCACGATCCGCGTGCTCCAACCGGGACGGGCGCCGCGCGACCACGTTTATTGGCAGCCCTCGTACTCAAGGCGGCCCGAGCATGCGAACTGGACCGCGCAGGACTGGCAGCAGGCGGTCCGGGAGGCGTTGCAGCTCGCGGTCCGGCGCCGCACGGTGTCCGATGTGGACGTCGGTGTGCTGCTCTCCGGCGGGCTGGACTCCAGCCTCCTGGTGGCGCTGCTCGCCGACGAGGGGCAGCAGCCCAGCACCTTCAGCATCGGTTTCCGCGACCGCGACGGTGTGGACGGCGACGAGTTCGCCTACTCGGACGTGGTCGCGCAGAAGTTCGGCACGGACCATCACCAGCTGCGCATCGGCGACGAGCAGATCGCCGCGGCGGTCGAGCACGCCGTGGGGGCGATGAGCGAGCCGATGGGCAGTCACGACGTCACCGCGTTCCACCTCGTGTGCCGCGAGGTTTCCCGGCACGTCAAGGTCGTGCAGTGCGGCCAGGGCGCCGACGAGGTGTTCGCCGGCTACCGCTACCACCAACCCGCGGCCACTGCGGCACGCCATCAGGCCGCCGGCGTGTTCGTGGACGCGTTCCACGACCTCGGCCACGACGAACTCGCGCAGGTCCTGCACCCGGACTGGTTCGCCGACCACGACGTGAGCGGCGACCTGATCACCCGGCACCTCGCGGCTCCCGGTGCGGAGACGGCGCTGGATGCCGTGCTGCGAACCGACACGCATCTGCTGATGCCCGACGACCCGGTCAAGCGGGTGGACAACATGGCGATGGCGTGGGGCGTCGAGGCGCGCGTGCCGTTCCTCGACCAGGACCTCGTGGAGCTGGTCGCGGCGTGCCCGCCGGAGCTGAAGTCAGGTCAGGACGGCAAGGGGATCCTCAAGGACATCGGGCGCGACCTGCTGCCCGTCGAGGTGGTCGACCGGCAGAAGGGGTACTTCCCGGTGCCGGCCCTCACCCAGCTCGACGGCGAGGTCCTCGACCTGTTGCGCTCGGCCATGAGCTCCCCCGCCGCACGTCGTCGCGGTGTGCTGCGCCGCGAGTACGTCGACGCTCTGCTCGCCGACCCCAACGGCAGCGCCACCAAGGCAGGCGGGAACGAGCTGTGGCACCTCGGTGTGCTGGAGCTGTGGCTGCAGCAGCACGGCATCGGCTGATCAACCCGCCGTGGGCAGGGACGTCTCCGGACGCACGCGCAGCGGCAGGAGGTTGTCCATGGCGGTCGCGTGCAGCATGCGCGCGACCGTCGCACTCGCCACCACGCTGATCGGCACTCCCCGATCGAGTCCGAGCTCGCGGATCCTGGCGAGCGCGGTGATGCCGGACGAACCGAAGAACACGACCTCCGACAGGTCGACCACGACCTCCTCCGCGCCCGCCTCCAACGCCTCCGCACAGCGCCGTTCGAGCTCGTCGCTGTTCGACATGTCCACCTCGGCGCCCATCCTCACCTCGACGACGCCCTGTGCCGGCCGATCCACCGCGTCAAGATCGAGCAAACCCAGCAGAGCCTCCGTCTCGCCGTCGCGGAACGCTCGCCGCTGCCGGTCCGCACCACAGCCGTGCCTGTCCAGCAGCTGCAGGCCTCGTTCCACCGCAGGTAGATCACCGTTGGCTTCGAGAATCGGCTTCAGCTGCGCCATCAGCAGGTCGAGTTGCTGCCTCAGCGGCAGCGACTGCCCCGACAGCACGTCCAGAGCGTGCCCGGCGAGGCCGTCCCTGGCCGCTCGCCAGCAGGACTGGCGCAGGATCTCGGCGGGAACCGGCACCGCCTCCACACCGCGTTCGGCATCGGCCACAGCCTTGGTGACCAGAGCACGCACGACGGCCGCCAGCAGCACCGCGTCGTCCACGCTCGCAGCGACGTCCGAGACACGGACCTCCACGGTCGGCCATTGATCGGAGGGCCGGACGTCCCAGTAGATCATCGCCGGATCCAGCGCGGTACCCGCTTCCAGCACCGTGCCGCACACGGCCTGGTAGTGCTGCCACGACGTGAAGAACGGCGGCGGGCCCGACACCGGCCAGCGCGACCACACCATCGAACGCCAGCTCGCGAACCCGGTGTCCACGCCGCGCGAGAACGGCGAGTTGGCGGTGATCGCACCGAGCAACGGCAGCCAGGGCCGCACGTGGTTGCAGACCTGCACCGCGGTCTCCCGGTCGGGCACGGCGACGTGCACGTGGCATCCGCAGATCAGCTGCTGCGCCGCGAGGGCGCCGAACTCACGGGCGATTCGCCGGTAGCGCAGATCGTCCGTGACCACGCCGGTCGTGTCGCCCAGCGGTGGAGCGCCGACGGCGATCGCCCGGCAGCCGGCTTCGCGAGCGGCCCGCGCGACCGTCCGCCGCAAGCCCAGGAGTTCACGACGCACCTGCTCAACGTCACCGCACACCGACGTCTTGGTTTCGACCTGCGTACCGGTCAGCTCGTGCTCCAGCTCCAGCCCGAACACGTCACGCGCGACCGCGACGACCTCGTCCGCGCGGTTGACCGCGGCCCCGGTCACCGGGTCCACCAGGAGGAACTCCTCCTCCACGCCGACAGTCGGACCGCACGCGGCCGTCGATGATGTCCGTCCCACGTCTCACCGCCTTCAGTGACCGCCACCCGAAGTGGCGCCGGCGCACTGCTTCACCGGTGGATGCCCTGGCCGAATACCCGCACCTACCTGCACGAAACGTGTCAGCCGCGACGGTCCACTTCGGATCGGAGGGCAGCATCGCCGGAAGCGCGCGACCACGCGTAGAGCCACGCGGCCTCCATCGCGGCATCGAGCAGATAAGTCTTCGCGATGCGCCCCTTGGGCACGTAGACGAGGTCGATCGCCAGCAACGTGACCGCTGTGGCCAGCCCGAGCGTCCGCGCATGTTGCCATTGACCCGCCGCCGACCTGGTCTGCGCCCAGCCGATCCCCATCAGCAGCCCAGCGGTGGTGCGTTGCAGCCAGCGGTCCTCCTTGTGGCCGAACACGGCTTCGAAGGAGCGTGCACTCACCATCGGCCAGAGCCCGCCCGCGATGTTGAACAGACCGTGAGCCCGGGCCAATGCGGAACCAGTCGCCATGCAACCCAGGTACCCGCTGCAGGTGTGCGCAATCTGGCGGTTCCAGCGTTGCCGGGAGGGTTTCAGAGCCGGTGACACGGGTAGCCTCGTCATTCACAGTAGCGACCGGTGACTCCGAGTTGACCAAGCAGCTCGCAAACGTGCTTGTCGAACCTCATCAGCTGGAGTGATCATGAAGATCGCGATGGTGTTCGCCCACGCGGGCTCCCTCGGCGTGGCTTGGAGGTCTCACATCGCCGGGCTCTCGTCCGCCTTGGGCCGACATGGGCACGACGTGACGGTGTACACCCGAAGGGACGACCCGGACGTGCCCGGCCGAGTGCGCACAGATCCCGGTTACGAGGTGGTGCACGTGCCCGCCGGACCGGCGGTGCCGCTCGCGGACGCGGACTGCTTGCCCCACACCGGTGCTTTCATCTCGTTCCTCCTGGAGGAATGGGCATCCTCCCCGCCGGACGTGGTGCACGGGCACGGATGGATGTCGGGCATGGTCAGCGTGCTCGGTGGGCGGCGGGCTCGAGTTCCGGTGGTGCAGACGTTCCACTCGCTCGCGGCGGTCGAGCGGCATCATCGCGTGAGCGACACCGGACCGGAAGAGCGCGGCAGGATCGAGTTGCTGGTCGGGAAGGAGGCCGCGCACGTCGCGGCGGTCAGCTCGGACGAGATGGCCGAACTGATCAAGGCAGGAGTGGACCGAACGAAGATCTCCGTGGTTCCCGAGGGCGTCGACATCGACAGGCTCACACCCGAAGGCCCTCAGGCAGGGCGCGGCCAGCTGTACCGCGTGCTCACGACGGCACCGTTGCTGCGGTACCGGGACGTCGAGGCCGTCATCACGGCGTTCTCCAGTCTCGACGAGGCCGAACTCGTGATCGCCGGAGGCACGGAGAGCGGACGACTGCACGACGGTCCCGAACTCGTGAAGCTGCGCGACCACGCCGAGCATCTCGGTGTCGGAGACAGGGTCGTGTTCGCCGGCGCGGTGGCGGACTCGGCGAAGCCCGCTCTGTTGCGGTCGGCCGACGTCGTCATCTGCGCGCCGTCGTACGAACCGTCGGGTGCGGTCGCGATCGAGGCCATGGCGTGCGGTGTGCCGGTCGTCGCCACCGCGGTCGGCGCGCTGGCCGATGTCGTCGTGAACGGCGTGACAGGCCTGCTCGTGCCGCCAGGAGAACCGGACGGCCTGTCCCGGGCGCTGCGCTCCCTGGTGCTGGACGACACGCTGCGCAACGAGTTCGCGGTGGCGGGCCGGGACCGCGTCACCGCGCGGTACTCGTGGAGCCGCGTCGCGGAGGACGTCCTGCGCGTCTACGCACGGGCCGGTGCGGATTCGTCCGGACGGACGGGCGTTGGCGAGTGTCACGTGGATTCTGCGGGGTAGCCCCGGCGCTGCGCGGCACTTGCCGTGCGGTGCCTAAGGGGGACCATGACCACGCTGAGGCCCACACCGGTCATCGCGCACCCGACGCCGGCCACTCGGGGCCGCAAGGGCGCCGCGTTCCTGAAGCTGCTGAACACCACCGACCACAAGCTGATCGGGATCATGTACATGGTCACCTCGTTCGGCTTCTTCATGGTCGGCGGCGTGATGGCGCTGCTGATGCGCGGCGAGCTGGCGCGGCCGGGCCTGCAGTTCCTGTCCAACGAGCAGTACAACCAGCTCTTCACCATGCACGGCACGGTGATGCTGCTGCTCTACGCGACGCCGATCGTGTTCGGGTTCGCCAACTTCGTGGTGCCGTTGCAGATCGGCTCACCCGACGTGGCGTTCCCGCGCCTGAACGCCTTCTCCTACTGGCTGTTCCTGTTCGGCGGCCTGATCGTCGTCGGCTCGTTCATGACCCCGGCGGGTGCGGCGGACTTCGGCTGGACCGCGTACACGCCGCTGTCGAGCGCGACGCACTCCCCCGGCATCGGCGGTGACCTGTGGATCTCCGGGCTGGTCGTCAGTGGTCTCGGCACGATCCTCGGCGCGGTCAACATGATCACCACCATCGTGTGCCTGCGCGCGCCGGGCATGACGGCGTTCCGGATGCCGATCTTCACCTGGAACATCCTGGTGACGTCGATCCTGGTGCTGGTGGCGTTCCCGATCCTCACCGCGGCGCTGCTCGCACTGCTCGCCGACCGGCACTTCGGCGCGCACGTGTTCGACCCGGCCAACGGCGGCGCCATCCTCTGGCAGCACCTGTTCTGGTTCTTCGGCCACCCCGAGGTCTACATCGTGGCGCTGCCGTTCTTCGGGATCGTGTCGGAGATCTTCCCGGTGTTCAGCCGCAAACCGATCTTCGGCTACAAGGGTCTGGTCTACGCGACCATCGCGATCGCGTTGTACTCCGTGGTGGTGTGGGCGCACCACATGTTCGCCACTGGTGCGGTGCTGCTGTTGTTCTTCTCCGCCACCACGTTCATCATCGCCGTGCCCACCGGCATCAAGTTCTTCAACTGGATCGGCACGATGTGGCGAGGCCAGCTGACGTTCGAGACCCCCATGCTGTTCAGCCTCGGGTTCATCGTGACGTTCCTGTTCGGCGGCCTGTCCGGCATCCTGCTCGCCTCGCCGCCGCTGGACTTCCACGTCACGGACACGTACTTCGTCGTCGCGCACTTCCACTACGTGCTGTTCGGCACGATCGTGTTCGCCACCTACGCCGGCATCTACTTCTGGTTCCCGAAGATCACCGGCCGGATGATGAGCGAACCGCTGGGCAAGCTGCACTTCTGGACCACGTTCCTCGGCTTCCACGGCACGTTCCTGGTCCACCACTGGCTCGGCAACCAGGGCATGCCCCGCCGCTACGCCGACTACCTGCCCACCGACAACTTCACGTTCCTCAACACCTTCTCCACCATCGGATCGTTCGTGCTCGGGCTGTCCGTGCTCCCGTTCGTGTACAACGTCTTCCGCAGCCGCCTGTACGGCGAACCGGCCGGTGGAGACGACCCGTGGGGCTACGGCAACTCGCTGGAGTGGGCGACGACCTCTCCGCCGCCCCGGCACAACTTCCACGAGCTGCCCCAGGATCCGGTCGGAGCGGCCGGCGTTCGAGTTGCACTATCCGCACATGGTGGAGCGCATGCGGGAGGAATCCCACGTGTCCATCACGAAACGCGGTCCCGCCGGCATCGACGAGACCACCGACGAGGTGCTCGCGCCGACCGATCGCGAAACGAAGCACTGAGCCGTGGACCCCGCCCGCGAGCTCAGAGAACTCCGGCGCATCGAGCACCGGCTCACCGTCGAGGACCCGGACCTGGCCGCGACCTTGAGCGCGCACGGCTCCACGCCGCGAACGGCGAACCGTCGATGGGCGCGGTTCGCCGTCGACGCCCTCGGTGCGGCCTGCGTGATCATCGGTGTGCTCACTGGCCTGTTGACGTTCGTCTTCGTCGGTGTGGTGGTTCTCATGGTCGGCGCGTGCCTGCACGTGACTCGCGTTTGAAGCGCGACGGAGTGGGCACAGGCAACGTATGGGAATGCGAGGTCACCGCTTGGACCAGTCGTTGCGGCTCCTGCTCGAGGGTTACGCCTGGATGCCGGGTCTGCGGCGCAGTAGCGGCAGCGATGTGGTGCGGACACGTGTCATGGGTCAGCCCGCTCTCGGGTTGTGCGGACCGGAAGCCGCGCAGTTCTTCTACGACGAGAAACACGTGCAGCGGCACGGCGCGATTCCCAGCCCGGTGCTGAGCACGCTGTTCGGTCATGGCGCGGTGCACACGCTGGACGGTGACGCGCACCGGCAGCGCAAGAGCTTCTTCCTGTCACTGGTGAACCCGGAATCGGTCGCCTCGCTGACCGCCTGTGTGGCCGCCGCGTGGGAGGACACGGTCATCGGGTGGCGGGCAGGCCACGACGTCGTGCTGTTCGACCAGGCCAGCCGGGCGCTGACCGCGGGTGTGCGCCGCTGGGCCGGCATTCCGGTGGGCACCCACGACGTGGCCGAACTGGCTGCCGACCTGGTGGCGATGGTCGACGGGTTCGCCACGGCCGGTCCCCGGCACTGGCGTGCCCGCAAAGCCCGCAAGCGCCGTGAGGCCTGGCTCGGGGCGCTCGTGCGACAGGTGCGCGACAACGAGCTCGACGCACCACCAGGATCAGCACTGGACATCGTCGCCCGGCACCGTGACGCGGACGGCGAGCTGCTCGATCCGCACACCGCGGCGGTGGAACTGCTCAACGTGATCCGGCCGACGGTGGCGGTGTGCTGGTTCGTCGCCTACGCCGGGCACGCGCTGCACCGCTGGCCACAGCACCGGGATCCGCTGCGGGAAAGCGGCGACTTCGCTGTCGCGTTCGCGCACGAGCTGCGCCGGTTCTACCCGTTCGCGCCGTTCCTCGGAGGCCGTGCCGCGCAGGACCTGACGTGGCAGGGCGAGCATGTGTCGGAAGGTTCCCTTGTCCTGCTGGACCTCTACGGCCAGAACCACGACAGTCGCTTGTGGACGGACCCGTACCGGTTCGACCCGCGGCGGTTCCTCGACCGCGAGATCGGCGCCTGGGACCTCGTGCCCCAGGGCGCCGGCGATCCGCACACCGGGCACCGCTGCCCAGGCGAACCGTTCACCGTCGCACTGCTCGCCGAGCTGTGCACCCGCCTGGCCTGCCTCGAGTACGACGTGCCCGACCAGGACCTCACCATCTCGCTGAGCAGGATTCCCGCGCGCCCACGCAGCGGCTTCCGGCTCACGCCGCGCCAAACGTGACTCTGTCCGTGTTTGTCTCCGCTCTGCCGGGCTAAACAGGACGATGAGTGCTGTTGGACAACTGCGATCCTTGGCACGCGAAAACGTCGCCGTCGCCGCTCTCACGATCCCCCGCCTGCTGCGCCATTCGGTGTGGCGGGACGTGAATCCTCACGAAGGCGCCGGACTCGGCGTCGTGCTGGTGCCCGGTTTCGGTGCGAGCGACTTCAGCCTCGCTTTGGCCACCACCTGGCTGCGCGACCGCGGTTACCTGCCGGTCGGAGCCGGTGTCGGGTTCAACGTGGGCTGCACGTCCGAACTGGTCGACCGCGTCGAACAACGCCTGGAGGAACACGCCGAGGCCACCGGAGGCCCGGTCGTGCTGCTGGGACAGAGCCGCGGCGGCGGACTCGCCCGCCTCGCCGCCGCCCGCCGCCCCGACCTGGTGCGCGGGCTGGTGATGCTGGGCAGCCCGGTGCTCGACCCGATGGGCGCCCACCCGCACGTGCTGCTCGCCGCCAGGGCGTTGGCGGGGCTGTCGGCGATCGGCGTGCCGGGGTTGATGGACGAGGACTGCCTCTCGGGCACCTGTTTCGAGGACAACGTCGCCGCGGCCACCGCGCCGCTGCAGATGCCCGCGGTGTCGGTGTACTCCAAGTCGGACGGAATCGTGCCGTGGCGGCTGAGCCTCGACCCGTCCGCCGAGCACGTCGAGGTGCACAGCACCCACACCGGCATGGGGCTGGACCCGGACGTGTACCTCGCCCTGCGGCCGCGCCTGGCCGGCTGGGCCGCGGAAAGGTTCGACCTGCGCGATGCCGGCTGACGAACACCTTCTCCGGATGGCCGAAGAGGTGTTCGGCTGGACCGAACTGCGCCAGGAGCAACTGCACGCGTTCACCGACGCCAGGATCGAGTACCTGTTCCTCTCCCGAACAGCTCGCGAACGCCGATCGATCCAGCGGCTGCACCAGGCGCGGCCGTCGTTGTTCGTGGTGGACGAGGCCGACTGCGTGCCGGCCCGACTACCTCCGGCTGCGGCACGTGATCGAACGACCGGGCACACCGGCGGTCCGACATCGCGATCACAGACCTTGCCCGACGGCTGGACCGCTCCCGCAGGAAGGTCACCAGTGTGGTGAACCTGCTTCAGAACGCGGGTTGAACATCGCCCGCACGGGAACACCTGCGGTGCCGAAGTTCCACTCGTCGCGAGGTGACCGCACATGTCCGCAGACCAGTACACCCGCCAAGACCCGCGGGAGCAGTACCCGCGCCCCGGTCACCAGGAGGGCCAGGAGCAGCCGCATCCCGGCACCGACAGGCACATGGGTCCTGAGCCCGACCACGGTGAGCGCACCTACCGGGGCAGCAACCGCCTGCCCGACGCCAAAGCAGTGATCACCGGTGGTGACTCCGGCATCGGCCGCGCCGCCGCGCTGGCCTTCGCTCGCGAGGGCGCAGACGTGCTGCTCTCCTACCTGGAAGAGGAACAGGCCGACGCCGAGCGCACCGCGGAGCTCGTGACCGACGCCGGTCGGCAGGCCGTGCTGGTGCCCGGTGACCTGCGCACCGAAGACGCTTGCCGCGAACTCGCCAAGCGCGCTGAAGAGGAGTTCGGGCGCATCGACGTCCTGGTGAACAACGCGGCCTACCAGATGGCGCAGAGCGACGGCCTGCTCGGCATCAGCAGCGAGCAGTTCGACCGGGTGTTCAAGACCAACATCTACGCGATGTTCTGGCTGTGCAAGGCGGCGGTGCCGCTCATGCGTCCTGGCTCCACGATCATCAACACGTCGTCGATCCAGGCGTTCATGCCCTCGCCTCCGCTCATGGACTACGCGGCGACGAAGGCCGCCATCGTCAACTTCACCAAGTCCCTCTCTGCCGACCTCATCGGCAAGGGCATCAGGGTCAACTCCGTCGCGCCCGGTCCGGTGTGGACACCGCTGATCCCCGCGACGATGCCCGCCGAGAAGGTCGACGACTTCGGTGCGCAGACGCCGATGGGCCGTGCCGCACAACCGGCGGAGCTGGCGCCGGTCTTCGTCTTCTTCGCCTCGCAGGAGTCCAGCTACATCACCGGCGAGGTCCTCGGCGTCACCGGTGGCCAGCTGCTCACGTGAGGCGTTCATCCGCTTTTCGCCAGGCAATCCCACGGCCATGCCAAATGACCTGCCCTTCGAGGAGCCACAGAGCCGGCTGACCCCGGAAGAGCTCGCGGACATCGCCAAGGCCGTCGCCAACCAGCCAGCGCTCTGGGAGGACGAACTGCGACAGACCACAGCGGAACGCACCTACTCCGAGGTCTTCACCAACGAGCACCTCGGCGTGTGGGCGATCTCGTGGATGGCCGACGGTCACGACACGGGGTTCCACGACCACGACCGGTCCCGCGGCGCGGTCCACGTCGTCAGCGGGTGCATCCGCCACGAACACCTGCGGCTCGGCGAGCGGCCCACCGGAACGGCGGTGGACGCGGGCGGGACGTTCTGCTTCGACGACACCTTCATCCACCGCATGCGCCGTGAACCCGGCGCGGGGCCGACGATCACCATCCACGCCTACTCCCCGCCACTGCTGCAAACCGGCCAGTACGGCGAGAACCACGACGGTCTGCTGCACCGCACCCCGACCGATGCCGAAGAGCAGCTCAAACCCCACGGACACCAAGGCACCCCGACCGGCTGAAGCGTTGGGCGATCTGGTTTTGCGCTCCTCGTCGTGGCAACTCTCCTATATGGACCAGAACAGGGCACCGGTGCTGGAGGCGTTGCAGGCGTTCCGCGAGTGCGGTTACACACCGTTCAACCCACCCGGCCACCGCCAGGGCCGCGGCGCGGACCCCCGCGTGCTGGAGATCCTCGGTGAAGCCGTTTACGCCGCCGACGTCATCTCGGTCAACGGCCTGGACGACCGGCTCAACCGGCAGGGCGTGATCGAGAAGGCCCAGCAGCTGATGGCCGAAGCCGTCGGCGCCGAGCAGGCGTTCTTCTCCACCTGCGGCAGCTCGCTGTCGGTCAAGAGCGCCATGCTGTCGGTCGCCGGACCGCACGAGAAGATCATCGTGCCCCGCCACGCCCACAAGTCGGTCACCTCGGCGCTCATCCTCAGCGGCGTCTCGCCGGTCTGGCTCTCGCCGCACTGGGACGCCGAACGCCACCTGTCTCACCCTCCAGGCGCGGGCGAGGTGCGGAAGATGTTCGAGGCCGAGCCGGAAACCAAGGGCATGCTGCTGGTGACGCCCAACGACTACGGCACGTGCGGGGACATCCAGGCGATCGCCGACGTGTGCCACGAGTTCGGCAAGCCGCTGATCGTGGACGAGGCGTGGGGCGCGCACCTGCCGTTCCACCCCGAGCTGCCGCCGTGGGGCATGGACGCCGATGCCGACGTGGTCGTCACCAGCGTGCACAAGTCGGGCGCCGCGGTGGAGCAGAGCTCGGTGTTCCACCTGCAAGGCGACCTGGTCGACCCGAACGTCCTCAAGGCCCGCGAGGACCTCCTGGCCACCACCAGCCCCACCTCGCTCGTCTACGCCACCCTCGACGGCTGGCGACGACACATGGTCCAGCACGGCGAGGAACTTCTCACCGCGACTCTCGCGCTCGCCCACTCGACCCGTGCCGCCATCAACGACCTGCCCGGCCTGCGCGTGATGGGCGAGGCCGAGTTCATCGGTGAGGACCTGGCGCACTCGCTCGACCCGCTCAAGATGGTCGTCGACGTGTCCGCGCTGGGCATCAGCGGCTACCAGGCCACGGACTGGCTGCGCGAGCACCAGCGCGTCACCCTCCGCCTGTCCGACCACCGGCGGATCGTCGCCCAGTTCACCCACGCGGACGACCACCGCACCGCGGGCATCCTGCTCGACGCACTCGGCGCGCTGACCAAGGCCGCCGGCGGATTCGAGCCGCCCCCACCGGTGGACCTGCCCTCTCCACAGGATCTGCAGCTGGAGACCGCGATGCTGCCCCGCGACGCGTTCTTCGCCGAGGTCGAACAGGTCGAGGCCGACCAGGCCGTGGGGCGGATCTGCGCCGAGATGATCACGCCCTACCCGCCCGGCGCCCCGGCGGTCCTGCCCGGCGAGGTGATCACCAAGGAGGTCGTCGACTACGTCCGCAGCGGCTTGAACGCCGGGATGGAACTACCTGATCCGGCCGATCCAGAGCTGAAGAGCTTCCGCGTGGTGGCCAGGAAGCCGTGACATGTACGCGGACGACCTGGTGCGGCCGTGGTGGGACGCGCTCGGCGTCGAGGTGCCGCTGTTCGACGTCCACACCCATGTGGGAACGCACGATCCCAGTGGTTTTCCGCCAGGCCGGAGCAGCCGTCTTCCCGATGACCGAACCCGAAGGCTGTCGGGCCGCGAACGACGCGGTGCTGAACGCCTGTAGCGGAGGACTGGTCGCGTTCTGCCGGGTCACGCCCGACGAGCCCGGCGAAGCCCCGCGGTGTGTCGAGGCCGGGCGGCGGGGATCAAGCTGCACCCGGCCAGCGACAAGTTCGAGCTCGGCGACGACCGGCTCGCCTTGTGGTGGCCGGCGTCGGCAACCGAGTGCCCCGGTGGCGCCCGACAGCCGTGGCGACACCCCCACCGGCGTTGCCGGCCAAACCGCCGGGATGGCCGGCACGCGGCGGGGTATCCGCAGCCATGAACCTTCATGACGTGTTGCGCACCGCGGAGAACCTCCGTGCCGCTGACCGGCCGGCGGCAGTGATCGCGGCCGCCGCGCGGCGGCTTTTGCGGTCGTCACGCCTCCGCGAGGTGCTGCGCGGATCGTGGCTCGGCCATCCGCTGCACCCCCTGATCATCACCGTGCCCATCGGAGCCTGGGTGTGCGCGTCGGCGCTGGACGTTCAGGCAGGCAACGAGGACGCCGCGCGCCGCCTCACCGGTATCGGCTTGGCGGCGGCACCACCGACCGTCCTCCTGGGACTCGCGGACTACGACGGGCTGGGGCGGCGGCAGCAGCGGGTCGGGGTCGTGCACGCGGTCGCGAACACCGCCGCGTTGGCCTGCTTCACCGCGTCCTACGCCGCACGACGACGCGAGGCCCACACCGGGGGAAAGCTGCTGAGCCTGCTCGGACTGGCGGCGCTCGGCGTCGGCGGCGCGCTCGGTGGCCACCTCTCCTACGCCCAGGGCGCCGGTGTGTTCCGCTGGCAGAGCCCCGCGGAGGACAGCAACGTGCGCCCCTTCGAGGTGCGCCGTTCCACCCGGCACGTCCGTTGAGTCACTCCACCTGCACGGCGAGCCCGCGGACGGCGAGCACCGTCGACTCCGGACTCTCCGGCAGCACGAACTCGGCGTCGACCGGCTCGCCGTCCCACCGCAGCGGTTCCCGTGCGGCCAGGCGGATCTCTCCGCCTGGCTGGGTGACGGTCGCGCCGTCCTGCTCCAGTACGACGGTCCCGCCGTCCTCGGCTCCGCCGGCGTCCGGCAGCTCGGCGACCAACCGCATGGTGGCGCCGTCGCACTCCCCGATGAAGTCCAGGACCATCGTCTTGGACCGCAGTGTCACTTCGGCGCCGTCAGCGCGGCAGCGAGTTCGCGTCATACGTCAGCCCTACCCGTCCAAGCCAGGATCCAACCTCCGTCACCCGCCCCGGTTGTCGACGGCAGAGCTCAGCGTCGCGGCCACCTCGTCGAGGTCGCGGTCCGTGATCGGCCGTCCTCCGAGACGCTCCAGCAGCTCCTCTCTCGTGACCACGGGGAGGGCGCCGGACGCCACCTCCACGCGGTCCGCCACCACGTAGCGGCCCTCCACCAGCACCAGCGTCGCGTCCGGGCGGTCCGACTGGAGGAGTCTTTTCAGGTCGTCGACGGGAACAGGCATGACGATCGCACCTCCTCGCCTTCGGTCAGCCGTCGTCGCTGAAGCGGCCGCCACCGTCCAGTCCCGCACCCGGACCGCTGGGGTCACTGGGCGCGCGCTCCGACGCCTCTTCCTCGGTGGGCGTCAACGGCGTACCGCTGCCTTCTTCGGCCGCACCACGTTCCACGCCATCATGTTCCGGTTCGGTCACAACGAACTCCTCTCATCGGTCATCGGCAGCGCGAAGGTCTCTCCACGCGCCACCACGTGGATGTCGAACCCGGACCGGCGCCCCGAGATCTCGGCGGTGAAGTCGGACAGCGGTGATTTCATGACCCCGTACTCCTCGTAGTGCACGGGCACGGTGGTGCGCGGCGCGAGCAGTTCGACCAGGTCGGCGCCCTGCTTGCCGTCCATCGTGAGCAGCACACCGAGCGCCTTGGTGCCGCCGAGGTGCACGACCGCGAGGTCGATGCCCTCGAACCGGTTCCGGATCTGCCGCAACGCCGGATGCACCAGCGTGTCGCCGCTGAGGTAGATCCGGAACGGCAGGACGCCCGCTGCCTCCCGGTACTCGAGCATGGTGCCCATGACGGGAGGCAGCAAGCGCCCCAGCGGTCCCAGCGCGTGCCGGCCGGGCAGTGACGTGACGGTCAGCTTCGCCGCGCCACGCGACAGCGTGACGGTCTCCCACGTGCGCAACGGCGCCGCCTCCCGAAATCCTCTGCGGTACAGGCGTTTCGCGGCGTGCGGGGTGGTCAGCACAGGCAGATCACGCGCGAGCTCGCGGCTCGCCACCCGGTCGAAGTGGTCGCCGTGCAGATGGGACAGCACCACGGCGTCCAGCCCCGGCAGGTCCGCGATCTCGATCGCCGGATCGGTGAGTCTGCGCGACACCAGACCCTGGCCGATGTACGTCCACTGTCCTTTGTGGAGGAAATTGGGATCGGTCAGCAGCGTGAACGGGCCGAGCCGGAGCACCGTGGTGGCGTTGCCGACGAACTGCAGCGAGCCGGTCATCGTCAGCCTCGGTCAGGGTCGTCGGAGACCGAGTAGTCCGAGAGGCCCACGTTGCCCGTCGGGTTCGGCTCGGGATGGGCGGACCCGGAGCCGCTGCGCCCCGGAACGGTGTCCGCCTCGTCCGTCCCGGCCTCCTCCAGCGAGGCGCGGCTCGCTTCGTCGTACTCGTGCTCCGGGTCCTGGCGCTCAGTGCTCATGCCGGTCGGCTACCCCGGCACCGCCGCGATGAACGTGCCGGCCGACATCAAAGGCGGAAGACCGCGCGGACGCAGTCGTCCTCCTTCTTCTTGAACAACTCGTACCCAGCACAACGCCTTCACAGCCGACCACCGCCCCCGGCCCGACTCGTCACCAGCTGCAACGCCTTACCCATCGGACCCGGATGCGTGGGCGCCGTGTCGGGCCGGACCACCTCGCCCGCTTCCAGGATCGCCTTCGCCTTGCGTGGACAAGTTCCCGTTGGGCGCCTTGATGAACAAGGGACTGACCGTCCGCGGCGCGCAGCAGCACGGGCAGCGCTAAATCCCGAGGCTGCTCGACCGCATCGCGTCCGGCGAGCTCGTGACCAATCACCTGGCGACGCACGTGATGCCGCTCAGCGAGGGCGCGCGGGGAACAACCAGAGGGCGACACCGGTTCGACTCGACTCGCGCGGGCAACCGGCGAGATCGGTTTCGACGACGTCACCCACGACCTGATCTCCGTGGTCGTACCTGGCTTCCGTTTGCGCGCCAACGGCACGGGTAGCCGGGCACGACCGAAGCACGCCTTCGCTTCCCGCTTGGAGTCGTCATGCCTCAGACCGGAACCGCGGTGCGCACGCCAGTGCAGAAAGCCGCACTGGCAGTCAGCATCGTGTTCGCGCTCGTCGGTGTCGCGGGTTTCATCCCCGGTCTCACAACCGGCTACGACACCCTGCAGTTCGCCGGCCACGAGTCGCAGGCAATGCTGCTCGGAGTGTTCATGGTGTCGATTCTGCACAACATCGTGCACCTGGCGTTCGGTGTCGTCGGATTCCTGATGTCCCGCACGGCACACGGCGCGTACTGGTACCTCGTCGGCGGCGGAATCGTCTACCTGCTGCTGTGGCTCTACGGCCTGGTGATCGACCACGACAGCACCGCCAACTTCGTGCCCCTCAACACCGCCGACAACTGGCTGCACCTGCTGCTGGGCGTCGGCATGGCCGGGCTCGGGCTCGCATTGGGCCGCGGCGCCCGCACCACCAGGCATCGAGGCTAGAGCTCCACTCCCCCAGTGATGATCAGCAGTGCGGCATCGACGACCGCCACCGCGAGCAAGGCGTTGAAGTTCGCCCGCGATCCGGCACGCCGGCCGCGGATCCGGCCGATCAGGAGGATCACGATCGACAACGGCACCGCCACCAGTCCCGCCGTCGTGACGGGACCCGACGGGCCGAACGCGAGGACCACTCCGGTGATCACCGCCAGCGCGGATGCGACGCCCGCGCTGGCGGCCTTGCCGAGCCGGTGCGGCAGGCCGCGCACCCCGGTGGCGGCGTCGTCTTCCAAGTCCGGCAACACGTTGGCGAAGTGCGCGGCGCTGCCCAGCGTAGCGGCGGCCACGATGAGCCACGACGGCGGCCATTCCCCGCCCGGTCCGCCCAGCGTGACGAACGCGGGCAACAGTCCGAACGAAACCGCGTACGGCACAACCGAAATCACCGTCGCCTTCAAGCCGAAGTCATATGCCCAGGCGAAACACAGCATCACGACGTGCACGAAGGTGGCGTCCACGCCGGACAGCAGCGACAACAGAATCGCCGCCACCGCGGCGATGACCGTGGCGACGCCGACCGCCCCGCGGGTCACAGCACCAGACGCGACGGGCTTGTCCCGGCGGCCGACGCCGGCGTCTCTGCCGGCGTCCAGCAGGTCGTTGAGCCAGCCCACGGACAGCTGCCCCGCCAGCACGGCGGCGGCTACGGCGACCACACCGCCGGGAGATCTGCCGGTGGTCATGGCCAGCGCTGCGGCGACCGCGGTGACGGCGAGAGAAGGCAACGGATGACAGGAACGCGCGAGAGCTTCGAGGCGGCCCATGGATCTCCAGTCTGCCAGTCGCAGGCCGACGTGCAGGTCGATCTTGAACCGAACGACCCGGAGCTCTACGAGCGGCTCGCCGTCCAGTGGTGGCAGCCGCGGGGCCCGTTCGCGATGCTGCACTGGCTCGCGGTCGCCCGCGCTCAGGTGATCCCGGCGGCACGGCCCGGTGCGGTCCTGGTCGACCTCGGTTGCGGTGCGGGCCTGCTCGCACCGCACGTCCACGGCTACCGCCACATCGGCGTCGACCTCTCGGAGTCCGGTCTGCGGCAAGTAGAAGAGCACGGCGTCGAAGCGATCCGCGCCGACGTCCTCGCCGTGCCGTTGCCCGACGGGTGCGCGGACGTGGTCGTCGCCGGCGAGATCCTCGAACACGTCCACGACCTCGCCGGTGCGATCGCCGAAGCCTGCCGGTTGCTCAAGCCGGGTGGCCTGCTGGTGCTGGACACGCTCGCCGACACCGCCCTGTGCCGCCTGGTGGCGATCGGAGTCGCCGAACGCGTCGGTCTCGCACCGCGCGGCGTGCACGATCCCGCGTTGCTCGTGAATCGTCACGTACTGGTGCGGGAATGTGCCCGGCACGGTGTGCACCTCGCGCTGCGGGGTATCCGCCCGTCACTGCTCGACCTGCTCGCGTGGTCGGTGCGTCGAAGGTCTTCGGTCCGCATGCTTCCGACCGCGATCACGGCCGTGCTCTTCCAGGGTGCCGGCCGCAAGAAGGGATGAGCCTTGGACCTCCACTCCCTGGCCGAACGCATGTCCAGCCGGGCGGCGCGCTACGACGCGTCCGGTGACTTCCCCGAGGAGGACTTCGACGACCTGCGCGCGGCCGGACTGCTCGGCCTGATGGCACCGCGGCACCTGGGTGGCGCCGGTGCGTCGTTCGCCGACTACACCGACATCGCGATGCAGCTCGGTAGTGGAGCGGGAGCAACCGCGCTGATCTTCAACATGCACGCGTCCGTCACCGGGGCGCTCGCTCACACACCGGACGAGCTGGTGCGGCAGTTCAGCGGGGCGGAGAGCTTCTTCGCCTTCCGCGACCGCGTGCTGAAAGCCGCGGCGGAAGGCGCCCTGTACGCGGTCGCGATGAGCGAACGGGGCATCGGATCCCGGCTGTCCCAGGTCAGAACCTCGTACGAGCGAACGGGTTCGGGCTTCCGCATCAGTGGCGCCAAGACGTTCGTCTCCGGTGCGGGGCACGCGGACGCGTACCTCGTCGCCGCCAGGGACAGCGACTCCGAGGATCCCAAGATCTCCTACTTCCTCGTACCGGCCGGTCCAGGTGTGGACGTGCACCCGACCTGGGACTCGCTCGGCATGCGCGCCACCGCCAGCCACGACCTGCACCTGCGAGTGGAAGTCGGTGAAGACGCGCTCGTCGGCGGCATCGAGGGCGCCGCGCTGCTGCTGGCACAGGTGATGCCGCAATGGCTGGTGGCCTCCTACGCCGCTGTCTACGTCGGCGTCGCTCAAGCCGTGCTGCGCCACGGCTCCGAGCACCTCCGCGAGCGCGGGCTGCACACCCTCCCCATGGTCCGCGCCCGGTTGGGGCGCGCCGACGTCCAGGTGGCCGCGGCGGAGCTGGTCGTCAGGAAAGCCGCCCGGTTCATCACCGAGGCTCCTGGCAGTCCCGAGGCGAACCGCTGGGTGTGGCGGGCCAAGCTGATCGCCGGTGACACCGCAGCCGCCGTCGCGTTCTCCGTGCTGGAGGCGGCAGGAGCTTCCGCCACCCGCCGCGGGCATCCACTGGAACGCCTCTACCGCGACGCGCGGTGCGGCGCGCTGCAACCGGCGACGTCCGACGTGTGCGCGGACTGGCTGGGCGCCGCCGCGATGGGCGACGACCCGGACGAGGTGGCTCGCTGGTGAGCGCGCACATCGCCGGGATCGGCACCGCGCTGCCTCCCGTGGTGGAGCAGGACACGATGTGGAAAGACCACTTCCGCCCGCTCCTTCACGAGAGCAGGGCTGCCGAACGGATCTTCTCGGCAGCAGGAGTGCAGCGCCGGCATGCTGTCGTCAGTCCACTGGACTTCGACGTGTCGGAGTGCACGACCGGCGAGCGCATGCGCTTCTACAACGCGTTCGCGCGAACGTTGGGTCATGAAGCGGTCACAGCCGCCCTCGCCTCGGCACGCCTGGAACCCGCCGACATCGGTCAGCTCACCGTCGTGTCGTGCACGGGATACACCGCGCCGGGACTCGACGTGCAGCTGGCCGCTTCGCTCGGACTGGCCGACGACGCGCAGCGACTGCTGGTCGGGCACATGGGCTGCTACGCCGCCCTGCCCGCGATGGCCACCGTGGCCGACTACGTCAATGCTCATCGGCGCCCCGCGGTGTTGCTGTGCCTGGAACTCACGTCACTGCACGTTCAACCATCCACAACGGATGCCGGTCAGATCGTGTCGCACGCGCTCTTCGGTGACGCGGCCACCGCGGTCGTCGTACGGCCGGACGAGGGCGACCTGGAGATCGTCGCCACCAGCGCCGTCACCGATCCGTCCACAGCGGACCACATGACCTGGACCGTCACCGACCACGGCTTCCGGATGACGCTGTCCCCGCAGGTGCCCGAAGTGCTCGGCAAACACGTGCGAAACGCCGTCGAGCGTCTGCTGGGCGAGCACGGGCTCACCGTGCCCGAGGTGCCTGGCTGGGCCGTACACCCCGGCGGACCGCGCATTCTGGACACCGTCGAGCACGAGCTCGGACTTCCGCCGAACGCGCTCGAACCGTCGCGACACGTGCTGCGCGAACACGGGAACTGTTCCTCGGCAACGGTCCTGATGGTCCTGGACGAACTGCTGCGAGGTACCACCGCGCGGCCGGGCGATCCTGTGGTGGCGATGGCGTTCGGTCCAGGACTGACCCTGTACATCACGCTCTTGCGCGCGAGGTGAGCATGCGATCCGTGGCAGGCACCGTCGTTCTCGTCACCGGAGGCTCCGCCGGCATCGGCAGGATCACCGCCCGGCGGCTCGCGAGGAAAGGTGCGCAGGTCGTGATCTGCGGCCGTGACCAGGAACGGCTCGACGCCGCCCTGGCCGACCTGCCCGATGCGTGGGGCGTCCGTTGCGACGTCACCGAGCCAACGGATCGGGAGTTGCTCGTGCGCACTGTCGTCGAACGCTTCGGCCGCATCGACGCGCTGGTGAACAACGCCGGCCAGGGCCGCGTCGGCAAGCTCACCGACCTCAGCGGCGACCAGGTGACAAGCCTGGTCGACGTCAACTTCACCGCGGTGGCGGAGCTGACCCGGCTGGTGCTTGCGCAGTTCGGTACCCGTGGCGGTCAGGTGGTCATGATGTCGTCCATCGGCGCATGGGTTCCGGTGCCGCCGTTGTCGCTGTATTCCGCCACGAAGGCCGGCGTGCTGGGCCTGGCTCTCGGGCTGCGCCGCGAGGTGCCGCACGGCGTGCGGGTGCACGTCGTCTGTCCCGGCCCGATTCGCACCGAATGGCTCACCCGCGACCTCAACGGCAGGCCCGCCGAGCAGTCCGCGCCACGTCAGCTGTCCGCGGGCTCCGATCCCGAGCACGTCGCCCGCGCGGTCGAGAAGTGCCTGACCGCCAGGATCTCCCGGACCGTGGCCGTACCGCGCTGGTGGGAGATCGCGCGGCTGGGTTCGCTCGCACCGATCAGCCGAGTGCTCGACGCCGCCATCGCTCCTGCCTCGACGGCGATCGTCCGGCTGGCCCGGCGCTACGGCGAGCGGCTCGGTTCATCGTCCTGACGCGGTGGTCCCGCTCGGCTTCAGCGAACTGGGCGCGTCGGGGTGTGCCCCGTCCTCCACGCTGATGCCGAGCCGTTCGACCAGCTCGGCACCGAGCCAGCCGCCGAGACCGCCCCCGAGCAGGGCATGTCGGTGAACGGGCCGAGGTGGCAGGTGCGGGCTGCCTCCAGTGGTGTGAGTCCGTCGCGCAGGCCTTTCTGGGCGGTGGCGAGCACCAGCCGGTAGTACGCCCGGTGCTGGTCGAGCACCGTTGGCAGGGTGTGAGCGTCGATGACGGCGCCGTGGCCGGGCACCACGTGCTGGGGTTCGTACGAGGCGATCCAGTCCAGCGATCGCAGCGCACCTTCCAGGGAGCCCATGAACACCAACGGTGTGACCCGGTGAAAGAGCAGGTCGCCGGCGAACAACACGCGCGTTCCGGGGAGCCAGGCGATCACGTCGCCGTTGGTGTGGGCGGGATGGCTGTCGCTGTGCAAGGTGAGTGCCGTGTGGATCGTCAGGTCCGGGGCGCGTCGAGTCACCGCACCCCAGTCGGGCACGGGGTGCCAGATCGGTGGGCAGCCGTCGATGACGGTGTCGGCTAGGATTGTGCGTGCCGGAAACCGCATCCGTGCAGGTAGGCGGCATGGGAATCGTCGTGGATGTACACGCCGAGACGGCCCTGCGATCTACGGTGAGATGTTTGGTGGCCCCAGAGAAAGTCGTTCGTGGACGCCGCGGAGTCCGCGATCAAGCGGCTCGGCCGCACTCCGCGCGACATGGCCTACTTCACCGCTTCCGATCAGCCTCCGACCCAGATGCGCGTGGACGCGGTGCAGGACTGCGACATCTACGTGCTGATCCCGGCTACCGCTATGGCTGGCCGACGGCACCAGCCACCACTACAGCGCCCTTGCCGTTCGCCGACAGTGTCAGTTCAGGACGAGTGTCATGATGCTGCGGGCAGGCAACTGAGCGTTGAAAGTCCCGTTCGACACGGTGAAGTCGTTGTAGCGAGCGAGGTTCGCGCTCGCATTCGTCAACCAGGTGGAGGCGGTCGCGGACCCGATGTCCCGGATGGTGAACACGTGGTCGAGCGGCGACGTGTTTTTGTTGATGGCGACGATCACGATCCTGGCCCCGCTCTTGTACGCCGAGATGTAGACGTTCGCCTGAGGGTTCGCGGTCGCGGTGATTCGTGAATAACCGGGACGAACCCACTTCGAGAAATGGGCCATGTTGGCGCCGCGCTTGCTGATCTGTCCGTCCTCGCGCATCGGGCCGTAGGAGCGGCGGATGTACCACCACACGTAGGTTTGGAACCGGCCGTCCACCAGCGCGCGGTGGATGTGCTCGCCCACATCGAGCGCCTGTGGCCAAAGATCAGCGGAGTCGGTGCTGTTGGGGTAGTAGACCTCGGTCATCCACAGCTCTTTACCGCTGCCCTTCTCCCGGAAGAGCGGGTAGGGGAAGTCCGCGGTTCGGGTGCCGTAGAGGTGCGCGCCGATGATGTCCACGTTCGCCAGCGCGGCACTGTCGTTGAGAATGGGATCGGAGAAGTTCTTGCGGTACTGGAACGACTCGGGGGCGATGACCCTGGTCTTGATCGCGCCCGCGTTCTCGCGCAGGAATCGGACCATCTCACCGGACGTCCACGCCGTCCATTCCTGCGCGTAGTCCGGCTCGTTCTGGACCGAGATTCCGTACAGATTCACTCCGTTGTTCGCCATGAACGTGACGAAGTCGTTCAGGTGCTGCGCGTAAGCCCCGTAGGAGGAGTAACGCAGCCGCTTGCCTCCGGAGAAGGTCTCCGTCATCGAGGCAGGTGGATTCCACGGCGAGGCGAAGACCTTGGCCCCGAGTTCGACCGCGCGCTTCGCCGTGGCGACCTCACGACTCCAGTTGGCCCGGTCCTCGTGGACGGGGATGCGCAGCACGGAGAACCCGAGCTGCCCGGCACCGTTGCCGAACGCTGTTTCACGCTGAGCGGCGGTGAGGTCGCTGATCCACACGGTGTGGTTCATCCCGCCGAAGCCAAGGATCGTCTGCTGCACGTTCGACGGCTCGACGACCACCGAGGCGGCCGCGGCAGCGGGAACCCCGGCCGCCAGCGCTGGCAGCGCGATGCCCGCCGCCAGCAATGTACGCCGACGTAAGGGATGCGAACCCGCGCTGTCCAAATGCTCTCGCTCTGACGTCATGGCATCTCCGTGAAGTTTGCTCTCGTTCAAGATCGAAATACATCGGATGCCGGGTCGCCCACGCAAAACCGTGCCGACTTCCGGAGTGAGGACAACAACTCTGGGAACGCTCCCGGCAACCAGTACTAACAGCACTCGGGCACCACAGTCAAGGAAGCCAACAATCGAATTCGTCGAACAACAAAAGTTGAGAAGGTCCATACCCTCGGCGGCGCAGCGAGGCTGATCCAGTTGGCCCAGGCACAGGTAGATCAACTAAAGACGACTCGCCGGCCACGGTTGAACGCAAAGCGCAAGGCAATCACTTCACATGATGTTCAGCCCACCTGAGGTGACGCACCTGGAAGTGCCGCCGAACCGTTCCGCGCAATAGGCGTGATTCCAGATCAGCGCGCGGTCCAGCAGTTCGGCGCGAAGCGTCTTGACCCAGCGTTCGATGAGGGAATTCATGCCGGGCATCCGGACACCGGTCGGCACCGTAGCGATCCAGCGGTGCCGAAGATTTTGTCGATCAACGCGGGGTATTCGGCGTCGCGGTCACGAATGAGGAAATTGAGGCGAAGGCGCGGGAGACGGCGAGATAGGCGAAGCGGACCATCACGGCCGCGATCACGCCGGATGACGACCACTACCCATCGATGCCTCTTGACCTGCATGGACGTATTCGTCTGCACGCACGGCGCTACGACCACCGGGCGGTCGAGACGCCGCGGCAGCGCTGCTACGTCGCCCGCTTCGAGGCGTCGTAGGACCGTTCCGGACGGTCAGGCGCGCTCGACGGCGTCGGCCTGCGGGCCCCGGTCGCTCTGCCGGATGCGGAAGCGCACCCGCTCCCCAGCCACCAGGGGCTCACCGGAGACCACTGAGACGTGCACGAAGAGGTCGGGCCCGCCCGAGTCGGGGGTGATGAAGCCGAAACCGCGGTCGGCGTCGTAACGGGCCACCGTGCCGTCGCCGGCGCGGGCTGCGGACCGGGCGGCCGGACGAGCCTGGCTGGGGGCCGCGGCCTCCACCGGCTCGCCCGCGGCCACGAACCGCACCTCACGCGCCTGACGACCCTGGTCCACGGTGACCGTCGTGAACGAGACCCGGTCGCCCTCGACCGGCAAGTACCCCTCGTCGACCAGGGCACGCACGTGCAGGAAGACGTCGCCAGCCCCGTCGTCGGCGGCCACGAAGCCGAACGACTTCTCCTCGTCGAACCACAGAACGGAGCCGTCGGCACCGTCGCCGGCCGCGACCAGAGGGGCCCTGCGGACCCCGGCGTCGAAGCTCAGCGGCACCACGTGCTGCGCCTGCGGCCCCTTCTCCCCCGCGGTGACGACGAAGGCCACCCGCTGCCCGGCCGCGAGGACGCCCCCGGTGACGATGGCGGAGGAGTGCACGAACACCTCCGCACCCCCGCCGTCCGGCACGGCGAACCCGTAGCCCTTGGCCGGCTCGTACCAGGAGACGGTGGCGAGCACGCCCAGGGTCGCGTCAGGCGAGGCGTCGCCGGTGACGGTGACGTGCAGCGCCTGCGGACCGCGGGGTCCCTCACCGGGCTCGAACTCCACCGTCTGGCCCTCGCGCAGCACCCGGGCCGCACCCTCACCCCGCACCTGCGAGACGTGCACGAAGATGTCGGCGCTACCGTCGTCCGGGGCGAGGAAGCCGAAGCCGCGCTCGAGGTCGTACCAGCGGACGGTTCCCTGCTGCACGGTGCACTCCTGGTCTCGCGGGTGGTCGGGGGTCCAGTCTCCCAGGCGCCGCATGTACATGCTGACCCCGACGCCCGGCAGCTCCGCCGTGAGCACATCGCCGAAGTCACCGAGTTCGCGCGCCGTCACCAGCCGTTGCCCGAGTTCGCGGACGTCCTCATCGCGTTTCTCTGCTATGACTCAAGCCACATACTGACCGAATGACCAGTCTGGTCAGTACGCTTCTTCGTATGAGACGAAACGAGAACGGACGTGTCCTGATCGTCGGCATGGGCATCAGCGGACTGGCCACGGCGGCGCGGTTGCGCCGGGCCGGATGGGAACCGGTGATCGTCGAGCGCGCGCCGCAGCGGCGGTCGGGTGGCTACTTCGTTGCGCTGTTCGGCGCCGGCCAGGCGGCCGCGCGCCGCCTGGGCATCCTCGACCACGTGCACGACCGCACGTCGTCGCTGGCCTCGGTGTCCATCGACCGCAAGGGCGGCGCGAGGCCGGGCATGTCGTACTCCGACCTGCCCGGCAGGCCGTGGCTGATGGTGCGCGGCGACGTCGAGGAGGCGGCCTTCGCCGCTCTGTCCGAGGACGTCGAGGTGCGCTTCTCCACCGGCCCCACAACCATCACCCAGGACGCCGGTGGGGTCGATGTGACGCTGCGGAACTCGGCGACCGGCGTCACCACCACCGAGCGGTTCGACCTGGTCGTGGGTGCGGACGGGCTGCGCTCAACGGTGCGATCACTCGCTTTCGGGCCGCACGAGCGGTACCTCAGGCGGATGGGGTTCATGCTCGCCGCATTCGAGTACCCTGGCGTGCCCGCCGGGCTGGCCGCGGGACAGGGGGCGACGTTGCTCGAGCCCGGCCGTTCGATGTGGGTCTTCGGGTTCGCCGACCACAACCCGACGATCCTGCTCAGCTACCGCACCGACGACGTGGACGCCGAGTTCACCCGGCCGATCGGCCACAGCGTCCGCGCGGCTTTCGGGCCGCAGCCGCCCGGCCGCACGCTCGGCTCCGTCCTCGACGCGCTCGACACCACCGACGCCGTCCTGTTCGACTCGGTCGAACAGGTGCGCATGGACAGCTGGCACCGCGGCCGGGTCGTCCTGGTCGGCGACTCCGCCTGGTGCGTGACCCTCTACGCCGGCATGGGGGTGTCCTCCGCGCTGGCCGGAGCCGACGTGCTCGGCACGATGCTCGAACGTCATCCGGGCGACATCGCGACGGCACTGACCGAGTGGGAACGCGGCCTGCGCCCCTACCTCACCCACTACCAGGACGCCGCGCCCGACGACCGGAGGATCTTCGTCCCCGACAACCACGCGCAGATCCAGCTGCGCCGCGCCATCCCGCTGCTCGGCAGGTCGAGGCTCGGCAAGCGGCTCGCCGACCGGATCATGCGGTTCGACGAGATCATCGACTACAAAGGCTCCGACATCGTCGCCAAGATCCTGGGCGAGCCGATCAGCCCCGCGGAGGAGACACGAGTTGCCTGAGTCATCCGGACACCCACCGTCCAAGGTGACACGCGTCCTCGCCGCCGCGGGCGAGCTGGTCCTCTCCCGCGGTAGCAGGGGCGTCACCATCGCCGAGGTGGCGCGCAGGGCCCACATCGGCAAAGGAACCGTCTACCTGTACTGGAAGACGAAGGAAGATCTCCTGCTCGACCTCGTCTGCCGCGACTTCCTCGCGCTCGCCGACGAGACGATCGCGGCCGTCACCGAGGATCCGGACCTGGCGCGCCCTTCCCGGTTGTGCGCGCAGATGCTCCAGGCAACCACCGCGCACCCGTACGTCGGCGCCTTGAGCGGTGGCGACGAGGAGCTGCTCGGCGCCTTGGCCGACGACCCCCGCTCGACCACCTTGCTCGACGCCCTCGGGCCCGACGCGGTCATGCGCCAGATCCTGCCCATCTGGCGCGCGAACGACCTGGCCAGGACCGACTGGCCCCTCGGAGAACAGGCACTCGCGCTCGACTCGCTCATCTCCGGGTTCAAGCTGACCACCACCCGCCGGTCCGCGCCCATGGTCGACGACCCCGAGCGAGTGCTCGCCGCCGCCGTCACCGCTCTGCTCGGGCCGGAACGGGCCACCCCGCAACAGATCCGGGCCACCGCCGCCGCAGGTGTCCGCGACCTCGACGAGAAGCGCGCGGTCGTCGTGGACCTCCTCTCCCAGCCCGCCACGCCCCGGTAGAGCAACTCGCCCTCCGGGTCGGTGGCGGTGAGGATGCCCTGTCCGATGGCGGCCATCAAGATCGGGGTTGATCATTCTTTTCCGCCGTCGAGCCGCAGCAGAAGCCCGCTGCGGTCGGCGATCTCCGCCTGGCTGACTCCCCCTGCCGCGCGCCGGACGTCGTACACGCCCGGCGCGTGCCTTGGGCCGCCCTCTTCCCTGTCAAGGACAACACAACGACTCACCACCATCGGACCTGCAGACCGCGTGCTACAGCGGAGTGCACACCGACGCAATGCTGCCTTCATGGCCTCCACCGGTGCAGCGGAACCTCGAGATCCCATCGCCGGTCAGGACGACGGTCCCGTACTGGTCGGGGAAGCTGGTCGTGACCGAATGGACCACCGTGCCGTTGACGTCGAGAGCCTCGATCAAGAACGGCTTGTTGAACTGGCCGACGCGCACCCGCACCCAGGGCACCACGACCAGCAGTTCGACGTCGATGCCGGGATCGAAGAACTGCAGAGCGCGAACGCCCTTCGTCTGGTTCACGAAGGAGGCTCCCGGCGCGCCGGGGAGGTCCTCGAACGTCATTCCCGCCAACGTGAACTTGGGGCCGAGCACGGTGTCGTCGGGAAAGAGGGCGAAGTCGACGCACCACGTGATCGCTTTGGGTTTTCCCTTGCCGTTCACGCGCCTTACCCCTGTGCTGAGACGAACTCGCCGATGTGGTCCACCTGGCCGTTGCCGTCTCCCCTCGGCGCAGCCTCCGAGAGCTGCGCGGCGTCCAGCACCGAAGGCGGCCCGTCGGTGGGTGGCGTGAACGGCTGAACGGTGCTCATCACACCGACGATCATCGGTCCCGGAGCGGAGACCGTCGTGCCGTCGAAGGTCGACCGGTACCTGCTCGACGACGAGCCACTCCGATGGCTGCCCGACAGGTTGAACGTCAGGAACGACACGTCGGCGCCCAGTGTCGTGGCCTGTGCCGCCCTGTGCAGGTCGCTGGTTCCCCACTTGGCACTCGCCTTGAACTCCGACACCACGAGCAAGGCCGTGGGCAGCAACGGGAACACCCCGGGATTCACGTCGGCACGTCCGGTGGAGTAGTCACCAGGTGCCCTGCCCGCGGTGCTCCACCCGTGCAGCGAGGTCAGCGAAGACCGGTGCCAGCTTCGGCGACGGATCTCGACTCGCCCGAGTTTGAAGGACAGCGTGAGATCCTTGGTCTCGGCGCTGAGGTCGTATTGCTGCGTGGTCGTCGAACCGGCGGCTCCGACCCTCCACAGCCCGAAGTCGATGCCGCCTCCCGCGGCCCAGCTCGCGAACCTGGAGTCCGAGTTGAGCCGCATGCTGCTCGAGTTGATCGTGACCGTGGCGTACTGGTCGGCCGCGGCGTCGGCCATCCAGTTCGCCGGGAACGGCTGGCACAGGTGCCAGTCCGAAGCCGGGTCGACCAGGCTCGACTTCCGCGTCTCCGTGTACACGCGGCGGGCGCTCGCGAAGATCTCCGCCAAGCTCGACTGCTGGTACTGATCCACGGTGGCCAGGGCGGACTCGACAACGCCGGGGCGCGCGGTCTGCAGGTCGTTGTAGGCCTGATCGACCGGATCGCGAAGCAGCGGGCCGATGATCGCCCACTTGCGCTGGTCCTCCGGCTTGGTCAGGTCGTGCTGCAGGTAAGCGGACGTGTACGACGTCAGGGCCGCGACGTACCGCGCTCTCTTGTTCTTGTAGTTGCGGAACAGCGGCGAATCGACCGGAACCGTGATTTGCTTTCCTGTGTCGTCGTAGTCGATGCCGTCGACGGTCAGCACCTTCCACGCCTTCTCGAAGGCCTCCTGGCCGGCCGGGTCCGGAGGTGCTGGACGCACGTTCGCATTGACGATCTCGCCGTACAACTCGTCCACACCACCTCCCGGCGTGTACACAGGTGCGAGCAGCGGCGCGGGATCGACGAGCGTGGAGAAGTTCTCCGCGGCCGCCATCGAACCCGTCGGGTTCTCGGGCGACCACTGGTTCGCGAACTGCGCCTTGTCGATCGCCAGTCCGGGCCACATCATCGCCAGATGTGTTCGCGACCTCTGCAGTGCGGGCCTGCCGTCGCCAACTCCGGGCGGGGCCAGCGTCTGGGAGTCGAACAGCGCGTCGTAGAACGCCTGCAACAGGAACTTCTGGTTAATCGGCACAACAACCTCCTCGTGCGTTGGTGTCGCCGATCAGCCTGCGCGCGAGAACATCGGTGAGCCTTCGGCTGTTCTTGAACCCACAGGTCAAGTCTGTGCGGGATCGAGCAGACCTCGCAGCTTCCTCCGAACATCCGCGGCGTCCGGATGATGAAGATCGTCGAAGATGGCGAGTGCGTCGCTCAGTGCCCGCCGTGCGGCGCCCAACTCCATCTGGGCGACATACGCGTCTGCGAGCCGGGCCAGCGTGGCCGCGATCTCGAAGAGATCTCCGACGTCGCGATAGAGCGTGAGCGCCCGCGTGTAGCACTGGACCGCACGAGCGCTCTTGCCCATGTGGTGGTGAACGTAGCCCAAGCTGTCCCAGGTGACCGCCTGGCCTGCCCACTCATGGAGCTCGCGGTGCCGGGCGAGCGCCTGCTCACACAGCAGCAACGCGCGGCGATGGTTCCCGAGCCGACAGTGCGACCAGCCGACCTGGTTCAGCGCAGCCGCCTCGCCAGCGGCGTGACCACAGGTGCGGAAGATCTCCAACGCCTGCTCGCCGTGCTCCATGGCCACCGTGAACTTGCCTTGTGCGTCGTTCATGAGCGCGAGGTCGCGGTGAATCTCCGCCTGCCCCACCAGATTGCCCCTCTCGGCCTCCAGTGCCATCGCGCTGATCAGATGTGTGTGCGCCGCACCGAAGGAACGCAGCATCGTGAAGGCCTGGCCGAGGCCACGATGTGCGCTCGCCTGTGCGCCGAGGTCTGCCAGCCTGAGTCCAGCGGCGAGAGCCGCACGCCCGGCCGTGATCCAGTCGTGCCAACGTCCCTTGCGGTCGAAGTAGTCCGCCAAGGTCCACGAGATCTCCCAGACGTGGGCGTCGAACCCCGAGCCGGCGGCGACCGTGATGAGCGCTTGCAGGACCGGCGCCTCGGCTTCGAACCACTGCCAGGCCTGACGGTAGTCCTTCATCGTCTCCGGGAGGGTCCCCCGCACCAGAGCAACCAGCTGGATCCGTTCTCGCATGGGACGCAACAACATCGCTGCTGACGTCGCGGTGTGCAGGTAGTGATCCAGCAGGCGGTGCAACGCTTGTCCCCGCTCGGCCGCGGAATCGTCCAACCGGGACTGCTCTGCGGCGTAGGCCCGGATCAGGTCGTGGAAGAGATATCTCCCAGGCCGGTGCTGTTCGATCAGGTGAACGCGCCAGAGCTCCTCGATCGCACTCCCCGCGCTCCTGAGCGTGATGGCAGCCAGACTTGCGGTCGCCGACACCGAGACATCGGGGCCGGGGTGCGTGGCCAACAGTCGGAACACGCGCGCGGCAGGCGGTCGCAGGCGCTGGCACGACACCGAGATGGCCGCCCGGAAACTGATCTGCGGATCGTCGTCGTCGAAAGTGTCCAATCGCGACTGTTCGTTCGTCAGCTCGTCGGTGAGCGCTCGCAACGGGAATCCAGGTTCCATCGTGGCCCTGGCGGCGATCATCGCGAGCGCCAGTGGCAGACATCCCGAACCGGCGATGAGTTCGTCGACGACCTGAGCCTCCGCGTCGACCCGCCGGCGCCCCAGGTGCAGCACCAGCAACTCACGGGACTCCTGGTAGCTCAACGTGCGGACCAAGATCGACCGAGCGCCTTCGCGCGCCACCAGACCGGCCAGACGATGCCTGCTGGTGACGATGACCATCGAACTGCCGACGCCGGGCAGCAACGCCCGGACCTGTTCCTCGTCACGAGCGTTGTCCAGCACCACCAGCACCCGCCTGGTGCTCAGCAGGCTGCGGAACATCGCCGCCAACGCGTCGAGTTCCGCAGGAGCCTGGTCGGGGGAAACACCGAAAGCCGTCAGGAATCCCCGCAAGGCATCCGACGGAAGCAGGGCACGGCCGTCCAGGTCGAAGCCCTTCAGGTTTACGTACATCTGGCCGTCAGGAAAGGCGTCCTGAACGCGATGCGCCCAATGAACCGCGAGTGTGGTCTTCCCGACTCCCGCAGCGCCCGTGACAACCGCGACCACGGGCCCTCGACCGGCGGTCTGCCGCTCGCGGTCGAGCCCGGCGAGCTCGGTCCGCCTTCCCACGAAGTACGGCGTGTGGGCGGGCAGTTGTCTCGGCACAGGCGTGGCGGCCAGGTTCTGTCTCGTTCCGGACGCCGCCGGCGATCCGGTGACCGGCCGCTCGTGAATCTCCCTCACCTGCGGACCCGGATCGACCCCCAGTTCGTCCGCCAGACGCCTGCGCAGCTGCGCGTAGTGACGTTCGGCCTCGGCGTGCCGTCCGCACCGGTGGAGCGCTTGGATGACTTGTCCGGCAAGGCGTTCATCCAGCGGATGGGCGATCGTCTCCTCGATCATCTCGGCCAGGACCTCACTTTCCCGGCCGAGCTTCAGCGCGACGTCGTTGCGGTCGAGCACGGCGCTGAACCGCTCGTCCTCGAGCGTTGTCCTCAGCCCATCGATCCACCGCGTGGACAGCCCGGCGAACGGGGTACCTCGCCACAGGGCGAGCGCGCGTGCGAAGAGCTCCGCGGCCCGCCCGTCGTCCGACGACCTGGCCTCAGCGATCAGGCTGCGGAAGCGGTGCAGATCGAGCGTGTCGGCATCAGCGCTCAGAACGTAACCGGCGCGTTGCCGGGTGACGGTGACTTCTCCTGCGTCGGCGAGCCCGCGGCGCAGCCTGGAAAGATAACCGTACAAAGCATTTCTCTCCCGGTGGGGCAGATCATCACCCCACACCCGGTGCAGGATGCGATCAACCGGCACGGGCCTGCCGACATCGTGCAACAACGCCACGAGCACACACAGCTGTCTTGCGTGCCCCATCATGAGCTCTCGACCGTCAACTCGTACCTCGACGGTGCCGAGCACTCGGAACTCCACCGTCACGGAACCGTCCTAACCCTGACCACTAGGCGATTCAAGGAACCTCGACGCATTGCTGACTTTCGGCCCTGCGACACGGCCGAAGGTCCTCGAACAGTCCCCGCGCTCGCGCCGCCTCGGTCGCTCGGCGCTGCCGCTCGTAGAGTTCGACAGCCCGCTGCCAAGCATGGACGGCTTCGGTGTGCTGGCCGACCGCGTGATACGTGTGCCCGAGCTGCACCAGGGTGTCGGCCTCGGCGTAGGTGTCGCCGAGTTCACGACGACGCACGAGAGCCTGGTGGTACTGCCGCAACGCCAGGTCGTGCCGGCCGGTGTGGTGGGAGATGTACGCGAGGCTGGTCAACGCCTCGGCCTCGCCCTCGGCGTGCCGGTGAGCGCGATGTACCGTCAACGCCTTCCGGCAGTAGGCGCGAGCTCGATGGTGGCGGCCCAGCCGTGCGTTCTGCCATCCCACCGCATCCAGCGCAATCGCCGTCCACACCGGGTTCCTGAGCCCTTCGGACATTCGCAGGGCGCGAACCGCGTGCTCCAGGGCCTCCCGATCGTCTCCTCGCCGGGCACACAGCCACCCCAGGAGCTGCTCGGTGTGCGCCTGTCCGAACACATCACCTGCCGACTCCGCCAGCGCGAGCGACCGCCGTAGGTGCGGCTCGGCGTCCGCGCAGTTGCCCGCCTGTCCCAGCGCATGCCCGAGCAGCCGATGCGCATTGGCCTGTGCCACCGGGTCGTTGAGCCGATCAGCGGCCTCGAGTCCTGCCTGCCACATCGTCATGTGTTCGTGGACTCGCCCACGCCGCCAGTGGAAGACGGTCAGCGCCCAGGCGAGCTGCCAGACAGCTTCATCCCATCTTCGTTGCTGTGCCAGCAGCTGTGCGGCGAGCAGGCACGGGTGGTTGTCCTCGAACCACGCCATGGCAGCCTTCCGCGAGACCAGACGCTGCGGTACCACGCCATCCGCCGGGGAGCCGAGCTCGATGGGCGGGCGATGCCTGTACAGCGATCCGTCTGCCGCGTGCGCGGTGTGAAGGTAGAAGTCGACCAGTCTGCGTTCAGCCTGTCTTCTATCTGGCAGCGCCTCTTCTCGCGAGGCGCGGTCAGCCGCGTACTGGCGCACCAGGTCGTGCATGCGATATCGGCCCGGCCGGTGTTGTTGTACGAGATGTGCGGCGGCGAGCTCGCGCAGCAGTCGCCGGGTGCGGGTCACCGGCAGCGCGGCGAGACTGGAGATGGCGGCAACTCCGATGTCCGGTCCCGCGGCCAGCCCGAGCATGCGCAGCAGTCGCGCCGTGTCGTCGGCGAGGCCAAGACAGGACCAGGAGAAAACGGCGGCCAGGTGTCCGCTGATCTGCGAGCCGCCGTGGCTGTCGACGTCCCGGAGTTCGTCCGCGAGCGCGTGCAACGGCACGGTGGGCCGTGCCGCCGCGCGCGCCGCCAGGATGCTCAACGCCAGCGGAAGACCGGCGCACTGTTGCAACAGCCGCGTGAACGCTTCCGGCTCCGCCGCACAGCGCTCCGACCCGAGTTGTTCGATCAGCAGCTGACGCGCCTCGGCCGGGGCGAGCACGTCGAGCGCCAAGGTCCGCGCTCCACGGGTGATGACGAGACCGCTGAGCTGGCGGCGACTGGTGATCACCACAGTCGGCGTGCAGTCACCGGGGAGCAGCGGGCCCACCTGTTCGGCGTCCAGTGCGTTGTCCAGCAGGATCAGGATCCGCCGGTTCGCGACCAGGCTCCGGTACAGAGCCGCCTGAGGTTCCAGCGTCGCTGGAACCTCGGACGGCTGCACGCCCAAACTCAGCAGGAACCCGCGGATCGCGGTCGACGGAGCCAGCACTTCCCCGGACGGATCAAATCCACGCAGGTCGACGTAGAGCTGCCCATCGGGGAACCGGTCCACGTTGTCACCGGCCCAGCGCACGGCGAGCGAGGTCTTGCCGATTCCGCCCACACCGCCGATGGCGGAGATGACCACGGTGCCACCTCGCCGCTCGTGCGAATCACAGGCGAGGGTCAGTGCGTCGAGCTCGCGAACACGGCCGACGAATCCGGGCGGCGCTGCGGGCAGTTGACGTGGCACCGGCCCACCGGTGGCGACGCGACCGCTGATCGCCGACACGTCGAGGGCCGGGTCCGCGACCAAGATCTGGCGATGCAGCTCGCGCAGTGACGGCCCTGGAGCCGTGTGGAGACGTTCCGCCAAGGTGGACCGGACGCGCTGATACTGGTTCAGGGCAGCGGCCTGGCGCCCGCAGCGGTACAAGGCGGTCATCAGTTGGCCGGCCAGATGCTCGTCGAGGGGTCGCATGGCGGCACGACGGAGCAAGTCCGCCAGCAGCTCGTGGTGCCGGCCGGCACGCAGCCGAATGTCGTCACGATCCAGCTCGGCCAGGTGGCGCTCCGCGTCCAGAGCCTCACGCAGCTCGTTCAGGCGCGGGGCGTCCAGGTTCGCAAAGGCGTCCCCTCTCCACAATCCGAGTGCCTCGTCGAACAGCGCCAGCGCGTCGTCATCTTCCGCGGTGGCACGCGCCTTGGTCGTCAGACGGTGGAATCTGGTCAGGTCGATGCTCGCCGGTTCAACGTGCAGCACGTACCCGCCGGGGTGCCGGGTGATCGTGACTCCTTCCACTCGGGAGAGAAGGCTCCGCAGCCGGGAGAGGTAGCCGTGCAGCGCGTCACGAGGACTTCGCGGCAGATCGACGCCCCAGACGCCGTCCAGCAGTTGGTCCACCGGCACGGGTTTGTTGGGGTTGGCGAGCAGCAGGGCCAGCACACATCGTTGCTTTGCCGGACCGATGTCGACCCGATCGCCCCCGAACCGGACCTCGACGTCACCAAGCAGACGGAACTCGACCATCACCTCGTCCCCCGCAACGCTCGCGGATGGGAGCCACCAGCTTGACCGGGCAGCGGTCGCCGATTCAAGGATTTTCGAAGGAACTGCGAGAACCGGTGGCGCAACCTGGTACGGCACGTTCTGCTCGGTGACTCCCACCTCGGCTTCCGCACGGCGGCCTCCCGATCTTCTCGCACGTCGTCGCGGCCTGAAGCCGCTCAGTCTTGGAGAGGCGGACATGATTGATCCGAATACGCTCGCGTCAGCTCTCAAGTTGGCGGCCACCATCAAGACGACGTTGGACACGGCCGAGTTGAAACGCCGGGTGGAATCCGTGGAGAACGCGGCGGCGATGATCGACAAACGGATCGACGCGGTCCTTCTGATCGACTACCACGCGGCGTTCGACCACCTCTCCGCCGCGCAGCGCGCCGCGACCGAGGCATTGCGCCAATCCGAGCTGAACAACGCCAGGATCGCGTTCGTCCGGCTGACCAACCGGCCGGTCAAGGCATCGGCGAGCGCCGGCGACAAGGAGCTCACGGACGAACAGCTGGTGGCGCTCGGTCACGTGGGGAACTTCCACTACTTCGTGCTGCAGGACGATCCGAAGCAGGCGCTGGCCGAGGCGTACCTGTGCGCGGAGAAGTTTCCACTGCTCGCCGTGAAGATCTTTCCGATGGGAATCTTCTCGCGCGACTACACAGCAGCACTGGGGAAGATCTCCGAGCGAGCTGCCGACGAGCAGGCGGCGGCGCGCACGAGACACGCTGAAGCGAGCGCCCGCTTCCGCGAGAACCGGAAACGGTACCTGCGCGAGATGGCGTGGAAGGCCCCTCTCGCCGGGGGCGCGCTTCTGGCCGGGTTCGCCGCCGCCGTGGTGTTCCCTCCGATGGCAAGCCATGGCATCCAATGGGCCAGCGGAATCATGAGCGGAACGGCTAGCGAGGGCCTGCTGCCACCGCGATTGGTCGTCATCGATCTCGCCGCGCCGGCGATCTCCGAGTTGATGGGCGAGATCAAGGCCGATGCCGCTCAGCGCCTGGCCGCGCTGCGACGTTAGTTCGATCGCCCGTCGAATGCGCACAGCGCCACTCTGTCCACTATGGACAAACGGGTCGGGTGGGACGTGCCGACGTCCGCGCAGGCCTGCGCTGTGTGAGCGCCAGACCACGGCACGCACCGTGTCCCATTCGTGACCGCTGACATGTACTTCGACCGTGAGCACCCATCACTGGAGCTGCATGATGAACGCGAAGAACTACCAGATCACATACCTGAGCAGGGACAGGGCGGCACGGTTGAGCGCGTCCTGGACATCCGACAGTTCGTACGGGTTCATGTCATTGCCCACCGCGGTGCTGTCCAGGCACGACGCCAAGATGCTCGACCCCACCACCGCGTACCAGGTCGGTGACTTCCAGCCGGTTGGCCCCACGGTGTACCGGAAGAACGAACTGCTGATCCAGATGGACAACGCCGATCATCAGCAAGCGGCCATCTCACAGGTGCTGAAGGACGACCTCGGCCTCGTCATGGACCCGGCTCCGCGTGCGGCCAATGGAGCACCTCTGATCTTCCGCGGCGTGCTGAGACCTGACCCGCATCCCGTGGCGGCGCGACCGACAACGGTCGAGACCGACGCGTGGCGCGCCCTCCAGAAGTGGCGGGCAACGGTCATCGAGTCGGGCAACGCCCAGGCGATCGCCGACCTTCGGCAGATCTCGCTGAACTACGTCATGGTGGGGGCATCGATGGGCGGGATCGGTGGCGTGTCGGCGGTCCTGCACGGTGTCCCCGGCGCCATCGGCGGCAACCCCAATCCCGGTACAGACGTCGACGAACTGGGCTATTGGCGCAGACCGGTGTCCATCCGGCTGCCGCGGCCGGAGAGGACCGTCCCCAGATCAGGCCGCCGACCGGTGATCGCGATCTTGGACACGGGCCTCGGCGAGAACGAATGGTTGTCCGTGACCAGGGCGGAGAACGGTGCCTTCGCGACGCCGACGGAGGCGTGCAAGTTCCTCACGGTCGACGGGCTGCTCCAGGACGCCATTTGCACACCGGCCGCGGAGGGAACCACCCCGTCGTACTGGGAAGGCGCCTACACCGCCGAACCGCTCACCGGCTACCTCAGCAGCCACACCGGTCATGCCACCTTCGTCATCGGCGTCATTCACCAGACCGAACCCGACGCCGATGTCCTGTCGATCCGGGTCATGTACAACGACGGGATCGTCTACGCGGATGTTCTCGTGCAGGCGCTCAAGAAGCTGCACGAACGGATCGTGGACGCGCAGGAGAACGGCCGACCTGATCAGATGGTCGATGTGGTCTGCCTGTCGCTCGGCGGCTACCGCGAGGCGGGGCTGGCCGGCGTCGAGTACGACCAACTGACCAAAGCCATCGACGACCTGCGCGAGCGTGGCGTGATCGTCGTGGCAGCGGCGGGAAACTACGCGAGCAGCAGACCGTTCTTCCCAGCCGCGCTCGCGGATCGTCCGGACGACGATTTCCCTCCCGTGATCAGCGTCGGGGCCTGCAACCCCAACGGCACCAAGGCGTTCTTCAGCAATGACGGACCATGGGTGCGGTGCTGGGCGTCGGGCGCGGCGGTCATCAGCACCTTTCCGGAGAACGTCAACGGCAGCAGGACACCGCAATTCCGGGTGACCACGAATGGCGGCAACGAGTTGCTGGCGGTCCGCGAGTCGTTGGAGTCGGACGACTACCGCTACGGATGTGCCGAGTGGAGCGGAACGTCTTTCGCCGCCCCGATGGTGGCGGCCCGAATCGCCTCGTTGCTCATCGACGAGGAAAGTCTGGCCTGTGCGCAGCAAGGCGCTTTCGGACTCGACCTCCGCCAGGAGGATTTTCTCAAGATGATCTTACGCCGAGAAGCTACGCTCATACGGGCGAAGGCGGCGGTGAATAGACTCTGATCAGCGACCGCACAGGCAGGTGTGCCATGCATGACAGCGACGCACCAGGGCGGAGACATGGCCTCCGTGAGCACCGGGATCGAGTTGCCGCGCTGTTCCTCGCGGTACGTGAAGGCAGGCGCGAGTGCATCGACGACCTGGTTGCCGAACTGACGCCGATGCTGTGGCAGGTCGCCCGCGCACAGGGGCTGGATCGTCTGAGCAGCCAGGACGTCGTGCAGACGACCTGGCTGCACTTCCTCAGGGAGATCGAGAAGATCCGAGAGCCTGCGGCTGTCGTGGGGTGGCTCATCACCACCACCAAACGTGAAGCATGGCGGGTGCGGCGTTCCGACCGGACCGACGAACCGCTGGACGGACACGACCTGCCAGACCCTTCGACGTCGCCAGAGGACAGCGCGGTGCTTTCCGACCGGCAGCGCAGGCTTTGGGCCGTCGTGGCGAGTTTGCCGCAACGGTGTCAAACGCTGCTGCGGATCGTCGCGTTCGTTCCGCGGCCCGACTACGGGCCGATCGCAGCGGCGCTGGGCATGGCGCGTGGCGGAGTGGGGCCGACCCGGGGACGCTGCCTGGCTCAGCTGCGAGCGATGCTGGAGGCGGACATCGACGGGAGTTGGAGATGAGCACCAATGGCGCGGCGGAGCCGTTGGACGACAGGGACTTCCTGATTCTCGACAGCATCCGTGATGTGTACTCGGCGATCGACCCGATGCCCGCCGAGATGCTGGAGAACATTCGGTTCGCAGTGGCGGTGGAGCACCTGGATGCCGAAGTCGCTCGCGCCGCCTCGGACCTCGTGGCCGTCACGACCCGCGGCGAGAACCGGGAGCGGCTCGTCACGTTCGAGAGTCCCAGCATGACCGTCATCGTCGGCATCCGGCACAACTCGGACCGCACCACACGCGTCGACGGGTGGCTCACCCCACCGGGCTCGCATCGGGTCGAGCTGCGAACACCGGACGGCACGATCACCACCGAGTCCGACGAACACGGCCGGTTCGCGATGACCGTTCCCAGCACTTCAGGCTACTTCACGGTGAGGCCCGCACGTGGTCGCCCCGTCACCACACCGACGATCGCCTTGTGATGGACCAGGCGACCGTTGACCGGGTGCTCCGAATGCGCGAGATCGGCTCCGGTTTCACGAACAGCGGACGTCCGGCAGCAGGTGCCCGCAAGCTTCGTGCGGCGTTGAAACTCCTCGGCTGGCCGGAGAACGGCCAACCCAGGTGGTTGGCCGGCCGCGTGCTGATCAGTCTGGGCCTGGCCGAGGCGGAGCACGGCGATACCGACGCCGGCCTGCGGTTGCTGGACGAAGCCGAGACCTTGGTCGCGCCGGAGCACCGCGGCATTCTCCTGCAGAACCGGGGTGTTGTGCTGCAACGGGCGGGCCGCCCGGACGAAGCGTTGCCCTTGTTCGACGCGGCGGTCCCGCTGCTGTCCGGAACGCACGACGACTTCACGCTCGCGACCGCGTTGCTGAACCGGGCGACCTTGCGGCTCGGTATCGGACAGGTGCGACTCGCACGGGAGGACCTGCGACGTTGCCAGGAGATCGCCGAGGCCAACCGTTACCACCTGATCAGCGCGAAGGTGGACCACGACCTCGGGTATTGCCACCTCTTGTCCGGTGACATCCCGCTGGCACTGCGAACGCTCGACGCGGCGGCTGCCAGGTACCGTCTCCACGGACCTGACTACCTCCCGGTCGTCGTGATGGACAAGGCTCGGACGCTGCTCGCAGCCGGGCTCGCCACCGAGGCGGAACGGGAACTGGAAGCCGCGTTCAAGCTGTTCCGCCGCGACCGGTTCAGCGTCGACTACGCGTGGGCCGAGCTGACGAAGGCACAGGCGGCGCTCGCCGTCGGCAACCACCGCGACGCCCTGATCTGGTCTCGCCGGGCGGCGCGACGGTTCCGCCGACACGATGACGCCGCGTGGGCGGCAATCGCGGAGATCACCACTCTGCAGGTCGAGCTGATGACTTCGAAGCAACCGGCTGCGCTGGCACCCAGAGCGAACCAGCTGGCGGATCGGCTGCACGGCTTGGGCCTGCGTCATGACGGGGACACCGCGGAGCTGCTGATGGTGCGGGCGCTGCTCGCCGCCGGCCAGATCGGCCTGGCGTTACCCGCAGCAGCCCAGATCGCGCGTCCTGGCCCAGGAGCGCCGCTGGAGAACAGGTTGCTGCGCCAGCTGGTTCAAGCCGAACTGCACGGTGCGCTCGGCAGGCGGAACACGGCGCTGACGCACCTGCGCTACGGCCTCGGGTTGCTCGACCGGCACCGCCGCCGTTTCGGCAGTGTCGAGCTCAGGGCAGGTGTGTCGTTGCTGGGCGCACAGCTCACCCGTGCCGGGCTGGATCTGGCACTGCGCAAGGGATCTCCGCAGCTGGTGTTCGACTGGTCGGAGCGGTGCCGCGCACAGGCGTTCCGGGTTCGGCCGGTGCGGCCACCCACCGACGACGAGACGCGGGAGACACTCGCTGAACTGAGGCAGCTCAACCGTGTCAACCAACGAGCACGTGTCGCACAACTCGAGCGCGAGCTGCGGGAACGCGGATGGCAACAGGACGGGTGTTCCGAGAGCACGGTCCCGGTGTCACTGCGGCTGGTTCACGACGAGCTGCCCGGCACGATGGTCAGCTACATCAATCACGACCACCGGTTGTTCGCGCTGGTCCTGCACGACGGTGAAACAAGGCTCGCAGAACTCGGCGACGTGCGGAACGTCGCGGAGACGGTGCGGCGCCTGATCAGCGATCTGGACGCGATGTCCGGTTGGCACGTGCCCGCACACATCAACGCCGTTCTCAGACAGTCCGCGAACCGGCACCTGGCTCAACTGCAGCAAATCCTCCTCAACCCGTTCCACGACCTGCTCGGTGCCCGCGTCGTGATCATCCCCAGCACCGGGTTGTTCACGATCCCGTGGGGACTGCTGCCGGACCTCCGCGGCCGCGCCGTCTCGGTGGCGCCGTCCGCGTCGGTGTGGGTTTCCGCCCGGCGCACGACCAGAATCGGCTGCGACGGCGGAGAGCTTCTCGTCGCGGGGCCGTCTCTGTTCCAAGCCGAAGCCGAGGTGGACGAGTTGGCACGGATCTATCCGTCCAGCACCCGGTTGACGGGCGAGGACGCGACCGTCGAGGCGACGCTGCGCCAGTTGGACGGTGTCAGTGTCGCCCACCTCGCGGCACACGGTCACCACGAGCCCGACAACGTGCTGTTCTCCCGGCTCGATCTGGTCAACGGCCCGTTGCTCGCCTACGACCTGCAAGGACTCACCAACGCGCCCAAGCACGTCGTGCTGTCCGCGTGCGACGTCGGCCAGACCCAGGTGCGTGCCGGTGACGAGATTCTCGGGCTCACCGCAGCCATGCTGTACGTCGGAACGTCCACCGTGGTCTCCAGCGTCGCGCGCATCCCTGACGACGTCGTGGTCGCGGTGATGAAGGAGTATCACAGGGCGATCGTGGCCGGAAGCGAACCCGCGCAGGCACTCGCTCTCGCCTCGGAGGTGAAACCGCTGGTACCGCTCGTGTGTTTCGGGGCGGGTTGACTCTCGCCGCCCAAGTCCACAGTAGACGTTCAGGGAACAGCACCTGATCATGAACCGGCCGTGTCCGCCACACTCCGCGGACCGCGAGAGCTCGCACTACTCCCCCGACCGGCGAAGTGGCTGGCCGGGGGAGGTAGCTGACCGGCGGTGAACGTCTCCAGGCCCTCAACCCCCAGGACGTTCCACGCGGGACGCCGCGGCGGCGTTGTCGTTGCGAGCCTGAGTCCGGACATCACCGGTCACGCAGACATCGTCACCGGGAAACGCCTCACGCCACACATAGCCGTCAACACAGGTGTGCGGCCCATACGGCCCATCAACCCAACGAGACGGCGCAACAGCGTTGTCCGCCCACACTCGCGCACGAACGTCGCTGGTCACGCAGATGTAGTCGCTGTCATCAGCCTCACGCCACACATAGCCGGCCCGACACGTGTTGGGACCGAACACGAACCGCGCCGGGTTGCGGCGGGAGGCCGCGGCGGCGTTGTCGTTGCGAGCCTGAGTCCGGACATCACCGGTCACACAGACATCGTCACCGGAAAACGCCTCACGCCACACATAGCCGTCAACACAGGTGTGCGGCCCATACGGCCCATCAACCCAACGAGACGGCGCAACAGCGTTGTCCGCCCACGCTCGAGTTCGGACACTGCCGGTCACACACACCTTGTCGCCAGGCCCGGCCTCGCGCCACACGTACCCCATCAAGCACCGTTCGATGATGTCGCTGGTGATGGTGACGTTCGCAGTGATACCGCCGGTCGCCCCCACGGTCACCGTCACACCGCTCGCACTGAACGACTGAACCAGCGCACGCGTGCCGTCGAGCTTGCGTTGCAGGTAAGGGGTTCCGTCGCGAACCTCGTGCACCAGCACGACATCACCCGGGATTCCCGCGCTCCATCCCGTCCGCTTGCGATATTCCACCGTGTAGTAGTGGAACGGATCGGCGGGATCGAACGGAATGCGCACCAGCCGGGGACCGGACGCGGCGGGCGTCTCGAGCGGCACCAGCGACACCACGCCGCTGCCCACGCCGTCGGCACCGAACGTCCGGACCGCGCCGCGTGGCAACCATCCCAACTCGTCACGGTGATAGGCGCTGAGTCCGACCGCGCCGACGCCGAACCTCCCGGCCGGTGTGGAGTAGACGTTCATGGCGCTCATCTCGTCCCACGGGTCGTCGTACTCACCAGGGGACGACCAAGGCGCGTTCTGATACGTCATGTCGTTTGAGAACGAGTGGCCCAGCCCGTATCCGTGGAGCATCTCGTGCGCAGCGAAGCCCACGTTCCAGGCGCCGGGGTCGAGGACGACCCGGCTTCCCGCCGCACCCGAGTCGACCCAGTCGTTCAGCATCACCGCGGTGCGATGTCCGGGTGATACGGCATAACCGGCGGACGCCGCTGTGTTCACGCAGTCCTGGATGCGGGCGTCCCGGCTCTTCGGTCGCTCCTCGTCCAGTGTGTGCGGCATGGTGAACCATCCACGCACCGCAGAGCCGCCGAGCGTGACGCGGCCGCCCGACTGGTCAGCGAAGTAGTCCGCCAGACCACCGAGCCCCAGCCCCACGTCGGTGAGGAACTCCCGGAAGAACTGCGCGTCCGCGGGCTCCTGCGGCTTGTCGGCGAACTTGCACAACAACACCGACCATCCCGTGCTACCTCGTATCGGGACCGCGTCCGCCGCCATCGGCTGAAGAACGCTCGCAGTGGTCGCGAGCAACACCAGTGATACGAAGGCAGCCCTGCGCTTCCCCTGTTCGACGGACATGATTCTCCCTCACAACGCTTCGTCAGCGGGGACGATGGTCGAGGGATCGTCGGGATTCCTTCGGAACTCCTTGAACCCCGTGCACACGGCAAGGGCAGCATCGGGGTACTTCGAGTGGGCGCTGCGACTGCCCGCACCTCAGCACGCTGATCATCAGCACAACATCGTGCGCGACAGCCGCATCGTCGACGATCCCAGACCGCCGGGAGCAAGGACACGACGAAGTCGCGCCGGTCCTGGTCAGGTAGCCGGCACGATGACCGGGCCGGCCGAGGGCAGGTACGCGTTCCTGACCGATGAGGTGCCGAGGATCTTGTCGAGCTCCGCCACCACCGCCTCCTCGTGGGCATGCGCTCGTTCCCCGCAGGCAGCACGACCTGAGGGCCGATTGACAGGCATTGGAAGAACGGATCCGCCTACACAATTTCGCTATGAACGGCGCTATTTCCAGCCCACCGCGCAACAATCGACGGCCCATCCCGGCCCGAACCAGCGCACCCAGTCCGAGGACGTGCTCTTTTGGCTCTGCGAAAGGGCACCAGGGGTTGGACCGAACGGGCGATGCCAGCCGCGAGACAAGTGGACTATTTTCGCATTGTTGGCCAGTTGAGGGGACGGGGGCAGCATTTGATCTTCGCTGGGCGACCGGCAATTCACGCTGCTTCGCCAATGTTTTCACCTGTTCACCGTTAATCGGATTTCGGGTGGTGTGCTGAATGAGCTTGCCGGAATTCGATCGCCCATGAACCAGGCCGGCGTTGTTGATGAAGCCCTCGCGTTGGGGGTGCCGGTGTTCGCCTCGCTCGACGGCACACGCGCGGTGCGGATCGGCGAGGTGGCCGGCCTGCCGCAGGTGCTGGCCTGGGACGTACCGGCGCAGCGTGGCCAGGTGCTGACCGGGTCGCCGGACGGGGTCGACCTCGCCGAGATCGAGCCGGACGGCAGGCACGTCTGGTGGTTCGAAGCGTTGCAGTGGCAACGCGTTCCGTTCGACGGCGGGGTCGCCGAGGCCGCCATGGGCGGTGTGCCGGATGGACGGATGCACGGGATCGCCTTCGACAGCACCGGTTCTCGCGCGGCGGTGGCGGTCGGGGACGGCGATCGCACCGAGGTGTACGTCGGAGTGCCAGGGCGGCAGGCCCGGCACCTCGTCTCGGTACCCGGCCACCTGGAACTGGTCGACATGACCGCGGACGGCCTGGTGGTGCTCGCCGGACGGCCTGACGGTCCGGACGCGGTGTGCCTGTGCGCGCCGGACGGCGTGCTGACCCGGTTGCCGGTGCGGCAGGGCGAGTCGTGGTGGCCCATGGAGCTCCATCCCGACGGGCGGCTCCTCCTGGTGCTGCGGCGCGGCGAGGAGTACCTCCTGGCCACGCGGCAACCTGGGCACCGAGTACGGGTCGAGGACTGGACGGCGGCGGACACCGAGATCTCCGCCCGGTGGTACGGGGACCGCGTTCTGACACAGCAGGACCGAGCCGGACGCAGCACGCTGCGGCTGGTCGATCTGGCCGCACGGCGAAGCCGGACACTGTCCATTCCGGACGGAACAGTGCTGGAGGTGTCCTGCGCGCCGGACGGACTGATGCACTGCCTGTGGAGCAACGCCGACACTCCGCCCCAAGTCCTGACGATGGACCCGGCCAGGGCGAATGAGCCGGTGCCACGTCCTGCTCCCCCACCGGATGCCCCGCGCCGCAGGGAGATCGCCACGAGCCGGTCGTACGGCGACATCCCGAGCTTCCTGGCCACGCCACACGGCACCGGACCGTGGCCCACCCTGTTCCTGGTGCACGGCGGACCGGCCACGCACGACCGGGACTGCTTCGATCCGCGCGTCGAGGTGCTGGTCCGGGCCGGGTTCGCCGTTGTGCGCACCAACTACCGGGGTTCCACCGGGTACGGCGCCGCGTGGAGGGACGGCTGCGGGCACCGGGCCGGCCTGGCCCAGATCGAGGACCTCGGCGCGGTGCGGGACCACCTGATCGCCGAGGGAGTCGCCGATCCGCGCCGGGTGGGGCTCTCCGGCTACTCGTGGGGTGGCTACCTGGCGCTCCTGGCCGCGGGCGCCCAGCCGGACCTGTGGGCGGTGGCGCTCGCCGCGTTCCCCATCGCCGACTATCCCGCCGCGTACCACGCCACCACCCCGGCGCTGCGGGAGATGGACGAACGGCTGTTCGGCGGCACGCCGGCGGAGGTGCCGGACCGTTACCTCCGAGCCTCTCCGATGTCCTATGTGGACTCTGTGCGCTGCCCGGTGCTGCTCGTCGCCTCGCCGACTGACGACAAGTGCCCGGCAGAGCCGGTGCGCCGCTACGCGGAAGCCCTGGCACGGCGGGGAGTCCGGCACGAGCTGGCCTGGATCGGCGAGGGCCACCACAGCCGGGACAGCGCAGACCACACAGCGGTACTGGCGTTGATGCTCTCCTTCGCCCGCGACGCCCTGGCCGGTCCGGTGCCGTCAGGGTTCACAGAAGAAAAGACAGGGGAAGGAGGTGCAGAGACATGAGAAGGCGCAGCGTGCGCAACGACCCGATCAGCAGCAGTGAGCGGGACCGTGGCGCGGTCATCGTCAGGTTCCAGGTCGACTTGGACAAGGCGGTACCCGTGGCGGTCACCCCGCCGAGCGCAACCGCGGAACCCCGCAAGTAGTCCCGGCTGACGGTGTCGTCATGGGGCGACGGCCGCGCCCCGGACGGCACCCGAAACCACGAACGCGAAGGGAAGCCCATGCGTCTGCTCCTGGTGCACATGCCATGGGGTGCGATCAACGTGCCGTCGCTCGCACTGGGTATCACGCAGACGGTCGCCGCACGCGCCGGGCACGAGGTGAGTGTCCGCTACGCGAATCTCGACTTCGTCGACTGGGTCCACGAGCAGACCGATCTGCGCGAACTGTTCGGCGCGGCCCAGTACGAGTACTACGCCGCGGAGTCGTACTTCCAGTGCGCGGGCGACTGGGTGTTCTCGGGCGCGCTCTACGAAGGCGAGGTCCGGCCTGGTTCCGACGAGCACTTCCTGGCGCAGCTCGCCGACTCCGGGGCCTCGCCGGAACAGATCGCCGTCACCAAGGCGTTGCGGGCGGTCGCGCCGCGGTTCGTGTCGTGGCTCGCCGACCGGTTGCTGGCCGACGCCCCGGACCTGGTCGGGTTCACCACGACCTTCCAGCAGAACACCGCGAGCCTGGCGGTGGCTCGGCTGCTCAAGCGGCGGGCGCCCGAGACCAGGGTGGTCTTCGGCGGCGCCAACTGCGACGGGGTTCAGGGTGCCGCTCTGCACCGCAACTTCCCGTTCCTGGACTACGTGGTGCGCGGTGAGGGCGAGGCCGCGTTCCCGCAACTACTCGGCGCCCTGGCGGAGGGCCGTGAGCCTTCGGGCATCGGCGGGCTGTGCTGGCGCGACGGCAGCGGGGTCTCCACGGCCAATCCGATGTCGCATCACCCGTTGCCGCCCGCCGCCATGGCGACACCCACCTTCGACGGCTTCTTCGACCGTCTCGCCGAGTCGGTCGCGGCGACCTGGATCGAGCCGACGCTGGTCGTGGAGGGCTCGCGCGGCTGTTGGTGGGGTGAGAAGCACCACTGCACGTTCTGCGGGCTCAACGGGTCGTTCATGCAGTTCCGCAGCAAGCCGCCGGCTGAGTTCCTGGCCGAGCTGCTGAGCCTGTCCGCGCGGCACCAGTTGCTCGACTTCGTCGTCGTGGACAACATCATGGAGATGGGCTACCTGGACAGCGTCCTGCGCCCGCTCGCCGAGTCCGGCTACCAGCTCCGGCTGCACTTCGAGATCAAGTCCAACCTGCGCCGCCACCAGTTCCAGCAGCTGGCCGATGCCGGCGTGGTGCAGGTGCAGCCCGGCGTCGAGAACCTCAGCACACACGTGTTGCGGTTGATGGACAAGGGAGTCAGCGGCTGCCAGAACGTCCGAGCGCTGCGGGACGCGCAGAGCGCCGGCGTCACCACCAGCTGGAACTACCTCTACGGGTTTCCCGGTGAGTCCGAAGAGGACTACACCTCGATCCTCGAGCAGCTGTCGATGCTGCACCACCTCGACCCGCCGCTGGGCGCGAACCGGATCGTCCTCGAGCGGTTCAGCCCCTACTTCGACCGGCCGGAGCTGGGTTTCGCCGACAGGAGGCCGGCTCCGCAGTACCAGGACCTCTACCGCCTGCCCGACGAGGAACTGGCCGATCTCGCCTACTTCTTCGCCACCCCACCGCGAGGCATCGGTGAGGAGCTCGCGGGCAGGCTCGCCGCGGCACTGGACGAGTGGACGGACCGGTTCCCGCTCAGCAGGCTCACGTTCACCGACTTGACGGACCGGATCGTGCTCGTCAGCGAGCGATCCGAGTACGACTGGACGGTGCTGGAGCTGACCTCTCCCTTGCATCGCACGGTGTTCGGCCTGCTCGACCAGCCACGTACCGAACGCTCACTGGTCGAACAGACCGGCGCCGACCTCGCGACCGTCCGCGCGTTGCTGGCCGGCTGGGCACGGCTGGGTCTGGTGTTCACCGACGACGGCCGCTACCTGCAGGTCGCTGTCGAGGCGCACAACCAGGTCCTGCAACGCGTCGCACATCGGCACTCGACCGCGCGGAAGAGGCTCCATGCTGTCGGCGACTGACTGGACCGGGCCGGCGGCGTCGCTGCTGGCCTGGCGCGACCACCACCCGGAGGCGATGGCACTGCCGGGAATGGCTCTCGGCGTCCGCGAGCTGGACACCGACCGTCGCCGGTGGGTCGAACGGCTCTACAGCGAAGGCGTTCGCGCGGTGGAGATCAGCGAACCGGTCGACCTGTGCGCGCATGCCGGCGCACGCGCGGCCGGGGCGCTGATGCTGGTCCGCGAGCTCACCGTGGCGGGCATCGAGGTCCGGTGGCGGGCCCGGTGCCCGGACGGGTACAGGTGCGCTGACCGTTACGCCCACCTGCACCCGCCGCAGGAGGTGCTCGGCGCGCCGACCGCCGTGACCGACACCTGGCGGGACACGTTCTTCCCGTGCAAATGCGTCTTCCGCAGGGGGCCGGGTTTCACCGAGGTGCGCGACCGGCGCCGCGGCACCCTGGAGATGTTCACCATCGACGAGCCGCGGTACCTGGCCGCGATAGAGGCGATGACCGATGGCGTGCCGGTCCACGAGATCGCGCCGGACGTGCTCGCCGAGCTCGCCGCCGCCGACCTGGTCGCCGAGCACGCCGGGCACGTGTGGTGGCTGCCGTCCCGCGTCCACCGCTGGCCCTTCCCACCGCTGGTCGTCTAGGAGACCCGAATGTCAGCTGCCGACACCCTGCCGCCGTACGTCGTCGATCCGTACCCGACGCTGGCGCGGATGCGCGAGGCCTCACCGGTGTCGACGGTGCAGACCCCGGAGGGCGTCCCGATCTGGATCGTCACCCGCTACCACGACGTTCGTGCCGGGCTCGCCGATCCGAGGCTGCGCCAGGACGTGCGACGGGCACAGGCGCTGGCCAGCCGGAGGGTGCAGGGGCTCGAGCTCGGCGCGGACGTGGTGCACATGCTCAACAGCGATCCGCCCGACCACACCCGGCTGCGCCAGTTGATCCACAGTGCGTTCACCCCGCGCCAGGTGGCCAGGATGCGCCCGATGATCGAGCGGATCATCGGCCACCTGATCAGCGAACTGTCCGGGAAGGACACCGCAGATCTGGTGCGGGACTTCGCCTTCCCGCTCCCCGTGATGATCATCTGCGAGCTGCTCGGGTTCCCGGCCGAGGACCGCGACAGCTACCGGAGGTGGTCCACGGCGATCCTCACGGACGGCGGTGAGCTGGGTTTCGAGCAGGCGATGACGGAGATGACCGAGTACCTGTCCGCCCTGATCACCCGCCGCCGCACGGACCTGGGCGCCGACATGCTGAGCGACCTGATCCTCGCGGGCGACGAAGGGCAGATCTCCGAGCGGGAGATCGTGGCGATGGTGTTCCTGCTGCTCATCGGCGGGCACGAGACGACGGTGAACCTGGTGGGGACGTCGATGCTCGCGCTGCTGCGGGAGCCGGAGCAGGCGGCCTGGTTGCGAACCCGGCCGGAGGCGATGCCCGGTGCGGTGGAGGAGCTGCTGCGCTTCGAGTCGCCGGTCCGGATGGCGACCCTGCGTTTCACCACGGAACCGGTGCTGGTCAGCGGCGCGGAGATCCCCGGCGACGCACTCGTGCTGCTGTCACTGGGCGCGGCCAACCGGGATCCGGCCCGATTCCCCGAACCCGACCAGCTCAGGCTCGATCGCGGCGATCCCGGCCACCTCGCATTCGGCCACGGCATCCACCGCTGCCTGGGTGCGTTCCTCGGCAAGCTGGAAGCCGAACTGGCACTGTCGGTGCTGCTGCGGAACTTCCCGGACATGGCGATCACTGCGGACGTACGGGATCTGCCGTGGCGCAACACGATCATGTTGCGCGGCCTGGAGTCGCTCCCGGTGGCGCTCCATGGCTGACACGCCCGAACAGACCGCGACCCGGTGGTGGCACAGACCTGCGCTGTCCCTCGCGCCGCTGCGGACCCGAGGCTTCCGCTACCTGTTCCTCGCCGAGTCCATCTCGGAGTTCGGCAACGGTTTCCACGTCGTCGGGTTGCCCTGGCTGGTCTACACGCTCGGCGGGGACAACCGGCAGCTCGGCCTGGTGGTCGCCGCCTACGGCCTCTGCCGGCTGGTCACCACGCCACTGGGTGGGCTGTGCACCGACCGGTTCGGTGCCTGGCGGGTGATGATGGTGTCCGACCTGGCCAGGGGCCTGCTCAGCGTGGTCCTGGCAGTGCTGGCCGTGACCGGCCCGCCGGGAACGGCGCGGCTGGTCCTCATCGGAGCGCTGGCCGGTGCGCTCGGCCTGTTCGCAGGGCTGTTCCAGCCGGCCGCCTGGGCCATCACCCCGACCCTGCTGCCGGCCGAACAGCTGACCGCCGGCATGGCGCTCAACAGCACCGTCACCTTCGCCGCCGGCCTGGCCGGTCCAGGAGTGGCGGGCTTGCTGGTGGTGGCCACCGGTCCGGCCGTGGCGTTCGCCGTCGACGCCGCCACGTTCCTGGTGTCCGCCGGGTTCCTCGCCGCGATCGGAGCCGGCCTGCGCGACCGGGCCACCCCGCCGCGCGGTTCGGGTGTCCCCCGCGGCTTCTTCGCGCTGCTGCGTCAATCTCCGTTGCTGCGCAACGTTCTGGTGGTCACCGTGGTCGCGAACCTGACGTTCGGCGGGATGTCCAGGGTGGCCTTGCCCGCGCTCGCCGCCGAGGACTTCTCCTCCGGTGCGATCGGGCTCGGCGCGCTGGTCGCCACCTTCACCGCCGGCTGTCTGGTGGGTGGCCTGGTCGCGGCCGGCCTCACCGGCGTGACCCGGCGCGGCGCGGTCGCGATGGGCAGCGGTGTGGTCATGGCGCTGTCAGTGCTCATCGTGCCGCTGGCCGGCATCGCCGGGGCACTCGTGTTCCTGTTCCTGGCCGGCGCCGCCAGCACGGTCACCAACGTCATGATCGTCACCGTGGTTCAGCGGGGTACTCCCACCGAACTGCTCGGCCGCACCATGTCCGCGATCGTCTTCTGCGCGCTGGGCCTGTTCCCCGTGTCCGTCGCCGCCACCGGCTTCGTCACCGACCGCTTCGGCCCCACCACCGTCTTCCTCGCCACCGGCGCCCTTCTCCTGCTGGCCTTCGCCTTCGGCCTCACCCGCAAGGAGATCACTTCGAGGTGATCGCCAAGGCCGGCTTGAGTTTTGACCCCTGAGTGGCCGGTCGACGCCCTGGTTGATCATGGGTGAAGCCTGGGGTACCAAAACCGGGTCACCCGGCCTGCGGCACGACCACCCCGCCTGCCGGTGTACCGGCGGGAACGGCCGGCGACATTCGTGCGGCCGACGCGGTGCAGCTGCCGTTCGGTGTCGACGATTTCGGTGCCGCGTGGGCGTTCGAGTCGTTGCTGCACATGGATCGACCCAAGGCGTTGAGTGAGCTGACCGGGGTCGTCCGTCCGGAGGCTGCGGCCGGACTCGCAGGGTGCTGCGGCGGCGAGTGATCGGTGAGTTCGGTGCTCGTTGTAATTGTGCGTGCCGAAACTACTTCCAAGGCCATTTGAACTGATCACTGAGCCGTGAACAGCCCGTCGACGCGGCCGGAGTGATCAGGCAGGACTTTGCCGGGGTCGGTGCCGAGAACGTCGGCGAGCACGGTCGCGTAGACGTCGCGGAAGTCGGTCGTCTGCTTGAGATCGCCGTTGTCGAGGTCGGACAGGCTCGGCTGCGCGCCGAAGAAGCCGTGCTTCACCTTGTCCCCCAGGACGAACACCGGCCCGGCCGTGCCGTGGTCGGTGCCGTCGCTGGCGTTGGCCTGCACGCGACGGCCGAACTCCGAGTACACGAGCACGACAGCCTGCTTACCCCGGTCGGTCTTCTTCATGCGTTCGACGAACTTCGTCAACGCCCCGTCCAGCTCGGTGAGCAGCCGTTGCTGCGTGCCGCGTTCGTCGGCGTGCGTGTCGAAGCCGCCGAGCGACACCGAGTACGCCCGCGTCGGCACGCCCGCCTCGATCAGCGACGCGACGAGGTCGAGCTGCCCAGCGAGGGCGCCGGTCTTGCTCGTCTTGTCCGTCTTGCTGCTGTGCGCGCCGAACACCTTCACGGCCTCGTGCAGGTCGGCGATCGACTTCGACGCCCGTGCCTGCCACGGTTCCTCGCCGGTGACCGGCTTGCCGAGCATCGCGAACGCCTCGCCGAGCCGGCCCTTCGGCAGGGCGAGGCCGCCAAGCGGGAACGACGCGGCGGCGGTTTGCGCGCCCGCCAGCATCGGTGGCAGCACGGGTTCCACGGACAGCGCCCGCAACGGGTTCGCGCCGGTCGCGTCGAGCCACCGGCCCAGCCAGCCGGTCGGTACGGACGACTTCGGCGACGCCGTCTGCCAGATCGCCATGGAACGGAAGTGGCTGTGGTCTGGCGTCGGGTAGCCGACGCCGCGCACGATCGCGAGACCCTGTCCGTCCCACAACCCCTTCAGGCCCTTCATGCCGGGGTTGAGGCCGAGGCCGTCGCCGAGGTCGAGCACCTCCTCGGGCTTGTACGCGAGGTCGGGCCGGGCGTCCTGGTAGGCGTGGTCGGACGCCGGGACCACGGTGTTGAGGCCGTCGTTGCCGCCGTAGAGGGTCACGACGACGAGCACGCCCGCCTTCGGGTCGAGTGGGTCGTGCACCGCGGCGCTCATCAGGTCGTCCCAGTTCACCCTGGTCGCGCCGAACGCGAGCGCGCCCGCGGCGGTCACGCCGGAGAACGCGAGGAACCGGCGCCGGGTCATCCTGTTCATGTGCTCACCACGTATTCCGGTGCGCACGCGGCGATGGCCACCGCCTGCGCGGGGTTCGACGCCACGCTCTGCCACGCGGCACGGGAGCGGTCGGACCACCTGTCGACGCCGAGCACCGCACCGGGGTCCGAGCCGGCCAGCTGGGCGTGCGACGTCACGAGCTGGGCGAGTTGCAGGCGCGACACACCCGACGCCGTGGTCAGCCAGGCGCCACCGGCCGCCCAGCCCCCGACGCTCGGCGGCTGGAACGGCACCTGGCCCATGCCACGCAATCCGCTCAGCAGCTTCGCCTGCGCCTGCTCGTCCAAAGTGGATGGACGAACGCCAAGAGCGCGCATCAGCCCGGCAAGCCACTCGACGGGTTGTTTCACCAGCGTCGTCGCGGGATCACGGAACGCCGGTTCCGTCACGATCGCCCGCAGAGACGACCGGACGTCCTGCGCGGCAACGAGCCTGCCGAGCACGTCGTCACCCGGCGGCGCCGACGACACGAGTCGCGCCCACAGCCGGGACGCGACGAACTTCGGCGACTCCGGCCGGGCGAGCACGAGGTCGGCGAACGAGGCAGCGTCGAACTTCCCCTTCTGGCCGAGGATCTGCTTCTCGCCGCTGTCGTGCCGGTTCGCGGCGAACTGCGCCTGCGTGCCGCCGTCGCGCTTCACCGTCCACCCGGTCAGCGCACGGGCGGCCTCGCGCACGTCGTTCTCGCTGTAGTGCCCGATTCCGAGGGTGAAGAGCTCCATGAACTCACGCGCGAGGTTCTCGTTCGGCGTGCCCTTGCGGTTGGCGTTGCCGTCAAGCCACACGAGCATCGCCGGGTCGGTGATCATCGCCTTCGCGAGCGGAGCGAACGGGCCGAGCGCGAGCTGCCGGAACGTCTGGTTCTGCGCCAGCATCAGCAACGGGCTGCGCACCTTCTGTTCGCTGGTCGCGAAGTGCCCGTGCCAGAACCACGTCAAGCGCTCGACCGCCGGCGTGGTCGTGGCCACCATCCGGTCGAGCCACCACAGCACGAGCTTCTTCTCGTCGTCGGCACGCTGCTGGGTCGCCTTCTTGTCGAGCGGCGTGAGCTGCGGCGGAGCGGGTCCGTCCGGCGCGGCCGGGCCGAGCAGGCGGTCGAGAGTCGCGTCGAAGCCGAGGTCGAGGTCGCCTGGCCGAGGGCCGAAGCCGAGGCGGTCGTGCAGCCTGCGCACGGCCATGCGTTCGTCCATGGCCCGCAGCATGTTCCCTTCCGCACAGCGGGGCCACCGTTCACAGCCTTCTTTCAGGATTCGCTCAGGCTCAAGGCCCGCTCCAACGGGTGGAGGAAGCTCGCGGCACCGCCTTCCCACACCAAAGGTGCAAAACACGTGCTGGATCTGACGTTCGAGGTGGACGATCTGGACCTCCGCGAGATCGCGGTGACCTCGATGAGAGACGCCGTCGCACTGCCGGAGTCCGGCAACTCTTGTTCCTGTGGCAGCTCGTCCGGCTGCTGCCAGCATCCACCCGGCGGACTTCCACCGCCGGGTGGCGCTGCCGCTGCATCGCGACGTCCACAACGGACATACGCCGCGTCCGGCACTGCTGGCCGTCCTCAAGCACCAACTTGCCGGTCAAGCGTGTGGCCGGAGCAATGCGCAGGTCTGCTTGGGGCCCTGCCCTGCGTTTACGGCTGCGGGGAGCCCTTCCCTCGGTGATGCCCTTCCGTGCGCGCCGACCGCATCCGTGTCGGCAGTGGTCCAGCCGCTGTCAGGACGCGCTCGGCCCCGTCCGGGGTTCGAGGAGAGCGAGGGCGAACTCGAACGCCCGATCGGCCCGCGCGCGGTCTCCCGAGACGAGAAGATCGAGCTGAAGCCCCCGTATCTGAGCCAGGAGGAGGGTGGCCAGGGCGGACGCGTCCTCGGGTGCCCACCCGTCCTGCCTGAGCCACCCGGAGATGAAATCGACGTCGTCCAGCATCGGCTGCGTGAGCTCCCCGCCGTCGCCCGACTGCCACCCCCTGCTGGCGACCATTTCGAACAGGAGCAGGAACTGCCGCTGCTCCTTCGGCTCGCAAAGCCGTCGCCAGGTGATCCTCAGCAGTTCTGCCGTCGACCCGGCTTCCTGGAGTTCGCTGTCGGCGGCCACCTGGGCGAAGAGATCGGTGCGGATCTTGTCCACTACGCACTTGATCAGCTCGTCCTTCGACGAGAAGTGGCGCAGCAGCGTCGCATGGGTGACCCCCAGCGCCTGGGCCACCGGACGCAGCGACAGGCCGGCGATGCCGTGATCGAGGACGTACTCGGTCGCCGCGGCCAGCAGCTCTGGCCGCCGGTGCTGAAACCGGAGGGTCCGCCCGTCGACGCGCTCGGAACTCATCGGCTGCCGTCCTCACTCCGCAGGCCTGGTGTCGATTAAGCGTACCAGACGGTTGTCCTAACCGAGTGGTACTGCTACTTTCTCGTGCACCGGAGCCTCCCCGGCGGTCGAGCCCCCTGAAGGACGACGATGACTGATCAAAAGTTCGTGAGCATCGCTGATCTGGGACTGTTCACCGGTGTCCCGCATCAAGGATCTGCTGCCGACCCGCGCGATGGCCCCTTCGTCGAAGCCCGGTGTCTGGCCGCAGGGTGAGGCCATCAACGGGTAACGAGCGCATTCGTGTTCACCATCCCCGCAGCCCGCACTGGCGGACGAGCACGGGCACTGCTGCTCGTCCTGTGCGGCACGATCTTCCTCGGCGGCATTGATGTCGCCATGCCGGCCGTTGCCGTCCCCACCATCCGCGCCGAGCTCGGCCCGACCACCGGCACCGCGGCGTGGGGCATGAGCGGCTACGTGTACGCGGCGATGTTCCCGGGCCTGCTCCTCGCGGGTATCGCCTTCGCCCTCACCTGCGGTCCGCTCACCATCGCGGCGACCGACCGCGTGGCCGAGCAGGAGCAAGGCCTGGCCAGCGGGCTGTTCTGCACGTTCACCCAGTTCGGCTCGGCGGTCGGGATTTCCGCGGTGTGCGGGATCGCCGCCTCACCGGGCGCGGTGCTGGACGCCTACCGCACGCGCTCGTCGCCCCGGCGGCCATGGTGCTGCGGAGAGCGGCGGTCTCCGTCTTCGGCCTGCGCAGCGCCAGGACCGCCGGCCAACACAACAGCACGGCTGTTGGCGCGGCCTGACCCCTTCCATCCTCAACGCAGATCGGACAATTGATGAACATCGTGCTCTGGGTCCTGCAGGCAGCGCTGGCCGCCGTTTTCCTCAGCGCGGGCCTGCCGAAGATCGCCAAGCCGAAAGAGGAACTCGTCGCCCCCATGGGCGAATGGGTCAACTCCTTCCCCGCCTCAGGCCTCAAGCTCCTCGGCCTGGTCGAGGTTCTCGGCGCCATCGGCCTGATCGTTCCGCCGCTCGCCGGAATCGCCCGGTGCTGAGCCCGCTCGCGGCCGCCGGCATCATCGTGATCATGCTCGGCGCCATCGTGGCCCACGCGCGAGAGTCAGCCGGGTCCAAGATCGCCATGAACGTCGTCCTGGCCGCGCTCGCGGCCGTCGTGGTGTGGGGACGCTTCGGACCATACGCGTTCTGAACGGACGCAAGGTCGACGTGATCACCCAGGACGACCATCACGCCGCTGCACTTCGCCGTCGGGTGTGGCGCCCCAGAGTTGAGTCCACAGTGGCCATTCATCCGCGGCGGCCCCGCGCGGTGCGTCACGGGTTCGACCGGCCACCGGGCGCTGCCGTGAACAGGAGCGGCGCCGGACGCGCGGCGGCTTCGCTGCGAGAGCTGAGACCTCCGCAGGCGGGAAGAACTACCCGGCGACCTCGCGGTCGACCACGGAGTCCAGGCGGCCGATGAAGGGGCCGCCGATTTCTTCAAGGTTGTGGACGGCCTCGTGGACCGCAACCGCGGTCACAGATACCCCCGGGGGTACCTGTGCTACGTTTCAGATATACCCCCTGGGGTATCCGACCTTCAGGAATTCAAGGAGCTGATGTGACCTCCGAGATCGACCAGAACGGCTTCGCCGCCCGCCTCTCCCAGGGAAACGCCTTCGTGCTCGACGTCCGCGAGGCCCGCGAGTACCGCGCGGGTCACGTCCCTGGCGCCCGGAACGTGCCGCTGAGCGTGCTGCCCGCCCGCGTTGCGGAGCTGCCCGATGACCGGCCCGTCTACGTCATCTGCCAGTCCGGCGGTCGCAGCGCGCAGGCCACCGACCTCCTGCGCGCCGTCGCGATCGACGCCGTCAACGTGCTCGGCGGCACCGGCGCCTGGATCGGCTCCGGCCGTCCCGTCGAGACCGCGAAGGCATGAGGGGAGCGAACCGATGATCACCGTCCTCCCCGTCGACACGCCGGGACTCGGCGACCGCACCTACCTGGCCCACGACGGCGAGGTGGCCATGGTGGTCGACCCGCAGCGCGACTACGACCGGGTGCTCGGCCTGGCGCGGGCCGCGGGCGTGCGCATCACCCATGTCTTCGAGTCCCACATCCACAACGACTACGTGACCGGTGGCTGCGAACTCGCGCGGGAGGTGGGTGCGCAGTACCTGCTCAACGCCGACGACCCGGTCTCCTTCGAGCGGGTCGGCGTGCGCGACGGCGACGTCGTCGAGGTCAGCGACCGGATGTGGGTGCTGGTTCTGCACACTCCGGGCCACACCCACACCCACCTGTCCTTCGCGCTGTCGGAGGGCGGTGAACCGTTCGCGGTCTTCACCGGCGGCTCGCTGCTCCACGGCTCCACCGGCCGGCCGGACCTGCTGGGCCCGGACCACACCGACGCGCTGGCGCACGCCCAGTGGCACTCGGCCCGCCGCTTGGCGAGCGAACTGCCCGATGCCACCGCCGTCTACCCGACGCACGGTTTCGGCAGCTTCTGCTCGGCGACCCAGTCCGCCGCCACCGCCGGCACCATCGGCCAGGAGAAGCTGTCCAACCCGGCACTGACCCAGGACCTGGACAGCTACGTCGAGGAACTGCTCGCCGGGCTCGACGCGTACCCGGCGTACTACGCGCACATGGCCCCTATGAACTCCGCCGGACCGGGCAGGCCGGATCTCTCACCGCCGGCCGAGGCCGACCCGGCGGAACTTCGGCGCCGCATCGCGGACCACGAGTGGGTCGTCGACCTGCGCAGCCGCACCGCGTTCGCGGCCGGGCACGTCGCGGGCACGGTGAACTTCGGACTCGACGGACAGTTCGTCACCTACCTCGGCTGGCTCATCCCCTGGGGCACGCCCGTGACGCTGCTGGGCGAGACCCCCGAGGACGTCGCGGAGGCGCAACGCGAACTGGTCCGCATCGGCATCGACCGCCCGGCCGCGATGGCCACCGGCCGGCCAGAGGACTGGGCGGGCGGCGCGCCGTTGCGCCGTTATCACACGGCCACCTTCGCCGACCTCGCCGCCGAGTCGGCCCGGAACCCGGGGACCGTCGTGCTCGACGTGCGCCGGAACCAGGAGCGCGCCGAACAGCACATCACCGGCTCCACGCACATCCCGATCCACGAAGTGCTCGACCGCCTCGACGAGATCCCGGCAGGCCCGGTCTGGGTGCACTGCGCCGGTGGTTACCGCGCAGGTGTCGTGGCCGCCCTGCTCGACGCGCACGGGATCGACGTCGTCGCGATCGACGACACCTTCGACAACGCCCGCCCGGCCGGTCTCCCCCTCACCTCCGCCCAGGAGCACCAGGAGATCCGCGCATGACGCAGCACTTCGGCACCGTCGACAGCCCATCGCTGCGCGAACGTCTCGGCGACGCCGGCCCCACCCCACGCCTGATCGACGTCCGCACGGCCGCGGAGTTCGAGGCCGGGCACATCCCCGGCGCGGTCAACGTGCCGCTGGACGTGCTCAAGCATCGGTTGGACGACCTCCGCCCGCTGCTGCGCGGCCAGGACATCGTCCTGGTCTGCCGATCGGGGCTGCGCGCCGGCCGGGCTCAGGAGGCGTTGGCCACAGCCGGCCTCGGCGCCAGCTCGGTGCTGGCCGGCGGCATCCTCGACTGGGAGCGGACCGGCGGCGAACTCGACCGCGGCCGGCCGGAGTGGGAACTGGAACGCCAGGTCCGGTTCGTGGCCGGCGCACTGGTCCTCGCCGCCGTGCTCGCCAGCGTCGCCGTGCCTCAGGCCAAGTGGCTGGCGGCTCTCGTCGGCGCCGGGCTGGTCGCCGCCGCGGTGTCGAACACCTGCGCCTTGGGCATGGTCCTGGCCAGGATGCCGTGGAACCGGCGCCGCGGCGACTTGCAGCTCCACCTGCTCGCCGGGGACCGGTGACCCGATGCTGACGCTGACCGTCGCGCTCGCCGTCGTCGTCGGGATCGCCTTGGGCCTGCTCGGCGGCGGCGGGTCGATCCTCATGGTGCCGCTGCTGGTCTACGTGGCGGGCATGAACGCCAAGGAGGCCATCGCCGCCTCCCTCGTGGTCGTCGGCGTGACCTCGGCGGTCGGCGTCCTCGGACACGCCCGCACGCGACGGGTCCGCTGGCGCACCGGCCTGCTGTTCGGCCTCGCGGGCATGGCCGGCGCGTTCGTGGGCGGACTGGTCGGCGGCCACCTGCCCGGCCGGCTGCTGCTGGCCGCGTTCGCGGTCATGATGGTCGCCACCGCCGCAGCCATGCTGCGCGGCCGCAGGCACGTCGCCCCGGCGTCCGCGCCCACCGACCTGCCGGTGGGCCGGGTGCTCCTGGACGGAACCGTCGTGGGCCTGATCACCGGTCTGGTCGGCGCGGGCGGCGGTTTCCTCGTCGTCCCCGCCCTGGCGCTGCTCGGCGGCCTGCCCATGTCCGTCGCGGTCGGCACTTCGCTGCTGGTCATCGCCATGAAGTCGGCCGCCGGACTGACCGGCTACCTGGCCGTGGTGCCGATCGACTGGGCGCTCACCGGTGCGATCACGGCCGCCGCGGTCGTCGGCAGTCTCATCGGCAACCGGCTGGTGGCCCGGATCCCGGCGGACGCGCTGCGCCGGGGGTTCGGCTGGTTCGTGCTGGCCACGGGAGCCTTCGTGCTGGCCCAGCAGGCCCCGGACCAGCTGCGCGTCCCCGCGCTCCTCGCCGTCGCCGGCATCGGCGTCGCCGTGGCCACCTGCCTGGGGTTCGCACCCCGCTGCCCTCTGCGGCGCATCGGCACCACCGGATCCCGTGCGACGGCCGGGACGTGAGCCGGACGCGGCGCGGGCCCGGAATGTCCACGGCCCGCGCGGCGCTGCACCATTGCAGTACCCGCCGGGGTATCTCCCCCCCCCCCCCCCGGCGCCGAGGAGAGGATGAGCGGCATGCAACTGGAGAACGCCCAGGTCGTCGGCGACGTCATCAAGCGACTGCGCCGCGCCGAGGGCCAACTGGCCGGCGTGATCCGGATGCTGGAGGCCGGCCGGGACTGCGAGGACGTGGTCACCCAACTCGCCGCCGTCTCACGCGCCCTGGACAAGGCCGGCTTCGCCATCATCGCCACCGGCCTGGAGCAGTGCATCACCGCCGGTGAGAACGGCAACACCCTCGACCGGGCGAAACTGGAAAAGCTCTTCCTCTCCCTGGCCTGAGCGGACCTGCCGCCGCGCCGGTCGACACCGGCCGGTCGCCAGTGTCCTGGCTAGAACTCCTGACTGTCCCAACCAGAACACCAAGGTGCCCCGGCCAGAGAGTGCACTTGTCACAGCCGGGCGGGAACGGACGCCGGACAGAGCGAACCGACCCTCCTTCTGCCGAGCAGACAAGAGGGCCGCTTCACACGTAACGTGGCCGCCCGGAAAGGACGACGACCTTCCGGCCGTACGCCGCTGTACCGCGGACCACGACGATGACCTCGTCGTCGGTCCGCAGCTTGTTGAACACCAGCCCGTGCAGGCGCTCAGCGAAACCCGCGTCCCCGCGGGACAGTTGCGGAACTCCCGTACCCGTGGTCCTGCCCTCACCCGACGACGAGTTGGCGCGACTCGTGCCAATGGATGAATCGCCAACCAGCGTCAGTCCGGCGCAGAGCGGCCGAGAGCCGTGAGTCGCCGGCGAGCGACTCGCTGGAGTCCTTGAACTCGACCGTGGTGTGGCCCCTCCAGTAGACGAGCGCGACATCGCCGAGCACAGCAACGTCGCTGCTGAACTCACGCCCTTCGACCCGGTCGACGACTGCCGGAAGCCGGCGCCAGTAGTCGACGATCGCGTCCCACGTCGTGAAGGCGGCTTCGATCTCCTCCGGCTGATAGACCAGGTGCTCGTAGCCGTCGTCCCACAGATCTTTCAGCGCCTCGAGATCCAACGCCTGCATCGCCTGGGAGAAGGCCGTGCACGCGGCGCGGACTGCCGTCTCGTCGTCAGTCATCAGTGTCCTTGTCGTGTCAGTCATCGTCGCCCTTCAAGGGGTCACGACCGATGCGGAGGCTCCGGCTTCGGTGCGTGCAAAAGTAGCAGTACCACTCGGTTAGTACAACCGTTTGGTACGCCTAATCGGCCGGACAAGCGGAGGAGGACGACATCTGATGAGTTCCGAGCGCATCGACGGGCGGACCCTCCGGTTTCGGCACCGGCGGCCGCAACTTGGTCGAACACCCACCTCGCTGACAGGCCGGATGTGACCCACGCGCGCCGTGTCGGCGACCGGCACAGGCCGCGGCCAACAGGCCTATGTCACCTGGTCGAGCAAATCTGCACTCGCCGAGGTAGACATTCACCTCCTCCGGCATGTAGGGTTCTCCACGTCTTTGAGAAAGAGAACGTCATATCGGCACGGGAGATGACGAACTACCCGTGAGTCAGAGCAGGACGGTCGAACGAGCCGGAACCGACCAGCAGTAAGGGGTTCCGGCGGACGACCAGGGGCAGTCGGCAGAGCAGTACCGGAAGCAGGACCGCAGTACGCACGACCCCGGAGCCGACAGCCGCAAGCGCAAGACGCAGTACCGCAGCAAGTGCCAGACGGTGGCTTGCCGGAGCCGATCTGCAGAACTGGCCCCGGCGGGCCGCCGAGGCCAGTCGGCAAGCATGAACAACGGGTGCAACAGGCCCGGCGCCGACGGCCGCGCAAGAACAGAAGAGTCAGGTACCAGAGGAGAAGGGAAGGGTTGCACACCATCGGATCGCCCGCTTCAGGCTGAACTCCGCCGGGCGGGTACCGCAGTTCCATCGTGATTGGCAGGTGGTCTTCGGTTAAGCACAAGCAACGATCCCCGCAGTACGTCATGCGGACAGAAGGAGTCGGCCTCACGGCCGGCTGATGGAAGTGAAACCCGCAAACCCTTGGGGCCCCGGTGCTATCGCGCACCGGGGCCCCTCGTGATGCGAAGGCACGATGACCCCAGAGACACCCCAGCCAGAACCCACCCAGCCGCACACCGCGGCCGACAACCTCGACGACGACCACTACCCCGCCTACACCATGGGCCGGGCCGCGGAAATGCTCGGCACCAGCGCGGCATTCCTGCGCAGCCTCGACGAAGCGAAACTCATCGAGCCGCAACGCTCCGCCGGCGGACATCGCCGGTACTCGCGCACCCAGCTCCGGCTGGCCGCCCGAGTCCGCGCACTGGTCGACGAGGGCATCGGCCTGGACGCCGCCTGCCGGATCGTCACACTGGAAGACCAGCTCCACGAAGCCAGGAGCCTCAACACGCAGACGCCACCCCCGCACAACCCCGACGAGCCGTACCCGCCCCTGCAAGGCGTGTGACCGTGCTGCCGACGCAGGCCTTCCGAAGCGCTTCTCGAAGTAGCCCTTGCGCTCCCACAGCGCAGCCTGCCGCGTAGGCCGACGACGTGGCGCAGGAGGTCTGTCTCGCAGTGCCCTCCTGCCTCGAAGTCGGCCTCGACGGCGCCGCCTTCAGCGGCACCCCCGCCCCGCGGGCTCCTCCGTCGTGATCTACTGGAATTCGATCAGCGGCCCACCACTCGCGCCGCCGCCGAAGCGGTTGTCGCCGGAAGGATCGATGCGAACGCGCTGGGCGCAGAACGCGGGGAGCCCACGTGAGCCGGATGCGATCTCAGCGCTCTGCGGAACCTCGTTGGGTCGGCACCGGTTCCTGAAACAGGTTCGTCCAGGACGGCTGTTCGGGGACAAGGCAAAAGATCATTCTCATCGTTGGGTATCGGCGAGCTTCAGCGGTTGGACGGGGGGAACTGCCCGCCCGCACTGCCAAGTGCGATGAGATCGGTGTACTGGTCCTGCCACGAACGCTCCGTGGCGAGCAGGTCAGCGAGCAGCTGGACCCACTGCGCGTCCACGGGTGGCGTGGCACCTGCGGCCAGATGGCGTGCGGTCTCCTCGCGGGCTTTGAGCCACTCGGACAGCGTCGGCCCGAGTGCGGGGCCGCCCTGTTCATCGGTCATCACCTGACAGTACTGCGCGCCATCGCGAGTGACAGCTCGTAATGCGTGTTGACCGGCCGCAATCGGGTGCACGACCTATTGCCCGTGCACGCACCGAGACGACGGAGGGACTTGTGACAGCGTCTTCCAACGGGCATCGCGGGTTGATCCTGAACGTGGACTTGAGCAGCGATGCGACGCCACCGCTCGGCGATCTGCGGCGGTCTGTGCGGCAAGCACTGTCCCATCTGGACACTGACTGCGTGGAAGACGCCGAGTTGCTTGTCACAGAACTCGTCAGCAACGCCTACGACCACGGCACGCCGCCCATTGGCCTCCGCGTGTGCCAACTGCCGAACTCGGCACTGCACATCGACGTTGAAGACGGTGCCCGGACGCATCTCCCCCGGCTACGAGCCTCCTGTCCGGACCGGGAACGTGAGCGTGGTTTGGTTCTGGTGGATCAGCTGGCCCGCGGTTGGGGCTTCGACGTGACCGCGAAGAGCAAGGTCGTGTGGGCGGAGATGAACTGCCGGGCGTTGAGTCCGGTCGGGCGCGGCTGATCCGGTCGAGCCCGTCGTCGACGACTACGTCGGTTCGGCTCCGCAGGCAGGGCAGCCGACCGCCGCGTACACGGCCTGGACTGGTCCCGGCCGGTGCTACCACCGGGCGATCCGCACTGACCTGCGGTCAGACGGACCTCCCCTCTCCTCGGGTCGGCCGCGGTCGTGCCCTTCAACCTTTCCACGCGCCTGACCACGGCCCTCACGGAGCCGGAAACCACACCGCGGCCAGCGGTCACCGACGTCGTCTCACACCGTTGCAGCCACCTGGCGATGCCGGTCGACAGCTCACACCCTTCGACCACGACCTGAGTCCACAGTGGTCGATGCTTCGAGAACAAGCCCAGAGGATTGATCATTCTTTGGTCGCGTGAAGAGCGACGGTGACGGAGGCGAGAACCCCCGTCACCGCCATGACAGCTGTCAGCAGACGTGCACAATGTCGATCTTGTCGTTGGCGTTGCCGCCGTCGGCCGAGGTGTCCCTCGACAGGTCACGCAGGTAGTGGCCGGAGTTCAGGGCGATGACGAAGTTCCAGTTCCTGGAGTCGTTCGGATCGCCACTGCCGGAGTAGTTGTAGAAGCGTGACTGCACGCCACCGGACTGGGCGTTTCTGATCGACGACACCTGGTCGTTCCACGACCGCCCGTCCGGCATGTGGTAGTTGCCGAGGTTTTCGTTGCGGCAAGCCTCGAAGCTGATCTGGTACCCGCCGAAGTTGGCGTGTTCGCTCAGGCACAGCCAGTGGGTGGCACACCCCAGAACGGAGTTGACCTGTACCGGCACGCTGATCCTGACGCCCTTGCCGACCTCGACGACGTTGGTGGTGATCCGGTGCGATCCGGGGTTCAGCCGAAGCACGGCCTGGACGTCCTGCTCGACACGAGCGTTCGTGCTGACGACACCCACCGTTCCCTCGTCGGTGTTGTGGTCAGGTGTGGTTGCCAAAGCCGGAGCGCCCGTCAGCCCCACCACCACAGCTGCGCCGGCAGCCGCCAGGCCGATCGCCCGTCTGATTGTCGATGCCATGTCCACGCCTCTTTTGATCGATGGTCGTTGTGCGGTCAGATGAGGCGGCCCGCCCCCTTGCGACCTCGCTCGGACCGCCTCGGGTTTCACGGTGGGCGACCGTTCGTGTGAACTGCTGCCAGGTTTCTGCATTGGCCTGGTCAGTGCGCTACTCCTGAGCCGAGGCAGATGGCGGGCCAGGGAGCGGGTATGGCCGTGGAGATCGCTTTGCTGGGCGAGGTGTCCGTGTGCGTCGACGGCCGGCAGGTGGTGGGCCTGACCCGTTTTGACGGACATCTGAGATCAGGGGTTTGCCCCTGGAAGGATGTCCTTATGAAGACCACGGGCTCGGACAAGCCCCGGCG
>NZ_JBSGBE010000020.1:0-180412 GCF_053601075.1 Lentzea sp. NPDC004789 | reverse complement strand
CGATCGCACCGGTGAACCAGCCGACCACAGCCTCGGAGATCCGCTTGATCATCGCGATCAGCTCACGGACCTCCTGCGCGTGCCGCCGCAACAGCACAGCGGCCTCGGTCAGCCCGTCCGCTGCCTTCTCCAGCTGCCGCTTGTCCCCGCCGACGGTTTCCCGGCAGCGTTCTGCGGCGACCGAGTGCCACTCCATCTTCCGCGCGTCATCGTCGAGCTTCTTCGCGCGATCCCGCACGCCATCAGCGCGCTTCTCGATCTCGCCCGCGATCCGATCCAGCTCGTCCGGGTTCCCGTACATGTCTCCGCCCCTCACTCACAGCGAGCGAATCATGACAGGTGGTGGACGCGCACGCCGTTCACCCGGAATTGCGTGCTTCTACTTATTCCCCGGTGCCGATGTTGACCGCGATCTACTCACGGACCGTAGTGATCAACCCCTCAAACAGGGGCAACCCGTTCTGTAACGCTCCGTAGAGCACAGATCGACTGGCAGTATGGCTGCCGGTCACGCACCGTGGGAGCGGTGTTCGGGGAGGGAAAGATCCACGTGTCAGGGGAGATCGTCTGCTCGTTCGTCGAACTCGACGTGCTGGGCGTGGCGCTGCGGCTCGACGTCCGGCAGTTTCCGTTCTCGATTCCGCACTTCGCCGTCGAAGCGGAGGAGCGGCTGCGGTTGGGGCAGGCCGCGCAGGATGCGCTGATCGCACGCGGGTTGATTCGCAGGGATGACTTCGCCCCTGAGCTTGTGCAGACACTGAACGTGTACACGCGTGGGCGGATCGCCATCGCCATGCGCGGTGTCGCCGACCAGGAACAACATCTCGCCCTCGCGGTGATCGACGACCACGCCGGCGTGCTGGCGGTGCAGGAAGGCGAGGCGTTGCGGTTCGAACTGACACAACCTGACTCGGTCATGAAGCTGACGGGCCGCGGGCCTCGCCGGAGTCGGCGCATCCACATGGGACAGAGGGGTGGTCTTGGCGGTGCGCTGTACCGCGAGCGGCAGCCGATACTGACCGTCGCGCCCCAGGACCGGTCGGTTCTCCGGCCATCCGTCGTTCAGAGGCAGCGTCAGTTGAGTACTACGCCTGCCCGATGTCGCCACGCTCGGCGACACCCCAGGGCTTGGGGCGCTGGACTTCTGGCGACGCTGACGACGCAACCCGGTCAGTGGCAACAAGTACTGGCCGTTGCCCTCCACACGGGTGCATGCGTACGGATCCGTCGCGCTGTTCCCGCTACCGGCTCGGCTCGCCGCGGAACCGGCGGCCAGGGCGCGTGAGCCTGCTCCGCCGCGCAGCAGACCGAACGTCTTGTACATGACGAATGTCCGCAGCAGCGACCCGAGCAGCGACCGGCGCCCGCCGCCGAGCTGGATGTGGTGCATCACCCAACTCGGAATCTTGACCAGGATCCACAGCAGCGCGCCGGTGACTATCAGGTTCACGATGCCGTCCGGCGTCGGCCCGAAGAAGGTGAACCCGCCTTCGGCGAAAAACACCCGCAACGCCGTGATCAGTGCCAGCGACTGGCCGAGCTGGATGCCCAGCACCCCGAAGAACGCACGCCACCACCAGCGGGCGATCCCGTCGGTGTACGACAAGCCATGGCCTGCCAGGAACAGCGGCGCCCCCGCCAGCAGCACCACCGTCAGCGCGACGCGCACCACATAGGTGCCCCCCAACGCGACGAGCAGCACGACGATGCCCAGCGACAGCAACACACCGAAGACCCCGCCGCTGCTGACCGAGTTCATCACTGTGTGCGTGAACAAAGCCGACAGCGTCTGCGCCGCACCACTGGGATCCACTCCGTGCGCGACCAACGCATACGACAGGGCGTTGGCGCCCTCGATCGCCTTGGCCGCCAGGAACAGCGACAGGTTCGACGCCAGGAACCCGGCCGCGATACGCGGCACGGTCTCGCGAAGCGCGCTACGCGTCTGCAGGGTCTCGTACGTCATCAGCACGAGCCCGGCCACCATGACCAGCAGCACGTAGCAGGCCACCGCGATGCCCCGGGAGGACTCCCACAACTCACCGACCCGCGGCAGCTGCTCCAGCGTCGGCGTCGTCAGCAACGTCTCGCCGACCAGGCGCAGCAACGAGTTCAGAGCCCCGACGACCAACGCCCAGAAGAAGTTCGTGATGCCGTCCGCGATGCAGGCCTCGACATCGGTGATGCCGCAGTCGCCACTGGCCGGGCTCGGCGGCGCCGACGGTGTGGTGACCGGTGGTGCGGTGACCGTGCTGGTGGTGGGTTGTGGGATGCACTGCGGTGGCAGCGGCTGCCCCGGTGTACCTGTACGGCAAGGGTCCGGCGATGCCTGGCCCGCCGTACTGCTGGGCTGCGCGGTCCCAGTGGGGCTCGGCGGCACGACCGGATTCGGCTGGGCCACCGCGACCGTGGCCATGCCGCCGAGCACCACCACAAGGCCGACAAGCAGCAGCCATACCAGCGGCCGTCGCGCGACACCACGCCGCCGCACATGGGGTGCGGAAGCCGCCGAACGGGCCGAGGTGACGGAGGTGGGCACCGTGTGACCGGACCTGTGCGCGGGCATCGGCTACGCACCCACAATGCCCTTGAGCACCGTCACGATCAGCGGCGCGAGCGCGGCCAGGCCGTAACCCCAAGCGGCGGCCTTGAAGCAGTCCTTGGACTTCTCCTGCTCACCCGGATCACCCGCGCCGAAGATCCGGCGGACCCCGCCGACGGTGAAGAACACCGTCGCCAGGGCCGCCAGAATCCCCATCAGCCAGTTGCGGATGTTGGTCAGGACCTCGTCGAGCGTCTGCGCCAGTGCGACCACCTGGACGGACTGCGCGCGGGCCACCGACGACGTGGCAAGCAACGCCACAACAACCAGCTCGGCCGCCAGCACGATCAGCCGACCCCGGCGAGTCCTCCGAGGTGTGCGCTCGGCGATGCCGTTCTGTGCGCGGTCCGGCGAGACGTGACCACAGGCCACGACTCCACGCCGCAGCTCCGCAGCACCGGATGAGTCCGAGCGACCGTGATGAGGGCATTGGTGACGTGGTGTGCGGTGTGGGATGACGCGCATCGGGCACCTCCGGAACGGGCCTGAGATGACGCGGGTGGCAGTGGTGTCCCGCACCTCTCAACTGCGTTCACGGGGCCCGTTTTCGGACACGCGACGGCGACTTTTCTCCGGCCGACCCGACCCACGACCAGTCACGGGCCGTGACGGCACACCGGGTCGCGCGTTGCGGGTGAAGGCCATCCGGGCAGCCACGCAGTCGACGAGTTCGGCATCGTGGGTGGTCAAGTCGTGCTCGTCGGCGGTGCCGGTGAGGTAGGCGACGAGCTTGCGTTCGGCGCGCAGCCGCGCTCGCAGCAAGGTGTGGTAGTTGATCCCGTGCGCGGCGGCGTAGTCGCGGGCGGAGATCTCCTCCAGCCTGGTGGCGCCGATCATGTCGGCCTGCTGCGCGGTGATGACGCTGTCGGCCACCGCGCGGGCGAGCACGAGATCGGGATGTCCCCAGGGTTCGGGCGGCGGCTCGGAACGGAACTGCTCGTCGATCGGGGCGGGCCGGTCCAGTTCCTCGCGGATCAGCCGCTTACCGGCGGCGCGGGCGGCGGCCTGCAGCCGCTGCATGATCCAGGGTCGGCCGGTGTCGATCCGAGCGAGCTCGTCGAGAAATCCCTCGATCATCGCGGCGTACACGTCGGTCGGGTCGCCGGCGTAGGGGCCGACCAGCCGGGCCGCCGCCGTAATCAATCCCGGCAGCGCCAAGCCGACGCAGCCGACCGTCCACGCGCCCCGCTCGGAACGCGCCCGCTCGACGACATGCGCCCACACCTGATCCCGCACCGCGGCAGTCCGGCGGGCCGTCAGCAGCCGCTGTCGCACCTCGTGCAGCGGCACCGGCCGGTCCGGGAAACCGTCGAACAGCTGCCCGTCGATCGAGATCGGATTCGGGCCCGACACCAACAACCAGAATGCCCTCGAGGCGACATCGAAAACCGACCCGCCCGACGATTCCTCCCGCATGCCACCTGTGAAGTAGTCAGCCATGACACACGCTCCCTTGCGCGTTGATATGAACACGCCAAGGAAGCCACGGCCGCTACTACGAAATTACCACCAAACTACTACCGCACGACTACGCGAGAACTTCAAAGATCACAAAGAATCCGGCGCCCCGCACAGGCGGCCAGTCCGCGGGATCGCTCGACCTCAACAGGGCGACCGTCGAACCAGTGCGTTCTAGCTGCGGTTATCGAACCTCCGTAGTAGGTCGATAGTAGATGCGTAGTAGCCGCCAGTCCGGCCGGTCGCACGCCGATGAACACCTCTTCCAAGTTCCATCAAAAATTTCTGTCGCTCGTCGTTGACCACCAGCACCCCCTTGGCGTGTCTCGCAGCGAGGTTTCACGCCTCAGGAAAAAGTTCAGGACGGGCGTGTCCGAAACGGGTCCTTTTCGCGCAGTTGAGAGGTGCCGCACGGATTCATCGACCTCATGGCTGCGGAGGACCCCATGGCCCCACGAGACCATCGATCCGACACCGACACCCGGACCCGCGCATCCCGGACCGGACCGCCCAGCCGGGACACCCGGCGCGAGTCGTAGTCACCCACCCGCCCCGCCACCCGACGCCGTGGCAGCACCGCCACTACGCGCCGCAGCGGGCCACCGACCCCGGCCACCGTCTGGGTGTGCGGGCACCCGCCTACCGACCCTGTCGCGATCTGGCCCGCACCGGTCGTGGAGAAGGTCGTCTCCTCGTTCACCGCTCCCGGCGCACGCGTCGTGCTCCTCGCGACCCCCGCCCCGCTGGGCGCTGCCGGGTTGACCGGCTCGGTGCCGGTGGCCCGGCCACAGACCGACGACGACCACGCAGTCGCCACCGCCACCGATGCCGTCCGCGCGCTCGGCCGCGAGACCCACGTGATTCACATCGATCCCGATGCGGTGGCGGCGAGGCATGGCTCGACACCGTTCTGGGCCGACCTCGTCGGCGACCCGCAACCACATCCGGATCACGCCACCGAGCCGCCGCTGGAACTGTGCGACCGGCCAGAGGCAAATACGGCGGCGACCGCGGATCTGGTCATCGCCAGCCTGCCGCCCGAGCGACTCGTCGACGGTCTGCGCGATCACGTCGCACTGTTCGCGGCGCGTCTGCTGCGCACCGGCGGCGTCCTCGCTGTGCTCACCCACAGTCATCGCGGTGGCGGTCGGCTGGTGGACCCGAGCGGGCCGATCGTGGCCGCCGCGCAGGCCGCCGACCTGCTCTCCCTCCAGCACGTCGTCGCCGTCCACGCCCCCGTTCGCGACGGTGACTTCACCCTCACCGCGAACCCGGCCGAGATCGACCGCGCCGAACGGGAACAGCATCACGCCACCGTCCGCGGCCTACCCGCGCCGCACCGGATGGCTCACTCGGACGTGCTCGTCTTTGCACAACCGCGTGATCACGAACCACTGCCGTTGTCCGTCGCCGCCGCCGTCCGCGAGAACGGGGTCATCCGATGAATCACGCCACCGAGACCCGTTCCGCGTTGTCGGTGTGGGCAACCGCGCAGACCTCCCCCGCCACCCAGCGCAAGGGCCGCTACACACCTGAGTCCACCGCGCACCCGGCCAAGATGCTGCCCGAAGTCGCCCGGCACGCCATCACCCACTACACCCAGCCCGGCGACCTCGTGCTGGACCCGATGTGCGGCATCGGCACCACCCTCGTCGAAGCCCTGCACCTCGGCCGCCACGCCGTCGGCGTCGAGTACGAACCGCACTGGGTTGGTGTCACCGAAGCCAACCTCGAGCTCGCCCGCAACGCCGGCGTGCAGACCGAGGGGCGCGTGTTCGGTGGCGACGCCCGGCACCTGTCGGCGGTGCTGCCGCAGCATTACCTCGGGCAGGCCGCGCTCGTGGTCACCTCGCCCCCGTACGGGCCGTCCACTCACGGCCAGGTCGTCACCGGCGACGGCGGGGTGCACAAGTACCACCACCTCTACGGCAACACCCTCGACCGCGGCAACCTGGCCAACATCGGCCACCACCGCCTGCTCGCCGGGTTCACCCGCATCCTCACCGGCTGCGCCGCCTACCTACGCCCCGGCGGCCACATCGCCATCACCATCCGCCCCTGGCGCGAACACGCCGAACTCATCGACCTGCCCTCCCAGATCCTCGCCTGCGGCGAACATGCCGGACTCATCCCGGTCGAACGCTGCGTCGCGCTGCTCGCCCGCGTCGCCGACCACGACCTCGTCCCCCGCGGCAGCTTCTTCCAACGCGACTTCATCGCCAAGCAACGCCGCGCCGGACTCCCTCTACACCTGATCGCGCACGAGGATGTGGTGGTGTTTCGGACCGGCTTGAGGCCCGAGAGGGCGCGTAGCCAGTCCACTACGGACACAGACGTGTGCCCAGCATCGTACCGGCGGACGACGTGACGCCGCCGCGCGCCGCGGCTATACCGGCATCGTCGACCGCGTTTGGCCGCGGCCGGATCGCATGGTGTGCCGACAACGACCCGCACGTCGCCATGCTGCTCGACGTCCGTATGCCGGGCGTCCCGAATCTCGGCGACCTATGCGCCGCCGACCGGGACTCAGCGCCCACTGTGGACACCGTCACCGCGGCGTTGCCATGCCTCAATGTCACAGTTCGTTCGCGAGGTCGGTCACCAGAACGCGCGGTTGGGCTCGTCGATCACATCCAGCAGTGCGGCGGGCGAGGTCTGCGCGGGCACGTCCGGCAGCAGGTGCCAGCGGGTGTTGCGATCAGGCCAGTACAACCACCAACGGGTGCCGTCGTGGCGCAGCTGCGCGATCGGCCGTCGGCTCCACTCGGGTCCGAAGTCCTCTCGCCAGGGCGCTCGGACTTCCAGGATCGTCACGTTCGATCCGCGTACGGTGTACTCGACGCGTACCTGATGCAGTGCGTGCGCCGGGATGCGCTGCTCGCACCAGCGGGCGATCTGACGCAGGTGGGTGTCCGGGACGGCCATAGCGTTGATCGTCGCAGAACCAGGCGAGCGTCACGCAGCGAGCTGCGGTCGGACCGCGGCAGTCTGCTCCCGCAGAAAGCAGAAGCCGCAGACGCTGCGTTGGTGACCGATCCGGCTACTCCCGATGTCATGGATGCAACCTGGACCGTCGCGAGTCGAGGTGAAGGAACATGAGCGGCCGCATCGTCAGGACCGAGTCGCCGGGTCCTCCGACTCCATGCCATGAGGACCTCGCCACCATGCTGTACACGCCGGCGCAGGCCGCGGAGATGTTGTCCGTGAAGGAGAGCTGGCTACGCCGCAAAGCAGGCCGCCGCGCAATACCGTGCACGTTCATCGGCAAGCATCTGCGGTTCTCGCTCGCAGACCTCAAAGGCATCGCCGAAGACGGCGCGCAGACCGTGCGCCCAGCACGCGGACGACCTCGTTCCCGCTGATCAGCGTCTTGAGGGCAAGCACGGAAGCGCTTGCCCTCTTGCGTACACAATGCGTCCATATGCCCGTCAAATCGATCGACGGGAGGAATCCGATGGCCTGGGCAGAGAAACACGGAAAAGGCTGGCGCGTCCGCTACTGGAAAGACGACGGAACACTCGGCTCCATCTCCGGATTCCCCACCAAGACCGCGGCCGACGACCACGCCGACACCATGGAGTCCGACCAACGCCGCGGCACCTGGATCGACCCCGCCGCCGGGAAACTGTCCCTCGCGGAGTGGACCGTCGACTGGCTCGACGCACTCGACGTCTCACGCAACACCGAGACCCAGTACCGCAGCCTGCTCAACAACCACATCCTGCCCCGCTGGGGCGAGACCTCACTCGCCGGCATCACCGGGATCGCAGTGGCCGCGTGGGCCAAGAAGGTCCGCGCCTCCGGCTACGCCGCCACCACCGTGCAGACGATGATGAAGATCCTGTCGATGCTCCTCGCCGACGCCGCCGACGAAAAACTCATCGCCGCCAACCCCATACGCCCCCGACGACGCGGCAGGCGCCAACGCACCAAGATGCGCGAACGCATGTGGGCCACACCCGAAGAAGCCTTGCGCATCGCCGACAACGCGGCACTCCTGCTCGGCCCCTGGGCCGCGATCCTCATCGCCACGGCCGCATGGACCGGAGCCCGGTGGGGCGAACTCACCGGACTCCAACGCAGCAACATCCACCTCGACGACGGATGCTTCGAGATCGACCCCGACATCGGCGCCCTGCACGAGATCAACGGCCACTTCGAACTCGGCCCACCCAAGACCGCCGAGTCCGCCCGCACGATCACCCTCCCGCCGTTCCTGATCGGCCTGCTGCGCGTCCTGCTCGACAGCCACGACCATCCACACCCGTTCGTCTCCGCCGAAAGCGAGTACCTGCGCCGCTCCAACTTCGGACGCCGCGCCATGCGCCCCGCCGCCGACGGCAACCTCAACCGCAAAGCCCCGCCCGTCTGGATCCAGCCCGTCAAACCCGGCCTGACGTTTCACGGTCTGCGGCACAGCCACAAAACCTGGATGATCGCCGACGGCGTCCCCGAAATCGCCCAAGCCGCCCGCCTCGGCCACACCCTCGAAGACAAGATGCAGAAGGTCTACTCACACATCGCCGCCGAAGTCGAACAACGCCTCCTCGACGGCCTACAAGCCAGGTGGGCAAAAGCAGTCGACCATGTCGATGCAGGTGAAGTCCCAGGCTGGCGCAACGTGGCATAGCCACCAGCGTCACGTGGCTCGCCAGGGACGAGTCGCCCAGGCCGGTGGCCACCGCGGACGGCAGCAGCACCGAAAGAAGTCTTACTTCTGTGTACCGAGTCGTCGGCTCCTCGACCTGCGCGTGCTCGCTACAGGTACGGAAACTGGAACGCAGGTCTGCTGACGCAGCAGTCCCGGCCTTCTGATCGAGGTGCGAGTGCAACCGGGACGATGCGCATTACGGCTCCCCTCTGATCATCAGCCAGCTTCAGCGTCAAGAACGCACCACCGAGATCCACGAAACGACTACGAATCGCGGACGCCAGCCAGGTGAACCAGGATAGCCGAAACTTTCGGATCCAGAAGAGCCTCGACTCTAATTTTTCAATTCTCACCAAACAGCTCTCACCCGGAGCAACACAGCGTAGGATCGACAGCAGTCACCCACGGAAAAACGATTGGACAATCCATCGTGGAAAATCCACCTCTCTCGCTAGGTACTGCTGTGGTTCTCGGCGGCTCAGGCGCAGTTGGGTTGATGGTGGCCAGCACGATGACTCGCTACGGAGTCCGCGTGAAGATAGTCGACAAGGCAGCACCCCCAGCTGGATTTGAGGCGCTTGAGGCTGACGTGCTGGAGCCGGGACGAGAACTTCGCGACACCCTTGCCCAGGCGGACGTCGTCGTGCTGGCGCTGCCTGAGAGCATCGCGTGTGACTCCGTGGCTCCTGTGATTTCAGCGATGCGCCACGATGCCTTGCTGGTCGACACGCTGTCAGTGAAGAACGGAATCGTGCCCATGCTCGAGGCCTCCAGCGTCGCAGAGGCGATCAGCATCAATCCGATGTTCCACCCGAGCCTCGGTATGCGGGACCGCCCCGTTGTCGTCGTCCCGGTGCGGAAATCCACCCGCGCTAAAGCTTTCCTCTCCGTTCTGGCCGCGGAGCGTGCTCGGCTGACGGAGATGACCGGACGCGAGCACGATGAGCTTATGGCGGTCGCGCAGGTCGCGACGCACGCTGTGATTCTCGCTCTTGGCGCCAGCCTCCGAGCTCTCGGCACGGACATCGCCACTCTGTGTGCTATCGCACCGCCTCCTCATCTGACAATGCTCGCCATGCTGGCGCGCCTCAGCACCGGCGAAGCGGCTGTGTACCACGACATTCAAACCACGAACCCCCTCGCTGAATCAGTCCGTCAGTCCCTGATCAGGTCTCTGCGAGAGCTCGACTCGCTTGCTGTGGGCGGCACCTCCGCAGAGTTCGCGAGGTACCTCGACGAAATCAGGGAGCACCTTGGCACGAACGCCGAAGCGCTGGGACGGCACTGCGCCCAGCTCTTCCACACGCCAGCTCCTCTGTTCCACGCAGAGAACTGACCACACACCAAAGGCCGACAGATCAAGTTCCACGTGCGGCAGAGGCAACCACCTGCGCGGCCACACGGATCTCGTGACGCTGTTGTGCAGTCAAGAGCCATTCTTCGATCCGGTAGGCGCCGTCACCCAGCACGACCGGGGCGCCGAGGCAAACGCCGTCAACGCCGTACTGACCTGACAGAAGCACGCAGACAGGCAGAACCGATGGTTCGGACGCCACAAACGCGGTGATGAGACGCGCGATACCCGCGCCTGTGGCCCACATCGATGTCGTCCCAGTGCGATGCCGCTGCCATCGTTGGTACCAGGTTCGCAGATGATCGACGGCTACCGTCCACTGCTCCGGCGACAGGTCGACCTTCTGCCCGTCGATCCTGACGCGCTCGTGGAGGGGCACCATGTGCGGCCCGTGCTCACCCAGAACCCACGCGGTGATGCCGGAATTGACCCGACCGGTGGCAATCGCAACGCCCTCCGCGAGTTTCAGCGAGTCGTTCAGACAGTACCCGAGGACGGTGGCAGCGTGCCCGAGTCGTCGCGCAGCAATTGTGCACAGCGGGTCGACCGGATTCGTCGCGATCACCAGCACTCCCGACCACCCCTGCGGCAGCTCGGAGAGCACGGCGTCGAGCAGCGCGACGTTCTCGGCGAAGAACACCATCCGCTCGACGCCGTCACGATGGCGGACGGACGCCGCGAAAACGATCAGATCCGCCTTCGCGGCCTCCGCTGGGTCACCGACGCGGACTCTCACTCCCGAGCCGGCCAGCGCCGATCTGAGACTCAGGTCCATCTCCAGCACGGCCAGGCGGGCGCTGTCCGTGTCGACCAGGACGAGCTCGTCAACGAACGTCCGCCCGACCAGTTCGGCCGCGCTGGCCGAGCCGACTGCTCCCGCCGCACCGATTACACAGATCCGCATCGTTCACCCGGCCACATCGGACGTGGACATCGGAAAGCGACCGCGAGCCGGAGTACTCAGCTCGTGGTTCAACGCGGCGATGAGCGCCCGCGCCTTGACCCTTGTCTCCTCGATCTCCTCCTCGACGTCGGACTGGGCCACGATGGCACCGCCGACCCCCAGAGTGACCTTCCCCGGCTGCACCACCATCGTCCGAATCACGATGCTCATGTCGACGCTGCCGTTCAGCGACAGGTAACCGAGGGAGCCCGAGTAGACGCCGCGCGCCCCTCCCTCGAGGTCGTCGATGATCTGCATGGTCCGCTTCTTCGGCGCCCCGGTCATGGAGCCACCGGGGAACGCGGCGCGGATGCAGTCGATCGGCGACGAAGCCGGCGAGAGCTTCGAGCGCACCGTGCTGACCAACTGGTGCACGGTGCGGTACGACTCGACGTCGAAGATCTTCGGCACATGCACACTGCCGGTGACCGCGGTGCGGCCGAGGTCATTGCGCACCAGGTCCACGATCATGAGGTTCTCCGCCCGGTCCTTCTCGGCGAACCGCAAACTGTCCCGCAGCCTGGTGTCCTCGTCCGGCTCGTCCGAGCGAGGACGTGTTCCCTTGATCGGTTTCGACTCCACCACGCCGTCCCGGTCGATGGTGAGAAACCGTTCCGGCGACGAGCTGAGCACCGCGAAATCGCCGAAGTTCAGGTACGCGGCGTACGGTGCCGGGTTGAACGAGCGCAGTGTGCGATAGGTGCTCAACGGGTCGACATCAGCCTGTACGGACATCATGTTCGTCAGGCAGATCTCGTAACTCTCTCCGTCGCGGATCGCATCGAGACACGCCATGATCCGCTTGGCGTACTCGTCGAAACTGTGCCGCAGCTCCGGATGTGTCTGCACGGCACCGGGCGAGGGCGAGCTGCGGCCGTGACCGCCGGCACCGTGCAGCTGGTCGACCTCCGCGCGCATTCCCGCGATCCACCACCGCGCCTTGTCCTCGGTCTCCGCGGTGGCCAGCGCCAGCGCCCAGCACCGGCGCTCGACGTGATCGAACACCAGCGCCCGGTCGCTGAACGAGAAGCTCGCGTCGGGCGTGTCCGACCGGTGCACGGCGTCACCACCGGCCTCGGCCTTGAGCTCGTAACCCAGATAACCGACGTAGCCGAGGTTGAACTCGAACGGCAGGCCGGCATCACGGATCCGGCGTTCCCGCAACGAGGACCCGAGATAGTCGAAGATCGAGACCTGGTGGCGTTCCTGCTGTCCGGATGCTGGGTGGAAGACCGTCAAGGTGCGCTGCGGCAGGTCGTACGTGAGCACCTCGCCGTGCGGCCCGCTCGCCGCGCCCATGATCGAATATCGCGAAAGCCCTTCCGCGACATAGCTGCTGTCTAACCAGAACTCGCCCGGCTGGCCCGCGAACAGCCGGAGATAGGTCTCCTCGGTGTCGGGAAACCCAGGAAGCAGCTCCGCCGACAACCGGTACACACCGCCGGTGCCCGCGAACGCGGACCCCTGCACGTCACGGTTGCGCCCCAGGCCGTGTTCGCGGGCGAGCTCCAGGAAGTTCGCCATGAGGGTCCGGCCGTGCTCGGTGCAGATCGACTCGGGGTGGAACTGCACGCCCCAGTGCGGGCGATCCAGGTTGCGGACTGCCATCGGAAGCCCGTCGTCGGTCTTCGCGATCACCCGCAGGTGCTCGGGGAACCGATCGACGATCAGCGAGTGGTAGCGCACCACCGAGAAGGTTTCCGGGATTCCCCGGAAGAGATCGTCACCTGTGTGCTCGACCAGACTCACGCGGCCGTGCCGCGGCTCCGGGGCGTGCACGACCTCCGCGCCCGCGGCATGACACATGCCCTGGTACCCGAGGCAGACACCGAGCAGCGGAATCTCCTCCTGCGTCACGGCCCACCTGCTCAGCCCGAAGTCGGCCGGCCGCTCCGGCCTCCCCGGCCCCGGTGACACCACGATCGCGTCGATCGCGTTCGGGTCGAGCCGCGCCCAGGCTTCCATGTCGTCGTTGGTCATCACCTGGGGCGGCGTGTCGTTCACCTCGGCCAGCAACTGGTAGAGGTTGTAGGTGAACGAGTCGTAGTTATCTATCAGCAGAACGTGCACGATGCCCCCACACTGTCGAGCTGTCACAGATTTCGGTCAACGACCGCCGACGAAGACCTCCGCGGCCCTGAGCAACGGCTGCAGCTTCGGCAGACCGCCGTGGTGATCCGGTAGGTGCACACCGCCGAGCCGATGAGCGCCCTCATATCGATCGAAATGCGAAGCCACGCGGTCGAACGACACGGCGGTTTCGCCTGCCTCCAGCACGACGATCCACGCCACCGGCAGGCCGCGGTGGTCTGCGAGTTCGCCGAGCACCGGCTGGCCGAGCAGCGATTGCCCGCGGCAGCGGAAGACGACCTCACCGTCCGCGCTCCGGCTCGCGAGCAACGCCCGTAGGCCGGACCGCCAGTGGCGGTCGAGTGCGTCCGGGAGATCCACGACCACCGGGGCAGGCCTCGCGCGTGCCAGGAACGCGGGAAGATCAGGCACCGAGGAGATCCTCTCCGGCGACCACACGATCGAGTCGGGCTTGTCCCACCCGGTGTTCCGGCGCGAATGCGGTCGTTCGCTCGAACCTGGCGTGGTCAGGCTGAGGAAGCCGTCGAGCAGGCCCTCCGACTCGCCGGGGTCGCTGATCGCCTCGACGAACCTGCACGCTCGGGCCAGTTCGGTGAGGAGAGCGCTCTCCGGTTCGCGTTCGAGCAGCGCCTGCGTGAGACCGACCGCCCCGCGCATCCAGTTGCCGGTGGAGAACAGCTTCAACCACGCGAGGCGCACATCCCGGCCGGTGTGCCTCGGCTCGATCCAGGTGACCGGGAGGCCGCAGGCGAAACGCGCGATGAGCACGGCCTGGGCCACAGCTTCGATCCACTCCCGGGAAGTGTCGTGCCCGGCGGCCGGACGCCGCGGTCCGGCCCCGAGCAGGAACCGCGTTCCGCGCGCGACCTGTGCGGTGATCGATCGGGTCCACGCCACCGTCTGCGGCGGCCCCGGCGAGTCGTCCGCGCGCTGATTCGCCCCCACCTCCGTCAACCGGACCGACGGCCGCCCGGCCAGCAAGTGCTCCATGCCGGCTACTTCGAACCGCTCGGCCGCGAAAACCGGCCGGTTTCGTCGCACGCGCCCATCAGGACGATCAAAGTCGCCATCACCATCCCCCTGGAAACTCTCGCTGAAAACGTCGAAGCTGACCCGGTTGAAGTGCTCGGTCCCGTCAGACAGCGGAGGCCTGTTCGGTCACCAAGCTCCCGGACAGCAGATCATCGATCTTGGTGAGGACCTCGTCCCCGAGGGTGTCCGCCACGTCCAGCGCGGCGAGCTGAGCCGCCAGCTGGGACGGCCGCGACGCCCCGCAGATGGCGGTGTCCACCGCCGGGTTCCGCAGGACCCAGGCCAGTGCCAGCGTCGCCGGGTGCAGGCCCAGCTCCCCGGCCAGCGCGTTGACCGCGCGAACCCTGGCGAGCACGCCGGTCTCGTCCTGCCCGAAGACCGTCTCCCGCAACCACCCGTACGCCGGATCGCTGAGCCTGGCGTCCTCCGGGAACGAGTCGTCGTAGCGGCCCGCCAGCAACCCGTACGCCAGGGGCGACCAGGTGGTGATGCCCAGACCGAGCCGTTGCCGAACGCCCGCGAAGTCCTGCTCGACCCGGCGGCGTTCGAGGAGGTTGTACTGCAGCTGCTCCACCACGGGCGGCGCCTCACCGCGCTCCGTGGCGAGCCGGTGTGCCTCTTCGACCAGGGACGCCGGCCACTCCGAGGTGCCCCAGTAGAGCACCTTGCCCTGCCGCACCAGGTCGGACATGGCCGACACGGTCTCGGCGAGCGGTGTGCCGGGATCGTGCCGGTGGCACAGGTACAGATCCAGGTGGTCGACCTGCAGGCGGCGCAGCGAGGCATGACAGCCCTCGACGACGTGCTTGCGGCTCAGACCCCATGTGTTGGGCCGTTTGCCGTGCACACCCCAGAAAACCTTGCCGGACACCAGGTAGGTCTCTCGCGGCAGGCCGAGTTGCCGCAGAACGGCGCCGAGCATGCTTTCGGCACCGCCGTCGGCGTAGGTCTCCGCGCTGTCGAAGAAGTTGATGCCCTGCTGGAAAGCCACGTCCACCAGCGCGACGCTCTGTGGCAGGTCGAGCCGCTCGCCGATGGTCCCCCAGCTCCCCAGCGACAGCGCGCTGACCTGCAACCCGGTCGCGCCCAGCCTGCGGTAGCGCATGGTCGTCATCGCTCGCCCCCTGCCGGAGGGAGATAACCGACCTTGACTCCGTGCTCGACGAAACGCGCGACGTACTCCCGGTCCACGACCGGATAGGCCACGCCCAAGCGGTCCAGCCACCGGCTCGTCCACTCGTAATCCAGCCGAACGGCTCGGCCTGTGCGAGGCTCGATCATCGGCAGCATCCGCCCGACGTCCTCGGCCAGATCCGGATCATCGCCGCGCCCCAGGACCGCCTCCGCGAAGCGCTCGGGCTCGACGAGCCGGACCTGATGACCGAGTTCGATCAGCGTCCTGGCCAGGTCGCCGTGCGTGATGCTGTGCGGAGTCTGCACGTGGAAGGTGGCGCCTTCCGCGGCCTCCCGGCCGCTGAGGGCGAACAGCACGTCCGCCATGGCGTCAGCCGGAATGAGGGAGAGCCGCCGGTCCGGCCAGTCCGTTCCCACCCCGAGCGACATGACGGCCCGCAGGTACCGGCTGAAGAAGTGCGTGTCGATGTCGCGCTGGAACCGTCCGCTGACGAAGTGGGGAGCGACGGTGCCGACCCGCAGCACCACCGTGCGGCCGCCCGCCGCGCCGTACGCCCGCACCAGTCGTTCGGCCGCTATCTTGCTCGCCGAGTAAGCCTCGGTGGGCTCCTGGCCGATCTCCAACAGGTCCTCGGTCAGCACGGCTTCCTCGCCATCGGGCATCCGTCCCGCGACACCGATCGTCGAGACGTGGCAGAACAGCGGCGAACCCGTTGCACCGCACAGGTCCAGCAACCGCTGGGTGCCCTCGACGTTCGTGGCGTGAACATCGTCGGAGGCGGCGACGTGCCGGACGTCCGCAGCCGTGTGCACCACCGCGTCGCATCCGCCGGTCACGGTCCTCCGGCCTGATGGGGTCAGTCCCAGGCCGTCGACCCGCAGATCAGCCGCGTGTGCGCGGACGCGGTCGCTGAACTCGTCCTGGGAGATTCGGGAGTCCGGGAAGTACCACCTGTGCTGCTCGGCCAGACGGCGCTGCGCCGCAGTGTCGTCCTCGGCTCGCACCAGGCAGCTGATCGACAGGTCCGGGTACCGGTGCAGTGCCGCGTCGAGCACGTGCACCCCGAGCATGCCGGTCGCACCGGTCAGCAGCACGCGGCCGGTGGTCTCCCACCGGTCCGGGCCGACTAGAGGCACCTCCCGTTCCGGAGTGCTCTCCGGCACCCGCGGCGCCGTGCGCACGGGACCGCGCACCTCCGGGGCTTCGACCTCCTGCTGCTGATCAAGCCATCGGGCCAGCCGTTCGACCGTCGTCAACTCGAAGACCCGCTGCGGTGGCATGGGCAAGCCCCGCCTGCGCAACGCAACGACAAGCCGAATCGCGAGCAGCGACGTACCGCCGACGGTGAAGAAGTCGTCCTCGGCCGACGGGACGTCCCCGCCGAGCACCTCGGCCCAGGCCGCGGTGACCGCCTTCTCCGTCGCGCCCTTCGGCGGGCGTCCGGTCGGATCGGGCACGGTCAAGAGTGCCAGCGCGGCGCGGTCCACCTTGCCGTTGGGGGTGAGCGGAAGCGCATCGAGCACCACGACCGCCGCGGGCATGAGGTAGCCGGCGAGCCGTCCAGCGAGCCATTCGCGGATCTCCACCGCCATCTCGCGCGAGCGGGACAAGCGCGACGGCTCGTGCGAGGTCGGCGCACCCGTGCTCGCGGGACGCGGCCAGTCCGGGTGGGGACGCTGTCCTGGCCGGTGCAGCACCGCGTCGAAGCTGCCGTCTGCACGAGCGGACGCCCAGCTCACCGCGACCTCGAGGCCCGCGCCAGCGGCGATCTCCCGCAGACCCAGCGGGGTGACGGCGGTGGGGTCGTCACTCACCATCGCGTTCGGCACGCCGGTCAGTGCGAGCCGATCCCACGCTGCGGCGGCGAGACCGCCCCGAAGCACGTCCGCGGACCACCCGCCCTCAGTCCAGGACCGCCACTCCAGACGGGTCTCGGTACGAGCGGTCGTGCGCCAAAGCACCACGTTGTAGCGGAACCGCGTCAGCTCGTTGCGCGCCAACTGGAGCCGGGGTTCGATCTCCACCTCGCCGATCTCGCGGTGCCCGGCCGCGTAGTCGCTGAAGTACACCGGGCTGAGCACCAGCTCGTCCTCCCCCGCCAGAGCCGCGGCAGCGCGTGCCCGCACCTGGTCGGGGGTGGCCATGGGATCGCGTGCGGCCGCCACCGAGCTGTGGAACATCTCCAGCAGCGCGAGATTGCGGACGTCGCCGACGAACACCAGACCACCGTCCCTGGTGCGTTGCAGCGCCTGGTCCAGAACACGGGTCAGGTACCGCTCGCCGGGGAAGTACTGGCTCACGGAGTTGATCAGCACGAGATCGAAGTCACCGACGTCCGGCAGTGCATCGGCCTCGGCGAGGTGCAGCTCGACGTGTGCGAGCCCTGCCTCCCGCACCCGCTCTGTCAGGCCGCCGAGTGCCGCTGACGAGAAGTCGGTGCCGACGTAGCGGCCGGCCTCGCTGGCCAGCTCGGTCAGCAACAGTCCTGTGCCACAGCCGATTTCGAGGATGTGCGGGGAGGGCCGGCCGGCCAGTCGGGCACGCACCGCGGCCACGGTGGCGTCCACCCACTCGTCCATCTCGGCGCGCGGCAACGGCGCACCGTCGTAGCTGCTGTTCCAGCCGGTGAAGTCCCGGCCACCGACCTGGGGACCGCTGTGGGTCTGGTCGAACAGCTCCCGCCACGCGGACACCGTGTCCCCGGACGGAGCTTCATCGGATTGCTGGTCCTCCGGCACCACGTACGCGACCAACCGGCGGTCGCTCGGGCTGTCTCCGACGGGCAGCACCACTCCGTGCCGCACGCCGGGTGCCTGAGCCAGCACGGTCTCGACCTCACCGAGCTCGATGCGGAAACCGCGCACCTTGACCTGGGAGTCCGCGCGGCCGAGGAACTCCAGACGGCCGTTCCGCAGCCGCGCGCGGTCACCGCTGCGGTAGAAGCGCGCACCGCCGATGTCCGCGAACCGCGCCGCGTTCTCGTCGGGCCGGTTCAGGTAACCGCGGGCGACGCCGTGCCCGCCGATCCAGATCTCGCCGGCCACTCCGGAGGGCAACGGCCGGCCGTGCTCGTCAGCGACGCGGATCTCCACCCCGGCCAGTGGCGTCCCGATGGGATGTCCACCGAGATCCTCGCCGCGGGCGAACGTGTGGCCCGTGGCGAAGATCGCCGTCTCGGTCGGGCCGTAGGTGACGGAGACGTCGGCGCGCGGGAAGACTTCGTGCAGCGTCTCGATCAGTGCTCCCGGCACCACGTCACCGCCGGTCACGACGACGCGCACGCCGGGCAGCGAACCGGTCCGCGTCTCCTGCAGCGAACCGAGCAGGTGCTCCATCAGGCCCGGTACCGCCTGGAACGCCGTGGCCTCGTTCAGCAGGGCGGACACCCGCGCCGGCTCGAACGTCTCGGCCTTGGTGACCAGGACGCTGCGGCCGCCCGCGAACATCGTCGAGAAGAGCTCGTAGTAGAAGACGTCGAACGTGCTCGGCGCCAGGACGAGTCCCACGTCGTCGGGCCCGAAGCCGAAGCGTCCCTGGCACGCCAGCAGGGTGTTGGCGATGTTGCGGTGCTCGACCGCCACGCCCTTGGGGCGCCCGGTGGTGCCGGAGGTGTAGAGCACGTAGGCGAGGTCGTCCGGTTCCACCGCGACATCGGGAGCCGGATCACCCGCCGAGGCGACAGCGGCGATCGGCAGCGCGACAGTCCGGTCGCTGGTCAGGAGATCCACGTCGTCGGTCAGGACCGCCGCCGCGCCAGAGTCCTCGATCAGGAACCGGCGCCGATCCGCCGGATCCTCCGGGTTGACCGGCACGAACGCCGCTCCTGCCAGCGACACACCCAATGTGGCGACGACGAGGTCAGCCGTGCGGGCGGAGCACACCGCGACCACGTCACCCCTGCCGATGCCCATCCGGAGCAGACGAGCGGCGACCGAACCCGCGCACTCCCAGAGGGCGGCGAACGTCAGCTCACTACCTCCCGCGCTCAGCGCCGTCCGCTCCGGCCACCTCTTCGCGGCCTCGGTGAAGAGGCCGACCAGCGTGCGGGGTCCGCCTGCGGGTGCCGGCGCGCTCAGCACCCCTGCCGCCAGCGCGGCGTCGTCGAAGACGGCCAAGCTGCTCAGCGGGACGTCCGGCGTGTCGGCCATGCGTTCCAGCAAGCGCTCGTAGGCGGCCAGCATGCCGCCCGCGGTCTCCTGGTCGAACATCGAGACGCGGTAGTTGATCCTGACCCGGATCCCACTTGGACGGCGCCACAGCGTGAACTCCAGGTCGAACCGCGCGACGTCGAGATCAGCGGGCATCGGTTCGCCGGGCACCCCGCCCAGGGCGAGCTGATCACTGTCGGCGGTCTGCAGTGCGAACATCACCTGGAACAGCGGGTTCTGGCTGAGCGACCGCTCCGGCTGCAGTTCAGCGACCACCTGCTCGAAGGGGGTGCTCTGGTGCTCCAGCGCGGCCAGCGCGGCACCGCGCACCCTGCTCAACAAGCCTGCCGTACTTGGGTCACCGGTGAGGTCCGTGCGCAGCACCACGCTGTTGACGAGCAGGCCGATGGTGCCGACCAGTCCGGGGTCCTCGCGGTTCGCCACCGGTGATCCCAGCGCGATGTCGGTCTGCCCGGAGTACCGGTGCAGGAGCGCGGCGAGCGCCGCGGCCAGCACCATGTACAGCGACGCCCCGTGCTGCTTGCCCAGCTGTTCGAGCCGGGCGGCGAGGTCCTCGGTGAGATGTGCCTCCAGCCGGCCGCCCGCCGAACTCGCCGTGGCCGCTCGCCTTCCCGCCATCGGCAGCTCGACCTGGGGCAGGTCAGCCAGCTGGCTGCGCCAGTAGGCCAGGCCCAGGTTCCCCTCCTGCCCGGCGGCTGCCGCCTCCGCAGCGGCGAACGCGTCGAAGGTCATGGAGGGCAACGGCAATTGGTGATCCGCACCGGCGCGGTACAGCTCGGCGAGCTCGCGGTGGATGACGCCCAGCGACCACCCGTCGGCGATCAGGTGGTGGACGCTGAGAGCCAGCCGGTGGTCCGACTCGCCGAGCCGTACCAGGAGCAACCGGAACAGCGGAGCGTCGGTGACGTCGAAGGGGCGCCGCAGGTGTGCCCGCACCGCCTCGTCGGCAGCCGTCTGCTGATCGCCCACCGGCAGGTCGCTGACGTCCAGCACGGTCACCGGCGGCACCACCGAAGCCCGGACGTCCCGCACCGGCAGTCCGTCCGGACCGGCGGGGAACCGCGACCGGAGCATGTCGTGCCGTTCGGTGAGCAGGCGCACCGCGGTCTGCAGCCGGTCGGCGTCCACCGGCCCGGACAGCCGCGCGGCGCTGCTGATCTGGTACGCGGGACTGTCCGGTTCCACGGTGTGCAGGAACCACATCCGCTCCTGCGCGGAGGAAAGCCGCCCAGCACCCTCCGTCACCCGAGGAGCGGGCTCGGCGATCCCGGTTGCGGCGCGCCGCAACCTGGTGGCGAGCAGGCGCTCGGCCAGCTCTCGCCGACTGGCGTCACCGGCCTCCGGCCGGGGGTCGATCGACATCCACGTTCTCCTCGAATGCGGAAGGCTGCTGAACAGGACCGGATCGAAGGTCAGTAGACGTCCTCGCGCTCCATGGCGGTGAACAGCTCACGGATGTTGTCGTCGTTGAAGCCCTTGTTCGTCGTGCGGGTGACGAACTCCAGCTGAGTGCCCGCGTTCGGTTCGCGCCTGGTGAAGGACTGGTCCAGCCCAGGGGAATGGATGAGACCGGTCAGCATGTCGGCACCTCGCTCACGCAGTTCCTCGATGAGCTCACCCTGCCCGCGCACGGAGATGGCGATGTGCTGCACGCCCGGCCCGTAGTGCTCGATGTAGCGCGACACATTGGACTTCGGGGAGTCACCCTGGCACAGCACGAAGGTCACGTTGCCGACCCGCAGGGTCGCCGTGTCCATCCCGCTGATCTCACCCTGGATGGTGCGGCGTTCGATCACGCTGAAGCCGTACACGTCCCGGAACAGCCGGATGGCCTCCTGGAGGTCGCGAACGGCGATGGCGACGTGGTCGATGCGCAGCGCACGAGAGGCCAATGCCTCGGTCGGGGTGTCGCCGATGATCTCGCCTTCGATCCGGCAGCTCTCCACCGTGATGGCGTCGTAGACATCGGTGACGAAGTCGACGTCGAGCTCGTTCTCCTGAGCGAACGCGCGAGCCTTCTCGAACACACCGTCGAGCCGGTCCTGGGCCATCATCGCCACACCGTTCGCGGCCTTGTACTCGGCGATCTCACGGCAGATCCGCATCCGGCGGCTCAGCAACTCGAGGAGCTGCGCGTCGGTGCTGTCGATCTCGGTTCGCAACGACTCCAGCCGGTTCGACTCGGTCGTGACGCTCATGGTCTACCTCCTGACGGTCCCGGCCGCCTGCCGGGAGATGGGGTGGTGTCACACGCGGGTATCCGGCATCGCCGCCTCCAAGAGGCGTTGAGGACGAAGCGGGCCCCGGTTCACGCGGAAATGTTTCCGCGAACCGGATTCATTGCGCCGAAGTGAGGGCGAACTCGTTGTCTTCGACGCTAATGCCGGGCGCCGGGTCCCGACAAGGCGAATCCGGAGTTCTGTTGATATTCACTAATGCCGGGCATCGAGGACGCCACGCGCTCCCGTCCGCCTGCCCTGATCCGTTGGAGCAGAAAGGGATTCCAGCGTCTTCAGGCGACGCGGCGAACCCCGATGTCTCGGCGGTGAGGCGAATTTGATTTCTCTCCGATCCGGGACGGTCCCGCCCCGTGCTCACCAGTCCAGTGAGGTCACCCCGTGCGTGATGTCCCGGAAGTCGGCGAGCAGGGTACGGAAGAGATCGGACTCCGAGCCGCTGAACACGTGGTCGTCGATCGACGCGACATCGCGCACCTCCAGCAGTGTCGCCGCGATGAAGGCACCGGAGAAGGACGGGATCTCCTCTGGCCGGACATCGCGCTCGACGACCGGGATGCCGCGCTTCGCCGCGAGAGCCGACACGATGGACCGGGTGATCCCGGGAAACACGTCAGCTTCGAGCGAAGGAGTGACCAGCCCGCCGTTCGAGATGAAGAAGATGTTCGACGTGCACGCCTCGGAGATCCGTCCCCGGCCGTCGAGCATGACGGCCGTGTCGAAGCCGCGTTCGTAGGCATCGTACTGAGCGATCATGCTGTTGGCGTAGGCGCCGGACACCTTCCACCGCACGGGAATCGCGGAACTGGACACCCTGCGCCACGGTGAGAGACAGCAGCGCAGGGGCCGGTCCACGTCCCGCTCGGCACTCACCGCGATCACCACCACGTCGGCCGGCGCGTCGAGCGCGCTGACGTCGTAGAGCTCCGGAGCACGGCGCAGCGCCAGCGGGCGGATGTAGTGGTTGTCCTCGGGAAGCACGCCCAGCAGCTCGACGATGCCGGACTGGAGCTCGGTGACGTCGTGCCGGATCGGCAGGTGCATCCGCCTGGTACCGGCGCGGAACCGTTCGAGGTGCGGAACGACCGCGTGCAGCAGATACCCGGTGTCATTCCAGTAGGCCATGATGCCGTCGAACACGCCGGTTCCCAGGTGCAGGTTGTTGCTGGCGACCGAAGGCGCAGCGACCTCTCTCGGCACGATCTCGCCGTTGAGCCAGGCGACGTCACGGGCGGTGCTCATCAAGTCTCCTCAGTCCTTGACACTCGCGGTCAGCAGGCGTTCCAGCAGACCGGCCTGCTCGCTCAGCGTCGGGTGGTCGAAGATGTCCGAAACCTGCACGGCCACGCCCATGTCCCGGCGCAGCGCCGCGGCCAGCACGATCGCGTGCAGCGAATGTCCGCCGAGCTCGAAGAAGTCGTCGGCGACGTCTTCCGGCGCGGTGCCGAGCCGCTGTTGCCACAACGCGGCGAGCTCGTTCTCCAGCAGACCGGTCGGTGGCCGTGCGGTCGTGCGGCGCGGAGCCTCCGGTGCGGGCAGAGCCGATTGGTCGATCTTTCCGGATGACAGGCGTGGCCAGTCGTCCACCGTGACCAGCACGTCCGGCACTGCCGCCGAAGGCAGTCGCTTCAGCAAGAATGCCCGCAGGTCCCGCACCCCGACGGCGGCACCCCGCGTGCGCACGTACCCTGCGAGCACATCGCCCGTGTCGCGCGAGACCTGCCGCACGAGCGCCTCGGTGACGTCCGGGTGCGAGGTCAGCGCCGCTTCCACCTCCGCCGGCTCAACGCGCACGCCGCGGACCTTGATCTGCCGATCGACGCGGCCCAGCAACGTGATCGTGCCGTCCTCGGTGCGCACGGCGAGATCTCCGGTGCGGTAGATGCGTTCGACACCGCGAGGCGCGGGGACGAAGCGTCGCGCGGTCGCCACCGGGTCGGCGAAGTAGCCCGTCGCGAGGCCGCGCCCACCGATCGCGAGCTCGCCCGCGATGCCGTCCGGTACGAGCCCGCCGCCGGGGTGCAGCACGTACGTGGTGAGGCCGGGCAACGGCAAACCGACCGGCACAAGTGCGGGTTCGTCGGCCGAGACCAAGTGCACGGTGGCATCCGCGCACACCTCAGTCGAACCGTAAAGGTTGTACACCGTGACGTGTGGCAACTTCCGCAGCAACGCGCGAACCAGCTCACCTCGCAGCGGTTCACCGCTGAGATGCCAGCAGCGCACCGACTCCAGCCCGCGGAGATCACCGAGGCGCAGGATCTCGGCGAGAAGTGCGGGCACCATCGTCACCTTGGTGATCCGCGCCTGCGCCATCGCGCTGACGATCTCGGCGGGATCCCGTACTTCATCCGGCAGGATCTCGGTTGTGACGCCACGTAGCAGGCCGTCGAAGAGCTCAGCGACCGAGTCCACGAAACCGATCGGCGTCCGCAACAGGAAGACGTCATCAGGCTGCGCGGGCTCGTGGATTGCCGACCAGTTCAGGCGATTCGCCACCGCGGCGTGCGACAACACGACGCCCTTCGGTGCTCCGGTACTACCCGAGGTGAACACCACCACCGCCGCGGCTTCCGAATCGGTCTGCACGTCAACCGGCACCTCATCGGCGACGACGTCGAACGTCACGGCGATTCGCGTTTGCCCCTGTGGCAACGGTTCTTCATCCGCAGGACCGGTCAGCACCACGTGGCTGCCGACCGCCGTGAGGAGGTCGTGCCGCCTCAGCAACGGTTGCGCCGGGTCAACAGGCGCGTACGCGGCACCCAACCGCAGCACGGCGAGCACGGCCGCCACGTAGGCCAGGGATCTCTCAAGGCACAGCGGTACCACAGATCCCGGCCCCACGTCGTGCGCGGACAGGCGCGCTGACAGAGCTCGTGCGGCGACGGCGAGCTCGGCGTAGGTGACGGACTTGCCTCGGTGGCGCAGAGCTGGGGCGTCTGGTGTGCGGGTGGCCTGTGCGGCGAACCGCGCGAACAGGTTTTCCCCGGAGATGGGCGCAGCAGCGTCCGCTACGGCGGGCGTCACGTCCGGCATCAGCCGATCCAACGGCGTGATCGGCTCGTCTGGTGCTTCTGCGAGCCTGCGCAGCGCTTCGCCGTAGTAGCCGGTGATCTGGTTCATCTGCTCGTCGGTGAGACCGGCGTCGGAGAACTCGAGGAACAGGCCGATCTCGCCGCTCAGCACGTCCTGCCGGAACTGCGCGGTGAGCGGGTGGTATGTCTGGTCGGTGGCGCGCAACGACATCAACGTCAGCCGGCTGTCGTCGGCGAGGTCGCGGTACGGCCGGAAGTGCGTGTAGTTGAACGTTGTGCGCAACGGCGAAGCGATCCCGCTGTCGCGCAACATTTGCGCGTACGGGTACGCACGGTGAGCCAGCGCGTCCGCCTCGGTTGAGTGCACCGCGGTCACCAACTCACGGCCCGAGCCCAAGTCGACATCTACGCGGATCGGCGTGGTGTTGAGGAACATTCCGACAGCGGCGGCACCGTCCACGGTTTCCGGCCTGCTGTTCGCCATCAACCCGGTGAGCACGTCGCAGCTGCCGGTGAGCAGGGCGACAACCTGCACGTGCGCCGCCAGGAGCACGGATTTCACCGGCACGGCGAGCGCGTCGGCAAGCTCCAGCAGCCTGCGCGAGACCTTCTCCGCGATGTCGACGGTTCGGACCTCGTACCCAGGTTTCTCGGCTCCGGGGAGCTTGCCAGGTGGAGGATCCGCGAGCACTCGGCGCCAGTGGTCTCGGGCTCCGGGGTCAGCCAGCGCTCGCTCTTCCTGACGCAGGAACTCGGCCTGTACCTGCACCTCGGGACCTGAGCTGCCGGACGATTCCCGGTAGTAGGTCAGCAGTTCGTTCATCGCCAGCGTGACGCTCCAGCCGTCCAGGAACGGCTCGGTCAACGTCAGCTGGAACTCGTCGTCGGTCATCCGGTGGGCCGTCAGCGCGAGTAGAGGTGGTGCAGCCCAATCGAAGCGCCGGTTGCGCTCGGCGTGGAACCACTCGTCGAACGCGCTCTGCCCTACTGTCCCGAGCGGCCTCAGGTCCACAACGGACAGCGGATCGGGCACGTTCCGATGCACCAGTTGAACCGCCTGGCCGAACGTGTCGAGGTCGACCGAGCTGCGCAGGAACGGATGCCGGTCGAGCAGCAACCGCACCGCGTGCCTGAGTCGCGGCTCGTCGAACTCGCCGCGCAGTCGCAGCGAGGTCGTGTAGACCCGGTAGTCGGGGTTGGTGCGTGATTCGTAGAAGAGACCGGAAAGCAAGCGGGACAACGGAAAAGCGTCCTGCACCCCGGTCGGCAGCAGTTGCCTGGTGTGAGCTGGGACGAGGCAGAAGGGACCGTCGTCGGCCTGTTCGGCCGCGTCGTGCGGCACGGCAACCGCGGCGAGCCCACGCGGAGTCGGATTCTGGAAGATCTTCTCGACGGTCAGCGCGAGCCCGCGGGCACGGGCGGCCACGACGAGCTCAATGCTGCGGATCGAATCCCCGCCGGAGAGGAAGAAGTCGTCCATCGGCGTCGCGGGCCGGGTCCCCAGGGTCGCCTGCCACACATCGCCGATGAGCCGCTCGGTCGCGGTCCACGACTGGTCGCTGGCGGTGGCGACAGGCTGGTGCGGCCGGGGCAGGCGCGTGCGATCCACCTTGCCGGAGGGCAGGAGCGGCAGCTCGTCCAGAAGGGTCCACAGCCGCGGCACCATGTACTCGGGCAGCCGGCGTGTGAGCGCGTTCCGCACGTCGTCCAGCACGTCCGGGTGCTCACAGGTGAGGTACGCGGCGAGCGCGGTAGTACCGGACCCGTCATCCCACAGGACGACAACGGACTGGCTGACACCGTCGACGCCGTTGATCGCCGCCTCGATCTCGCCGAGCTCGATGCGGAAGCCGCGGAGCTTGACCTGGTCGTCGTTGCGCCCCAGGTACTCGATCCGACCGTCGGCGAGCCTGCGCCCCAGATCGCCGGTGCGGTAGAGCCGTTCCCCCGGGCTGATCGGTGAAGGCACGAACCGTTGCGCGGTGAGCGCCGGCCTTCCCGCGTAGCCGCGGGCGAGCCCGACGCCACCGATGTACAGCTCACCCACGACACCGGGCGGCACGGCGGCGCCTGCGGCGTCGAGCACGTGCACCTGGATCCCGGTGATGGGCCTTCCGATCGGCACCACGTCCCGGTGCACCGACTCCGGTGCGAGGTCCTCGGCGGTGACGTCGATTGCCGCCTCGGTCGGGCCGTACAGGTTGTGCAGTTGCGCGGAAGACGACGCGAGGACCGCATCACGCAGCTCAGGGGTGAGCGCCTCACCGCTGCACACCAGGTGGCGAAGGGTGGTGCAGCCGGCCAGCTCTCCCGCGGCGAGGAACGCCCGCAGCATCGACGGGACGAAGTGCACGACCGTGACGCGTTCGGTCTGGATCAGCTCCCCCAGGTAGTCGGGATCGCGGTGGCCACCGGGTGCGGCGACGACGAGGGTGGCGCCAACGGTCAACGGCCAGAAGAGTTCCCACACCGAAACGTCGAAACTCAACGGTGTCTTGTGCAACACCACGTCGCGGTCGTCGATCGGGTACGCCTCCTGCATCCAGCGCAGCCGGTTCTCCAGCGCCTCGTGGGTGTTCATCACGCCCTTGGGGCGACCGGTCGAGCCGGATGTGAAGATCACATACGCGAGCGAGGAAGGCGGGAGGTCGGGCAACGCGCCGGCGGGCCCTTCCGCTGTGAGCGCGGCGAGATCGTCCTCGGACACCACGAGAACGGGCCGCGCGTCCTCGACCATCGCGGCGATCCGCTCCTCGGGCAACGCTGGATCGAGGGGCAGGTACGCCGCTCCGGCCCGGAGAATGCCCACGAGCAGCACGAGCAGTTCCAGCGACCGGTCCAGGTGAACACCGACGACGTCATCCGTGCCCACGCCGCGTGCGCGCAACCTGGTCGCGACCGCGGCACTGCGGGCGTCCAGCTCGCCGTAGGTCAGCGCCGCATCTCCGAACCGGACGGCACATCGCTGCGGGTGTGCCGCCGCGGTGTCGACGATCTGCTCCGGCACGCTCGAACGGGGACCGGTGATCTCCGGCCCGGTGCCGGCGGCGATCGCCTCGACTGTCTCGTCGTCATCCATCAACGGCAGCCGCGAGACCGGCAGCTCGGGCTCGGCCAGCATGCCCTCGAGAAGGCGCTGCAGGTGCCTCAGCATGCGGCGCACCGTCGCCACGTCGAACAGGTCGTCCTGTGCCCACAGCATCACGACCATGTCGTCGCCGTCAGGACGCAGGTAGAACTCCAGATCGAACCGCGCGGAACCGGTGTCCACGATGTACAGCTCAGGGTGCAGGCCGACCACTTCCTGCAGTGGCTGGGCTTTGCCGTTGTAGCCGATCAGCACCTGGAAGACCGGGTGGTGCGCGGTGGAACGCGGCACACCGAGATCCGAGACGAGCCGGTCGAAGCGCAGCCGGTGGTGCCCCGTTCCCGCGAGGACCTCCCGGCGCACGCGGGCGACCAGGTCCACCACGGTCGGGTCGTCGGCGAGCTGGATCCGTTGCAGCAGCGTGGTGATGTGCAGGCCGACCACTTCGGTCTGCTCGCGGCTCAGCCGGTTTGCGAACGGGTATCCGAGCGTCACGTCGTTCTGCCCCGACCAACGCGCGAGCAACATGTGCACGGCCGCGCTGTAAAGCATGAACGGTGTCACGTGCTGCTTGCGGGCAAACGCTTCCAGCGCCGAGTTGAGGTCCGCCGGCAGGCTGTGCTCGACCGGCCTGCCGCGAAACGACGGCACAGCGGGACGCGGCCGGTCGGTGGGCAGGTTCAGCAGCGGAGGCTTGTCCCTCAGGCGTTCCAGCCAATACGCGTGGTGCCGGACGCCCTCGGTGGTCGCCCGCGCGCTGAACTGCTCCGCAATGAACCGGCGGTACGTCGACCGGGGCGCGGCCTGCGACGGCGGCATGCCGTCGACGACCTCCTGGTAGGCGGCGAGCAGCGTGCGGTTGATCAGCGGCAGCGACAGACCGTCGGTGACCTGGTGGTGGACGGGCAGCAGCAGGACGTGGTCCTCCTCTGCCAGCCTCAGCAGCGAGGGCCGGATCAACGGCGCGACCGCGAGGTCGAACGGACGGCTCATCTCCTCCCGGGCCAGGCGCAGCGCCTCTGCTTCGCGCTCGGCCGCGGGCACCGCAGTAAGGTCGGTGACCGGGAGGCCGACCTCGGCGGACGGGGCGATCCGCTGCAGCGTGAGGTCCGCCACAGTGATGATCGACGCACGCAGCATCGGGTGGTGGGCGAGCAGCCGGCGCAACGCCTCGTGCAAGGCGGCGACACGCAGCGGCCCCCGCAACCGCAACGCGTGCGGCACGGTCGTGTTCGAGCGCGCACCCTCCTGATGCGATGAGAAGAGCATGCGCTGCTGCGTCCACGACAACGGCATGACCGTTGTCCCCGCGGGGTGGAGCGCATCACCGAGAAGCGCCAGCACCTCGGCGTCGAGCGAGTGCGACCGTGGGGGCAGAAGTTCGGGCGACACGTCCGGCGGAACGTCGACGACGAGCACGTCGCCGTCGGTGCCGAGCTCGACGCCGACGGCGAGGTAACGAGCCAACGATCCCCTGGCGTCCTGCACGGTCATCGGGACTCCATCCGCACGCGTAGCGACCGTGGGCGCATGTCGGTCCAGTTGGCCTCGATCCACGCCATGCACTCCGCTTCCGTGCCCTGCACACCGGCGGAACGCCACCCGTCCGGACAGGGGTGGCCAGTGCGCCACAACGAGTACTGCTCCTCGTCGTTCACCACGACGGTGTACTCACGTCGCCCGCTCGTTTCCATTTGAGGCTCCGATTTCTTGATGCGCGCGCAACAGAACCCGGCTTGCACTCCGACAAGCCGTCGAAAACGGTTCCCCTATTGCTCTGCGGTAATTTTTTCGTGCGGCGCGGAAATGCGCGGAAGATCTTCGATTTCCCTCGTGTGCCTGATCGAGGAGAACAGCACCGGCAACGCCATCACGCACATGATCGTCGTTGCGACCAGCATCGAGCCGCGACCGCCGAGCAGGTCTCCGAGCCAGCCTCCGGCAAGCGCTCCCACCACGCCGGCGGCGCCGATGCAGAACCGGATGCTCGCGGTCACCGCGCCGAGCTTCTCCAGAGGGCAGGCCGACTGGCGATAGCTGTACTGCGCGATGTCGAACAGCACGAACCTCCACGAGGTGAGCAGCAGGTACGCGGTTGCGAACACCGCGGGCAGTCCGGGAGCAGCCACCACCAGGTACCCGGCCGGGCTGAGGAACACGACCAGCCACATGATCCGGGCGCTGCCCACCAGACGCATGATCCTCGACGCGAAGACCGCAGCGAGCAGTCCGCCACCCTCACCGACGAGGAAGACGAGCCCGACCACCGCGGTGGAGAGCTTGACCTCGACCACCAGGTGATACAGGAAGACGGCGTTCATCATGCTCAGGGCGAGCATCGAGCCGATCGTGGTGAGCGCGGTCCGCGCCAGTGGCGGGTTCGCCACCAGCAACGTGAACCCCTCCTTGACCGAGTCGCGCCACCTCGGCCGCTGGTCAGCGGTGTTCGTCCTGGGCAGGTCCTTCGGTGTGAACAACAGCGACACCGCGCTGGCCAGGTACGACACGATGTCCACGACGAGGCTGGCGGCCACGCCGATCGCGCCGGCGAGGAACGCTCCGATGCCGGGCCCGCTCACCCGCGCGAACGAGTCCGTGGTCTGGATCTTGGCGTTGGCGTCGGCGAGCTGGTCGCGTCGCACGAAGGTCGGGAAGTAGGAGTGGTAGGCGATGCCGAAGGTCACGCTCAGCACGCCGACGACGAAGGCCGCCGCGCACAGCCACACGATCGAGAGCCAGCCGAACCAGGCGAACAGCGGTACCGACGCGAGCACGAGCGCGCGGGCGACGTCGCAAACGAGCATCAACCTGCGCTTGCTGACCCGGTCGACGTAGACGCCCGCGGGCACGGCGGCAACCAGCACCGCGGCCCACGACATCGCCTTGAGAACGCCGAGCTCACCGGGTCCGGCGTTCAGCAGGCTGATGGCGAGCAGCGGCAGCACGATCGTGGTGACGGCGGTCCCGACCTCGCTGATCGACTGGCCGAACCAGAGGAACAAGAAGCTGCGGTCGCGCCACAGGGTGCTCGGGCTGGGTGAAGTCACAGCTTCCTCTCGGACAGATCGCGGGTAGCGGCCGGGTTCACCATGGCACAGCCACAGGCGGCTTGTGTATGGGACGGACGCCAAACGTCGTTGTGAATTGTGTGCAAGCTGTGCGGCTCAACCCGAGAGGTTTGTGAGAAAAACGGATTCGCCTCGGCGTGCTTCCGCGCGGGTCGCAACACGTTCATTGTTTCGATGGCGTCGAACAACGAGGAGCACGAATGCCGGCGGGCTCGTCACCCCGGAATCCCCGGATCTGCCGGACGCTCGCCGACCGGGCTCGCCCAGGGCGCGAGGTGGCCTGATCGGCGCACATGCACCTTCTCCGCGCCGCCGCCAGCCGGCGAATCCGCGACCGGTGGACTGCTCGGGCGAACAGCAAGTGCAGGCACCGCGCGGATGCCGGGAACCTCCCGCATCGCGCAGACCCACAACCACTACTCGTGAGGAGAACTTCGTTGCGTCGCAGGATGCTCAACGCCAAGATCCACCGCGCCACCGTGACCGCCGCCGACCTGAACTACATCGGATCAGTGTCCATCGACCCTGTGCTGATGGAGGCGGCGGGCATCGCGGAGAACGAACAGGTTGCCGTTCTGGACATCGACAACGGCGCCCGCTTCGAGACCTACGCCATCACCGGCGGCCCCGGCGAGATCTGCCTCAACGGCGCCGCCGCGCGGCTGGTGCACACCGGAGACCTCGTGATCCTGGTGACCTACGCCGACATCGAGGACGACGACGTGGCGAGCCACCAGCCCACCGTCGTCCACGTCGACGCCAAGAACCAGATCGTCTCGAGCTGACGAGGCAGTCCGCGATCGGAGAGTTGCTGTGGAGTTCAGTCTTTTCTACTTCGCCGAAGAGGGGAACGGTGAACGCTACCGGCTGCTGCTGGACGGCGCCCGGTTCGCCGACCAGAACGGGTTCACTGCCGTCTGGGTTCCCGAACGCCATTTCCACCCCGTCGGCGGTGTCTACCCGAACCCGGCCGTGGTCGGTGCCGCGGTCGCGGCGGTGACAGACCGAGTGCAGATTCGCGCGGGTAGCGTGGTCACTCCGCTACACCATCCGCTGCGGCTCGCCGAGGAGTGGGCCGTCGTGGACAACCTCTCCGGCGGACGAGTCGGGCTCTCGCTCGCTTCCGGGTGGAACCAGCGCGACTTCGTGCTGCGTCCGGAGAGTTTCGAGAGCCGCCGGGACTCCAACGTAGATGCGGTGGAGACCTTGCGCGGGTTGTGGCGCGGGGAACCGTGGCGTGACGGAGCGACTGAGGTGACGGCGTTCCCCCGTCCGGTGGGACCGCTGCGGCTGTGGCTCACCTCCGCCGGCACGGTGGACACGTTCCGCGCCGCGGGTCGGGCCGGCACCGGGGTGTTGACCCATCTGGTGAAGCAGGACTTCAGCGAACTGGCGAAGAAGGTCACCGAGTACCGCCGCGAGCTCGCCGCGTCGGGATCGTCGTGGCGCGGTCACGTGACGCTGATGCTGCACACCTTCGTCGATGCCGACGCGGACCGCGCCGAAGCCGTAGCGCGCGAGCCGCTGGAGCGCTACCTCGTCGGGGCGCTCAGTCCGTTCCGGCCGGGTTCCGCGCACAGCGCGGGCAGCGACGTCGGAGAGAAGGCGCGAGCGGCAGTCCGTCCGGCCGCTGATCGCTACCTGCGCCACGACGGGCTCATCGGCGGGCCGCGACACGCGGCCGAGGTCGTCGCGAGGTGCCGAGAGGCAGGTGTCGACGAGATCGCCTGCCTGATCGACTTCGGCATCGAGACCGACATCGTCCTCAAAGGACTGGAACAACTCGACGCGGTACGCGCACAGGCAAGCGATCACTGAGGGAAGTGGACATGAGCACCAAGGAACTCGAAGCGACGATTGTCGAGGCGTTCCGCGACGCACTGCAGAAGCCCGCGCTCAGCGTGGAGGACGACTTCTTCGCCGTGGGCGGCGACTCGCTGTTGGCAGTCGAGGTGTCGTACACGATCTCCCAGTCGCTGGGCAAGGAGATCGATCCGCTGATCCTCTTCGTCTATCCCACAGCGTCGAGCTGCGCGGACGCGCTGACCGAAGAAAGCGCCAACTCGTGAACCCGCCCACGGCATCGCCGGGGGTGAGCGGGATGCGGACCGAAGAGATGGACGACTGGCGCTGGTGGAAGCAGGTCCTCGTGCGGGGATCGGGTTTTCCGGCCGACGGCGTGCTGCTGCTGGCCGACGAAGAGCTGGCCCGCAGGGCCGATGCGCTGGCCGGTGAGGAGAACCCCCAGCCCTGGCAAGACTTCCGCGCGGAGTTCGACCGTGCGTGCACGGTGCTGTCGACCCGCCTCCAGTCGATCGCCGAGCGCGACGACTTCCTCAGAGCCGTGACGTGGCAGAACCACAGGCTCGTCGACGGCGCGATCCGGCCCTTCCTGCGCTGGGACGCGGCGACCGACAACCGGCACTCCAAGCACAGGCAGCGTGAGGAGCTCATCGCCAACTACTGGCAGCGGTACTGCGTCAAGAACGACACCATCGGCTTCTTCGGTCCTTCCGGCTGGGGCGTCCTGCACGATGGAGACACCACGCGGTGCCAGCCGGGCAAGCGGCTTCTCCGCAGCAGCGACGTGTTCTTCGAGGCGTGGGCGGTCGATCGCCTGGCCGAGGCGATCGAGGAACTGCCGTCGATGAACACGTGGTTGATGCCACGACGTCTGTCGTTCGTGCGGATGGACGGCGATGAGGTCGTGCCGCCGATCGGGCCGCGCGTGCGTCTGTCCCCAGAACAGGCGCGAGTGCTCCGGCTTTGCGACGGCAAGACTCGGGCCCACGACTTCACCGACAGTGCCGGCCTGGATCTGGAAGCGGTGCTCTCGATCCTCGACATGCTGCGCAGGCGCCGGTGGATCGCGTGGAAGCTGGAGCTGCCGATCGGGCCGTGGCCAGAGCGCGACCTCCGCACGTTCCTCGGCGGCGTCGATGATGACGGCTTGCGAGGTCGAGCCCTGGACTGGCTGGACTCACTTGAAGCCGCCCGCGACCGCGTGCGCAACAGCGATTCCGCAGACGCACTGGCGGACGCGCTGACAGAGCTGGACACGCTGTTCGGTTCGATCACCGGTGCCTCATCGACGCGCAACGAGGGCCGCACGTACGGCGGCCGTACACTCGTCTATCACGACAGCAGCCGCGACCTCGACATCACGGTCGGCCGTGACCTGCTGGACGCTGCCCGTCCGCTGACGCTGCTCGGCCGCGCCGCGCGCTGGTTCTGCTGGCGCCTCGGTCAGGAGGTCCGGGAGACGTTGCGCAACGTGTACAACCAGGCAGTGACCAAGCACGGCGGACCGGTAGACCTCTCCACCGTCTGGTTCGAGTCGTTGCGCCCGTTACACCGGTCGATCGAGTCCTCGATCGAAACCATCGAGGAAGAGTTCGCGAAGAAGTGGGCGGCGATCGTCACCGTCCCAGACGGCACGCGGACGGTCTCGTACTCGTACGACGAACTGCTGCCGTTGGTCACCGAGGCGTTTTCGGCACCGGGTCCAGGCTGGGCGGGAGCGCGCTATTTCTGCCCCGACATGATGGTGTCGGCTGCGGATATCAACGCCCTGCGGGACGGCGACTTCGAACTCGTCCTCGGCGAGGTCCACATGGCCATCAACACCGTGCGCAGCTATTGCTTTGTCACCCAACATCCCGACGAGAATGAACTTTTGTCCTCAGTGGACCAAGACTTCCCGCAGCCGCGGCTGCTGATGGTGCTGCCGAAGGAAAGCCCGCCGCGGCTGTCCGTGCGCACGCACCCGGCTCTGATCCGCGACCGCGACCTGATGGTGGAGTTCAGTCACCACACCGTCGCCGCCGACCGGCCGACCCTCGTGCTGAGCCGCGACGTCGCGGTCCACGACGACGGCGAGCAGGTCGTGGTACAACTGCCCGGCGGAGAGACGTTCGAACTCATCGACGTGTTCGCGGAAATGCTGATGGGCATGGTGATCGACCGGTTCCAGCTCTTTGCCGACCGCCCGTACATGCCACGGGTGAGCATCGACCGTCTGATCGTCGCGCGGGAAAGCTGGCGGTTCGCCTCCGCAGAGCTCGCCTTCGCCACCGGGGCGGACGAGGTCAAGAGGTTCGTCAACACCAGGGCGTGGGCGGCGGAGCAGGGCATGCCCCGCCACGTCTTCGTCAAGTCGAAGGCCGCCGAGAAGCCGGTGTACGTCGATTTCGCAAGTCCTTTCTACGTCAACGCACTGGCCAAGATGATCCGCCGTACGAGCGCCGACGAGCGGCTCGCGGACAAGACCATCACGTTCGTCGAGATGTCACCGACGCACGACGACCTGTGGCTCACCGACCACGAGGGACACCGCTACACCTCCGAGCTGCGGTTCACCTGGGTGGACGACCGCGTGCTCGGTTCCACCACAGACAGCTGAACCAGGAGCCCGTCAGCGCCGGACGCCTGGGAAACCGCGGCATCCGACTGGACCGGCGCGAACGACTGGAGGAACGTCGGGCACCGCCTGCCCCGGAGCTCGTGCCCGCAGGTTTCACCTCGATGCCGGGTGAACTGCGGGCGCTCACCGGTCAACGTGGAGCGGTCTCGCCGGGACGGTGAGACCGCTGTCCGAACGGAGTGCCGCCGTCTCAACTCGCAGCCGAAAGATCCGCCCCTTCGGTGAGCCGCAAGGCGATCGCCGCCACCCCGAGCGTCTGGAGGTCCCTCGGGCGCCACGGCGACAGACCGGTGAGTTCGCGGATCCGCCTCAGCCGGTAGTCCAGCGTGTTCGGATGCACGTGCAGCTCCCGTGCTGCATGTGTGCGATCCTCACCGTGATCGAGGTAGGAGAAGAGCGTCTCCAGCAGTGGCGCACCGCTGCTCGGCAGCGCGGCAAGCCGGGCTGCGAGCAGTTTGGCGGAGTCGGGCGACCTGATCAGCGCGGCCTCGATCGGCACGTCCTCGAGCTGGTAGACGGCCGGATCGCGGTTGAGCGCGTGAACCACGCGCATCACCATCCGAACCTCGTTCGCGGCGCGCGGCACACTGTCCCGAGTAGACGCGACGCTGACGGCGACCATTAAGCCGGCGTTCCGCTCGCGCATGGTGGTGATCACTGCCTCGGCGTTCGCCGGCCGCGGGACCGGGACCAGCACGAACAGGTGCCTCCCACTCGGTGCTACCAAGGCGGTCCTGCGGTTGGCCTGTGAGGGTAACAGGGTATGGACCACGTCTGAGCCACCGACACCGCCATCGACCATCAGCACAACGTGTGCGTCGGCGAGCTGAGTGCGGGTAGCCGCGGCCAGGTCGTCGACGGGCTGGCCGCTCAGGAGGGCCTGGGCGATAGCCAGGCGCGGCTCGCCCTCGTTGTCGTGCTCGGTCGCGAATGCCGTCACCGCCTTGTCGACCGCGCGCTGCACCAGCTTGCGCATCTTCTCGGCGTCGTCACCGAGCGTCCGCTGCATCGGCATGCTCGACAACACCGCCGCAGTCACCTCGGCGACGAACTGAACGCCGTCACCGAGCACATCGGCCCGATGATCGACTTCAAAATGGACGTCGGCTGCTCCGTCGGTCCCCATACTTAGATCCCCCCGCAGGATTTCCTGAACATCAATACCTGAGCTTCGGAGCAGCACGTGTCATGAACCTGATGCTCCACAACCATCGTCTCGAGCCATCCGATCCATGTTGCCGAGATGCGCGAATACGGCCCGCCTCGAACGGCATACCATACGGGAAACGCAATCCCGCCCGCGTCATCAGAATCACGCGTTGAGCTCAAGATACCTCTACAAAATCAGGTCAGTTCATGCATTCAGACGTGACGGCGCACCATTCCAGTCGCTCTTCAGCAACACTCACACCTCCAACCCTCATATTTTCACGGCCGTTCGACGACACAGACCTGCTGTTCGCCACACCGCCCCCGGAAGCCGTGTACCCGCCGTTCGAAGCTCGCCCGTGGACCCTCGAGTCGAATACTGGGCGCGCTCGATGACTGCTCGATGACGGACCGCTGACGCCGTTTGTTACCGGCCGGTGGATACAGTGGGGCGAAAGTGACACCAGGAGGGTTGGAACGCCCTCCTGATTGACGCAGGGCGTTACCTGCACCGCGAGGGGAGATCGTGCGTGGCACTCAAGGTTCGGGGGATCGCGTTGCCGGGGCGCGAGGAGGTTGTCCTGCAGATCGACGGTGACCAGCTTCGGACCGCGCCCGCCGATGGCGGCGAGTTCGTGATCGACGGCGGATGGCTGCTCCCGGGACTCGTCGACGTCCACTCGCATCCCGGCACGGACAAGCCCGGCGACGAGTTCGACCTGGCACTGTTCCGCGAGCACATGATCCAGCACCGGAACGCGGGCGTCCTCGCCGTGCGATCGCCCGGATCCGCCGACCCCCTGTCCCATCGCACGCATGACGACGTCGACCTTCCGCGACTGCGCACCGGCGGACGATGGCTCGCGACCCCTGGCAGGTTCTTCGAAGGGTTCGGCCGCGACGTCAGCGAGGACGATCTCGCCGCAGCGGCCGTCGAGGAAGCGCGGGCGTCCTCGGGCTGGTGCAAGATCATCGGCGACTGGTCGCCCGGCGCGCCACCCGTGCCGCTTGACGCGCTAACCGCAGCGGTGGAGGCCGTGCACGCAATCGGTGGGCGCGTCGCCGTGCACTGCCAGACCGCAGAGGGATGTGCGCACGCCGTTCTCGCCGGAGCGGACAGCCTCGAGCACGGGATGCATCTCGACCACTCCCTGCTCCCTCGGATGGCGGAGCAGGGGACGGCGCTCGTACCGACCTTCACCACGTTCGCCAAGACCGCGGAGCAACTCGGCCGAGGCGAACCCGCGCACATCCGCGACTGGCTGCAGTCCGGGTGGGATGGCCTGGCCCCGATGACGCTGGCGGCGCACGAGGCGGGCGTGACGGTACTGGCGGGAACAGACAGCAAGCCGTGTGGCGAGATCGTGGGCGAGATCGAGTGGCTGATCCGTGCCGGGCTGCCCCCTGCCGTCGCCGTGGGCGCGGCTTCGTGGACCGCGCGGTCCTGGCTCGGACTGCCGGGCCTGACCGACGGAGGGTGGGCGGATGTCGTCGCCTACGACAAGGACCCGACCGAGCACCCAGGGGTGCTGAGCAGCCCGAGCCGGATCATCCTGCGCGGCCGCGTCATCCTCTGAGCAGGCCTTTCCGTCGTCCGCCGAGCAGCGCCGGCCCCAGTCACCATGCGGTAGCGTGGTTGTTCTAAGGGCGGCCGGTGGTGGGGAGGGCACGGCAGTTGGCAGGCGGTGAAGGCACTCCCATCTCGTTCGGGATTCTCGGCACCCTGACCGCGAGCATCGCCGGGACACCTGTGCTGATCAGTGCGCCCAAGATGCGGATCGCTTTGGCGAGCCTCCTGCTGCAGGGCAACCGGCCTCTGTCCTTCGAGGAGCTCGCGGAGCGGCTGTGGAACGACGGTTCCCAGCGCAGCCGGAATGCGGCGCAGACCTACGTCATGAGGCTGCGCAACATACTCGGCGAGGCGGGTGGCCTTATCCGCACGCACCCGGCCGGTTACCTGATCGAGCTGCCGGAGGAGGCGGTCGACCTCAGCAGGTTCCGCGGGCACGTGGCGCGCGCGAAGCAGGCGGGGATCCAGGCGGACCTACGCACCGAGGGGCAGGAACTGCGCGCCGCGCTCGCGTTGTGGCGAGGTGCGCCGCTGGCTGACGTTCCGTCGGACTTCCTCCAGCACTACGAGGTGCCTCGGCTGGAGGAGGAGCGACTGGAGGCGCTCGAACGGCGGATCGAGGTCGACCTCGAACTGGGCCTGCACGCGGGCCTGGTGGCGGAGCTGCAAGGGCTGACCACCGCGCATCCCCTGCGCGAGCGCCTGTGGAGCCAGTTGATGCTCGCGTTGCTCCGCGCGGAGCGCCAGGCTGACGCGCTGGCGGCGTACCGCGAGGTGAGCGGCCTGCTGCGCAACGAGCTCGGCGTCGACCCCGGCGAGCCGCTGCAACGTCTGCACCAGCAAATCCTCAACGGCGAGCTGGCTCCGGCCTCAGGCCGCCAGGCACCGGTCGCGGTCGAGAGAGCGCAGACCGGCCACTGGGTCGTGCCTCGCCAGGTCCCACCGGACGTGGCCGGGTTCGTGGGACGGCGGACACCCCTTCGGCAGATCGAGGAACTCACCGACCCGGCCAGGCCGGACTCGCACGCCGTGCCGATTGTCGTCCTCGCCGGGCCTCCAGGTGCCGGGAAGACAGCCCTGGCCGTCCACGTGGCGCACCGGCTCAGCTCGCGGTTTCCCGACGGCCAGCTGTACATCGATCTTCGCGGCTACTCCACGAACCCGCCGGTGGCACCAGCCGACGCGCTGCCCCGGCTGCTGCGCGCGGTCGGTGTCCCGCCCGAGCAGATCCCCGCTGAGAACGACGACCAGAGCGCCCTCTTCCGGTCCGTTCTCGGTGACCGGCACGTGCTCGTCGTGCTCGACAACGCCGTGAGTCCTGACCAGGTACGCCCGCTGCTCCCCGGCAGTCCGAACTGCGTAGTGCTGGTGACCAGCCGGGACAACCTCAACGGCCTCGTTGCGATCAACGGCGCCCGGCGGTTCCCGGTGGGCCTGCTCAGCGAACAGGAGTCGAGGGACCTGCTGGCCACGCTGCTCGGCGCCGACCGCGTCGAAGCCGACCTCGCCGCCGCCGACGAGCTCGCAGCAGCCTGCGGGTACCTGCCGCTCGCGATCCGTATCGCCGCCGCGAACGTCGACCTCCTCGGCCTGGACCTCGCCGACCACGTGCGCGAGCTTCGCGACAGCGACCGGTTGGCCGCTATGAGCATCGAGGGCGACGAGCAGGCGGCGGTGCACCTGACGTTCGACCTCTCCTACGGCGTGCTGAAGCCGGAGCTGGCGCGGTACTTCAGGCTGCTGAGCCTCATCCCGGGACCAGACTTCGACAAGTACGCGGCCGCAGCTCTCGCGCACGTGCCTCCGGCGTCAGCCGCACGCATGCTCACGCACCTGACCACAGCCAACCTGCTGCAGATCCGGTCGGCGGGCCGCTACCACTTCCACGACCTCATCAACGAGTTCGCGCGGACGAAGTGCCTGGCGCACGACAGCGCCAGCGAGCGAGAACAGGCGATGAGGCGGCTGTTCGGCCACTACCTCGAGACGACGCGAGCCGCAGAAGCCCTGGCGCACGGGACCCGCCGGGAGACTTCCGGCGACGACGCTCCGCCGCCCGATCTCGCGCTTCCACCGCTGTCCACGCCGGACGAAGCACGTCAGTGGCTCAAGGACGAGGCCGCGAACATGACCGCCCTGGTGTGCGACACGGCAGGCCACAGCACGAGGCTCCCGACGTGGAGTCTGGCCAAGGAGCTCAATGCCTACTTCCAGCGGCAGCGGCTCGACACCATGTGGCGTGCGACCCTCACTGCCGCTGCCTCCGCGGCAGGCGAGCGCGGGGACGCACAGGCCAGCGCCGAGATGGAGTCCGGCCTCGCCAGACTCGAATTCAACCAGTCACGGCACGCGTTGGCGCGCGCGCACTTCTCCCGTGCCTCTGGATTGTTCAACGAGATCGCGGACAAGGCGGGCGAGGCACGGGCGCTCTCCGGCGTCGGTTCGGTCACCTTCGACGAAGGCGACTACAACTCCGCGATCAAGTATTTTCGTCAGGCCACGGCATTGTTCGAGAAGGCCGCCGACACCTCCGGCTTCGTAAACGCGCTGCACAACCTCGGCACCACGCTGGTGACGACGGGCAGGACAACGGAAGGACTCCTCCAGTTCGAGGCCGCCAGGAAGCTGACCACCACGCCCGACCTGAAACCGATGGACGCGCGGCTGCTCGCGAGCATCGCGCTGACCGAGCTGTGGCGTGGCCGGTTGGCCAGCGCGCTCTCCCTCTATCAGGACACCCTCGCGACGATGCGGGAGTTCGGTTATCCCCAGTACGCCAGCGAGATCATGCGCAGCATCGCCGAGGTGCACCTGGAGGCGGGGCGGCTCGACCAGGCCGACGCCGTCGGCAGGCAGGCCCTCGAGCTCGCCGAGAAGGTGCAGTCGCCGTGGCTCGCGACGGGATCGAACACCATCCTTGGTCGCATCGCCCTGGGCCTCGGCGACGTGGACCGGGCGTTCGAGCACCTGTCGTCCGCCCAGGAGCGCACCGCCGATCGAGTGCGGCACTGGCGGGCACCAGTGGCTCGCGGACTGGCCGCCTGCTATCGCCGACGTGGCGACCTCGCGGTCGCTGAGGAGCTGGTCTTGCGCGGGATGTCCGACCAACGTCCGCGCGAGGTGGCGCGGGCTCGCCACGAGCTGGCCGAGATCCTGCGGAGTCGCGGTGATCTCGATGCGGCCGTGAGGGAAGCCGAGCTGGCGGCTGACTCGAGCCGCGCCCACGGATATCTCCTCGATACGGCAAGAGCTTTGAGCACTGCGGCCGCACTGCGGTCAGCGCTGGGTGACGACGAGGCCGCGCGCAGGATCACCACCGAGGCGGCCTACCACCTCTCCGAAGCTGATGCCGACAATCCCGACAGGACGGAACCAGCACATGCCTCACGACCTTGACGAGCCGAGCACCCACTACGAGGTGCTGGTTGTCGGTGCGGGAGCAGCGGGCCTCGCGGCGGCTGCGTTCCTGGGACGCTGCAAGCGAAGGGTGGCGGTGATCGGGCTGACCGACCGAGCCAACTCATCGGCGGCGAAGGTGCACAACGTACCGTTCGCCGAAGGGGTCACACCGGAAAACCTCTACGCCACCATGGAGGCGGAGCTGGCGGAGCTCGGCGTCGCCGTTGTGCGGCAGGAGGTCGACAAGATCACGGTCGACGACGACCAGCGCAGCCTGCAGGTGTTCACCGCCGCCGGCCACTTCACCGCAGCGCGCCTACTCCTCGCCACCGGGCTGGACTACGACCTGCCGCCGTGGATACCGGCCGGCGCCTGGGGACGATCAGTCTTCACGTGCCCGTTCTGCCACGCGAGCGACCACGAGGGTGACGCCTTCGCTGTCGTCGGCGCGGACGAACAAGCCGTGCACACCGCTCTGCTGTGCGCCGCACACGCGAGCTCTCTCACGGTCGTGGTCGCCGATCCCAGCGCCACCCGGTCCCCCGAGGCCGATCACATTCGCGCGACCGGCGGCGAGATCATCGCCGACACCGTCGCGGAGGCGGAAACGCTGCCCAGCGGCGAAGTCGAACTGGTGACCGCGGGCGGCAGGCGTGTCCGGGCGGGCGCGGTCCTGCTGCTCGGTGTGCAGCGAGCCAGGAAGACGCTGTCGGAGATGCTCGGCCTGCCGCCATCACGCACCGGACTTCCGGAGGTGAACGGCGAAGGCCGCAGCCAGCACCCGCTGATCTGGGTCGCCGGAAACGCCGCTCTGCCCTACTACCTGCTCGTTGAGGCCATGGGTAGCGGGATTCGCGCGGGCATCTCGATCCACAAGGACCTGACGTCCGAGCTCGTGAGGTGACCGTCAGGCTCCTGGGTGCACCCGTGCCAGATTCAGCGAGACTCCTGGCACGATCACCTTGACCACCGCGATGTCGTCGATCGTGCTGAGGTCGACGAGCAGTGGTTCGCCCCCGGTCACTTCCGCCACCTCCGCCGAGATCCAGCCGAGCTCCGCCTCGATGCCCGTGAACCTCCTCCTGGGGACGTCTGGCAGCTCCTGCCACGGCATTACGACGGACGGTGGCGGCGGTTCCTCGTTCCCGAGCCTGACGGTGCCGTACACGGACGGCAGGTCGTCGCGGGTGCCGACGATGCCGGCCAGCCTGCTCTGCGCGGCCTCGGTGATCGCCCGGGACAGCGCGATCTCCGGCGCGGGGTGGGCGCCCCACCCCAGGCACATCACGGGGAAGTCAGGACTCCAGATCCGCGCTGCGAAGCACGGCACTCCGAAGCGGCTGGGCAGATGACCGATGTCGATGCGGGCACCGGCCGCCCGCACCTTCTCGATCAACTGCGCGCAGCGCTCGTCCTGCACCGAGCCGAGGTCGACGTGCGCCAGCTCGCCGGGCTCGCCGTTGCGGCTGATCGCGTCGCGCTCGACGATCTCGAAGAGGGCGTGCAGAGCGGCCTCCTGCACGGAGTTGCCGGAAGCGAGGCCGTTGCTGCTCCACTCCAGGCCGCAGGGCCGCCATCCCCTGTCAGTCGACCAGCGAACGAGCTCGTCCGGCACGGGGACGGTCCGCCCAGTGATCATGCCCGTCGCGGACACCCAGTCGAGCGGCGTCAGGTCGCTGACCAGCCCACCGGAGCGGGTGACGAGGTCCTCGGCCCGATACGGCAGGGCGAGGGCACGGGACGGAGTCCTGCCGTGACAGAGCTTGAGCTCGACGTTCTCCACGTGCCAGAGTTCGATCGACTCCATGGCTCCGGACACCTGCGCGAGCAGCAAGGTCTGTCCCTTGCCCTGCGAGACGCTCAGACTCTTCGCCCGCGGGCGCACCGCCATCGTCACCGGGATGCCCAGCGTGTCGAGTCCTGTCACGTCCGCGACACGAGTGATGCCGAAGCTCGGCAGGTGCGGCTGGATGATCCGCCAGGTGTCCTCCGGCCGGCGGATCCGGTGAGTGCCTTCGACGAACAGCTTCTTGTCGCACGCGGCCGGGTGGGCTGCGACTTCCCGCGTGCTCATCCCGCCTGGCCAGCGGCAGCCGCGTCCGCGGTGGCGTTGAAGTGCGCCCGCAGGTAGAAGGGCCGCACCGCTCGGATGGCCTCGTCCAACGACCTGAGCCCCCTGTCACGGGCCGCGGCGAGAAGCTCCTCGTCGTCGCCCGGCACCTTCCAGACGCCCGCGAGGTGGCCGCGCAGGACCTCCGGTTTCACATGCTCGATGCTGTGGGTCGCACCCCAGGTCGCGACCTCGCGGTTGATCAGCATCGCCTCCGCCACGGCGTTCTGCACGCTGGCGTCGGTCACCAGGTCCTGATCGGCCGCCATCAGGTCGTGCGCGAGGCTGGGCGAGCGGTACGACCTGCGGAGCACCTTGACGATCTGGTCGTACCCGGACGTTCCGGACCGTTCCGCAGCAGTGAGCCATTCGGCCCGCTGCTCGGCCGTGAGCGCCTCCGGGGTCAGTCCACTCGCCGCCGCGGCCTCGACAGCCCGATCCTCGGCCGACCCACTCGGATCGTCGGCCTGCGACGACGCAGCGACGCGCTCCAGCGCGAACGCCTGCCACCGCCGCGGGAAGTCCTCCAGGTAGACCTGCTGGTACCGCAGGACGTCCCCGTTGCTGACGTGCACGTCGTGAACCAGCACGCCGACGAAGTCCGCGCGCCACTCCCGGGTGAAGACGTTCTCCGCCTCACCGTCGTGCGGGCTCGCGCCGCACGCGAGCTCGTACACCCGGCTCAGGGTGTTCAGCGCGTCAGCGGCTTTGACGTCAAGCTCGGTCCCACGTGCCGACCTGAACTCGTCGATTCCCGAGAACACCTGACTCAGCTCGGGTGCCTCACGCGAGATCACCGCGCCGACCGCACGCCAGCTCCTGGCCGTGTAGGGAAGGTCCCGCGCGAACGCGATGAGGGCGTTCCCTTCCGCGGCTGTGGTAAGGCCTTCCCCGACGGCGCGAGCAACGGCGTACCGGATGGTGATCAGCGGCTCGCTCAGCTTCCGGTACTCAGGTGCCGGTGTGTGCGCGACCGCCACCTCGTCGTCCGCGTCCACAGCACCGTCGCGGAACATCTCGTAGACGTAGCCGTTGCCGACCATGCCGTGCACGTCGAGCTCCGCAGCCCGTAGCGCGCCCATGCTGGAGCAGCCGATCACTCTCACACCGGCGTCGAGCACGGCCAGGATCTCCTTGTGGCGCACGGCCGCGGACTGGTGGTAGTAGCCGTCAACGATCACCACGACGTCTGCTGGCGTGAACGGGATCCGCAGCAGGTCTCCGTGCGCCACAGGTGCATGCAGAACGGCGCTGGGGAGGACTTCGAGTACCGCCTCGCCCGGCAATGTGGGGCCGACGAACACGTGCACAGTCACAGCATTTCCATCCGGGAAATAGAGAGCTCCGCGGCGATCAGGTTCATACTGAAAGGCGGCGTGCCGACCTGCAGCACACCGCCTTCACCACTACCGTCCCGTCAGGGACGCACTTCAACGGGCGACAGTCACCGGCCAGGCACGGACTGGGAGCAACACGCCATCTCACCGGTCGTCTTCGAATCGAAAACCTCGGTCAGATTTGCCTGCTCGCGAAGCGCGTTGACCTTCTCCAGCAGCTCTTCCACGGCTGAGCACCCCCCAATTCAGCGGGCCACCCTAGGCCCGGATCAGCCGCAGCGTAGCAGTGACCGACCAGGTTCACGACGGTTCTGTTGAATTCACAGTCAGCCGAGACGCGCACTTGCGGGCAGCGCCTTGCGTTCTCGTGGCACAGTTGTCCACCGACGGCTGGAACGAGCCGGGTGACACCGTCAGCCGGTCTCACCCGACGGGGGCAATGGGGGCGAGCACAACCGTGACAACAGAGCACGGGATCGACCATCGGCAGGCCGGCCTGCTGCGGCACCACGACTTCAAACTGCTGTGGTTTGGCCAGACCGCCAGCAAGTTCGGCAGCAGTGTCTCCACTGTGGCCGTCCCACTGGTCGCAGTGTCCACATTGGACGCTTCGCCACTTCTTCTGGGTCTTCTGCACGCGGCTTCCTGGCTTCCGTGGCTGATCATCGGACTACCGGCCGGCGCATGGGTGGACCGCCTGCCTCGCCGCCCGGTGATGCTGCTGGCCACCGGGATCGCCATGATGAGCCTTCTCAGCGTCCCATTGGCCGCTTTCCTCACCCAGCTCACGATCGCCCACTTGCTCACGGCAATTCTTCTGGTCGGCACCACCACCGTCTTCTTCGAAACAGCCAGCAGCGCGTACCTGCCGTCTTTACTGGAGAAGGACCAACGCCAGGAAGCCAACGCGAAACTCCAGGGCGCCACGGCTGCCGCACAGGTAGCTGGCCCCGGTGTGGGCGGCCTTCTCGCTCAACTGTTCGGCCCGGTCACCGGTATTCTTGTCGACGTGGCCGGTTACGCCACGTCCTTCGTCTGTCTCGCAAAGATCAAACACCGCGAGAAACGCCGCCCCTCGGCAGCGAAGAAGCACCCGATCTTCCGGGAGATAATGGAAGGAAAGCGATTCGTCGCCTCCGACCCCTATCTCAGCGTGTTCACCTTGTACAGCGCCATCTGCAACCTCGCGACGGCAGGGCTCGCGTCGATGTTCGTAGCCTTCCTCGTCCGCGAAGCAGGCGTCGAAACAGGCGTCACCGGCGTGATCATCGCCGCCACGAGCGCGGGCGGAGTCCTCGGCGCACTGCTCGCGGGCAAAGTAACGCGACGGTTCGGCACCGGGCGCGGCCTGCTCGTGTGTGCCATGAGCACCATGCCGTTCGGCCTTCTGATGCCGTTGGCCACCAACGGCCCGTTGCTCGCGTTCACCGTCATCGGCGGTCTCATGGTCAACGCCGGCGTCGTTTCGGGCAACGTGATCAGGAGCAGCTTCAGGCAGAACTACTGCCCTTCCGAACTGATGGGCCGCGTGACGGTCACGATGCAGTTCCTCAACTACGGCACGATCCCGCTCGGCGCACTGCTCGCCGGAGCCCTCGCCACGTCCTTGGACATTCGGACCACGATGTGGGTCATGACCGGACTCTTGGCCTTGTCGGCACTGATCCTGCTGATTGGTCCCACGAAGGGCGTGCGAGACCTCCCAGACCACCCGCGCGTGCTCTGACGAACACACCCGGCGTGCTGCCGGCTGGTTCCTGACGCTCGAAAGAATGAAATGGTGCTGAGCCTTCACACCTGACCACGGGGAGCGAAGACCGCCGGGCGCGCCGCGAGACGGTCGGCCACCACCCACAGAGGGTCAGGCCGCGCACCTGGCCCTTCACTGAGCCGCACCAACACCGCCACACGTCCCGCTCGGGCGTGACCCCAACGATCACCGCAGCCGACAGCCGACCCGCCACCCGGCGTGTCCACCAATCGTCGAAGCAATCAAGACCCGAGCCGCTGCGCACCAAATCAGCCCAACTCGGAGCCAATACAGATCCAACAAGGACAGTCGGCCATAAGGGTCGGCGGCCACTGCGCCTTGCCCTGCTGGCAAACAGCTCATCACCCCCATAGCGCCCTGGCCGACAATCGGTGAATCACCTCCCACGCACTGGCGCTGGTCGTTCTGCTAGGTGATTCGTCGTCCCAGTCGCCCAGTGGACGACGGCGGGGCCGTTGAAGGCTGGAGCGGAGAACCACCCAGGCGGAGTACGGATTCGCAGTCGCTAACGCGACCCCATTTCGTCGCCGAGAAACGGATCCTCCCAAAATCCTCCCAAAACCTGGGTTACCCACCAGTACAGGCCACTGTGGACGGTCGAGGGAAGATCGTTTCGAGCGCACGAAAAAGCCCACTGACCTGGGTTTTCACCCAGAATCAGCGGGCTGATTCAGACCGTCGGGACGACAGGATTTGAACCTGCGACCCCTTGACCCCCAGTCAAGTGCGCTACCAAACTGCGCCACGTCCCGGCCACACTCCCGGTTCCCCGGCGTGCAGGAAGAATCCTACAACACCCTGAACGGAGATCAAAAACGGCCCCTCGGACAGGCTCCGAGCTGCGGAAACGGGAGAAATACAGCGGGGACCCGGCGTACGGGTCCCCGCGTCCCTCGGTCCGACCGATCCCCCGATCCTCGACCGACACCCAGAACTATGCGTTGGCCGCGTCTCGTGCACCACCGCCGAAAGTCGAGTCTTGTCCGTCAACCTTCGATTTACCGGGTGGTAGGACGGCTGTGACGCTGAAGCCGCCGTCCGCGCGGTAGGAGGTGGTCAGGGTGCCGCCGGCCAGGCGGACGCGTTCGGAGAGGCCGTGCAGGCCCGCGCCGCCTCCCTCGGCCAGGGCGGGTAGGTCGCCTGGGCCGTTCACCACGGACACGCGGACTGGGGAGGAGCGGTCCACGGTCACGGTCACGGTGGCGCCCGGTGCGTGTTTCGTCACGTTGGTCAGGGATTCCTGGACCACTCGGAACAGGGCTCGGGAGACGGCCGGGGTCAGGACGGCGTCGCCGGTTTCGGACAGGGTCACGGACACGCCTGCCACGCGGGCGCGGTCCACCAGTTCTTGCAGGGACGGGTAGGACGTGTCGGAGTTCAGCAGGCCGAGGGCCGCGCGCATCTCGGACAGGGATTCCTTTGCCAGGGCGCGCAGGCGCAGCGCTGTGTCGCGAACCGCGGGGTCGTCGGCGGTGGCGGCCAGGGCGGCCGACTCCACGGCGATCAGGGTGGCGTGGTGGCCTACGGCGTCGTGGATTTCGCGGGCTATTCGGGCTCGTTCCGCGGCTCGGGCGGAGGTTTCCTGGGCTTCCAGTTCGGCGGCTCGGGCTCGGCGGGTTTCGTAGAGCGACTGGGTCAGTTCCTTGCGGGTGGTGACCAGGGCGCCCAGGGCGGTGGGGGCGGCGGCCAGGCCGAAGGCGAAGGCGGTGGCCAGCAGTAGTGGGCCCAGGGGGATGTCCTCGGTGAGGATGACCGGGGCGATCGCGGCCACGGTCAGCAGGACCACCCAGAAGACCTGCACCGGGATGGACTTCTCCTTGCGGCCCAGGCGGTACTGGGCGACCAGTGCCGGAGCCCAGCCCAGGCCGCCGGCTACTGCGGGGACGCACAGCAAAGAGGCCAGCCACGGCCAGCGGCGGCGCACGGACAGCAGCAACGACGCGCCCACTGCGGTTCCCAGTGACCACGGGAACGGGCGGTCCTGGGTCAGCAGGACGACTCCCGTGGTGATGCCCACGGTGAGGACCTCGCGCACGAACGGCTTCACCACACACCGACCTGGTGCGCGACGAGAGCCGCCTGCACCCGGTTCTCCACGCCCAGTTTCGTCAGGACGGTGGAGACGTAGCTCTTCACCGTGGCCTCGGAGAGGCAGAGCTCGTCGGCGATCGAGTGGTTCGAGCGGCCGCCCGCGAGCAGTTCCAGCACCTGGCGTTCGCGGGCCGAGAGGGAGTCGAGCTGGCGGTTGGCGCGGAAGCCGCGCAGCCGGGGCAGCAGGCGGGCGGTGATCCGCGGGTCCAGGACGGCGCCGCCGGCTGCCAGGTCCACTACGGCGCGGACCAGGGTCTCCGGTTCGGCGTCCTTCAGCAGGAAGCCCTGGGCGCCCAGGTCCAGGGCCGTCGCCACGTAGTCGTCGAGGTCGAACGTGGTCAGCACGGCGATGGCGGGCGGGGTGGCCCAGGTTCTCAGCCGCCGCACCGCCTCCAGACCGTCGACGCCCGGCATCTGCACGTCCACCAGGACCACGTCCGGCAGGCAGGCGAGGACCGCGTCGACCAGTTCGGCGCCGTCGGACGCCTCGCCGACCACCTCTACGCGTCCGTCGGCTTCCAGGAGGACCTTGAGGCCCCGCCGCAGCAGGGCCTCGTCGTCGGCTAGCACCACTCGTACGGCCACGAACCCAACCAACCGCACCTCATGCCAAAGGGCAACCAACCGCCCTACTTCTTCGCGGCGCCCGCCTTCTTCTTCTCACGGACGCGCACGGAGATGCGCACCGGGCTGCCCTCGAAGCCGAACTCCTCGCGGAGCTTGCGCTCGATGAACCGGCGGTACGACGCCTCCAGGAAACCGGTCGTGAACAGCACGAACGTCGGCGGGCGGGTCGAGGCCTGGGTCGCGAACAGCACCTTGGGCTGCTTGCCGCCGCGCACGGGCGGCGGGGTCGCGGCGATCAGGTCCGACAGCCACTGGTTGAGACGGCCGGTCGGGACTCGGGTGTCCCACGAGTTCAACGCGGTCCGCAACGCCGGCGCGAGCTTGTGCACGGCGCGGCCGGTCAGGGCCGAGATGTTGACGCGGTCCGCCCACGGCACGCGCACGAGGCCGCGTTCGAGCTCGCGGATCATCTCGTTGCGGCGGTCCTCGTCGACCAGGTCCCACTTGTTGAACGCCAGCACGCACGCGCGGCCCGACTCGACCACCATCGTCAGCACGCGCAGGTCCTGTTCGGACAACGGCTCGTGCGCGTCCAACAGCACGATCGCGACCTCGGCGGTCTCGATCGCTGACTTGGTGCGCAGCGACGCGTAGTACTCGGCGCCGCTCTCGAACTTCACCCGCTTGCGCAGGCCCGCGGTGTCGACGAAGCGCCAGATCTCGCCGTCCAGCTCCACCAGCGAGTCGACCGGGTCGACGGTGGTGCCGGCGACCGAGTCGACGACCGAGCGCTGCTCACCGGTCAGGCGGTTGAGCAGCGACGACTTGCCCACGTTCGGCTTGCCGACCAACGCGACCCGCCGCGGTCCGCCGGACGAGGCGCCGAAGTCGTCGCGCGGGGTCTCCGGCAGCTTCTGCAGGATGACGTCGAGCAGGTCACCGGAGCCGCGTCCGTGCAGACCGGACACCGGGTAGGGCTCGCCCAGGCCGAGCGACCACAGCGACGCGACGTCGGCCAGCAGCCGCTCGTCGTCCACCTTGGACGCGCACAGGATCACCGGCTTCTTGGACCGGCGCAGCACCTTCGCCACGGCTTCTTCCGTGGTGGTCGCGCCCACCGTCGCGTCCACGACCACGAGGATCACGTCCGCGGTCGCCATCGCGAGCTCGGCCTGCGCGGCCACGGCGGCCTGCAGGCCCACCGCGTCCGGCTCCCAGCCGCCCGTGTCGACCACGGTGAACTTGCGGCCGTTCCACAGCGCGTCGTAGGCCACGCGGTCACGCGTCACGCCCGGCACGTCCTGCACCACGGCCTCTCGGCGGCCGATGATGCGGTTGACCAGCGTGGACTTGCCGACGTTCGGCCGCCCGACCACTGCCACCACCGGCTGCGGCGGCGCCGTCTCCTCGCCTTCCGAGCCGTCGAGGTCGTCGAAGGCTGACCAGTCGGCCTCGTCCTCCCAGGTGCCGTCCAGGTCCGTCATCGTCTTCCCTCACTAATACGAAGTCCATCGAGTTCGGCGACCAGTGTCGCCAGGCGATCGCGCACCTGCTCGGTGGCAACGCCGAGGGCCGCCCGCCCCTTCCCCTCGGGAAGGTGGAACGGCTCACCGATCAGCACGTCGACCCGCGGCCGCCAGCCCTTGGCCTGGTGCGTCCCGCGGCACGCCACCGGCAGCACCACGGCGCCGCCGACGCGAGCCAGCCACGCCGCACCGTTCTGCGCCGAGGCCACGTCGCCCTCGCCGCGCGTGCCCTCGGGGAAGACCCCGACCACACCACCGGCCTTGAGCACGGACAACGCGCTGGTCAGCGCGGTGCGATCGGCTTCTCCCCGCTTGACGGGGATCTGCCCGATCTTGAGCAGCAGGTAACCGACGAGGCCCTTGAACATCTCCTGCTTGATCAGAAACGTCACGCGCCGGGGCACGACACCGAACAGGATCGGTCCATCAGCCATCGAGCTGTGGTTGGCGACGACGACCACGCCGCCGCTCAAGGGTACGCGGTCGCGCCCGTGCACCCGAATCCGGAACTGCAACGCGTACGGGCCGCGCGCGATCCAGCGGCCGAGATCGGTCAGCCATCCCAGGCTGCCGGCGGGAACGCTCACCCGGTCACCCGCAGGCCTCGCCGTTCGACGAGGTCCAGCAACGCGTCCACGGTGCCCGCGAGGTCGAGCTCGGTCGTGTCCACCTCGACGGCGTCCTCGGCGGCCTTCAACGGCGACACCGCGCGCGACGAGTCGTAGTCGTCACGCCGCTGCACGTCCTTCAGCACCGCGTCCACAGTGGACTCACGGCCGGCGGCGTTGTCCTGCTTGGTCCTGCGCGCGGCCCGCGCGTCCGCGGAAGCGGTCAGGTACACCTTCAACGGCGCCTCCGGCGACACCACGGTGCCGATGTCACGTCCCTCGACGACGATGCCGCCGACGTGGTCGACCGCGTCCGCGATGATCGCCCGCTGCTGCGCCACGAGCAGCTCCCGCACGTGCCTGGTGGCCGAGACCGGCGACACGGCCAGCGTCACCTCCGGCCCGCGGATCTCGGCCGACACGTCGTCGCCGTCCAGCGTGATGCCGGGCCGCGCGGGGTCGGTGCCGACGACGAGCTTCGCGCCGTCCGCGACCTCGGCGACCTTGACCTCGTCCGTCGGGTCGACCCCGGCGCGCAGCACCGCCACCGTGACCGCCCGGTACATCGAGCCGGTGTCGAGGTAGCGCGCGTCCAGCGCCATCGCGAGGCGCTTCGCGACGGTGGACTTGCCGGTGCCGGACGGTCCGTCGAGTGCCACCACGCCGCGCAACTGACCCTGGCCCACCACAGCTCCCTCCGAGACGCCCACGACCCACATTGTGCCTGGTGCGGAGGCTCACATCGGCAGCGGGACGGTCCACGCGGGTTCCAGGGCGACAAGATCGCCGGTGATGGCCTCCAGATCGTCCGCCGCCCGGGACGCCTCGCGCAGCCCGGGGAACCGCTCCCGCTGGTAGCGCGCGTGGTCCTGCTCGGACGGCCACCACGTCAGGACGAGGTGCTCGGACCCGGTGCACCCGAACAGCCCGCCGCTGGATCCGGACGCCGTCATGCCGGGGTTCCACACCTCGCGCTGCACCTCGGTGAAGTGGTCCTCACGACCCGGCCGCACGCGACAGTGCGCGAGCCTGACCACCGAGCCGTCACCAGGACCGGCGCCGATGGTCAGCTCCCGGTCGAACAGCCGCACGTCGATCCCGTCGTAGGTGCCGGCCTGCGACGCGGCCAGGCGATCGTGCGGGCCGGACAGGAACTCCGCGTGGTCCTCGGCCGAACGCCACCAGGCGAAGACGTGCGCGACGCCGGGATCGCGCAGGCTCCAGCCGCCGCACTGGCCGAGGAAGCCCGCAACGCCCGAGAGCGGCTCCCACTGCCGTTGCCCGGCGGCGAACGCGTCCCGATCGGTCACGCGGCACCGCACCCACTTGATCAGCACGGGCGTCAGTGGTTGAGGTCGGTCCGCAACGCCGCCGCCCCGCGCAGGTAGACGTGCTTGACCGACGCCCGCGGCAGCTCGGTCTCCACGTGCGCCAGCAGCCTGATCACCCGCGGCATCGAGCCCGGTACCGCGATCTCGGTCGCGGACAGCAGCGGCACGTCCGAGAGCCCCGCCTGGCGCGCGGCGTAGGCGGGGAACTCGGACGTCAGGTCGGGTGTGGCGGTGAGCACGACGCTGATCAGGTCGTCGGTGGTCAGGCTGTTGCGGGACAGGACCTCGCGCACCAGCTCGGCCGTGGCCTCCAGCAGCAGGTCGCGCGAGTCCGCGTCGATCTGCGTAGCTCCCCTGATTGCTCGTACCGCCATATGTCCGACCCTAGCGCGGTACGACCTCGTACGCCCGTAGCACCGTGTGCGTTGCTGAGTTGCCGAGAGAGTCGGATACCGACAGACGCAGCGATACGAACGCCTTGCCTTGCGGGTGGCACAACAACGCGTGGTTGCCCACTACGAGAGCGCGTTCCCACGTTTTTCCGTCGTCGTAAGAGACTTCGACGCGTGGCACGCCAACGCGTCCATAGACGGCGCCCTTCTGCTTGTCCACCTTGAGTTCGAGCGGGAACAGACGGCCGGACGGGGCGAGCCCTTCGCTGTCCGTTCGGCCCGACGCGCGGACGACCAGCAACGGCAACGCGGTCCGTTCAGCGGTGGTGCCGGGCGAGTTGAACGTCCACGAAGCCGAGGCGTGCGTGCCGAACGCCGAGTAGGGCGCGGGCCGGTCCGTCACCGTCGAGAGCGTGTAACGGCCGGCGCCGTGCACAGGAGTGGCGATCCACCCGGGATACGGCGAGCTGGCTACCTCCTTGCCGTCCAACGACAACGTGGTCGACGCGTTCGCGTAGGAGCCCCACGACTCTGTGTACGCCCAATCGCCCGCGGTGGAGAACAACGGGATCGAGGCGTTCAGCACGTCCCCGGTCCGCGAGAGACCCCAACCATCCGCATAGGACCCCAGCGACGGCCCGAGCGGAGACCTGTTCCACACCACCGCGTACGGCCGCGCCGAGTACGCCCGGCGAGGCGAGCGCTGGTACTCGCCGAAGCCACCGCCGCGGAACCCGAACGTGCTGTCCCATTCGACGTCCGGTCCCGGCGTGTAGAACTCGGTCCGCGTGGTGGGCACCGGCATGTCCAGCAACACGGTCACGTTGGGCGCCCACCCCTTGTAGTAGCCATAGCCACCACGGACGCCCACGGCGGGTGCACCACCTTGTGACTGATAGGTCGCACGAATCCGAGCCAACGAGGAGTCGTGCGCCACCAACGAAGCAGGGTCCGGAATCGCCCCGTCGCGCACGAACAACAGGTTGTACACGGCATCGGAGGCCACCAGCACCGGCTGGTACCAGAACTGGAACACCCGCCCGGAAATTCGAGGCGTCGGCGTCACGAACGTGTCCCCGCCGACCGACGAGACCAGGCCGATGCCGGTCGACTTCGTGGCATTGCCCGAATACAGTGACAGGAAGAACATCCCCGCCTTCGCGCCCGGCCGATCCACTTTGGGCAACAACGAAGACGCCGACCGTGCGTCGAACCGCACCGTGGTGTCACCACCGACGACGACCTCAGGCGACGACATCAAGGTCGTGTCCCTCTTGTACCCGAACACCATCGCGTGCACGTCGTAACGCCCCTTGGGCACGCGCACGGACCCATGAGCGCCATCGGTGAAGAAGTACCCGTGCGAGACACCAGTGGCCACGTCGATCACCTGCACGGTCGCGAACCACGGATCGGCACCGTCGCGGCCCACGACGTCCAACGACAGCGTGTACTTCTCGTCCTCGACCACCGCGCCCACCGGCGTTCGAACCACAACACCCGGACCGGACGCGACCAACGAACCACCGAACTCCCCGCCGGAAGAACCAGGAGTCAGCGTCACGTCAACGGAAGCCGTGCCACCGGCCGGCACCACCACGGCAGAAGCGCTCAACGAGAACGGTCCCGCGGGCGCCTTCAACGTCAGCGAAACCGGCGCGGCGCCGGCGTTCGAGTAGGTGACCGTCCGCGTCAAGATCCCGGTGTGCGGCCAAGCGGCGTAAGGAAAAGACAGCGAGGCGGGCGAAGAGGTCACGGACTGCCCCAGAGCACGCGCCACGTCCAGCCGCCCGGCGCCCTGCTCGTACACCGAGAGACCCAGCTCAAGAGAAGAAGCCAGCAACGCGGCCTTCAACTCCGCGGCACGCCAGGACGGATGCGCCTGCTTCAGCAACGCCGCCGCACCTGTGACGTGCGGTGTCGCCATCGACGTACCGGACGCCGACGTGTACAGCTCGTCCACCGGCGTGCCCATCGACGTTCCGGCGGCCCGGGCGGCCACGATCGACGAGCCCGGCGCCGCGATGTCCGGCTTCACGGCGTAGTCCCCCACACGCGGCCCACGAGAGGAGAACGGGCTCAACGCGTCCTGCTTCGTCACGGACCCCACGGTCAGCGCCGCATCGGCCGCACCAGGCGCACCGACCGACCCCGGAACACCCGAGTTGCCCGCCGCCACGACGAACAACGTCCCGTACTGCGCCGTCAAAGCGTTGACCGCCAACGACATCGGATCCGTGCCGTCGGTGGCAGGGCCGCCCAGCGACAGGTTCACCGCAGCGGCACCCGATGCGGCCGCCCACTCCATCCCGGCGATGATCGCCGATTCCGGGCAGCTGCCGTCGTCGGTGCACACCTTGCCCACCAGCAACCGCGCGTCCGGCGCGACACCGCGGTACCTGGCGCCCCGGCCCGCGATGATCGACGCCGTGTGCGTGCCGTGCCCGTAGCCGTCGCGAATCCCCGTCCCGGTGAAGTCGCGCGTCTCGGCCACGGCGCCGAGGTCCGGATGGCCGGGATCCCAGCCGCCGTCGAGGTCCGCGACCGTCACGCCCTTGCCGGTGATCCCCGCCTCCCACGCCGCGGGCGCCCCGATCTGCCGCGCGCTCTGGTCCAGCACGACGTGAGCCCGCCCGTCGAGCCACACCCTGGCCGACCCGGTCACCGCCGCCCGCCACACCTCGGCCGAGGCCGGCAGGACCGCCGCGTTCAGCGACGACAACGTCCGCACGCCCGGCAGACCGGACACGATCAGCGGCAACGGACGGCCGGCGAACCCCTGCCGGGCCAGCTCGGAGACGTTGAACAGCCTCGGGTCCACCCGCCCGTCCCGCAGCAGCGGCGCCGCGTCGGACGGCACGACGGTGATGTCCGGGGTCCCCGGCTGTTGCAGGAAGCTCACGTCCGACCGTCCGGGACCGGGCCGGACCGCGACCCGCGAGGACCCGGTGAGCACCACCTCGTCACCGGTGACCAGCGTGATCACCCGATCGGCGGGTGCGGGAGCGGCGGAGGCCACCGCCGGTGGTCCCAGAAGAGCCAGGGCCAGCACGAAGAGCACAGGTCTGCGCATGAACGTCCCATCACTCGGTGGAACATCCAGCGACCCGCGGCAAGCGGAAAACTAACGCGTCAGTCAGTTTTGAGGAAGCCTCATTCGTCCACCACGATGTTGGGATACCGCAGGGTGAGACCGAGCAGGTTCACGACGTAGACCGCCCACCCGCCGCCGAGCAGCACCAGCCGCCGCTCCCCCAGCGTCGTCGCGGTCTCGATCAGCACGTGCAGGCCGCTCGACCCGATGAACGTCAGCTCGGTGAAGTCGACCACGACGTCCCCCGCGCCGTCCCCAAACGCGCAGGCCAGAGCCAGCTCGGACCGCAGCAGGTCGCTGGTGGTCAGGTCGACCTCACCGGCGAGCGTCACCACCGCGCCCCGGCGACGCACCTCCAGCAGGCCAGGTTCGGGTTCCATTCTGTGCGCCTCACGAGTCGGGAGACAGCAGGTCGCGCACCGCAGCGAGCACACGCAGTGGGTGCGCCGGTTTCGGTAAGTAAGCATCGGCGACGTGAGTGGCCGGCTCGATCGCCGAAACGGCTACAACCGGCACTCCGAACGTCCGTGCGGAAGCTGCGAACCGCGTCCCTTCACCATGAGACGTCAGCAGGTCGACGACCGCCAGTGCCGGAGGGCTCTCCAATGCGGATTCGGCGGCCCCTACCGTCGTCACGAGCGTCACGTCGTACCCCTCGTCGTGCAGGAACGCGGCCAGCGACTGGCCGGAGAACCGGTCGCCGTCCACGAGCAGCACGCGTGGGGCTCCGGCGGGCAGATCCGGAGCTCCCACGCGTGACCAGACCCGGACGAGCGCTCGCACGACCGTGCCGGGCCAGGTCGGTTTGCCGGGTCGCACCTGCACCTCGTCGGCGATGCCGAAGAGCAGCCGCAGCCCCAGCGGGCGGGCGGACGTCCCAGCTTCGAGGTCGAAGACGCCGTCGTCCTCGATGGTCAGCAGCACGGCGTGGTCGCGCGGCTCCCACGTCACCCCGACGACCGACGCGCCCGCGCGCCGCACCGCGTTGTCCGCCGCCTCGGAGACCACCAGCAGCACGTCCCGCACGTCGTCACCGCGCAGGCCGGACTCCCCGGCGAGGTCGCGCACGAACGCCCGGATCTCGGGCAGGGACGCCGGGATCGCCGGAAACCATCGGGTCTGTGCGCTCATCACGCGGCGTGCGACGGAGCTGCCAGCAAGGGCGTGATCAACTCCTTCAGCCGGGTGGCGCGGCGTCTGCCCGCTTCGGCGTGCAACGGTTCGAGCTTCTTGCGCATGCGTGCGGACATGATGTCGCCGGATTGCGTCACGGCCAGCGCCGCGACCGCCGCCGCCTCGTCCGCATCACCGTCCACGAGCTGGCTGAGCGACAACGCGATGAGAGCGAACGTTCTGCTGCGCGCCATGTCATCGCGATAACCCGTCACGGACTGTCTCAACGCCGTGATGGCCGGCCGCGCGAAATTCGCGTCCACCGTGCGCGCGAGAGTCGTGTAGACGGCACCGGTGATGCCCGCGAGGTCGTTCTCGTCGAAGAACGCCGCCCACGGCGCCGCACTGTCCACATCCGCGCGTGCGAACTCGTCGTGCGCATGTCCCAGCGACGCCAACGCCGGCACCCGTTGCCCCAGCTCGGCGTAGCACCACGCCTGGTTGGCGGCGAGGATCGCGTTCGTGTGGTGATTGGTCGCCACGAGACTCGCCAGCCGGAACATGCCGAGCGCCTCGGCGGGTCCACCGTGGTGCAGGTGGACCCGCCCCATCCGATAGCGGATGTTCGCCACCATGTCCTCGTCCTGGGCGAAGTCCAGGGCGAGGTGGAAGTGGCGGTGCGCGGACCCGCCGAGTCCGGCGTCGAAGGACGTCCACCCGGCGAGCGCGTGCAGTTCGGCGATGGCACCGCGGAACTCGCGGCGCACCGAGGAACTGGCCGAATGGGCGAACGCCTTGTCACACCACGACAACAACGCCTGCACCTGGGTGCGGCACGACCCGCCGCCGTAGCGGTAGTCCACCGCGCGCAAGGCAGCGGTCATCGCCCTCAGATGCCTGACGTGCCCAAGTCCGATCTTGGAGTGAGGCGGCGGCAACGAGGGTGACCCGTCATGGCGCATGCACCGAGTCTCGCCGCGAGGTTGACCGGTCAACAGGGCCGAACGAATCCGCCCGGCAGGGCCCTACGGGCGGACATCGGCGAGCAGCAGCCCGCTGCGCGGCTTGGGTGTGAAATACGTGCTCTTGCGCGGCATCTTGGTGCCCGCCAGCACTTCCGCGAGCGGCACAGGTGCGATGAGCAGCACCGCCTCCGCCTCCACCGACGGGTCCACAACGGGCCGCACGCAAGGACTTTCAGGATCCAGGCCGAGCGCCGCGTCCAGCAGCAACGACTCCACCACGGCGTGGTCGATCCCTTGTCCCGCAGGCAGTTCAACCCGCAGCACCGCGTCGGGGCAGCGCACCACGACCACACCGGGTTCCGGTTCGACGACGTAGGGCAACGACGACACCGTCAGCCCGACCCGTTCCCACGCCGTCACCAGATCGGACGCGCCCAACCCGGTACCCGCGATCGCCCGGTGGATCGGCCCGACCCGCAACCCCGGCCCGGACGTCACCAGCGCGAGCAGCCCGGACAACCCGGCCGACCGCGCCGCCGCCACCCGGTGGTTGCCGTCCGCCACGAGCAGCGGATGCGCGCCCGCCGCCTCCAGGAACGCGTGCTGCAGCTCCCCCGGCCCGACCAGCCACACCCAGTGCCTGCGCCCGCCGGAGTCCACAAGGGACACCGCGGGTTCGCCGGTCATCCCGAGCACGAGCGACGTCAGCGCGGCGTGTGGTGTGATCGGGATGAGCATCGCGGCGCTCGTGGCGATGCCGAGCGAGGCGAGCACCTGACCGCGTTCGGCGACGACGTCCGGGTAGACGTCCTCGGTGTGCGCGATCGCGTCCGGGTCGACGAGGCACAGCAGCCCGCACGCGGTGCCGTCCGGTCCGTCCACCCGGTACGGCGCGACGACGTCGGTCACCTCGCGGTACGCCCGCCGCACCAGCGCGGCCAGCTCGGCGCGGGCGTGCGGCAGCGCGTCGAGCAAGCCCGTGCCCGCCGCCAGTGCCGCCGGCGTGCGGTGGGGGTGCTGGACGGCCAGCAGCGTGCCGTGCGGTGCTCTGGCGAGCGCCCCGATCACCTGACCGGGCTCGGCGAACTCGTCCACGTCGGGACCGGGGACGCGTTCGCGCACCACCCACCCGCGTCTCACTGGGCGTACTCGTAGAGACATCCACGTATCATGATCGGTGTGAACGTCGAGATCACGCCTTTGCCGGGAATCGGGACGCGCCAGGACTTCATGATCCGCGCCGGGCGCCGGATCGGTGTGATCACCTACCGGGACGGCCGGTTCGAGCTGATCCTCTCCAAAGCGAGCGATCCGGACTCCTGCTCCGCCTCCATACCCCTTTCACCGGAAGAGGCGAACACGCTCGCGGGCCTGCTCGGCGCACCGCAGCTGGTCGCCCACCTGCGCGAGGAGCACCGCGACATCACCGGCATCACCACGCGTCAGCTGCCGGTGACGGCGTTCGCGAACCGCACGCTCGGTGAGACCGCTCTGCGCACGAGGACGGGTGCGTCCATCGTGGCCGTCGTGCGCTCGGGCAACGCGCATCCGTCGCCCGGCCCCGACTTCCTCTTCGAGAACGGCGACCTGGCGGTCGTCGTCGGCACCGCGGAGGGCCTCGACGCCGCCGCTGAGATCCTCCACGGCGGTTAAGCACAGTGCACGAGACGACTATCGCCATGATCCAGCTCGGCGCGGTGTTCTTCGGCCTCGGTCTGCTCGGCCGCGTCGCCTGGAGGATGGGCATCTCGCCGATCCCGCTCTACCTCATCGGCGGTCTCGCCTTCGGCGTCGGCGGTTTAGTTCCGTTACACGGCATCCAGGAGTTCACGCACCTCGCCAGCGAGATCGGCGTGGTGCTGCTGCTCCTCCTGCTCGGCCTCGAGTACTCGGCGTCCGAGCTCACCACTGGCCTGAAGCGCTCGTGGATGGCGGGCGTGCTCGACCTCGTGCTGAACGCGGCACCGGGCGCGATCGCCGCGTTGCTGCTGGGCTGGGGCCCGGTGGCCGCGCTCGCGATGGCGGGCGTCACCTACATCTCGTCGTCCGGCATCGTCGCGAAGGTCCTCGGCGACCTCGGCCGGCTCGGCAACCGCGAGACGCCGGTCGTGCTGTCCGTGCTGGTGTTCGAGGACCTGGCGATGGCCGTGTACCTGCCGGTGCTCACGGCCGTGCTGTCGGGCGTGAGCTTCCTCGGCGGGCTCACGTCGGTCGGCATCTCGCTGCTCGCCATCACCGTGGTCCTGGTGGTGGCGTTGAAGTACGGCCGGTTCATCTCGGCCATTGTGGACAGTCCGGACCACGAGGTGTTCCTGCTCAAGCTCCTCGGCTCCGCGTTGCTGGTCGCGGGTCTCGCCTCGCAGCTGCAGGTGTCGGCGGCGGTCGGCGCGTTCCTGCTCGGCATCGCGATCTCCGGCTCGACCGCCGAGAACGCGACGCGCCTGCTGGAACCGTTGCGCGACCTGTTCGCGGCGATGTTCTTCGTCGTGTTCGGACTCAACACCGACCCGAACTCGATTCCACCCGTTCTCGGAATCGCCGTGGCGCTCGCCGCCATCACCACGCTGACCAAGGTCGTCACGGGCTGGTGGGCGGCCAGACGGCAGGGCATCGGCAAGATGGGCCGCATGCGCGCGGGCGTGGCCCTCGTGGCGCGCGGCGAGTTCTCCATCGTCATCGCCGGCCTCGCCGTGGCGTCTGGTCAGGTGGACGGGCAGCTCGCCGCCCTGGCGACCGCCTACGTGCTGCTGATGGCGATCCTTGGTCCGATCGCGGCCAAGTACGTTGAGCCGATCGGGGAATTCTTTCAGCGAAGAAGGCAAACGGCCTGAAACAAGTGCCCCGAACTGACGACTCTCTCTAGTAGAGCTAGACGGAGAGTGGGGCGATCGTCATGACCGAACCAGCGGAAGTGGAAACCACCGGCAGGTTCCTGGTGCTGCTGCAGGAGGACGCCGTCGAGGAGGGGGTGGCCGAGCTCGGCGCGATCGCCGGGTTCGACCCGAACAGCGGTGACCTGGACCCGGACGCCGTGCAGGTGTTCCCCGAGCTCGGCGTCGCGGTGGTGTCCGCGGACCCGAACGTGCTGGCTGAGCTGAACGGCGCCGTCGAGCGCCCTGGACCGGTGCAGATCGTCGAACCGGAACGCGTCGTGCACCTGTACGACGCCGCACCGGCGCACGACCCGGCGGCGCAGGCCGACGAGTCCGTGCTGACCTGGGGCCTGCAGGCGGTCGGCGCGGACGTCAGCACGGCGACCGGCAAGGGCGTCCGGATCGCCGTGCTCGACACCGGCTTCGAGCAGAACCACCCGGACTTCGCCGGCCGCACCATCACCACGAAGTCGTTCATCACCGGCGAGGACGTCCAGGACGGCCACGGCCACGGCACGCACTGCATCGGCACGTCCGCGGGCCCGCGCAAGCCCGCCACTGCCCCCGGCTACGGCATCGCCTACGAGGCGGAGATCTACGCGGGCAAAGTCCTGTCCAACGCGGGCTCCGGCTCCGACGGCGGCATCCTCGCGGGCATCGACTGGGCGATCTCCAACGGCTGCGCGGTCATCTCGATGTCCCTGGGCGCCGACGTCCCCGCGGGCACGCCGTACTCGCAGGTCTACGAGACCGTGGCCCAGCGCGCCCTGGCCAAGGGCACCCTGATCGTCGCAGCCGCGGGCAACGCCTCCATGCGCCCGGCCCGCATCGCACCCGTGGGCCACCCGGCCCGCTGCCCGTCCATCATCGCGGTGGCGGCCATCGACGTGAACCGCGCGATCGCCCCGTTCTCCTCCGGCAGCGCGGACAAGATCGGCCAGATCGACGTGGCGGGCCCCGGCGTGGACGTCTACTCCTCGTTCAAACTGCCGGAGAAGTACGCCCGCCTGCGCGGCACGTCCATGGCCACCCCGCACGCGGCCGGGGTGGCGGTCCTGATCGCCGAGAGGACCGGCGCCAGGGGCTTCGAGCTGTGGGCGCGCCTCGCCCTGTCCGCACTGCGGCTGCCACTGCCGTCCACCGACGTCGGCGGCGGCATCGTCCAGGCGCCATGACCACATCGGTGGACCAGGTGATGGTCTCCGTGGCGGAGGGCAGCCTCCCGAAGGTCCTCGACGACCTGAGGGAGGCCGGCCTCGTCGTCGACACGGTCCTGGAGGCCCTGGGCGTGGTCACCGGCACCGTTGAGGTCAGAGCCATCCCATCGCTGCTCTCGGTGCCCGGCGTCCTGGACGTCGAGCGGCAGTGGCGCGTGCAGCTCCCGCCCTACTGACTAGGCTCTGCGTCGACCCCATTGCCGTTCGATCGAACACGTGTTCTAGGATTGTGCGCGGGGTCACGTCGTTGCGCAGAGAGGAAACCTGATCGTGTCGGACACGCTCACCGAGGTGCAGGCAGTCGAGGAGACCGACGTGGAGGAGACTCCGACGCCGGCCCCCGAGGCCACGAAGCCGGTCGAGGCCCCCAAGGCCGAGGCTCCGAAGACCGAGCCTTCGAAGACCGAGAAGCCGAAGGCCGGCCGCCCCAAGAGCACGGCGAAGAAGACCCGCACCGTCGAGCTCACGCTCACGGTGACCGGCACCGCCGAGGGCGAATGGCAGGCCGACCTGGTCCACGGCACGCAGCGAGTCGTGTCGGGCCTGGTCATCCCGGCCATCGCCGTCGCCAAGGCGGCCAAGGAACTGCACTCCGACATCGCGGAGGGCATCGAAACGGTGCTAGAGGCGGCGCGCGACCAGCACCGCACCCGCATGGAGGAGCTGGAGGCCGAGCTGGCCAGGGTGAAGGCCCAGCTCGCCGAACTCTCCGAGTAACGCAGCACGACGGAAGGGGCGGTCCGCACGAAGCGGACCGCCCCTTCCTGCTTTGATCAGATTGGCGGAGCCGGAGAGCAACGGGACCAAGTCAGCGGGACGGATCCAGCAACAACTTCCCAGCAGTACGACGAGACCGCAGATCCTCGTGCGCCTGCCGGATCTCACCCATGCCGTACTCACCACCGGGAACCGCCTTGAGCTTGCCGTCGACGACGAGCTGGAACAGCTCGGCCATCGCCCGGTGAGCAAGAGTCCCGTGCTCGGCGTCGCGCACCTTCAGGGCGTGCGGCAACCACATACCCGCAACGGTCGTGGAGTGCACGAGCAACGCCCCGAGATCGACCGGCTTCGGCCTTTCCCGCGAGGCCATCCCATAAAACGCAAGCCGCCCAAACGGAGCCAACGCCACCAACGACTGATCAGTGGTAGCACCCCCAGTCATGTCCAGCACGACGTCGACCCGACGCCCGTCGTTGGCCTCGATCAACGCCGCGGTCATGTCGTCAGCACGCGAGTCGATCGCGACATCCGCCCCGAGATCCAGCGCCAGCTTCCGCTTGTCATCGGAAGAAGCCGTCGCGATGACCCGGCCGGCACCCCACAACTTGGCCAGCTGCACGGCGATCGTGCCCACACCACCGGCGGCAGCGTGCACGACAACCGACTCACCGGGCTCCAGGTGAGTCGACTTCCGCAGCAGCAACCAAGCGGTGGCCCCCTGCACGATCAGCGACAACGCCGTCAGATCGTCCACTTCGGAGGGCACGTCGAAGGTCGTCAGCGCGGGCGCGACGGCCTTCTCCGCGTAGCCGCCGGAGTTCTTGGTCAGCGCCACCACGCGCCGGCCGTCCGCGGTGGTGCCGACGACCTCACCGCCGGGCACCAGCGGCAGGGTCATCCGCGCCAGGTAGGAGTTCTCCGCCTGGTGCGTGTCCGCGTAGTTCAGCCCGGCCCGCGAAACGTTGATCAGCACCTCACCGTCGCCCGGCACCGGGTCGGGCAGCTCCACCTGCTGGAGCACCTCGGGCCCACCGAACTCGGTGATCTGAATGGCACGCACGTCAGCTCTCCTTGAGCGCGATCGAGATGGGATCCTTGCGGGCGGCTTCGAGCCGCGAGCCGTCCGCGGCACGAGGTCCGGGCGGGTTGCGGAACCCGAACGGCTCCGACGCGCGCCCGGACTGCACGAACCAGGCCTCACCGGTTCCCGAACCCTCCACAATGGACATGAACGCGTCCACCACGGCGGACACCGGCAGGATCGGCATGCCGATGTCCTCCAGCGTCGACCGCAGCGGCGTGATGATGTTGGTGTCGGCGAACGCGGGGCACAGCGCGTTCACGCGCACGTCCGGGTACGCGCCGGCGAGCGCACGGACCAGAGCGACGACGGCGGCCTTGTTGGCGCCGTAGACCGGATCGCCGGGCATGGGCATGAGGCCGGCCATCGAAGCCGTAGCCACGATCTGCCCACCACGCTTCCGCACCTCGGGCAACGCGTAGTGCGCGCCGTAGACGACGCCGTCGAGGTTGATGGCCATGGCACGCCGATACGTCTCGACGTCGAAGTCGTCGCCCAACGAGCATCCGGTGCCGATACCGGCGTTCAGGAAGGCGATGTCCAGGCCGCCGAACTCGCGCACGGCCGTCTCCACCGCGGCGGCGGAGTCCGCGGGCGAGGTGACGTCGCAGCGCACGAACACGCCGCCGACCTCGTCCGCGACGAGCTTGCCCTGCTCGGCGTCCACGTCAGCGACCACGACGCGCGCACCGAGCGAAGCCAGCCGCCGGGCGGACGCGGCGCCGATGCCGTTGGAGCCGCCGGTGATGAGCGCGACCTTGCCGGTGAGTTCCACGGGCACCTGCCTCCTCTGTTGCCACATTCCGACCAGTCGGTATGGTCGTCCGCACAGCGCTGGACGTCAAGCGGACTGATAGGTACGTTACTAAGCGCTTGCTTAGCTCACCATCCCCCAACGAAGGAGGACCCGTGGCCGACAGGGTTGCCATCGTCACCGGCGCGGCTCGCGGAATCGGTGCCGCCGTCGCGCAGCGTCTCGCCGCGGACGGCCTGGCCGTCGCATTGCTCGACCTCGACGAGCAGGGTGTGCTCGACGGCGCCGACAAGATCGTCGCGGGCGGTGGGCGCGCCATCGGCCTCAAGGTCGACGTGTCCGACGAGGAGCAGGTCAACGCCGCGGTGGCCAAGGTCGCCGAGCAGCTCGGCGCGCCGACCGTGCTGATCAACAACGCCGGTGTGCTGCGCGACAACCTGCTGTTCAAGATGACCGCGAGCGACTGGGACACGGTCATGAACGTGCACCTGCGCGGCGCGTTCCTGATGAGCAAGGCGGTCCAGGCCTACCAGACGAAGGAAGGCTTCGGCCGCATCGTCAACCTCAGCTCGACCAGCGCGCTCGGCAACCGCGGGCAGGCCAACTACTCCGCCGCCAAGGCCGGTCTGCAGGGCTTCACCAAGACCCTCGCGATCGAGCTCGGCAAGTTCGGCGTCACGGTCAACGCGATCGCGCCCGGCTTCATCGCCACCGAGATGACCAAGGCGACCGCCGAGCGCATGAAGATCTCGTTCGAGGACCTGATCAACGGTGCCGCCCAGACGATCCCGGTCGCGCGCGTCGGTCAGCCCGAGGACATCGCGCACACCGCGTCGTTCCTCGTGAGCGAAGGCGCCGGGTTCGTGTCCGGCCAGGTCATCTACGTCGCCGGCGGACCGAAGGACTGAACGCCCATGCGCACCTTCGAGAACATCGACGAGCTGGTCGCCGCCAAGGGCGAGCACCTCGGTTTCGGCGAGTGGCACGAGGTCACGCAGGACCAGGTCAACCTGTTCGCCGACGCGACGCTGGACCACCAGTGGATCCACATCGACGTCGAGAAGGCCGCCAAGGGCCCCTTCGGCGGACCTGTGGCGCACGGCTACCTGACGCTGTCGCTGGTGCCGTTCCTGGTGCGTGACATCTACACCGTCAAGAACATCAAGATGGGCGTGAACTACGGCAGCAACAAGGTCCGCTTCCCGCAGCCGGTGCTCGTCGGCTCCCGCGTGCGGGCCGGTGTCGAGCTGCTCGACGTCTCGGACATCGCACTGGGCAAGCAGCTCGTGACCAAGGTCGTCGTCGAGATCGAGGGCAACGAGAAACCCGCGTGCGTCGCCGAGATCGTCAGCGTGATCGTGCCCTAGGAAAGGCTGTGGATCAGCAGATCCGCGAAGTGCTCAGCCAGCCGCCCGGCCGGGATCTCCCCGTCCGGGCGGTACCACGTGCCGAGGTGGTGCAGCGAGCCGAAGAAGTAGTGCGTGGCGAGATCCGCGGGCACGTCGGTGCGGAAGGTCCCCTCGCGCTGCCCTTCCTCGACCAGGCCGCGGAACTTCTCGTGGTAACGCCGCCGTTCCGCGCGCACCTCCTTCTGCTTCTCGGCCGACAGGTGGTCGATCGAGCGGAAGAACACCCTGGCGGCGTCGTAGTTGTCGACGCTCGTGATGATCACGTCGATGGCCGCCTCGCGCAGCCGATCGGTGATCGGGCCGTCACCCGAGGCGATCTTCTCCAGCCGTTCGGTCTGCATGCGCAGCAACCGCCCGTAGATCTCGTGCAGAAGGTCGTCCTTCGACCCGAAGTAGTGGTACATGGCGCCTTTGGTGACTCCGGCGCGTTCCACGATCTCCTGCACGGCGACCCGCTCGTAGCCCTTGTCCGCGAACAGGGTGGTGGCGGCGTCGATCAGTCTTTCAGGCACGGTCACGACCGGAGCGTACCTCCCGACCTAGGAGAATCCTGGCAATGATCAGTCGCTGGACCGTTGTCGTCGACCGCGACGACCTCACCAAGACCGAAGTCCTGCACGACGAACTCTCCCCGGGGCTGGGCGACTGCGAGGTCCTCCTGCGCACCAGCCACGTGGGTCTCACCGCCAACAACGTCACGTACGGCGTGGTCGGCGAGCGCATCGGCTACTGGAACTTCTTCCCGGTGCCCGCCGAAGGCCGCGGCGTCATCCCGTTGTGGGGCTTCGCCGACGTGGTCGACTCCACTTTGGACGCCATCCCGACCGGCACCCGCGTCTACGGCTACCTGCCGATGTCGAGCCACCTGGTCGTGCGCGCCAAGCTGACCTCGTCCGGCTTCGTCGACACCGTCGACCACCGAGCGGCGCTGCCGGCCGTCTACAACAGCTACCTGATCGCCACCGACCCGGAGACGGAAGACCTCCAGGTGCTGTACCGGCCGCTGTTCATGACGTCGTTCCTGCTCGCGGACCAGCTGGCGGACAACGACTTCCACGGCGCCCGCACGGTCGTGGTCTCCTCGGCCTCCAGCAAGACCGCCTTCGGCACCGCCCAGTGCCTCCGCGGCTCCGGCGTGCGCCTGGTGGGCCTGACCTCACCGCGCAACGTCGAGTTCACCGAGAGCCTCGGCCTCTACGACACCGTGCTCCCCTACGGCGCTCAGGTCGACGTCGAGCCTTCCGTCTACCTGGACTTCAGCGGTTCGGCCGACGTCCGCTCGGCCCTGCACGACCGCCTCGGCCCGGCACTGGTCAAGGACATCTCCATCGGCCTCACCGGGCAGAAGTCGTCGGCGGACCCGCGCTCGCAGTTCTTCTTCGCCCCGGACCAGCTCCGCAAGCGCACCGCCGACTGGGGTCCTGCGGGCTTCGCGGAACGCTTCGGCACGGCCTGGAGCGCCTTCACCGCCCAGGCGGGCGACTGGGTCGCCATCGCGCACCACAGCGGCCCGGACGGGCTGGTCGAGGTGTGGCAGGCCGTGCTGGCGGGCAAGACGAACCCGGACACGGCCGACGTGATCACCTTCTGAGCAGCCCGGCCAGCAGTCCGGCGATGTTGTGGGCGTCGTCGTGGCCGCGGTGGTGCGTGCCGTCGAGCTCATGCCCGGCGATGCGCACCGCCTCGGCCATGCCGACCTCGCGCGGCAACGCGTGCGCCAGTGCGAAGAGCGTCTTCACGTTGACGTGCCGCGGTCCGAACGGGTATCCCACGCCCATGTCCTTGCACTGCCGCTCGAACATCTTGCGGTCGTAGTCGCCGTACGAGGCCCACACCCGCCGGTCCGACCGGAACTCCTTGCGCAGCACCGCGCACGCCTCGGCGAACGAGATCCCACCGGCGACCTGCTCGGCGGTCAGCGTGGTCAGCCGGGTGCAGAAAGGACTGACGGCCGACCTGGACGGCCGCACCAGCACGCTGCGCCGTTCACCGCGCTCGCCTGACGCGACCTCAAGCGGGCAGATGCCGATCTCGATGATCTCCGAGACCTCACCGGGAGGCGGAGATCCTTCCCAACACGTCGACTCCACGTCGACGACCAGCACGTGGTCCAGTGCGATCACGTGCTGATCGTCCCTGACGTGTCCAACGACTAAACGATGACCGCGCCACCGTCGACGACGAGCGTCTCGCCGGTCACGTAACCACCGGCGGGCGAGGCCAGGAACACGACGGCCGCGGCCAGCTCCTCCGGGTCACCGATCCGGCCCGCGGGCAGCGCGGCCTGCATCTTCTCCAGGTAGCCGGGCGGGTACTGGTCGGTCATCTCCGAGGCGAAGAACCCGGGGCAGATCGCGTTGACCCGGATGCCCTTGCGCCCGGTCCACTGCTGCGCCAGGTCGCGCGTCAGGCCCAGCAGACCGGCCTTGGACGCCGAGTAGGCGGCCTGCGGGATGCCACCGGTCACCAGCCCCAGCACGCTGGAGATGTTGATGATCGAGCCACCGGACTTCATGACGGCGGCGGCGGCCTGAGCCATCCAGTACGCGCCGTTGAGGTTCACGTCCATGACGCCGAGGAACTCCTCCGGCGTCTCACGGGACGCCGGCACCGCCGACGCCACACCCGCGTTGTTGACCAGCACGGAGACCGTGCCGAACTCGGCCGCCGCCCGCGCCACCTCACGGCAGTCGTCGGGCTGCGAAACGTCCGCCTGCACAACGAGAGCACGACGGCCGACGGACTCGACGAGCGCCGCCGTGTCCTTCAGCTTGTCCGCACGGCGAGCCGCCAGCACGACGTCCGCGCCCGCCTCCGCGAGGCCCTTCGCGAACGCCACGCCGAGCCCGGAGGACGCGCCCGTGACGATCGCGACCTTCCCGTCGAGCCTGAACTTGTCCAGGATGCCCACTACGAAAGCCTCTCCAGGATGATGGCCATGCCCTGACCGCCGCCGACGCACATGGTCTCCAGACCGAACTGCGCGTCACGGGCCTGCATGCCGTTGATCAGCGTGGTCATGATCCGCGCACCGGTCGAGCCGAACGGGTGGCCCAGCGCGATCGCGCCGCCGTGCACGTTCAGCCTGTCGATGTCGATGCCCAGGGCACGCTGACTGCCGAGCACCTGCACCGCGAACGCCTCGTTGATCTCCACCAGGTCGATGTCCGAAATGGACAGACCAGCGTGCGCCAGAGCCTGCTTCGTGGCGTCGACCGGGCCGAGGCCCATGATCTCCGGCGACAGCCCGGACACACCGGTGGACACGATGCGCGCCAACGGGGTCAGCCCGAGTTCCTTCGCCCGCGTGGAGCTCATGATCACGACCGCGGCGGCACCGTCGTTCAGCGGGCAGCAGTTGCCGGGCGTGACCGTGCCCTCCGGCCGGAACGACGGCTTCAACGACGAAACCGCCTCGTACGTGACACCGGCACGCGGACCGTCGTCAGCCGACACGACGGTTCCGTCGGGCAGCACCACCGGCGTGATCTCGCGGGCGAAGAACCCGTCCGCGATCGCCTTCTCCGCGAGGTTCTGCGACCGCACGCCGAACTCGTCCTGGTCGTGCCGCGAGATGCCCATCTGCGTCGCGACGTTCTCGGCGGTCTGCCCCATCGCGATGTAGTAGTCGGGCAGCTTGCCGTCCAGCCGCGGGTCGGTCCACGGCGCGTTGGACGCCGCCGTGTCGAGGGTCCGCTGCTGCGCCTCGTCGAACAACGGGTTGAACGACGGCACACCGGAGTGCATGTACCGCGAAACGCACTCGACACCCGCGGAGATGAACGCGTGCCCCTCCCCCGCCTTGATCGCGTGGAAGGCCATGCGCGCGGTCTGCACGGAGGACGCGCAGAACCGGTTGACCGTCGTGCCCGGCAGGTTGTCGTACCCGAGCTGCACGGCAACCCGGCGCGCGATGTTCTGGCCGTGCTCGTCCTGCGGCTCGGCGCACCCGAGGTGCAGGTCGGTGATCTCGGACGCCGGCAGGTCGCCCAGCGCGGCGGAGATCACCTGCGCGGCCAGGTCGTCCGGCCGCAGCGACACCAGGGAACCCTTGCGGGCACGGCCGATCGGCGACCTGGCGGTGGAGACGATGACTGCTTCAGCCACAAAACACCCCTTACAGGCCCAGGTCGCGGCCGATGAGTTCCTTCATGATCTCGTTGGAGCCCGCCCAGATCTTCGTGACGCGGGCGTCCATCCACGCGCGAGCGACGCGGTACTCGGTCATGTAGCCGTAGCCGCCGTGCAGCTGCACGCAGGCGTCGATGACCTCGTTCTCGATGTCGGCGCTCCAGTACTTCGCCTGCGCCGCCTCGACCGAGCTCAGTTCGCCGCGAACGTGCTGCATGGTCAGGGTGTCGATGAACGCCTGCGAGACGTCGAGCTTGGTGCGCAGCTCGGCCAGCAGGAACTTGTTGTGCTGGAACTTGCCGATCGCCTGCCCGAACGCCTTGCGCTCCTTGACGTACTCCAGGGTCTCGTCGAACACGCCCTGCGCGTGCGCGAGGTTGGAGATCGCGCCGCCGATCCGCTCCTGCGGCAGGCGTTCCATCATGTAGATGAAGCCCTGCCCCTCCTCGCCGATGACGTTGGCCTGCGGCAGGCGCACGTCGGAGAAGAACAGCTCCGCGGTGTCGGACGGGTGCTGGCCGACCTTGTCGAGCTTGCGGCCGCGCTCGAAGCCGGGCATGCCGGTCTCGACGGCGAACAGCGTGATGCCGCGCGCACCCTTCGACGGGTCGGTGCGGGCCGCGACGACGATCATGTCGGCGGTGTAGCCGTTGGTGATGAACGTCTTGGAGCCGTTGAGGATCCAGTCGTCACCGTCACGCACGGCGTTGGTCTTGAGCGCGGCGAGGTCGGAGCCACCGGACGGCTCGGTCATCGCGATGCCGGTCTTGATCTCGCCGGTGCACATGCCGGGCAGCCAGCGCTGCTTCTGCTCCTCGGTGCACAGGTCGACGAGGTAGGGCGCCACGACGTCGCCGTGGATGCCGAGCGACGACGCGACCGCCGCGTTGACCCGGCACAGCTCCTCGGCGAACACGGTGTTGAACCGGTAGTCGTTCGCGCCGCTGCCGCCGTACTCCTCGGGGATCTCCAGGCCCAGCAGGCCCTGGCGACCGGCCTCCAGCCACACGTCGCGGTCGATCACGCGCTGCTCGATGAACTTCTCGACGTTCGGCGTGATGGTGCGCTCGACGAACGCCTTCGCCGACTCCCGGAACGCGGCGTGATCCTCGTTGAACAGCGTCCGCTGCACGACTACCTCCATACTAAGCGGTTGCTTAGCGCTAAGCGCCCGCTTAGCGTGCAGTACGATCCATCACCTGTCAACACGCGAGGAGCAGGCCCGATGACGACGACCGGACTGGACGAGTTCGCGCTGCTCGACGAGACGTGGCGCTCGGTCACCCCGGACGCCGCCCGTCGCATGCTCATCGCGGCAGCGCACGCGTTCGCCGGCAAGGGATACCACGCCACGACGACCCGCGACATCGCCTCTCTGGCCGGAATGTCGCCCGCGGCCGTGTACATCCACTACCGGTCCAAAGAGGAGCTGCTCTTCAACATCTCGCGCGTCGGCCACGAGCTGTCGCTCACCGCGCTGTCGTCGATCGAGGGCCGGGACGCGGCGGAACGGCTGCACAACGCGGTGAAGTCGTTCGCGAGCTGGCACGCGGAGTTCCACACAACAGCGCGGGTGGTGCAGTACGAGCTCGGCGCGCTCTCTCCCGAACACCACGCGGAGGTGGCGGAGCTGCGCCGGCAGATCGACCAGAAGATGCGGTCGTTCATCGCGGACGGCGTCGCGGAGGGCACGTTCGACGTGCCGGACCTGAAGGGCGCGACGCTCGCCGTGCTGTCGCTGTGCATCGACGTCGCGCGGTGGTACCAGCCGGGCGGGAGGCGGACCCCGGACGAGATCGGCGCGCTGTACGCCGACCTCGTCCTGAGGATGGTCCGGCCTAACTGACGGACTTGCGGCCGTACATCCCGGCCACGAGCGAGACACCGATCGCCGCGACGACGATCTGGACGATGATCTCGATCCAGTCGATGCCCGGCGTGTCCTGCACGCCGAGCAGCCTGGCGATCCACGACCCGATGAACGCGGCCGCGATGCCGACCAGCAACGTCAGCCAGATCGGGATGTTCTGCCTGCCCGGCGCGAACAGCTTGCCGAGGAAACCAAGGATCAGACCGATGACGAGCGCGCCGAGAATGCTCTCGATGGTCACGGACGCCTCCTCCCGCTACTCCCCGACGAAGGCGGGGATCTCGGGGAAAATCATCCCGTCACTCGGCGTGGTCCGCAGCTCGAACGCTCACCAGCGGCTGCCGGAGACCTGCGCCATCCACTGGTTGATCGTGGCGGTCCAGTCCGTGCCGATCGACTGCTGGTGCGACACCGCGAAACGGCCGTACGCGTCACCGCCCGCCCGGAGCAGCCCGGCGCGCTTGTCCGCCTCCAGCACCACGTGCAGCTCGGCCGGCGTCGTGACGAACGTCAGCTCGACCTGCTTGAGCCGCCCCGAGAACTGCGGCGGCGGGTAGAACTCGATCTCCTGGTAGAACGGCAGCTGCTGCGGCACGCCGTAGATGCGGCCACGCTCGTTGTCGGCCTTGGTGAAGCGGAAGCCCATGTGCCCGAACGCCTGCAGCACCGCGTCCTGCGACGGCAGCGGGTGCACCCAGATCGGGTCGAGGTCGCCGGGGTCGACCGCGCCGCGGACCTCCAGCTCGGTGCGCAGGCCGAGCTGCATGCCGGACAGCTGCATGCCGCCCACGACGTTCAGCGGGCACTCGAACGGCACCGGGATCTGGAACGGCAGCGACAGGTTCTGGTGCGGCTGCGCCAGGATCCGCTGACCCACGGAGAACTTGTGGAACTCCATGTTGGTGTTGTACTCGTTGTCGCCGCTCTCGACCTCGACGCGGGTGAGCAGCGCCAGCGTGACGTGATCGATCTCGGCGGGGTGGTCGCCGCCGGCGATCCGGACCTCACCGCTCAGCACCTCGCCCGGCCGGACGTTCGGGTTGGTGAGCACCGTGTCGACAGTCGGCCCGCCCACGCCGAACGCGCGCAACATCCTCTTGAACACCACTGCGGCCTCCTGAAGCCCTTCGCATGCCTGCCGGGAGTCTGCCTGCTGAATCGCCCGTTTGCGACGAAGCGTTCCGTTGACGCCTCAACACCCAAATCGGTTCCGTATGGACTTCCGTTGACTTCAGATGGCAGCATGCGACCGCCGTCACATACTAAGCGGTCGCTCAGGAGGATTGCCGTGCTGCTCGTCGCCAACCGGGGTGAGGTCGCCGTCCGCGTGCTGCGCGCGGCCGCTGACCTCGGCATTCGCACCGTGGCGGTGTACGCGGAGGACGACGCTTCCTCGCTGCACGTGACGCTCGCGGATCGCGCTGTCGCGTTGCGCGGCGACTCGCCTTATCTGGACATCGACCAACTGCTGGATGCGGCATCCGGGTGCGTGGCGGTGCATCCGGGATGGGGGTTCCTCTCGGAGAACGCGGCGTTCGCGCGAGCTTGTGCCGACCGCGGGCTGACGTTCGTCGGACCGTCGCCCGAGGTGCTGGAACTGCTGGGCGACAAGCAACGCGCCCGCGCGCTGGCCGCGTCGCTGGGAATTCCCGTGCTGGACGCGGCCGCGGGCGAGTTCCCGGTGATGGTGAAGGCGGTCGCCGGCGGTGGCGGCAAGGGCATGCGGGCGGTGTTCTCGCCCGAGGACCTCGACGGCGCGGTCGAGGCGTGCCGGGCGGAGGCGCTGGCGGCGTTCGGGGTCGGGGACGTCTACCTCGAACGGCTGCTACCCTCCGCCCGGCACATCGAGGTGCAGCTCGTCGGCACGTCGGTGATCGGCGACCGCGACTGCTCGCTGCAGCTGCGTCACCAGAAGGTCGTGGAGATCGCGCCGGCCCCGCTGCTGGATCCCTTTCTCCGCAAGGCGCTGCACTCCGCGGCGGCCGAGATCGCCTCTGCCGTGGGGTACACCGGCGTCGGCACGGTGGAGTTCCTGGTGGCGGGCGACGCGTTCTTCTTCCTGGAGGCCAACCCGCGGCTGCAGGTCGAGCACACGGTGACGGAGATGGTGTCCGGTGTGGACCTCGTGCGCACCCAGCTGCTGCTGGCGTGGGACGGCGACGTCGACTTCACGCCTGCCGACCGCGGCTGCGCCGTGCAGGTGCGGGTGAACCAGACGTCCGGCGGCGTGCTGTCCTCCTTCGCACTGCCGTCCGGTCCTGGCGTTCGCGTCGACACCCACGGGTACGTCGGCTACCGGGCCGGTACGCGCTACGACGGGTTGCTCGCGAAGCTCGTGGTGCACGGCGAGGACCTCGACGTGGCCCTGAACCGGGCACGGCGGGCGTTGCGCGAGTTCCGGATCGAGGGCGTCTCCACGAACCTGGAGTTCCTGAAGTCGTTGCTGGACCGCGACATCGTGGGCGCCACGACCGATTTCGTCGTCGAGGAGCCCGCATCCGGCCTGCGTGCGCCGATGGCGGGCACCGTCGTGGAGGTCACGCCGGACGCCGTGGTGCTGGAAGCGATGAAGATGCAGCACGTCGTCCGGGTGTCGGGCGACGTGCTGGTGTCCGTCGGTGACACGGTGGCCGAGGGACAGCTGCTCGCTTCCGGCTCTGGAGAGTCCACTGAGGACTCCGTCGAGATCGACCCCTCGTTCGTCCGCCCGGATCTGGCCGAGGTGCTGGCACGGCACGACTTCGACCGGCCGGAGTCCGCCGTGAGGAGGCACGCCGCCGGTGGCCGCACCGCGCGCGAGAACATCGCGGACCTGTGCGAGGACTTCGTCGAGTACGGCGGCCTGGCGATCGCCGCCCAACGTCAGCGCCGCTCGCTGCCCGAGCTGATCGAACGCACGCCCGCCGACGGCATGGTGGCGGGCATCGGTGTGGTCAACGGCCAACGGATCGTCGCGATGTCCTACGACTACGCCGTGCTCGCCGGCACCCAAGGCCTGCGCAACCACCAGAAGAAGGACAGGTTGTTCGCGCTGGCCCAGCAGGAGAACCTGCCGATGGTCCTGTTCGCCGAGGGTGGCGGCGGACGGCCCGGCGACACCGACCACAGCATGGTCAGCGGCCTCGACTGCGGCTCGTTCCACGCGTTCGCCCAGCTGAGCGGCCAGGTACCGCTGGTGGGCGTGGTCGCGGGGCGTTGCTTCGCGGGCAACGCAGTGCTGCTCGGCACGTGCGACGTGATCATCGCGGTCGAGGGCGCGAACATCGGCATGGGCGGCCCGGCGATGATCGAGGGCGGCGGCCTGGGCGTCTTCCGCCCGGAGGACATCGGCCCGTTGGACGTGCAGGTGCCCAACGGCGTCGTGGACATCGCGGTGCGCTCCGAAGAAGAAGCGGTCACCGTCGCCAAGAAGTACCTCTCCTACTTCCAGGCTCCCGCAGGCGTCCCCCGCGCGAGGGCGCAGCCTTCGCCTGCGCCCTCGGGGGAACCCCTAAAAACAATTCTCCCAGACAGCACTGACAATTTCGGCTCGTGGACGTGCGCCGACCAACGCCTCCTCCGCCACGCCGTCCCCGAGAACCGCCTCCGCGCCTACGACATCCGCAAGGTCATCGACATCCTCGCCGACACCGGCTCCGTCCTCGAACTGCGCAGCGGCTTCGGCAAGGCGATCGTCACCGCCCTGGTCCGCGTCGAAGGCCGCCCGCTCGCCCTGATCGCCAACGACCCGAACGTCCTGGGCGGCGCCATCGACGCCGACGCGGCCGACAAGTGCGCCCGTTTCCTCCAGCTGGCGGACGCGTTCGACCTCCCGGTCGTCTCGCTCACCGACACCCCGGGCTTCATGGTCGGCCCCGAGGCCGAACGCACCGCCACCGTCCGCCACCTCACCCGCATGGTGGTGACGGGCGCCAACCTCACCGTCCCCTTTGGACTGGTCGTGCTCCGCAAGGCGTACGGCCTCGGCGCCCAGGCGATGGCGGCGGGCAGCCTCAAGGTCCCGCAGTTCGCCGTCTCCTGGCCCACCGGCGAGTTCGGCCCGATGGGCCTCGAAGGCGCCGTGAAGCTCGGGTTCAAAAGAGAACTCGACGCCATCAAGGACCCCCAAGAACGCAAGCAGCGCTACGACCAGATGGTCGCGGCCGCGTACGAGCACGGCAAAGCGCTGAACGTCGCGAGTGTGTTCGAGATCGACGACGTGATCGACCCGGCCGACACGCGCCGTTGGATCGCCACGGCGCTGGCCCCCGCAACTTCCCGCTCGCCGGGGAAGAAACGCCCGTTCATCGACACGTGGTGAGGAGAAGCCGTGGTCAGTGTTGCCCCGGAAAAGAAGACCCTGCGAAGGCTCATGGCCGCCGGACTCGTCGGCAGCAGTATTGAGTGGTACGACTTCTTCATCTACGCAACCGCCGCGGCACTGGTGTTCCCCAAGCTGTTCTTCCCGGAAGCCACGCCGATCGTCGGCCTGCTGCTGAGCTTCAGCACGTTCTGGGCGGGCTTCGTCGCCCGCCCGATCGGCGGCCTGGTCTTCGGCCACGTCGGCGACAGGTTCGGCCGCAAGCCCGCACTCGTCATCTGCCTCGCGCTGATGGCCGCCGCCACGTTCCTCATCGGCCTGTTGCCGACGTCGGGCAGCATCGGCGTGGGCGCCCCGATCCTGCTGGTGCTGCTGAGGTTCCTGCAGGGCATCGCGGTCGGCGGCCAGTGGGGCGGTGTGGTCCTGCTGCTCACCGAGTCCGCGCACCCCGGCAAACGCGGTTTCGCGGGCACGTTCGGCCAGGCCGGTGTCCCGATCGGTGTGTTCCTGGGCAACGTGGCGTTCATCCTGGCCACCACCACCCTGTCCAAGGAGGCCTTCGCGGCGTGGGGCTGGCGCGTGCCGTTCCTGGCGTCCGCGCTGCTCTTTCCGGTGGTGCTCTTCATCCAGCTGAAGGTCGAGGACAGCCCGGTCTTCCGCGAGCTGCAGGCCAAGCGCACCGACGTTCCCGCCCCCGCACCGCTGGGCGAGGCCATCAGGACCCACCGCAAGCCCATCCTGCTCGGCGCGGGCCTGATGTTCGCCTCCAACGCGATCTTCTACGTCTCGATCGCCGGCGTGCTGTCCTACGCCACCACCACGCTCGGGCTGTCCCGTGAGTCCGTGCTGATCGTCAGCCTGCTGTCGTCCGTCGTGAGCATCCCGGTGATCCTCTACAGCGGGCACCTGTCCGACCGCCTCGGCCGCCGCCCGCTGATCATCGCGGGCGCGGCCGGTCTGGTCGTGTGGGCGTTCCCGTACTTCCTGCTCGTCGACACCGGCTCGCTCGTCGCGCTGTTCGTCGCGGCGGCCGTCGGCGGCATCGCGTCGTCACTGGTCTACGGGCCGATTGCGGCGTACCTGGGCGAGCTGTTCGAGCCGCACGTCCGCTACTCGGGCGCCTCGCTCGCCTACCAGCTGGCGTCGATCCTGGTCAGCGGCGGCACGCCGTTCATCATGACCGCGCTGCTCGGGGCGACGGGGACGTCGATGTCGGTGTCGGCGTTCCTGTGCCTGATGGCCCTGGCCACGCTGTTCTCGGCGCTCAAGCTTCCGGAGACTCACCAAGTCGTTTGAGTCCGACTACCCTAGTAACCCTTGATTCAGCAACGAACTGAATTGGGGGAAGCACATGTCCGGCAAGGTGTGGCTGATCACCGGCGCCAACAGCGGCTTCGGCAGGGCCATCGCCGAAGCGGCCGTCGCAGCCGGTGACCGGGTCGTCGCGACCGCACGCCGCACGGAAACGCTGGACGACCTGGTGAGGGCCCACCCTCGCCAGGTCGTCCCGGTCGCGCTCGACGTGACCGACCACGAAGCCATCGCCACCGCGGTCGCCAACGTGATCGCCGAGGAAGGCCGCATCGACGTCCTGGTCAACAACGCCGGGCGCACCCACGTGGGCGCCGTGGAGGAGACCACCGACGAGGAGCTGCGCAGCCTCTTCGAGGTGCACCTGTTCGGCCCGGCCGCGCTCACGAGAGCAGTCCTGCCGCACATGCGCGAACGGCGAGAAGGCGCGATCGTGCAGATGAGCAGCATCGGCGGCCAGCTCTCGTTCGCGGGCTTCGGCGCGTACAGCGCCACCAAGTGCGCGTTGGAAGGCTTCAGCGAGGCGCTCGCCGACGAGGTCAAATCGTTCGGCGTCAAAGTCCTCATCGTGGAGCCCGGCTCGTTCCGCACCAGCCTGTTCAGCGGCTACAGCGCCTCGGCCAAGTCCGGCGTGTACGTCGACTCCGCGGACAAGACCCGGCAGATGATCAGCGCGAACGCCGGTCAGCAGCCCGGCGACCCGCGGAAGGCCGCCGCGGCCGTCCTCACCGCCCTGGAGGCCGCCGAGACCCCGCTGCGGCTGCCGCTGGGCTCGGACTCCGTCGACGGCCTTCTGGCGCACCTCGACGAGGTCAGGGCCGAGATCGAGCTCTGGGAGAAGGTTGCCCGGGACACCCAGCTGGATGGATGAACCGGACAAAACGAGCTTCACTGTCAAGACCTCTGCGGAACCCTGAGCCGATGCCGTACGTTGCTGCGTCGTGACCACTCTCATGGCGCGCTTCAAGCAGCGGATGCGTCGGTTCGCGCAGAAACCGGCGTCGGTTGACCTCGCCCCGTTCCAGGCACTGCTCAAGGACGTGGAAAAACACGCTGACGCGTTCAAGGCGTTCAGCGACGAGGAGCTGACGGCACACGCCGAGAAGCTGCGCGAGGAGCACGACGACACGGAGCTGGTGGCGCTCACGCGGGAGGCCGCCGAGCGCGCCATCGGGCAGCGCCCGTTCGACGTGCAGGTGCTGGGTGCGCTGGGCATGCTCAGCGGGCTCGTCGTCGAGATGGCCACCGGTGAGGGCAAGACCCTCGCCGGCGCCATGGCCGCGGCCGGGTTCGCGATCAAGGGCAAGCGCGTCCACGTGGTCAGCGTCAACGACTACCTCGCCCAGCGCGACGCGGAGTGGATGGGCCCGCTGTACCGGCTGCTCGGCGTCACGGTCGGCTGGCTCAACGGCGGCTCGAAGACCGAGGAGCGCCGCGAGGCCTACCAGTGCGAGGTCACGTACGCACCGGTCAGCGAGATCGGCTTCGACATCCTGCGCGACCGGATCGTCACCAGGCCGGAAGACCTGATCGTGCCGGAGCCGGAGGTCGCGCTGATCGACGAGGCCGACTCGGTGCTCGTCGACGAGGCCCGCGTGCCGCTCGTGCTCGCCGGTTCGACCAGCGCCGAGGCCGCCGACCCGGTCATCGCGGACCTCGTGAAGCGGCTGCGCCACGGCCTGCACTACGAGGTCGACGACGAGGAGCGCAACGTCTTCCTCACCGGCGCGGGCTCCGAGGCCGTCGAGCGCGCGCTCGGCGAGATCGACCTCTACTCGCAGGAGCACGTCACCTCGACGCTGTCGAAGGTCAACGTCGCCCTGCACGCTCAGGTGCTGCTGCACCGCGACGTCGACTACATCGTCCGCGACGGCAAGGTGCACCTGATCAACGACACCCGCGGCCGCGTGGCGAAGCTGCAGCGGTGGCCGGACGGCCTGCAGGCCGCGGTCGAGGCCAAGGAGAACGTCCAGACCACCGAGTCCGGCGAGATCCTCGACTCGATGACGGTGCAGGCGCTGCTGTCGCGGTACCCGACCCGGTGCGGCATGACCGGTACCGCGGTCGCCGTCGCGGAGACCCTGCGCGAGTTCTACGAGCTCGAGGTGCTCGTGATCCCGCCGAACAAGGAGAACATCCGCGAAGACGAGCACTTCCGCCTCTACGCCACGCTGGAGCAGAAGGAGGAGGCGATCGTCGAGGAGATCAAGAACATCCACGAGACCGGGCGCCCGATCCTCGTCGGCACGCTCGACGTCGCGGAGTCCGAGCGGATCTCGTCCAAGCTGCGCGCCGCCGGGCTCGAGTGCGTGGTGCTGAACGCGAAGAACGACGCCGAGGAAGCGGCGATCATCGCCGACGCCGGTTCGTACCAGCGCATCACCGTCTCCACGCAGATGGCCGGCCGCGGTACGGACATCCGCCTGGGCGGCCACGAGGGTGAGGACCACGACCGGATCGCCGAGCTCGGCGGCCTGTACGTGATCGGCACCGGCCGTCACTCGTCCTCACGCCTGGACGACCAGCTGCGCGGCCGCGCCGGACGTCAGGGCGACCCCGGTGGCTCGGTCTTCTTCTCCTCGCTGCACGACGAGCTGATCACCCAGTACGCGCCGGACGCCGAGGAACCGTCCGAAGTGGACGACGACGGCCAGGTGCGGGACAAGGGCCTGCTGCACACCTTCGAGCACGCGCAGCGCGTCGCCGAGGGCGTGAACCTGGAGATCCACCGCAACACGTGGCGCTACAACAAGCTCATCGAGCACCAGCGCGACCTGCTGCTCAAGCACCGCGACGTGGTGCTGCGCACGGACGCGGCGTTCGAGAAGCTCGGTGCGAAGGAAGGCGCGTCCGACGAGGTGGCCGCCGAGGCCGCGCGCAAGATCACGCTGTTCTTCCTCGACGACCTGTGGACGCACCACCTGACGTTCCTGTCCGACCTGCGCGAGGGCATCCACCTGCGCGCGCTGGCCAGGCAGAACCCGTTGGACGAGTTCCACCGCGAGGCGATCCCGGCGTTCAACAAGATCGTGCCGGAGTCGTGGGAGCTCGCGAAGGACAAGTACGAGGCCGCCAAGATCACCGACGACGGCTACGACCTCGCCGACGCCGGTGTCAAGCGCCCGAGCTCGACGTGGACGTACCTGGTGCACGACAACCCGTTCGGCTCCGGGCTCGAGGAGACGATGAAGGGCCTGGTCAAGATGGTGCGCGGCCAGCGCCGCTGAGCGTCACCACCGCTCGCCGACGAGATCGTCCGCGGCTCTCGCGGGCCGGGGCAACGCCTCGGCCCGCCTGCCGGTTCTGGAGGTCGTCATCTCCTCGGTGAGGGCTCTGATCTCCGCGAGGATGTCGAGGTGCTCCTGCGACGGCGGCGGGCCAACGAGGTTGGACCGGTTGTGCGCCGTCCGTTCCGCGCGCTCGGCCAGTTGCCGGATGCGGCGGAGGAGATCGTGCTCCCCGTCCGGGAGCAAGAAGTCGTTCTGCTCCATCACCCGTGCAAGCTTTCGCGTGCACGGGTGACCCGTCGATCCCCTAGTCGGCTGATTCCAGTTTCTGGACCAGCCACTCGTGGAACCCGCCGATGTGATGCTCTGAGGGCACCAGCACTCCGCCGCGCGCGTAAGCACGCGAGGACATCGCGGGCTGGCAACGCTCGCACGCCTCGAAGTCCTGCTCGTTCACCCGGTGGAACAGCTCGACCGAGCGAGACACGTCACGCCCGGTGTCGACGACTTCCTTTGCGTACAACCAGTCGCACTCGACGATCGTGCGGTCGGCCGCCAGCGGGTACATGCGGTGCAGGATCACGTGGTCCGGCACGAGGTTGACGAAGACCTGCGGCTTGATGGTGATCGCGTAGTACTTCCTGTCTCTTTCTTCCTCCAGGGCCGCGAGTTTTTCGAAGCCCTCGCCGCCGTCGACGGTGAACCCCTTGATCTCGTCACCGAACTCGGCGCCGTGCCCGACGTAGTACTGCGCCGCGTAGCCGTCGGCGAACTCGGGCAGCACCTCGGTGAGCTCGGGGTGGATCGTCGCGCAGTGGTAGCACTCCATGAAGTTCTCGATGATCAGCTTCCAGTTGGCCTTGACGTCGTAGACGATTCGTTTGCCCACGGACAACTGGTCGATCTCGTAGCCGTCGATCGCCTCCAGCGAGCCGAGGCGTTCCGTCACGGCGTGCAGCACGTCGGCCTCGAAGCTCGGCGGTTCGTCGGCGAGGCACACCCACGCGTAGCCCAGCCACTCCCGCAGATGCACTTTCGTCAGCCCGTACTCGACGCGGTCGACGTCCGGCATCGACGTGAGGTTCGGTGCGGCGATCAGCTTGCCGTCCAACGCGTAGGTCCACGCGTGGTACGGGCACTGGAACGCCCGCTTGACGCTGCCCGCCTCGTCGACGCAGATGCGCGCGCCGCGGTGCCGGCAGACGTTGAGGAACGCGTTGAGGTTCCCGTGACGGTCCCGCGCGATGAGGACGCTCTCCCTACCCACCTGCACGGTGCGGAAGTCGCCGGGGTTCGCGAGGTCGCCCGAGCGGACGGCGCAGAACCACATCTTCTCGAAGACGTGCTCCTGCTCCCGCGCGAAGATCGCGGGATCGGTGTAGTAGCGGCCCTCGAGGGTCGAGATCAGGCTGCCGGTCATGCTCCGCCTCTCAAGCGAGCAGGGTGATAGGCCGTCCCAGAAGGCATCTCAGCCCCTGAGCCGCTTCATTTCGGGGTCGAACAACGGCTCCTGCGCCGCACGCGCGGTGAAGCGCTCGCCGAAGTACTCGATCTCCACCTCGCCGTCGACGTCAGCGGGCAACCACGCGTACGCGATGTTCAGCCCGGTCGTGTACCCGTACGCCGCACTCGTGACGTACCCGACGGGTTCCCCCTGGTAGAACACGGGTTCGCTGCCCATGACGACGTTCGCGGAGCCGTCGATCGTGAGGCAGGTGAGCTTCTTGGCCGAGCTCCGGCCGGCGAGCGCCTCCTTGCCGAGGAACTCCTTGTCCTCGCGCACCGCGAACCCGAGCCCCGCCTCGAACGGGTCGTGCTCGGTCGTCACGTCCGTGCCCCACGACCGGTAGCCCTTCTCCAGCCGCAGGCTGTTGAACGCGCCGCGCCCGGCCGCGATGACGCCGAGCTCCTGCCCGGCCTCCCACAGCGTGTCCCACAGCTTCGGGCCGAGGTCCGCGGTCGTGTACAGCTCCCAGCCGAGTTCGCCCACATAGGACAGTCGCAGTGCGGTCACCGGCACGTTCTTGATGAACGCCTGTTGCGCGGTGAAGTAGCCCTTCCGGGTGTCCAGCGTGTGCGGGATCCGGTCGACGAGGTCGCGTGCTTTCGGTCCCCACAAACCGATGCAGCACGTGCCGGCGGTGATGTCCCGGACGTGCACGTCCCGCGGCGCGTGCCTGGTGAGCCAGTCGAGGTCGAGGTTGCCGTTCGCGCCGACCTGGAACGTGTTCTGGTCGAGCCGCGCGATCGTGAGGTCGCTGCGCACGCCGCCCTGCTCGTCGAGCAGCAGCGTGTACACCACCGCGCCGGGCTTGCGGTTGAGGTTGTTGGTCGTCATGCGCTGCAGGAACTCCAGCGCTCCCGGACCGCTGACCTCCAGCCGCTTCAACGGCGTCATGTCGAACAGCGCGACCCGCTTGCGCGTCACCAGCGCCTCGGCCCCGCAGATCGGCGACCAGTACCGGCTCGCCCACTCGTTGCGGGCCGGTACCTCGGCGACCTCGGGCAGGCCCGCGTTGGCCTCGTACCAGTGCGGCCGCTCCCACCCGGACGCCTCCAGGAAGAACGCCCCGAGCTCCCGCTGGCGGGAGTGGAACGGGCTGGTCCGGATCGGCCGCGGGCTTTCCATGGGCTGCAACGGGTGCAGCACGTCGTAGACCTCGACGAAGTTCTGGCAGCTGCGCTCCAGCACGTAGTCCGGCGCGAGCTGCACCTGCTCGAACCGGTTGAGGTCGCTCGAGTGCAGGTCCAGCCGCGGCTGCCCGTCGACGATCCACTCGGCCATCGCCTTGGCGACGCCCGCGGAGTGCGTGATCCACACCGCCTCCGCCACCCAGAACCCGTTCAGCCGCGGGTGCTCGCCCAGCAACGGCATCCCGTCGCTGGTGAACGAGAACAGCCCGTTGAACCCGCGGTCCACGCCGGCCTCGGCCAGCGCCGGGATCAGCTCGACCGCCGCGTCCCACGAGGGCTCGAAGTCCTCCTTGGTGAACGGCAGCTCCGACCCGGTGATGTCGTGCGCCCTGATCGGCATGGGCCGGTGCCCGTAGGCCCCGATGCCCAGCGCCTGGCCGTGCGCGCGGAAGTACAGGTCCGCTTCCTGGTGCCGCAGGATCGGCTGCCGCGCCAGCGCCTCGGCGCTCGCCCGCACGTCGCCGGTGAACACGTACTGGTGGGCCATCGGCACGAGCGGGATGGTCAGCCCGACCATCTCCCCCAGCACCGGTCCCCACATGCCCGCGCACGACACGACGATGTCCGCGGGGAAGACGTCGGTCTCCGTCCGCACCCCGGTGACGCGGTCACCCGCGGTCTCCACCGCGACGACCTTCTGCCCCAGCACGAACCGCGCCCCGCGCTCGACCGCGCGCTGCGCCTGCACCTCCGCCGCGGCGACGGGCTTCGCGAGGCCGTCACTGGGGATCAGGAAGCCGCCCAGGACCTGCTCGCGGTCCAGCAGGGGGTGCAGCCGCGCGACCTCGTCCGCGTCGATCAGGCGGCTCTGCACGCCCCAGGACGTGGCCCAGCCGTGCCGCCGCGACAGGTCGGCGAGGCGTTCCGGGCTGGTCGCGATCTCCAGGCCGCCGATCTGGTCGAAGCACCCGAGCCCCGTGTACTTCTCGACCGTGTAGCGGGCGAAGGCCGTCATGCTGCGGCAGGAGTTCGTCTGGAACACGAGCCCCGGCGCGTGGCTGCTCGAACCGCCCGCCGCGAGCCCCTGTGCCTGGTCCAGCACCGTGACGTCGGTGAAGCCCCGTTCGGTGAGCTCGTCGGCCAGCGCGCAGCCGACGATCCCGGCCCCCACGAGCACCACGCGAGGCACCTCTGCAGGCATCTGGACACCCCTTCGCCGCCGTTGCGCGAAACGGAACTCGTTCCGCCATCAGCAACAAACTGCGGCCAGCGGATGCCGCTGTCAATACCGCGTTCGGGCTTTCGTGCGGTCAGACCCCCACTTCGACCTGCCGGGCCGACCGGCGGAGCCCCATCGCGAGCACGCACGCGGCCGTGCCGATGAACACGAACAGGCCGGTGTCTCCGGACAGGTACTCGCGGACCACAACGGGTTGTTCGGTCGAGATGTCGTACTCGGTGAGCACGGCGAAAGCGGCGTTGTGCGCGAAGTGGGCGAGCACCACCGGCCAGAGGCTGCCCGACCTCGTCCGCAGGTAGCCGAACAGGAACGAGAAGGCGATCACCGAGCAGGAGAACAGACCCAGCACGAGGGTTCGGTCGCCGTCGCTGTGGTAACCGGGCGTGAGCAGGATGTACGGCAGGTGCCAGCAGATCCAGACCAGGCCGACGACGAGCATCGCCGTCCGCTCGCCCAGGAAGGCGAGCCGCGGCTGGAGGTAACCGCGCCAGCCGATCTCCTCGGCGAACGCGAGGATCGGCCCGGTGATGCACAACGCCACCACGTTCTGCACCCAGTCGCTCGGCGGGGCGGAGAACCGGGCGAACCCCAGCGCCACGACGGCCGCGGTCGCGACCACGCAGACGCCGGCCGTCGTGGCGATCGCGAGCGGCCAGTCACGCAGCCCGAGCCGTCCCATCCCGAGCCGCCGCCACCCCTCCCGGCCGTACCCCTCGCGTGTGAGGACGAGGAGCATCAGCAGGACGACGAGCAACGGGGAGACGGCGAGTATCAGCCCGCCGGCGATGGTGGCGGTGCCTGACGAGATCGCCAGCACCAGAACGATGTAGACCACCGCGCCGGCGCGGTCGGAGAGCTGTTGGAACACGGACGGGACCCGCTTTCTCGCCTGGACGTCCCGTCCGAGTCTTCTTGATCACCGCCGCGCCGGCATCCACCCCAGATCTGAACTTCGGGTCCGTCCTCAACCAGCGAAGTAGCCGAGCTGTGCCGAGAGGTCCGCGGCCGCCGCCGCCATCGCGGGAACGATCTGCTCCACCCGCTCGCGCGACAACCGGTAGGACGGCCCGGAGGCGCTCATCGCCGCCACGACCTCACCCCGGTGCCCGCGCACCGGCACGGCCACCGCGTGCAGCCCCAGCTCCAGCTCCTCGTAGCAGGCCGCGTAGCCCTGCGCCGCGACCTCCTCCAGCTCGGCCAGCAAGCGCTTGCCGTCGACGACCGTGTTCTCGGTGTAGGAGTCGAGCGGCAGCGCGACCAGCCGCCGTTGCTCCTCCAGCGGCAGGTGGGCGAGCAGAACCTTGCCGGACGACGTGGCGTGCAGGGGCGTGCGCTGGCCGATCCAGTTCACCGCCGACACCGCGGCCGAACCGCGGGCCTGCGTGATGTTGATGGCGACCCCGGCGTCGTGCACGGCGATGTTGACGGTCTCGCCGAACGAGTCCGCCAGCGTCTGGCACACGGGCTGGCCCAGCTTGGTCAGGTCCATCCGGCCGGTCGCCGCGCCGGCCAACCTCACAACCCCGAAGCCGATGGCGTACTTGCCTCTTTCGCCGAGCTGCTCGACCAGGCCACGGGCCTCCAGCACGGAGACGAGTCTGGACACCGTGGACTTGTGCACACCCAGCTCACCTGCGATTTCGGTGATACCGGCCTCGCCTTGGGCCAGTAGTTCGAGCACGCTGATGGCCCTGTCCACGGACTGCACCTGAGCTGCCGAGTCGGAGTTGCTCATCGCGCAACAGTAACCGGCAGGCAAAACAACCCGCTCGAACTCTTGACGGCGCGTCGCCGGGGCCGCACATTGTGTTGCGTCATTCGGAACGTGTGCCGCGTCACGCAACGGAGGCCGACGATGATCCGCGCTTGCGCTCTCACGGACCTGCCCCCAGGAGAGGCGGTGCGCGTCGTCGGCCCTCATGCGCCGATCGCGGTCTTCAACTCCGACGGTGTCCTGTACGCGATCGACGACACCTGCACCCACCAGGACGCGTCCCTCAGCGAGGGCTGGCTGGAGGGCTGCTTCGTCGAATGCCCGCTGCACGCCGCGAGCTTCGACCTTCGCACCGGCGAGCCGACTTGTCTGCCCGCCAAAAGACCGGTGAAGACCTATCCCGTGGTTGTGAAAGATGGAGAGGTCTATGTCGATGCCGAGGTGAACAAGGACGTGGCGTGAGGACGATCGCGATCATCGGCGCTTCGCTCGCCGGTTTGAGGTCGGCGCAGGCACTGCGCCAGCAGGGGTTCGACGGACGGATCGTCGTCGTCGGCGACGAGGTGCATCTGCCGTACGACCGGCCCCCTCTTTCGAAGGACTTCCTCCTCGGCAAGGTCGAGGCGGTGCCGCTCGCCGACCAGGAGGACCTCGACGCGATCGACGCCGACTGGCGCCTCGGCGTCCGGGCCACCGGACTGCTCTCCACCCAGGAGGTCGCGCTCAGCGACGGCACGACGGTCGAGGCCGACGGGCTCGTCATCGCCACCGGCGGCATCCCGCGGGCAATCCCCAATGCACACGTCCTGCGCACGCTCGACGACGCCGTCAAGCTCCGCGGCGCCCTCAACAACGCGAACAGCGTCGGCATCATCGGCGCCGGCTTCATCGGCGCGGAGATCGCGTCGAGCGCGCGTGCGCTGGGCAAGGAAGTCACCGTCGTCGAGGCTCTCCCCACGCCGCTCACGCGAGTACTGGGTGCAGAGATGGGCGCCGCATGTGGACAACTGCACGGCGACCACGGATCAACGTTGATTACTGGAGTCAATGTTGATTCGGTCAACATTGACGGCGGAATCAACCTCACGGATGGACGCAAGGTTGACGCGGACGTCGTCATCGCCGGCATCGGCACCCGTCCAGCCACGGACTGGCTCGCAGGTGGACCCGTCAAGGTCGACAACGGCGTCATGTGCGACGCGGGCGGCGTCACGAACGTGAAGAACATCGTGGCCGTCGGCGACGTCGCGAACTGCGCCGGACACCGTGCCGAGCACTGGACGTCCGCTACCGAACAGGCGCAAATCGCCACCCGCAACTTGCTCGCGGGCGACACGGTCGCGACGCACACCAACGGCGGTTACGTCTGGTCCGATCAATACGGGGTCAGAATCCAGTTCATCGGACGGGCGACGAACGACGTCCGCGTCGAAGACGGGTCCATTGAGGACCGCAAGTTCGTCGCGACCTATCGAGACGCTGCGGACCCGGACGCCGTTGTCGGCGTCGTGGCCATGAGCAACGCTCGGCTTTTCACGCGACTGCGCAGGAGTCTCAAGTAGAGACGGTCGTCACGGTTTAACCGCCACCGGCGACCGGCTATACCCCAGTGTCCTACTTGGACATACGAACAGGGAGGCGTGTCGCCGGTGCGGCAGATCATCAACCCCTTCGATCAGAGTGTTCTCACCGAGATCGAGGACCAAACCCGCGAACAGGCGATCTCAGCGATCGCGAAGGCCCGCAACGCCTTCGACCACGGCGACTGGCAGCACGCGAGCCCCGAGCACCGCGCCGCCGTGCTGAACCGGGTCGCGGACCTGCTGGAACGCGACAAGGAGGACATCGCCCGCACCGAGACGCTCGACACCGGCAAGACGCTGGTCGAGAGCCGCATCGACGTGGACGACGTCGTCGCCGTGTTCCGCTACTACGGCGGTCTGGCCGGCCTGCTGCACCCGAAGGTCGTCCAGGGCACCCCGGCGGACGTCATCAGCCGCATCGACTACGAGCCGGTCGGCGTCTGCGGCCTGATCGCGCCCTGGAACTACCCGCTGCTGCAGATCTCCTGGAAGATCGCCCCGGCCCTGCTCGCGGGCAACACGCTGGTGGCCAAGCCGAGCGAGATCACGCCGCTCACCACGATCAAGCTGTTCGAACTGCTCCAGGAAGCCGGATTGCCCGACGGCGTGGCGAACCTCGTGCTCGGCACCGGCCCGGAGGTCGGCGCGCCGCTGAGCGAGCACCCCGACGTGGACCTGGTGTCGTTCACCGGCAGCCTCGCCACCGGCCAGCGGATCATGGCGAGCGCGGCCAAGACGGTGAAGAAGGTCGCGCTCGAACTGGGCGGCAAGAACCCGAACATCGTCTTCGCGGACGCCGATCTCGACACCGCCGTCGACTACGCGCTCACCGCCGCGTTCTTCCACGCCGGCCAGGTCTGCTCGTCCGGCACGAGGCTGATCGTGCACACGGACATCTACGACGACTTCGTGAACGAGGTCGCCCGTCGCGCCGACCTCATCAAGCTGGGCAACGGTTTCGACTCCGACACCGAGTCCGGACCGCTGGTGAGCGCCGAGCACCGCGCCAAGGTCGAGGGTTACGTGGAGATCGCCGCCCAGGAGGGTGCCACCCTCAAGGCGGGCGGCAGGCGGCCGGAGGAACCCGAGCTGCAGAACGGTTTCTTCTTCCGCCCCACGGTCTACGCGGACTGCACGCGCACGATGAAGCTCGTCCAGGACGAGACGTTCGGCCCGATCATCACCGCCGAGCGGTTCGAGACCGAGGACGAGGCCACGTTCCTGGGCAACGACACCGATTACGGCCTCGCGGGCGGGGTGTGGAGCCAGGACCTCGACAAGGCCCAGCGCGTCGCGAAGAAGCTGCGCCACGGCACGGTCTGGATCAACGAGTTCGGTCCCTACCTGCCGCAGGCCGAGTGGGGCGGCTTCAAGCGCTCCGGCGTCGGCCGCGAGCTCGGCACCGCGGGCCTGCACGAGTACACCGAGCCCAAGCACGTCTACCAGAACCTCAAGCCACAAGCCCAAAACTGGTTTGCACGCAGCACTGGTTCCGCGCGAAAGGACGGCAAGTGACCGCATATGACTACGTGATCGTCGGCGGCGGTACGGCGGGCTGTGTGCTCGCGGCAAGACTGACTGAAGACGAGAACGTGACGGTCGCGGTCATCGAGGGCGGCCCGTCCGACGTCGGCGACGAGAAGATCCTCAACCTGCGCAACTGGATCAACCTGCTGGAGACCGAGTACGACTACGACTATCCCACGGTCGAGCAGCCGCGCGGCAACTCGCACATCCGGCACAGCCGCGCGAAGGTGCTCGGCGGGTGTTCCAGCCACAACACGCTGATCAGCTTCAACCCGTTGCCGCAGGACTTCGACGACTGGGGCCACGGCTGGACGCGGGATTCGCTCGGCCCGTACTACGACAAGGTCGCGCTCAACATCATCCCGGTCGAGGAGAAGGACCGGAACCCGATCGCCAAGGACTTCGTGGCCGCGGCGCAGAAGGCCACCGGCGTCCCCGAGGTCGAGGACTTCAACGCCAAGCCGTTCGAGGACGGCGTGGGCTTCTTCTCCATCGCCTACCACCCGGAGAAGAACAACCAGCGCTCCAGCGCCAGCACCGCCTACCTGCACCCGATCCTGGACAGCCGCGAGAACCTCACGCTGCTGCTCAACACCTGGGCGGGCCGCATCGAGTTCGACGGCAAGCGCGCGATCGGCGTGCACACCGACAAGGGCTACGTCGAGGCGAACAAGGAGGTTCTGCTCTGTGCGGGTGCCATCGACACCCCGCGGCTGATGATGCTGAGCGGCATCGGCGACGCCGAGCACCTGAGCAGCATCGGCATCGAGGTCCAGCACGACCTGCCCGGCGTCGGCGAGAACCTGCTCGACCACCCGGAGTCGGTCATCGTCTGGGAGACCACGAAACCGTTGCCGCCCAACTCGGTCATGGACTCCGACGCGGGCCTGTTCATCCGCCGCGACGAGTCCGACCCGCGGCCGGACCTGATGTTCCACTTCTACCAGATCCCGTTCACCACCAACACGGAACGCCTCGGCTACCCGGCGGTGGAGCACGGTGTCTGCATGACGCCGAACATCCCCAGGCCGCACAGCAAGGGCAAGCTGTGGCTGAAGTCCAACGACCCCACCGAGAAGCCCGCGCTGGACTTCGGCTACTTCACCAACCCCGACGGCTACGACGAGCAGACCCTGGTCGACGGCTTCAAGATCGCCCGCAAGATCGCCGAACAGGAACCGCTCAAGTCGTGGCTCAAGCGGGAGATCGCGCCCGGCCCGGACGTCACGAGCGACGAGGCGCTGTCGGAGTACGGGCGCCGGGCCGCCCACACCGTCTACCACCCGGCCGGCACGTGCGCGATCGGGTCCGTTGTGGACGGTGAGCTGAAGGTCATCGGAATCGAGGGCCTCCGGGTCGTCGACGCATCCGTGTTCCCCACCATGCCGACCGTGAACCCGATGGTCACGGTTCTCATGATTGGAGAACGCGCTGCCGACCTGATCAAGGAGGCGTGATGACGGCGACGCTCGACGAGGCGGACAGGCTCAAGGACCTCGGCTACACGTCGGAGTTCAAGCGGGACATGAGTCCCTGGGCGAACTTCTCGCTCGGCTTCACCTACCTCTCCCCCGTGGTCAGCACGTACACGTTGTTCGGCACCGCTCTCGCCCTGGGCGGCCCGCCGATGATCTGGAGCTTCGTCGTCGCGGGCATCGGCCAGTTCCTGGTCGCGCTCGTGTTCGGCGAGCTCGTCGCGCAGTACCCGGTCGCGGGCGGCGTGTACCCGTGGGCACGCCGGCTGTGGGGCAAGCGCTGGGCGTGGATGACCGGCTGGGTCTACATGATCGCCCTGCTGGTCACCATCGCGTCCGTCAGCTATGGCGCAGGTCCTTACCTGGCAACGCTTCTCGGCTACACGGCCACCACGGGCAACACCGTGCTGTGCGCGATCGCGATCGTCGTGGTCTCCACCCTGATCAACTACGCGGGCACGAAGGTGCTGTCGTGGGCCGCGATCTTCGGGTTCGCCGCGGAGATCGTCGGCGCGCTCGTGGTCGGCATCTGGCTGCTCGTCGAGCACCGGATCCACGGTCTGGGCGTGCTGTTCGACAGCTTCGGCGCGGGCGGCTCGGGCAGCTACCTGCCCGCGTTCCTCGCGGCGGGCATCATCGGCCTCTACCAGTACTACGGCTTCGAGGCCTGCGGCGACACCGCGGAAGAGGTCAAGGACCCCGGCCGCGTCATCCCGAAGGCCATGCGCCGCACCATCTACATCGGCGGCGCGGCGGCGACGTTCGCGTGCCTGTCGCTGCTGCTCGCGGTGCCGGACTTCGGCAAGGTCGTCAGCGGCGAGGACGCCGACCCGGTCACGCACATCCTCACGAACGCGTTCGGCCCGATCGGCTACAAGATCGTGATCGCGGTCGTGCTGATCTCGTTCCTGTCCTGCACGATGTCCCTGCAGGCGGCGGCGTCCCGGCTGACCTACTCCTACGCCCGCGACAAGATGCTGTTCGGGCACAGGGCACTCGCGAAGTTCAACCGGAAGCGGCACATCCCGCCGTACGCGCTCGCGCTCGCCGGCGTCGTCCCGATCCTCATCGTGTTCGCGTCGATGCTGTCCACGAACGCGCTGGACAAGATCGTGTCGTTCGCGACGCTCGGCATCTACCTGGGCTTCCAGATGGTCGTGTTCGCGGCGCTGCGGGCTCGCCTCAAGGGCTGGACGCCGTCGGGTGAGTTCACGCTCGGCCGGTGGGGCTTGGTCGTCAACGTCCTGGCGCTCGCGTACGGCGTCGCGGCGATGGTCAACATGGTGTGGCCGCGCACCCCGGACGCGCCCTGGTACGACAACTACGTCGTGATCCTCAGCGGTGCGCTCGTGGTCGGGATCGGCCTGGTGTACATGGCGATCGCCAAGCCGTTCGGCAACTCCGACGCGCCGGCGGGTGACGCGCTGGCAGGTGACGTCCTAGCCCAGCAGCCGAAGTAGGCGCAACGCGAGCTGCACCTCCAGCACCCGGTCCGGCGACTGCCAGTCGCCGAGCAACGACGACACCCGGTCGAGCCGTTGCGTGACCGTGTTGACGTGGAGGTGCAGCTCCGCCTTGGCCCGGCTGAGGTTCGCACCGCAGCGGAAGTAGACCTCCAGCGTGTGCACCAACTCCGTGCCGCGCTCCGAGTCGTAGTCCAGCACGGGCCCCAGCACCGACCGCACGTACCCGGACACGTCCGCGCGGTCACCCAGCAGCACGCCGACGAACCCCAGGTCGTCCAGCGTGGCCGCGTCCTTCTCCCGCCCCAGCTGCCGCAACGCCTTCAGGCACCGCCGCGCCTCCTCGTAGGCCGCCGCGATCGCCACCGGCCCGGCGACCGGTCCGCAGGCCCCGACCGTCGCGTCCAGCGCCTTCGCCACCTCGCGGGCGACGTCCGTGGAGGCCGAGGGCAACGCCAGCACGACGTCCCGCCCGCGCGACCCGGCGAGTCCTCGGTGGACCGATGCGTAGTGCGTGGCCCCGGACAGGTTTCCGTCGGCCACCAGCACCACGTGCGGCTCGGTCAGCTCGACGCCGATCCGCCGCGCCCGCGCCAGCAGTCCGGTGGGATCGCGCCCGTCCAGGATGTCGGTGATCAGCTCGCCGCGGACCTTGTTCTCCGCCTCGGCCACGGTTCTGCGCAGCAGCAACAACAACGCCGTCACCGCCGCCGACCGTTCGAACAGCCGCCGGTCCGCGTCCGACAGGTCAGGGCGCCCGGACAACGCGAGACCGCCCAGCAGCTCCGAGCCCGCCAGCACCGCGCACAGCCACACGTCGTCGAGCAGCACAGCCCGGCCGTTGGCCCGCACGGCCAACGACGGCACCGACTCCAGCACCTCGACCGGCCCGCCGAGCAGCTCGCCGACGGCGGCCGCGACCTCGGCCGACGACCCGCCGCGCAGCACCAGGTCGGTGAGGCGGTCGTGCGCCTCCTCGGCGCGTTTCATGGCCTCGTTGTGCGACTGGATCGTGGCGAACAAGGAGGCCGTGTCGATCGCGATGGCCGCGTGGTCGGCCAACGACTGCAGCAACGCCACTTCTTCGGCGGGGAACTCGCGCGAGGTCCGGTCGGCCGCGTACAGCACGCCGATGACCTTCGAGTCGAGTTTCAGCGGCACGCCCAGGATCGCCACCAGGCCCTCGTCCCGCACCGCGGAGTCGATCGGCCGGGTGTGGTTGAACCGGGCGTCGGCGAAGTAGTCGGAGGTCGCGTACGGGCGCGCGGTCTGCGCCACCAGCCCGCCCAGCCCCTCGCCGAGCCCCAGCCGCACCTTCTGGAACAGCGGCGAGAACGACCCGTCCGTCACCCGCATGTAGGTGCCGGCCGGGTCGTTCATCGACAGGTACGACACGTCGGTGCCGAGCAGCGTCCGCGCCCGCCGCACGATCGAGCGGAGCACCGCGTCCGGGTCGCGCATGCCCGCGAGCTCGGACGCGGTCTCGAACAACGCCGCCAGTTCGGCTTCACGTCGCCGTGTCACACCCCAACCCTGTCACGTTCCTCCAGATCCGCACCACGGGTCTCCCGCGCCAGGGCGATCGCCGCCACCGTGATCACGCACGTGATCACCACGTACACCGCGATGGGCACCGACGACTTGTACGCCTTCAGCAACGCCGTCGCGATCAGCGGGGCCAGCGCACCGGCCGCGATCGACGCCAGCTGGTAGCCGACCGACGCACCCGAGTAGCGCACCCGCGTGCCGAACAGCTCCGAGAAGAACGCCGCCTGCGGCCCGTACATCGCGCCGTGCAGCACGAGCCCGACCGTGGTGGCCACCGTGATCAGCAGCGGGCTCTTCGTGTCGAGCAACGCGAAGAACGCGAAGATCCACAGGGCCATGCCGACCGCGCCGACCAGGTAGATCGACCGCCGCCCGAACCGGTCCGACAGGTGCCCCCACACCGGGATCGTCACCAGGTGCACGGCCGAGGCGATCAGCACCGCGTTGAGCCCCACCGACTTCGACAGCCCGAGCCCGGTCACCACGTAGACCAGGATGAACGCGGTGATCACGTAGTACGACACGTTCTCCGCGAACCGCGCGCCCATCGCGATGAGCACCTCGCGCCAGTTGTGCTTCAGCAGCTCCAACGCCGGCGCCTTCTCCAGCTTCGGCGCCTTCTCCTGCGCTGCGAGGAAGACCGGCGACTCCGAGACCGAGAGCCGGATCCACAGCCCGATCACGACCAGCACACCCGAGAGCAGGAACGGGATCCGCCAGCCCCACGCGAGGAAGTCCGCGTCCGACTGCACCGCCGCCAGCACCGCGAGCACGGCAGTGGCGAGCAGGTTCCCGCACGGCACACCCGCCTGCGGCCACGACGCCCAGAACCCGCGCCGCGCCGGATCACCGTGCTCGGACACGATCAGCACGGCCCCGCCCCACTCACCGCCCAGCGCGAAGCCCTGGATCAGCCGCAGCAACGTGAGCAACACCGGTGCCAGCACGCCCACCGACGCGTACGTCGGCAGCACGCCCATCAGCATCGTCGCGCCACCCATCAGCAGCAACGACAGCACCAGCAACTTCTTGCGCCCCAAGCGATCGCCGAAGTGGCCGAACACCAGTCCGCCCAATGGCCGTGCGAGGAACCCGATCGCGTACGTCGTGAAAGCCAGCAGAGTCCCGGTCAGCGGGTCCGCGGTCGGGAAGAACAGCTTGTTGAACACCAGTGCCGCAGCCGACCCGTAGAGGAAGAAGTCGTACCACTCGACCGTTGTCCCGATGAGCGACGCGCCTACCACTTTCCTGATCATCGACAACTCCTCATTGAGCGGTCCAGCCGCCGTCGACGGCCAACGACGTGCCTGTGACAAAACTGTTCTCGCACAACCACAACACGGCATCCGCGACCTCGGAAGGCTCGATCAGCCGTTTGACGGCACTGCGCTGCAGGAAGATCTGCTCGGAGACCTCGGACTCGGAGATGCCGTGCACCCGCGCCTGGTCCGCGATCTGCTTCTCCACCAAAGGAGTCCGCACGTACCCAGGCGCCACGCAGTTCGACGTCACGCCGTGCGGAGCGCCCTCCAGGGCGGCGACCTTGGAGAACCCCTCAAGGCCGTGCTTCGCCGCCACGTAGGCGGACTTGAACGCGGACGCGCGCAGCCCGTGCACGCTGGAGATGTGGACCAGCCGGCCCCAGCCGCGCGAGTACATGTGCGGCAACACGTGCCGGGTCAGCCGGAACGCGGCTCCGAGCATCAGTTCGAGCATCGAGGAGAACCGCGCGACCGGGAACTCGTGGATCGGTGCGACGTGCTGGACACCCGCGTTGTTGACCAGCACGTCGACCTCGGCGGGCAGCGCGTCCACCGGCGAGGTCAGGTCGAGAACGTGCCCGACCCCGCCGATCTCGGAGGCGATGTCCCGCACGCCCTCGTCGAGGTCGACCAGATGAACCTTCGCGCCCGCGGCCGCCAGCGCGCGGGCGCAGGCCAGGCCGATGCCGCTCGCGGCTCCGGTGACCAGCGCGGTGTGACCCGTGACACTCGACATGACCGGAAACGGTAGGCGTCACCGCACGTGATCAATATGTGCTCAACCCACATAATGCCTGGTCACGAGATGGATTTAGCCAACATTTAGCGTCGCGATGGCATAGGACGAGAGAACAACGGGTACAGAGGCGTAAGCTCCCGTCACCTGAACGGGGGAAGATCCAGAAACAGGGGGCTAGACCATGTCAGCGACGCCGATTTACGACGACCTCCTGCGCGAGCTCGAAGAGATCGCACAGGAGGCCGGGTTGACGGGCTCGGAGCCCACCTCGGAGCCCGCCGAGTAGTTACTTCGGGGGAGCGATCAGCTCGGCCGGCACCGGCTGGTCCTTGCTGATCAGGTCGAAGAGCTGCGAGGCCTTCTCCTTGTTCCACTGCACGACCGACTGGCCGCCGATCGTCGGAGTGCCACTGATCGGCACGGTGCCGGAGGTCGCGTCGCTGATGTTCAGCGCGACGCTCGCCAGGTTCCACACGTGGTCGCCCTCGTTGACCGACACCGACCCGGACGCCGCGTTCATCAGCGGCAGCAGGCGGAACGGGTTCGCGAGCGTGGCAGGGCTCTTCACCTTCTCGAACAACGCCGACAGGAACTTCCGCTGGTTCTGCACGCGCTGCAGGTCGGAGGTCGCGAACGTGTAGCGGGTCCGGACGAACCCGAGCGCCTTCGGGCCGTCGAGCTCCTGACAGCCCGCGGGCAGGTCGATGCCGGCCATCGGATCCTTGATCGCCTGGTCGAGGCAGATGTCGACGCCTCCCACCGCGTCGACGATGTTCGAGAACCCGCCGAAGCCGATCTCCATGTAGTGGTCGATCCGCACGCCGGTCGCGCCCTCGACGGTCCTGACGAGCAGCTGCGGCCCGCCGAACGAGAAGGAAGCGTTGATCTTGTTGCGTCCGTTGCCCTCGATCGCCACGTAGGAGTCGCGCGGGATCGACAGCAGCACCGGCTTGGCCGCGCTGTTGTCCGGCAGGTGCAGCATCATGATGCTGTCGGTGCGGCTGCCTGCCGCGTCACCGGTGGCGAGCTTGTCCTTCTGCTCCTGTGTCAGCCCGTCGCGAGAGTCGGAACCGACGAGCAGCCACGTGGTGCCCGGCGTGTCGGCGGGACGTCCCTCGTAGTCCGGCAGCGCGTCGATCCGCTTCAACGTCGAGTCGACGTAGAAGCCGAATCCGACGACGGCCAGCAGCAAGACCAGCAGCAGCACCAGAATGACGCGTCCGGGACGCACCTTCTTCTTCATCGGCCGCTGCGGCGGCATGGGACGCCGCGGCTGCTGGTAGCCGTGGTGATACCCAGCGCTCATGTGTCGCCAACCCCGATCGCGTCAGTTTCGCTTTGCACCTAGGGACGCGAGGCGCCCCTTCAGGTTGCGACGAACCTACCGGGGCGGCAGCACCAGCGCTTCGAAAAGCCGCGTGACCTCGGCCGACGGGTCGTCGGTGAACCCGGTGTGCGCGGGCGAGGTCTGCACGATCGTGCTGCGCGGCGCGGTCAGCCAGCGGAACCGCTGCCCGATCGTGGTCCTGCTCACCGGGCCGGCGTCGGGCGTGCCGTCGCACGAGTTCGTGAGGTGCTTCAGCGACGTCTCCAGCATCTCGACGTCCAGCCGCGGGTCCAGCGCCCGCAGCCGATCACCGTCCACATAGGTCTTCGCACACAGGAAGTCCAGGTCGCGGCAGTAGACGATGACGCCGACGTTCATGAACTCGCCGCGCTCCTGCCGCGGCACCGCCCGCAGCAGCGCGTACTCAAACACGTGCGGCACGCGCGGCCTCCAGTGAGTCGACCCAGCCGCGGTGGGCGAGGCGGTAGGTGAAGTAGTCCTTGTAACGCTGCCGCAGTTCTACCGGATCCCCCTCCAGCCACTCGTCCGGGACCAGGGCGAGCACCTCGTCGAGCAGCTCGGGCGTGATCTTCGCGGCCAGCTCGGCGTCCACTTCGGACAGCGCGCCCGCGTTCGGCAGCATCGCGTGGTCGGACGCGTCGTACTTGAACTCTTTGGTGGCGGGCCGATCCTCGCTCCACGAGTAGTGGAAGTACAGCGCGGCGCCGTGGTCGATCAGCCACACGTCCCGGTGCCACAGCAGCATGTTCGGGTTGCGCCAGCTGCGGTCCACGTTGAGCACCAACGCGTCCAGCCACAGCAGCTTCGTCGCGAGCTCGACGCCGGGGTCGCGCACGACCGGGTTGAAGTCGAACGAGCCGGGCAGGTAGTCGAGGCCGAGGTTGAGGCCGCCGCTGGCGCGCAGCAGCTCCTGGACCTCCTGGTCCGGTTCCGCACGCGCCAGCTCGGGGTCGAGGTGCACCAGCACGATCTCGGGTATGCGAAAGCCCAGCCGGCGGGCCAGCTCGCCGACGACGATCTCGGCGACCAGCACCTTCACGCCCTGTCCGGCGCCGCGGAACTTCACCACGTACATGCCCAGGTCGTCGGCCTCGACCAGCCCCGGCATGGAACCGCCCTCGCGGAACGGCGTCACGTACCGGGTGGCCGTGACCTCCCTCAACGAATTCACTGCCACATTCACTGGCGCATGATCACACGAACGCCCGCGCGAGGCCGAGCAGATTTCCGCCCCGCTCACCAAGCGGCTGTCAACGCCTCGAAGTAGGCCGCCTGACCTGCCTTGTTCGGGTGGTAGGAGTCCTCGGTCGGGTTGACCAGCGCGTTGATCCAGGGCAGGTCCGCGCAGACACCGTGGTCCGCAAACGCCTCCCTCACGTCGACATAGCGCGCACCAGCCCGTGCGGCGGCCGCCGAGATCACGTCGGACACCTCGTCGGCCGCGTCGTCGAGCGCCTCCCGCTTGCGCTTGGACAGCGTCCGGCAGCCGTCATCCGGCGTGAACAGCCGCGGATAACCGAGGACGACCAGCTGAGCCGCGGGTGCGGCGTCCTTGATCGCGGCGTAGGTGGCGTCGAGCCGCGCGGGCAGCTGGTCGCGGGCGAAGGCCCTGGCCTTGCCGACCCGGTTCTCGCACGCCTTGTCGCCCTTGAGCGTGCACGTCGTCATCACGTCGACGAACCCGAGGTCGTTGCCGCCGACGGTGACCGTGACCAGCGTCGTGGCCGGGGTCAGCGCCTTGAGCTGCGGCTTGAGCGACTTCGTGGTCGCGCCGCTGCACGCCACGAACTTGAACGACGGGAAGTCCTTGCCCCGCAACGCCGGATAGGCGTTGGCGCTGCGCCGGCACGAGCCGTCCATATAGGAACCGGCGCCCGCACCGGCCGCGTAGGAGTCGCCGAGTGCGACGTACTCCGGCGCGATCGGCGCGGGCACCATCAGAGCTGCTGCCAGTACTCCAGCCATAAGACCCATAGGGCACGGAGTACCACTGTGGACGGTCGATCAGAAGTGCGTTAACCCAGACGTGTGGGCAGCACGCAGACCGGGATCGCGGTCTGCAGCGGCGTCCCGGACGGCGTCAGCGCGCCGGTCGCCCGGTCCACCGCGAACGACGTCACGTTGTTCGAGTTCTGGTTGGCCGCGAACAGCAACGCCCCCGACGGGTCCAGCGTGATGTGCCGCGGGTACTTGCCGCCGACCGGCGTGTGCCCGACCAACGCCAGTTCAGCCCCGTTGACCGTGAAGTGCGCGACGCTGTCGTGCCCGCGGTTGGACAGGTAGACGTGCCTGCCGTCCGCCGACACCAGCACCTCGGCCGGGTAGTTGCGCACTCCCGCGGCGGGCGCGGTCTTGAGCACCTGCCCCGGGGTGAGCTTCCCGTCGGCGTATCCGCAGGCCACGATCGTCGAGTCCAGCTCGTTCGCCACGTAGGCCGTGTGGCCGTTGGGGTGGAACGCGATGTGCCGCGGCCCGGCGCCCGGCTTGAACTTCGCCGTCGAGACGAGCTTGAGCTGACCGCCGGCGAACGAGTAGGTGAACACCGCGTCGGCGCCGAGGTCGACCGCGAGCGCGCACCGGCCCGCCGGGTCGAACACGACGTGGTGCGCGTGCGGGCCCTCCTGGCGCTCCGGGTCCGGTCCGGAACCCTTGTGCTGCACCTTCTGCGTGCGCGCACCGAGGCTCCCGTCCGCCTTCACCGGGAAGACGCTCAGCGACCCCGACGAGTAGTCCGCGGTGATCAGGAACTTCCCGGACGGGTCGAGCGTGAGGTGGCACGGGTCGGCGCCGCCGGTCGGCTGCTTGTTCAGCACCTTGAGCGACCGCGCGTCGATCGCGGTGACCTCGCCCTTGGTGTTCTCGTTGACCGCGTACAGGAACCGGCCGTCGCGCGACTCGATCACGAACGACGGGTTGACCACGCCCGCGATCACGCCGGTGCTCTTCAGCTGGCCGCCCGCCGGGTCGTAGGTGCCGATGCCGATGCCCTTGGCGCCACCGCTCCACGTCGTGTACGCGCCGAAGAAGACTCTCTTCGTGGCAGGTGCCGCCTCCGCGGTTCCTCCGGTCATCAGCAGTCCAGCTCCCACACCCATGGCTCCGAGAAAACGTCGCCGGTCCACACCCACGTCCGCACCTCCGGGATACTCAACGGCGGCGCAGCCCACAGTGGCCTAGACCGTTACAGTCAGGCAATAGGCGCAATGAAGATTGCATCTAGCGCAATGGGTCGTTCGAGATCAACCGGGCCTTCTCGGCCTCGATGTCGTAGGCGGGCGGCGGGAACTTCGGGTCCATGTCGCGCATGGTCTCCAGCAGCAACCGGCTGACCGCCCAGTTGCGGTACCACTTGCGGTCGGACGGGATCGCGTACCAGGGCGTGTCCTGGCAGTTCTGCAACGCCTGCGTGTACGCGTCCTGGTACTTGGACCACTTCGACCGCACGTCGATGTCCGCCGGGTTGTACTTCCAGTGCTTGCGCGGGTCGTCCAAACGGGCGAGCAGGCGTTCCTTCTGCACCTCCGGTGAGATGTGCAGGAAGCACTTGATCACCGTGGTGCCGCCGTCCGCGAGCTCCTGCTCGAACGCGTTGATCTCCTTGTAGCGCGCCTTGATCTCCGCGGCGCTGAGCAGACGCTCGACCTTGGGCACGAGGACGTCCTCGTAGTGGGAGCGGTCGAACGCGCCGATGCGCCCCTTCTCCGGCAAGACCTTCCTGATGCGCCACAGGAAGTGCTGGCGCCGTTCGGCGGGAGTCGGTTTCTTGAACGACGCGATGCGCACGGCCTGCGGGTTCACCAGGCCGACGACGTGGCTGACCACACCACCCTTGCCCGAGGTGTCCATGCCCTGCAGCACGAGCAGCACCGCGCGGGAGTCCTCCGCGTACAGCGCCTCCTGCAGGTCGTCGAGCTCGGCCCCGGTGGCGGCGAGGTCCTCGGCCGCCTCCTTCTTGTTCTTGGGACCGATCGGACGACCGGCCGGGTCGAGGGTGGAGAGATCCACCTCATCGAGTCGCAGGGCTGCACGAACCGACTTCTTCGCCATGAGCGGAGCGTATCGATGAACCGTTGAGTACGCCTGTTGCGCAATGTTCAGCCACTGTTCGGTGAATCTACGCAACGAACTGAGGTCAGGCGCAACGCTTGGCGGCTGAAATCGCTTGTCCAGGCCCCTAGCCTTGGAGGATGACCGCCATCGCTGAGCACCAGACCACCACCAGCGCTGACCACGTAGCCCTTGACGAAGAATGGAGCACCCACAACTACCACCCGCTGCCGGTGGTCATCTCGCACGGCGAGGGAGCGTGGGTCACCGACGTCGAAGGCCGCCGCTACCTGGACTTCCTGTCCGGCTACTCGTCGCTCAACTTCGGCCACCGCCACCCCGCCCTGGTGGCCGCCGCCGTCGAGCAGCTCGGCCGCGTCACGCTGACCAGCCGCGCGTTCCACCACGACCAGTTCGGCCTGTTCTGCCGTGAGCTCGCTTCCCTGACCGGCACCGAGATGGTGCTCGCGATGAACTCCGGCGCCGAGGCCGTCGAGTCCGCGATCAAGGTCGCCCGCAAGTGGGCCTACCAGGTCAAGGGCGTGCCGGAGGGCACGGCCGAGATCATCGTGGCCGGGTCGAACTTCCACGGCCGCACCACGACCATCGTGTCGTTCTCGACCGACGAGACCGCACGCAACGACTTCGGCCCGTTCACGCCCGGCTTCAAGGTCGTCAAGTACGGCAACCTCGACGAGGTCGAGTCCGCGATCACGCCCCGCACCGCGGCCGTGCTGATCGAACCGATCCAGGGCGAGGCCGGCGTCGTCGTGCCGCCCGCCGGCTACCTGGCCGGGATCCGCCGCCTGTGCGACGAGCACAACGTGCTGATGATCGCCGACGAGATCCAGTCCGGCCTCGGCCGCACCGGCGAGCTGTTCGCGCTGGACCACGAGGGCATCCGCGCCGACCTCTACACGCTCGGCAAGGCGCTCGGCGGCGGCATCCTGCCGGTGTCCGCGGTGGTCGGCTCCCGCGCCGTGCTGGGCGTGCTGAAGCCCGGTGAGCACGGGTCGACGTTCGGCGGCAACCCGCTGGCGTGCGCCGTCGGCCGTGCGGTCGTGCGGCTGCTGGAGACCGGTGAGTTCCAGGAGCGCTCGCGCGAGATGGGCGCGTACCTGCACGCCGAGCTGGGCAAGCTGGTCGGCCACGGCATCGCCGAGGTGCGCGGCCGCGGCCTGTGGGCCGGTGTCGAGATCGCGCCGGGCGGCCCCGTCGGCCGGGCCGCGTCCGAGGCGCTGGCCGCGCGCGGGGTGCTGTGCAAGGAGACGCAGGCGACCACGTTGCGCGTCGCTCCCCCGCTGGTGATCACCCGCGACGAGATCGACCTGGGCGTGCGGGCGATTGCCGAGGTCGTTCGTCCCGATTTGGGGTGATTTTGGTCCGTTCCTGAGTCACAAATGCGGCGGACGGGCCATGTGGCTCGTCCGCCGCGGGCATGATTACCCGTATGGGTGAGAGAGTGCGCACTGAGGCCGCTGCCGCGCTGGGCAAGTGGGTCGAGCCGGAAGAGGTCTACGCGGCCGGCCGGGCACTGCGGTCCACTGTGGACTTCAAGGCGCACCGCGCCGTCTCGCTGGCGCCCTCGCGGCCGTCCGTGCTGGAGTTCATGAACGCCAGCAACTCCGGTCGGCTGGAGCACCTGATCCCGCTGCGGGTGGGCCGGATGCTCGCCAACCCGTTCGCGTTCTTCCGCGGCGCCGCCGGACTGCAGGCGGGCGATCTCGCCGCCGGGTGCGCGACCGGCCTGCACGCTCAGCTGTGCGGTGACGCGCACGCGGCGAACTTCGGCCTGTACGGCACGCCCGAGGGTCAGATCGTCATGGACATCAACGACTTCGACGAGACCCTGCCCGGCCCGTGGGAGTGGGACCTCAAGCGGCTGGTGACGTCCCTGGTGCTCGCCGGCCGGGTCGGTGGCGTGTCGGACAAGGGCTGCCGCGAGGCAGCCGAGGACGCCGTCAAGGCCTACCGCGCCGTCATCAAGCAGCTCGCCGGGATGCCGTTCCTGGACTCGTGGACGGCGCTCGGTGACGAGTCGACGCTGTCGAAGGTGAAGGCCGACGACCTGGTCAACGACTTCTCCAAGGCCGCGGAGAAGTCGCGCAAGAACACCAGCGCCCGCTTCGCCGCGAAGTGGACCGCGCACGACGGCGAGCGGTGGCGGTTCATCACGAACCCGCCGACCTTCACCGACGTCTCGCCGGAGACCGAGGACGCCGTGATCGCCGCGCTGCCGTCCTACGTGGACACCCTGCGCGAGTCGCGGCGGATCCTGATCATGCGCTACGGCGTGTCGGACGTGGCGTTCCGCGTCGTCGGCACCGGCAGCGTCGGCCTGCGCAACTACCTGATCCTGTTGCACGGCAACGGCACCGAGGCGCTGGTGCTGCAGGCCAAGGAAGCCCGGCCGTCGGCGCTGCAGCCGTTCCTGGACGTCGAACCGGCCAAGCACGAGGGCAAGCGCATCGTGCACGGCGCCCGGCTCGTGCAGGCGGAGTCCGACATCCTGCTGGGCTGGACGACGATCGAGGGCCGCCCGTTCATCGTGCGGCAGTTCCGCAACCGCAAGGGCGAGATCGACGCGACGACGCTGAAGCGCGACGACCTCGACGACTACGGCCGCCTCGCGGGCGCCCTGCTGGCCCGCGCGCACACCAGGTCGCTCGATCCGCGACTGCTCGCCGGGTACTTCCAGAACGGCGGCGGCGACGATCTCGACGAGGCCTTCACCAAGTACGCGTTCGACTACGCCGACCAGACCGAGGCCGACCACGCCGAACTGGTGAAGCTCGTCAAGGACGGCAGGCTGCCCGCCCTCGTCGAGGACCGCTGACGCGCCTTCCGGCCCGCGCCGGGAAGTTCACTTAGCCTGGCGGTATGAAGATCCGCCGCGCCGCCTCCCCCGACGACGTGTTCGCCGCCGGGCACCTGTTCGACGCACCTCCGCTGCCGGAGGCGACCGCGCGGTTCCTCGCCCAGGACCACAGCCATCTGCTGATCGCCTACGTGGACGACCGGCCGGCCGGTTTCGTGTCCGGTGTGGAGACCACCCACCCGGACAAGGGCACCGAGATGTTCCTCTACGAGCTCGGCGTGGACGACGCCTTCCTGCGGCGCGGCATCGGCACCGCGCTGGTGGAGGCGTTGAAAGCCCTTGCCGCGGAACGGGGTTGCTACGCCATGTGGACCGGCACCGCCGCCGGTGACGTGGCCGCCCAGGCCACCTACCGCAAGGCAGGTGGCTCGATCGACGACGGCGCGTTCGTCAGCTGGGAGCTTTGACCTGTTCGACGAGCGCCTGCCAGGCCTGAGTGGAGAACGTGAGAACAGCGCCACCCGCGTTCTTGGAGTCCCGCACCAGAGCGTCCTGGGCGAGCGAGACCTCGACGCAGTCGCTGTCACCGGTGCCACCGCTGTACGTGCTCTTACGCCAGGTCCTGTGCTGAGCCATGAGGATCCTTTCGGAGTCCGCTGACGTACTCCGCCAGCTTCCTCCGAGATTGTTCCTCATCCAAGGCGAGGTCATCCAACCGCTCGAACAGCCTCTGTGCCTTCTTGACGGCGGCATCGTCTTGAGCGAAGACCTTGGCCAGGTCGGTCTCCGCGTAGGCCACCGGCGGCGCCTTCTTGAACTCGAACAGCGTCGCCTTCGACCATAGAGCGGCAGTCATGAACTTCGCGGGCACGATGCGCAGGAAGTGCGTCTTGTAGAGCATGCGCATGTACTGCTCCTTCATGAGCTGGTCATCGCCCAGTCGGATCTGAAGGGCCAGCTCGTGCACGTAGAACGTGCACTTCGGCGGGTACGGCCGACGCATGACCGCTTGCCGTTCGGTGCGCAGGTCGACGAACGTCTCGATGTTCTTGAGTTCCTCGAAGCCGGTCACGACGAGCAGTTCGCGTGCGTACCTCCGCGTCTGCAAGAGGCCAGGCGCCGTCAGAGCGTCGTAGGTGATGATCTTCGAGGCCATCGACTCGGTCATGGCGAGGGTGCGCAGGTTGTCCGGCACCTGCACGAAGTAGAGATCGAAGGCGTACCGGTAACGGCGGCGGAAGTCGTCGAAGTAGTCGAGGTCCTTGCCGCACACCGTCAGCAGCTGCACGAGGTCGATCTCGCTGGCGCGCGCCCGGCCGTGCTCGATGTTGGACACCTTGCTTGGATCCCATCCAAGCTGTACGGCGAGCGCGCGGCCCGTCAGTCCGGTGCAGGTCTCCCGCAACCGGCGCAGCTCGTCACCCAGGTCCCTGCTGTAGGCGGTGGAGATGGTCATGCCTTCGACGCTAGGGCTTGAAGTCACTCCCAGGACCGCGCTCGTTCGGGTGAAAACGCTGCGGCCGTCAGTTGCTGTCGCAGCGCCAGTACTGGTACCAGTTGCCGTTGTTGCTGACCAGCCAGGCAGGCGTCACCCCGCGAGCCCGGAACCCGTACTTCGAGAAGCACTCCCGGTCAGCGGCAGGTCGCGTCTCGTTCTGGGCGGCTGCGTCCGAAGGCCGCGCGGTGCCGTGGTAGCTGGTCTGGATCGGGTAGATGGACCAGTCGGCCTGCGCCGGCACCGTCCCGAGAACGGCCCCGGCTCCCAGCGCAAGGGCGAGCGCCCCTCCCATCGTCCGTACGGTCCTGCCGGATTTCTTGTGCACAACTACCTCCGATGAGCACGCCACGAGTGTGTGTGGTCAACATCGTGCGTGCACTCAGCTTCCAGCAAGGCCAGCGCCGGGCTTTCCGATTTTTTCGGAGCTACGTCCAGACCGGTTCGTCCACTTCGGACACGAGGCCGTCGGCGCGGAAGTGCAGGAACCGGTCGAACGACTTGGCGAACCACCTGTCGTGCGTCACCGCGACGACCGTGCCCTCGAAGTCGTTCAACGCGTTCTGCAACGCCTCCGCCGACGCCAGGTCGAGGTTGTCCGTGGGTTCGTCGAGCAGCAGCAACGTGGCGCCGGACAGCTCCAGCAGCAGGATCTGGAACCGCGCCTGCTGACCGCCGGACAGGTTCTCGAAGCGCTGGTCACCGGACTTGTCCAGCCCGTAGCGCTTCAACACCGACATGGCGGCGCCGCGGTCGCGTCCGGACCGTTGGTCGTCCCCGTGCCAAAGGATGTCCACGAGCGTGCGGCCGACCCATTCGGGGTGCTCGTGCGTCTGCGCGAACAGGCCCGGCACGACCCGTGCGCCGAGCTTCCAGGCGCCGGTCGTGCGAACCGAGTCGCCGCCGAGCAGTCGCAGGAAATGGCTCTTGCCGGAGCCGTTCGACCCCAGCACGGCGACCCGGTCACCGAAGAAGATCTCCAGCGAGAACGGCTTCATCAGGCCGGTCAGCTCCAGTTCGGAGCACGTGATCGCGCGAACGCCCGTGCGGCCGCCTTTGAGCCGTGGGTTGACGGTCTCGTCCTGAGGGATCTCCGGTGGTGGTCCGGCTTCCTCGAACCGTTCCAGGCGCCCACACATGACGCGGTACTTGGGTGCCATCGACTCGTAGTACTTCGCCTGCTGCTGCAGCGTGCGCACGAGCTCTTTGAGCCGCTCGTGCTCCTCGTTCCAGCGGCGGTGATCTTCTTTGAGCTTCTCGATGCGCTTGTGGCGGGCGGCGTGCCAGGTCGCGAACGAACCGGGATGCGTCCACGCGGAGTGCGCTTCGACGGTGACGACGTGGGTGGCGGCGTTGGCGAGCAGTTCGCGGTCGTGGCTGACGACCAGCACGGCCTTGTCGGTGGCCTTCAGGCGGTCTTCCAGCCAGCGCTTGCCGGGGACGTCGAGGTAGTTGTCGGGCTCGTCGAGCAGCAGGACCTGCTCGTGGCCGCGCAGCAACGTTTCCAGGACCAGGCGTTTCTGTTCGCCGCCGGACAGGGTGCGCACCGAACGGAACCGTGCGCGGTCATAGGGCAGACCCAGCGCGGCGACGGTGACGGTGTCCCAGAGGACCTCGATGTCGTAGCCGCCGGCCTCGCCGTAGCTGGTCAACGCGTTCGCGTAGCGCATCTGGGCGGCTTCGTCGTCGGTGTCCATCAACGCGAGCTCGGCGTCATCGAGCTCTTGGGCGGCGGCGCGCAACGCCGGGGGCGCCACGGAGAGCAGCAGGTCGCGGACCAGCGACTCGTCGCGGACCGAGCCGATGAACTGCGGCATCACCGCGAGGCCGCCCTGCACGTGCACACTGCCCTGCTTCGGGGTCAGCTCGCCGGACAGGATGCGCTGCAGGGTCGTCTTGCCGACGCCGTTCGCCCCGACCAGCGCGACGACCCAACCGCCGCTCACCTTGAACGAGACGTCGTGGAACAGCTCCCTGCCGTCCGGCAGGACGTACGCGAGCCCGTTCGCTTCCAGATAACCCACGCCGGAGATGGTCTGCGCCGGCGGGTGGTGAACGCCAGCGAGTTTCCGGCTACCGGAGGCGGATCGGGTATCTGCGCAGCACCAGCGCGCCTGCCGTGACCAGCAGGCACTCGAACGCCGGGCCGAGTGCGCCGATCACCGTCAGCAGCACGGTGAGGCCGCCGAAGACGAGCAGCAGGGAGTAGAACAGCCACGGCCGGACCGGTCGGCTCATGGTCCGGGCGAGTCTCGGTTCCTCGGCGAGCAACCGCCTCTCGATCTCCTCGAGCGAGCGGCGTTCGGCTTCACTCAGCATGGGTGCCTCCGGAAGACGTCGGGACGTCATCATTCCCGCTCGTCATCCAGTGGATACTCGAACGCCGCCGTAGTCAAACTCGGCTGAGCCGGTTCAGTCATACTGCCGCGCATGTCTGGGGGATTTTCGAAGAAGCTCGCGCTGAGACTCGACGCACAGCAGTACGCCGCCTACGAGGGCACTCCGCCCACGCGCCCGCACTGGACCGCGGCCCGTGTCGCGCTGGTCGCGTTCTCCGCGGTGCTGGTCACCATGGTGGCCGGGCTCGCTGTGCTGGGCGGGTGGCTGGTGCTTCGCGACTTCCCGTCGTTCTCGATCTTGGCCGGGCTGCCGGTGCTGATGGTCGCCTGGGTGCTGCGGCCGCGGCTGTGGAGCGCGGGAGAGGTGTGGCACGAGCTGCGCCGCGACGACGCACCGGCGTTGTTCACCCTGCTCGACCGGGTGGCGGCCGCGGCGGGCACGCGCGTGCCGGACCGGGTGGCGCTGGACGCCGGCTTCAACGCGGCGGCGGGCACGCACGGATGGCGCCGGCGCCGGACGTTGATGATCGGTCTGCCGTTGTTCGGGGTGCTGACGCCGCAGCAGCGGGTGGCGGTGCTCGGACACGAGTTCGGGCACTTCGTGAACGGCGACCCGGCACGCGGCCTGCTGACCCAGCCCGCGCTGCGGACGCCGTCGATCCTGGCCGACCTGGTGCGGCCGTCCGAGTCGTTCGTCAGCGACAACCTGTGGGGTCAGCTCGCCGAGCGGGCGCTGTGGCCGTTCCAGCTGCTGTTGCAACGGCTGTTCGTGCTGATCGGCACCGGGGTCGTGGCCGTGGCGGCGCGGGACCACCAGCGGGCGGAGTACTGCGCCGACGCCCTCTCCGTCCGGCTGGCCGGCACGGCGGCCACCGAGGCGTTGATGCTCGACTTCGCGACAGCCGAGCAGCTGATGGGCACGATCGCGGCCGCCGAGCGCGGCACGCAGGCGAACCCCGAGACGGCTCGCCGCAACCACCCCGGTGCGGCACGGTGGCGCGCGGCGGCGGACGCGTGGCGGGCGACGATGAACGTGGCCGAGGTGCTGGAGAAGTCCGTCACCGAGGACGCCTCGCTGTGGCGCGACCACCCGCCGTCGGGGCTGCGGGCGCGGATCGTGAAGTCCTGGCCGCACACCGACCCGTCGGTGGTGCTCACCGAGGCAGACTCGGCGAAGATCGACGCCGAGCTGCACCGCTTCTACGCGCGCGCCGGTCGTGACATGGCCTGGTCAGCGGCTTAGCGCGACCAACCGGGAGACCGCGCGGAGGTACTTCTTGCGGTAGCCGCCGCGCAGCATCTCGTCGGTGAACAGCTCCGACAGCGGCTGCCCCGACACCGCGACCGGGATGTCGCGGTCGTAGAGCCGGTCGCCGAACGCCACGAGCCGCAGCCCGACGTTCTGGTCCGGCGCCGCCTTGACGTCCTTGAGGTGCACGGCGCTGACGCCGTCGAGGAGCCGGCCGTACTTCGACGGGTGGATGCGGGCGAGCGCCTTGCAGAGGTCGTCGAAGTCGTCGATGGTCGAGCCGCCGGTCGCGGCGGCCTTGGTCTCCAGCTCGTCGGACGACATCGGCGGCGGGGCGTCGGGCAGGCCGCGGTGGCGGTAGTCGGGGCCGTCGACGCGCACGACGTCGAACTTCGAGGACATCGACTGGATCTCGCGCAGGAAGTCGGCGGCGGCGAACCGGCCCTCGCCGAGCTTGTCCGGCAGCGTGTTGGAGGTGGCGGCGACGAAGACGCCGGCCGCGGTCAGCTCCTTGATCAGGCGCGTGACCAGCATGGTGTCGCCGGGGTCGTCGAGCTCGAACTCGTCGATGGCGAGGAGCTTGTGACCGCTCAGGCGTTTGACGGCCTCGGGGAACGTGAGCACGCCGACGAGGTTGGTCAGCTCGACGAACGTGCCGTACGCCTTGGGGCCGGGGACGGCGTGCCACAGCGACGCCAGCAGGTGGGTCTTGCCGACGCCGAACCCGCCGTCGAGGTACAGGCCGAGCTTGCCCTCGTCCTCCTTGGCGCCGAACAGCGACCACTTCTTGCGCTTCAGGCTCACCCGCGCGGCGAACAGGCGGCAGGCCTCGACCGCGGCGGCCTGGCTGGGCTCGTCCGGGTTGGGCAGGTAGCTGTCGAAGCTGACGGTGTCGAACCTCGGCGGCGGCACCAGGCCCTCGATCAGTTCGTCAGCCCCGATCTGGGGATCCCGGTCGGACAAGCGCATGCCCGCAGCCTATCGGCGTGATGGGATGTGTTCGTGCAGATGTTGTGGCCCTCACCGGGCGTTGAGATGACCGACACAGCCCTCGAGTCGCTCTACGCGTACCCCGAGGGGCGGACCTGGGTGACGGCGAACTTCGTGTCCAGCGTGGACGGTGCGGTGTCGGTCGACGGACGTTCCGCCGGGCTGGGTTCGCCCGCCGACAAGCAGATCTTCTCGCTCGGCCGCCGGCTCGCCGACGTCGTGCTGGTCGGTGCCGGGACCGTGCTGATCGAGGGCTACCGCCCGTCGAAGCGGATGCCGATCGCCGTGGTCACCGCACGCGGAACGCTCACGCCGGACCTGCCGCTGTTCACGAACGACTCGGTGCGGCCGATCGTGATCACCTGCGCGGCCGCCCAGTTGCCCGGCCTGCCGGCGGACGTGATCGTGGCCGGTGAGTCCGAGGTGGATCTGAAGCTGGCGGTCGCGGAGCTCGCCGCCCGCGGCCTGCACAAGATCAACCTGGAGGGCGGGCCGCGACTGTTCGGATCGATGATCGCCGACGGACTGGTGGACGCGGTGAACCTGACGATGTCGCCGCTGCTGGCGGTGGGCGACTCCACGCGGATCGCGCACGGCTCGGTGATCCCGCCCGTGGATCTGGCACTCGCCTCCGTGCTCAAAGCCGACGACGTGCTGTTGCTGCGGTATCAGCGGCAGAATTCCAGCTGAAGGGGCAGGATGTCCGCGTGGACCTACCGCTGACGCCACCCCTGCAGCCCATGCTCGCCACCGCGGTCGACGGCATCCCGGATGCCGCGGACCTGGTGTTCGAGCCGAAGTGGGACGGTTTCCGCTGCGTGGTGTTCCGCTCCGGCGACGAGGTCCTCCTGCAGTCGCGCAGCGGCAAGCCGCTCAACCGCTACTTCCCCGAGGTCGTCGCCTCGATGCTGGAGGTGCTCCCGGAACGCGCGGTCGTCGACGGCGAGCTCGTGGTCGCCAAGAACGACGAGCTCGACTTCGACGCGCTGTCCGAGCGCATCCACCCGGCGGCCTCGCGCGTCGCGTTGCTGGCGGAGTCGACGCCGGCCACGTTCGTCGCGTTCGACCTGCTGGCGCTGGGTTCCGAGGTGCTGCTGGAGGAGCCCACGATCGCGCGGCGCGAGGCGTTGCTGAAGCTCCCCGGCCTCAACATCACGCCCGCGACGACCTCGGTCGAGACGGCACGCCAGTGGTTCACGCTCTTCGAGGGCGCGGGCCTGGACGGCGTGATGGGCAAGCCGGCCGACGGCCCGTACACGCCGGGCAAGCGCTCGATGATCAAGGTGAAGCACGCCCGCACCGCCGACGTCGTGCTGGCGGGCCTGCGCTGGCACAAGGACACCGAGCCCGGCACCGCGGTCGGTTCGCTGCTGCTCGGCGTCTACGACGACAACGACCTGCTGCACCACATCGGCGTCTGCGGCTCGTTCAAGGCCGCCGAACGCCGTGACCTGGCCGCCGAACTGGCGCCGCTGATCACCGAGTCCGACGACCACCCGTGGGCGAACCCCCAGCCGGGCCAGCGCATTCCGGGCGAGATCAACCGGTGGCGCGGCAAGCAGGCCGAGTACGTGGCGCTGCGGCCGGAGCGCGTGCTGGAGATCCACTACACCCAGACCGAGGGCGACCAGCCCGTGCGGTTGCGGCACAACGGCCAGTTCGCGCGGTGGCGGCCGGACCGCGAACCGCTGTCGTGCCGCTACGACCAGCTGGAGATCCCGGCCCGCTACGACGTGGCGTCGGTGCTGAAGGGTGAGCTCAAGGCCCGTTAGGCCTCCGGCCGGGCTGACCGCGTCGAGCCCACCGACGCGATCACGACGCAGCACACCGCGATCCACTGCGCGGGCTTGAGCTGCTCCCCCAGCAGCACCAGACCGGCCAGCGCGGCCACCGCCGGTTCCATCGACATCAGGATGCCGAACACGCGCGGTGGCATGCGCCGCAACGCTTCCAGCTCCAGCGAGTACGGGATCACCGACGACATCAGCGCCACCGCGAGCCCCGCGGCCAGCACGACCGGGTCGAGCATCGCGGCACCGGCCGAGGTGATGCCGAACGGCAGCGCGACCGCCGAGCCCACGACCATCGCGAGCGCGAGGCCCTTGCCGTCGCTGGACTTGCTGCCGAGCTTGGCCGCCAACAGGATGTACGCCGCCCAGCACGCGCCCGCGGCCAGCGCGAACAGCACGCCCGGCAGCGCGAGCCCGCCCTCCACGCGGGTCAGCAGCACCACGCCGGTGCCCGCGAGCAGCACCCACAGACCGTCGAGCCAGCGCCGCGAGCCCGCGACGGCCACGGCCAGCGGGCCGAGGAACTCGATGGTCACCGCCGCGCCGAGCGGGATGCGTTCGAGCGCGAAGTAGAAGCAGAGGTTCATCGCGCCGAGCACGACGCCGTAGCTCAGGACGACGACCAGCATGCGGCGGTCCAGGCGCAGCGACGGACGCCAGATCGCGACCAGCACGACCGCGGCGACGACCAGCCGCAGCGTCACCGTGCCCGCCGCACCCGCGACCGCGAACAGCTGCTTCGCGAAGGCCGCGCCGACCTGCACGCTCACGATGCCCAGCAGCACCAGCGCCGTCGGCGGGATGCCGCCCGTCAACCGGGCGACGGGGAGCCGATCAGCGTGAGCCATGAGTCCCATCCTCACCCACGGCCGCGCGGCGAAGCACCCGAGTAAGAGGGCCCGGTGAGGCAACACACACGCACCTCACTCACGGCGGTCATACCTGGTCCGTGCGAGGCTCAGCTGATCCGGAGTGTGAACGAGAGTGAGGACATCTGTGCGTCGCGCTGCCTTGGCCCTACTGGCAGTGAGCGTGCTGACGGCGTGCAGCGCGGGGCCTTCGACCCGGCCGGTGATCGCGGTCAAGGGCGAGGAGAACCAGCCCGTCGACCAGAGCACGCTCGCGGGGCCGCAGCCCGTGCCACCGCTCGCCGACTACAAGCCGGACTCGCTGGGCTGGTCGCCGTGCAACGAACGGATGAAGGACCGCCTCGGCGCCGACGCTCCCCAGGGCGACCAGAAGTACGAGTGCGCGCGCATGACGGTCGTGCTCGACCCGCCAGGACGTCCTGGACGCGGCACGCTTGGCATCGCGTTGATGCGGGTCGGGACGGGCAAGAACGCGCTGGTCGTGGTCAACGACCCGGCAGGCGAGCCCGGCACCCTGAAGGCCGCGCGGCTCGCCGCGTCGTTGCCGAAGGACGTCCTGAGCACGTACACGATCATCGGCATGGACCGGCGCGGCACGGGCGGTTCGGACGGCATGTCCTGCGTGCCGCCGGCAACGCGCGCGCAGCTCGTCGAGTACGACCCCGCCGAGACCGAGCAGTCGAACCTCGTCGTCGCCGCCGGTGAGGCCTCGCAGGAGTGCGTGCTCGACCTCGAAGGCAGGCTGACCGCGTTCGACTCGTGGCGTGCGGCCGCCGACCTCGAACGCCTCCGCGACTACCTCGGCACCGAGCGCCTCAACGCCATCGGTCTCGGCGAGGGCTCGCGCGTTCTCACGACCTACGCCCAGCGCTACCCGAACCACATCGGCCGCATGGTGCTCGACGGCGCCCCGGACCCGACGCTCGACCAGGTCGGGGTCCTGGAGTCGCGGGCGGTGGCGGCCGAGGCGACGCTCGACGCGTTCGCCCAGGACTGCAAGACCCGCGGCTGCGCGCTCGCGAACCCGCGCGCCGATGTCCAGGCGCTGCTCAACCAGCTGCGGTCCGGGCGGCTGCGCGGCGAGTACATCGACCTCACGCCCGGCTCGGCGCTGAACGCGATCGTGTCGGGCCTCGCCGACCGGTCGCGGTGGCCGCAGCTCGCCGACGCCGTCGTCAAGGCCCGCGCGGGCGACGGCAGCGGCCTGTTCGCGTTGCTCGAACCGATCGTCAACGACCTCAACGAGAACCCGCCCCGCTTCGACGCGGGCCTGGTGATCGGCTGCAACGACACCGCGACCCGCATCCCGCCGGACCGGGTGAAGGCGCTGACCGCGGACTGGCAGAGCAAGCACCCGATGTTCGGTGCCCTGTTCGCCCGCCAGCTGCTGCACTGCAACCCGTTCCCGCCGCCCAAGAGCGAGAAGGTCGACCCGCTGAAGAGCGCGCCGCCGATCGTCGTGCTCAGCACGGCCAACGACGTCTCGACGCCCGCGCCCGGCACCGAGCACGCGGCGCAGCGGCTGCCGGGGTCGGCGCTGATCGGCTGGCAGGGCAGCGGGCAGGGTGCGTTGACGCGGTCCGGGTGCGCCACGACGGCGGTGCGCGACTACCTGATCGACGCGAAGGTGCCGTCGAACGGCACCGTCTGCCCGCCCTGAGCTGGCTCGGGGAGCGTCCCGCGCGACCACAACGCGGAACGCTCCCCGGCCGAATCTTGTGTCAGCAGCTCGAACAGCAGCCGCAGCCGGGCCCCGTGCACCCGGAACAGCACCCACACGTACCCATCAGGGCCTCCCCGTCCTCCAAGCCGGACCTGCGCGGGACATCCGCGCGTTCCACGGTCCGCCCCGGCACCAGCCCTGGGAAGCCCTCTCACCCGAACGCGTACGGACAACCACCGTGGCGTCGCAGCCCGTGACCTCGCTACGCGCCCAGGTCCTCCAGAGCCTTCTGCGCGGCCTCCAGTTCGGCGCGCAACTGCTCCACGCGGGCGAGCTGCTGAGCACGCGCCGCGTTCAGCACGCCCTCGACGATCTCGGCGACCTCGGGCGTGAGCAGCTTCGCGGCCTGCGCCACGGCGGCCGGTGACACCGGGGTGGGGCGGACCGTCCTGCGGGTGCCCTGCACGACCTCCACGGTCCACTCGCCCTCACCGGCGGACACGAGCGTCACGGTGACCTCGGGTGTGCCGCCCTTCGCCGAGGGCTTGCGCGCGGGCTTCGCGGGCGGCGGCTCCGCGACGACCGCGGGGGCGGGTTTCGGCTTGGGTGCCGCGGGCTTCACCGGCGCCTCCGGAACGTAGGGATGGAGGATCTCAGTCTCTCGCGGCGGCTGCGGCGGCGCAGGAGGCGGGGCCGCGGGCTTCTTGCGGGGCGGCGGTTTCTCCAGCGTCAGTTCCGCCGGGCTGAACGACATCTCGTCCTTCGACCCGGTCGGGCGCACCTGGATGAAATCGCCCTCCTCGGGTTCGGTGAACGCGAGGAGCTTCGCCGAGCGCCCCGCCTCCATGCCCACCGCGGCCGCCGTGAACCACACCAGCGGCTGGGTGCCTCCGTCCAGCTGCGAGCGCAGGCTGTCGACGTCCTCCGCCGACAGCCCGCTCTTCTTCGCCATCGCCCTGCCTCCCCGCCGTTCGAACACCTGTGCCCCAGCATGCCCTACACCCCTGACAATTCTGAGCACCGGGTCGGCGGGGAGATCAACTCACGGGTTGCCGTCCGTTCCGCAGATGTAGCCCGCGTTGACGCAGTTGTGCACTCCTCGTTGCAGCTCGGCCTGGTCCCACGCGTTCGTGGAGTCACCGTGGAACGTGCAGCCGTGCGCGGTGGTCACGTTCACCCCGTTGACCGTGCCTCCCAACGACAACCGCCTGCTGCTCCACCGTCGCCCGCGCCCGCTCGGCGCTGCAGGCATCCACGACCGCACTCGGGCGGTCGCCCCCACCGCAGGGGCTGCGGTACGTGGTGGGCGACTCGAAGGCCACGTCACCGGACCAGAACCCGGCGGCGCGGAAGAGCTCGTGCATGTGCGAGACACCCGGCTGGTCCTGGAAGACGACCGGGTCGTCCTGCCTGCGATGACTGGCGCCGCAGTTCGCCCGGAACTCCGAACCCGGAACCCGACGTGCGGGAGGAGTGTTCATGCAAGTGAGGATTCGAGCAGCGATCGGCACCGCGGCGGTGGCGATGTCGCTCGTCGCCGACTTGTCCGCGACCGGGTCGCAGTTCGTCGTCCCGGCCCTGTTGTGTGAGAGCGCTCTCATGACAAGTAAGGCAGCCCCGTTACCCGAAGGTGTCCACGTGTGGGCCGGTCAGGCCTCTTCGGCGCGCAGCCGGTACTCGCACCCGTACTCGACCGCGTACGACAGGTCGTAGATGTGCACGATCTTGGGCCCGCCGTGCAGGTGCACGTACGTCACGGTCTGCTTCGGATCCTCCGGAGTCGAGGGCAACGAGTCGACCCGGCCGTCGAGAGGACCGCCGACGTACCGCACGACATAGGGCTGGGACATGGCGACCTCCTCTCGCGTTCTCCTCATTCTACGAGGTCGGCCACTGGATCCGGTCCCGATACAGCCGGTTGGCTCACTGGGCGAACCACCGGACGGCCGGTTCCCGCCCTCACTCCTGCTTGCGGGCGCGCGACGGCTGCACCCGCATCGGCTCGCCCGGCATCTTCGGGTAGTCCGGCGGGTACGGCATCTCACCGCGCGGGTCGGCGGCGTACCACTCCAGCAGGGTCTCGATGCCGAACGCCGCGGAGTCCAGCGCGGCGTGCGGATCACCGCGCTCCGCCAGGTACTTCGGCACGGTCAGTACGTCGAAGTCGTCGGGGTCCACAGTGGACAGTTCGTCCCACTTGACCGGCGTCGAGACGGTGGCGCGCGACGTTCCCCGCACCGACCAGGCCGAGGCGATCGTGCGGTCGCGGGCCGCCTGGTTGAAGTCGATGAAGACGCGCTCGCCGCGTTCTTCCTTCCACCACGCCGAGGTCGCGAGCGTCGGCGCCCGCCTCTCCACCTCGCGGGCCAGGGCGATCACCGCGTGCCGGACGTCGATGAAGTCCCACTCCGGCCGGATCCGCACGGCCACGTGGATGCCGCGGCCGCCGGAGGTCTTGGGGTAACCGGTCAGGCCGGCGTCGGCCAGCACCTCGCGCAGCACGGCGGCGACGCGGGCCGCGTCGGAGAAGTCGGTGCCCGGCTGCGGGTCCAGGTCGATGCGCAGCTCGTCGGGGTGGTCGACCTGCGGCCGCCGCACCGGCCACGGGTGGAAGTCGAACGTGCCGAGGTTGGCGGCCCACACGATCACGGCTTCCGAGGTCGGGCAGATCTCGTCGGCCGGACGGCCCGACGGGAACTTGACCTGCACGGTCTCGACGTACTCGGGAGCGCCCTTGGGCACGCGCTTCTGGTAGAAGGCCTCGCCCTCGACGCCGTCGACGTACCGCTTCAGCACCACCGGGCGGTCGCGCAGCACGGACAGCAGCACGGGCGCCACGGTGCGGTAGTACTCGACCACCTGCCCCTTGGTGATGCCGCGCGCGGGGAAGTACGGCTTGTCCGGGTTGGACACCCGCACCAGCTGGTCACCGACTTCGAGCTCGATCGCCTTCGACTTGGCAGCCACGCCAGCACACTAGCGCCGCTGGAGGCCGCGCACGAACGCCGCGAGCGCCAGCTCGAAGCTGTCGCGGTCGAGCTCGCGGGCGACGCCCGGCAGCAGGTGGGCGCGGTCGAGGTGCGGGTAGCGCCCGGAGTAGTCGGCGGGGTCGGTGGAGAAGCCGCTGGAGAACGACGACAGCGCCGAGCCGAAGACGAGGTACATCAGGCCGGCCACGATCATCGTGGCCTCGCGCCGCGACCAGCCCGCGTCGACCAGGGCGCCGTGCAGGATGTCGAGCCGCTTCAGGGACTCGTCACGGCCGGCCGGTCCGTAGGCCAGGAACGGGACGATGTTCGGGTGCGAGGACAAAGCCGCACGGTACGAGCGCGCGCACCGCAGCAAGCCCTCCCGCCAGTCGACGTCGAACCCCGACACGTCGACCGCGGCGAGGATGGAGGACGCGACGTCGTTGAGGAGCTGGTCCTTGGTGCGGACGTGCCCGTACAGCGAGGCGGCCTGAACGCCCAGCTCAGCGGCCAGTTTGCGCATCGACAGACCGTCCAGGCCGTCGCGGTCGACGATGGCCAGCGCCGTCGACCGGATGCGGTCGGCGCTCAACAGAGGGGTGCTCGGCCGGGGCATGTGGGTTAACCTAACACTGTTCGGTTTCTCAGCAGAGGCCCCTCGGCGCTTTCGGACGCGTGCGGGTAAAAGGAGAAAGCAGATGGACTTCACGCTCGATGACGAGCAGAAGGAGATCCGCGAGTGGGTGCGGACCTTCGTGCGCAAGGAGATCATCCCGCTGGAGCCCGAGGTGCTGCGCCGCGAACGCGCCGGTCAGCCGGGTCTGCCCAAGGACGAGCTCAAGGCGTTGCAGGACAAGGCGAAGGCCGCCGGCTTCTTCGGTGTGCTGACGCCGCAGGAGTACGGCGGCATGGGCCTCGGCGCGATGATGACCGCGCTCATCGAGGCGGAGCTGGGCCGCAGCTTCGTGCCGTTCCGGTTCGGCGGCTACGCGGACAACATCCTGTTCCACGGCAACGAGGAGCAGAAGCAGCGCTACCTGCTGCCGACGATCTCCGGCGAGCGCGTCTCGTGCTTCGCGATCACCGAGCCCGGCGCCGGCAGTGACGCGAAGGCCATCCGCACGTCCGCCGTGAAGGACGGCGACGAGTGGGTGATCAACGGCGAGAAGACGTTCATCACGCAGGGCAACGAAGCCGACTTCGTGATGGTCTTCGCCGTCACCGACAAGGAGAAGGGCGCCGACGGCGGCGTCACGTGCTTCCTCGTCGACCGCGACATGGGCTGGAAGTCCGAACCCATCCCGACCATGGGCCAGTGGGGCCCGGCGGCGCTCGTGTTCGACAACGTCCGAGTGCCGGAGGAGAACGTCCTCGGCGAGGTCGGCAAGGGCTTCCACCTCGCGATGCAGTGGATCGGCCAGGGCCGCTACCTGCTGCCCGCCCGTGCGCTCGGCAGCGTCGAGCGGCTGGTGGAGATGGCGATCGAGCAGGCCAAGAACCGCGTGACGTTCGGCCGGCCCATCGCCGAGTACCAGGCGATCCAGTGGATGATCGCGGACTCCGCGGTCGAGATCGAGGCGCTGCGCTGGCTCGTGCTGCACGCCGCGTGGCTCGTCGACCAGAAGCAGGACTCGCGGCAGGCGCAGTCCATCGCCAAGCTCTACGGCGGCATCAAGGCCAACGAGATCGTCGACCGCGTCCTGCAGATCCACGGCGGCATGGGCTACACCCGCGAGCTGCCGATCGAGCGCTGGTACCGCGAGCTGCGGCTGCTGCGGATCTACGAGGGCACCGACGAGATCCAGCGCCGCACGATCGCCCGCAACCTCCTCAAGGGCCACGCGAACATTCGAGGCACGCTCGGTTAGTTCTATCTTGGGGTAGTGCTCAACCACGACATCCTCGGCGTCGTCGAACGACAGGTCCGCACCTGGTCGGCCGACGACGCCGAGGTGTACGCGGCGGCGGTCGGCGGCTACTCCCCCGCGTTCGCCATCCCGCTGCTGCAGCACGGCGGCCCGCAGCTGGGCCTGACCGGCGCGGACATGACCCAGGTCCTGCACGCCGAGCAGTCCCTGCGGCTGCACCGCAGGCTTCCCCGGAGCGGTTCCGCGGTCGTCACCAGGACCGTGACCGGCATCCACGACAAGGGTTCCGGCGCACTGGTCGTCAGCACCTGGGAGTCGGAGTACGCGTCGACCCGCTCGTCCTGCTTCATCAAGGGCGAAGGCGGTTTCGGCGGCGAACGCGGCGAAACCCGCAGGTTCGCCACACCCGGCAGCGAACCCGAGGTGAGCTTCTTCCGGACGTCGGGGGACCAGGCCCTGCGGTACTGCGAGACCGGCGACGTCAACCCGATGCACCACGATCACGAGTTCGCGCGCAGGGCCGGGTTCGCCCGCCCCATCCTGCACGGCCTGTGCACGCTCGGAATCGCCGTGCGCGGTAAGGACTTCACCGAGCTGCACGCCCGCTTCACCGCCCCGGTGCTGCCCGGCGACGAGCTCCGGATCGAGCACTGGCCGACCGGCGAGTTCCGCGTGTCGACAGCGGACCGACAGGTAGTCATCGGATGGGTTCGGTTTTCCGAAGTGGACAACCGCTGAAAATCCGCACGATTCTCACCATGAGTAGTGCCCTGGCCACCGTGGACGCCGGAATCGAACCGGTGCGCGTCGCGGTGGAGTCCCGAGACCTGATCAGCGCGGCCGGTGTGACCCATCTGCTGAAGACATCACCACGCGTGCGGGTGGTGCAGGACCGCACGGACGCGCACGTCTTGCTCGCACTCGTCAACGAACTGTGCGCGCAACAGGCGGCACGGCTGCGGGCCACCGGTTCGTCGCGGATCGTGGTGATCGCGGCACGGGTGCACGACCTCACCCCCTCGATCGCCGCCCAGGCAGGGCTCCCGGTGCCGCTGCGGCGCGCGGACGTCAACGCCGAACGGCTGATCAGGCTCCTCGTCGGCGGGCATCAGGTGCAGGAGCGGTCGCAGGTGCTGAACGACCGCGATCTGCAGCTGCTGCGGTTGCTGGCCGACGGCGCCACGATCGCGGAGGTGGCCGCGCGGCTGTTCTGCTCCGAGCGGACCGTGAAGTACGCGCTGCACCAGCTGCTCGAACGGTTCGGGCTGCGCAACCGGGTGCACGCCGTGGCGTGGGCGATCCGCTCCAACCTGCTGTAGCCGCCGTCAGGCCGCGCGGGAGGCGTGCAACTGGTCCCAGGTGATCGTGCCCTGCAGCACGTCGTGCACGTCGTGCTCGGGCGCGGCGGGCACGATCGGGGTGCGCTGCGGTTCGTCGTGGTGGCCGGACATCGTGGAGGCTCCCATCGTTTCGTTGCCGTTGTTGGCAAAGCACGACGGACCACCGCGACCAGTTCACGGTCCTTTGGTGACAACGGGTCTCAACTGGGGCCGAAGACGGAGGACAGCTGCACGCGCCTGCTGATCCCGGTCTTGCGGTACACGCGGGTCAGGTGCAGCTCGACCGCGCGCTGAGTGACGTTGAACCGGGTGGCGATCTCCCGGTTCGTCTCGCCTTCCAGCGCCAGCTCGACGATGCGCGACTCGTGCGGCGTGAGCTTCGTCCAGGCGCCACCACGCACCGGCGCCGGCCGCTCCTCCAGCGCCGCCCGCGCCAGTTCCACCAGCTCCGCCGCCCCGGCCCGTTCGGCATCGGCCAGCGCGGCCCGCGGCGACCCCAGCGCCAGGTGCATGCGCGCCCGCTGGTGCAGCAGCAACGTGCACACCCACGCCGGTGCCAACATGCCGGTGTATCCGAGGCGCACCAACATCTCCCGCGCCTCACCGGGCCGTCCACTGTCCACACAGGACGCTACGAACGCCGCCGCCGCCAACGCGACGCAACCCCGCGACGGTGAGGCCCGGTCCGCGAGATCGCACATGAGCCGCGAGACCTCGGCGTGGTCGCGGCACGACCACATCCCCAGAGCGACCAGCCAGTCGTTCTCCGCACCGATCAGCCGGTCCGGCACCTCCATCGCGCGACCACCGCGCAGCAGGCCGAGCCCCGCGAGGACGACCGACGGCATCGCGTGTTCCGGCAGGTCGGCGAGCACCTGCTCCGCACCCTCACCGGTCCAGAAGGCGCGCAACGCGGGGGCGACGGGGGCGTCACCGACGATCTCGCGGCCGCTCAACGGACTCATGGCCAGCCCGACCGCGCGAAACGAGACGGGCGGCCCCTCATCCGCGGCGGGAACGCCGAGCACGTCCTCGTCGCACTGCCAGTCCAGCACCACCGCCGCGAGCCAGTCCAGCGCGCCGTCCGGGTTCCCCGCCGCGGACAACCGCCGCCAGCACCGCGCCAGCTCGTCCGCCCGAGGGGCGATCCCGCACCGCAGGTGCAGTTGCGCCAGTTCCACCGCTACCTGCGCGAGCACCCGTCCGCTCATCGGTTCGCGCAGTGCCGCCCGCAGGCACCGCACCGCGCTCTCCGGCCGTCCGGCGGCCCGGTGCAGCCGAGCGGCGGTGCGCAACACCGGCGCCACCCACCGCGCCCCGACGGGTTCCGCGCACGCCACGAGCTGCTCGGCCACCGCCGGATCAGCTCGCCGGTGCAGCGCCGCCGCGGCCGCGCGGTGCAGGCGTTCCCGCAGCTCCGGTGCCATCTCCTGCCAGATCGCATCGCTCAGCGCCGGAGACTGGACCCGCATCGGCTCGCCCACGACCAGCCGGGCGTCCGCCAGCCGTTCGAACGCGGCCAGCGTGTCGCACGAGCCCATTCCGGCGACCTCGCACAAGAGGTCCAACGGCGCGTTGCCCAGCACCGCGAGCGCACGAGCCACACCAACCGCGTCGGCGTCCAGCGTCTGCCAATGCCGCCGCACGGCCCGCAACAGGCGCGGCAACCGCAACCCGCGCAACGAGGTCGCGGAGAGGTCCACGACGTCGAGCACGTCGCTCACCACGCCCGGCGCGCCCGCGCTGTGGTCCAGGCACAACGCGGTCAGCTCCGGCGAGTCCTCGTCGAACCGGCGCCGGACCAGCTCGGCCACCGCCTCGGCGTCCACCGGGCGCAACGGCACCCGCACGGCGTCCGCCACGAGATCCGCCAGCCCTTCCGGTTCGAACACGAAGTCCCCGGCGAGCACGACGGCGCCCCGGAACCGGGCGAGCCGTTCGACCTCGTCGGCTGACAGCTGCTCGACGTCGTCCACCAGCAGCAACGTGTGCCGGTCGACCCCGGACAGCGCCCGCAGCCCGCGCACCGGACGCATCCCGCTGCGCACCGCGATCGACGACGCGACGGACAGCAACGCGCTCTTGCCCATCCCGGTCGCCCCGGACACCACGCACGACCGCCCACCACCGAGCGCGCCTGTCAAGACGGCGATCTCCCGCTCCCGCCCCACGAGCACGCCACCGGCCTGGCGCACGGCGGCCTCGACGAGACCGGGGCGCAGCGGGGTGACCATGCCGTCCAGGAAAACGCGGGCGTCGTCCCGGGACCATGCAGAAGGACCGGCAGAAGTTCCGCAGGTCTGCCCGTTCGCACAACGGAATTGGTAAATGACAACACGCCCCCGTGAACCAATTCCGCGCGCGTTACGTGACACCTGCTGAACACCGGCGAACATCTCAGGGAGTCCCGATGCGGGTCGCGTCACGCACCGTCTTCGACTTCGTCCGCCCCGACGGCGCCACCGCGCCAGTTGAGACGGAGCTGCTCTACCAGGCGGACGACCCGTTCGCGGTCACGATGAAGTTCCACGCCGGCGGCGCCGTCGCGACCTGGATCATGGGCAGGGACCTGCTCGCCGAGGGCCTGAGCACGCCGTCGGGCCGCGGCGACGTCCGGTTGCGGCCCAACGCCGGGCGCACGCTGGTGCTGGAGCTGATCTCCGACCGGCACGTCACCGTGTTCCGGGTGCCGGCCGGGACGCTGCGGAAGTTCCTCGACGCCACCTACCGGCTCGTGCCGCCCGGTTCCGAGCACTTCGACGCGGACGCGTTCCTCGGCACGGTCCTACGCTGACAGGCTGATCCCGAGCGCCTCCGCCACCTCGTGCCGCAGCCTCGACATGCCGGGTGACTCGTAGCCCTCGCACTCGGCGAGCGCGCGCACGCGGTGCCGCATGGCCGCGTCGTGGTCGTTCATGCGGTCGCAGAGACCGGCGAGCTCCATCAGCACGGACACCATGGTCTCCGGGTCGGACATCGTCTCCGCGGCACCGGTCAGCTCGACGCGTGCCTCGGCGAGCCGCCCGGCCGCGACGAGCGCGCGGCCGCGCGTGTGCCGGACCATGGCCCGCAGGTTCGGTGCCCCCCGCGCGAGCAGTTCCTCCGCCTCGGCCACCACGTCGAGGGCCTCGGCGGGCCGGCCCGCCGCGACCAGGGTGTCGGCCAGCCGGAGCATCAGCTGGGCGGCGTTCTCCAGCGAGACGCCGCGTTGGTTCCCGCGCAGCGCTCGTTCCTGCGCGAGGCACGCGCGCTGCGTCTCGGCCGACTCGTCGAAACGTCCGAGCCGTTGCAGCAGCACGCCGACGTACGACAGCGCGAACACGACGTTCATCGGCTGACCGGCCTCGCGGAACAGCTCTGCGGCCTTTCTGGCGTGCGTCACGCCGGCCTCGTGGTCGTCGAGCCGGGACTCGATGCCGGCCCGGTAGTAGTGCGCCCAGGCCGTCTCCTCCAGCGAGCCGCACTCCCGCGCGACCCGCAACGCTTCCTCGTGCCAGCGCAGGGCCAGGGGGATGTTCGGGTGCCGGGCGAAGTAGACCCAGCACACGAAGTTGAGCTGCTGGGCCTGCCGCGGGAGGTCACCCAGCTCGCCCGCGGCGGCGACACCCGCCGTGTAGACCTCGCGCCACAGCTCGCTCGGCCCGCGGTGGTCCGAGTACCAGTGCATCGACCTGGCCAGCGCCAGCACCTGCTCGTGCGCGCCGTCCTCGACGGCCTCGCGGAACGCGCCACGCCAGTTCGCCAGCTCGTCGGTGAGCCAGCGGTCGGCGCTCGCGAGGTCCGACGCGCCCTGGTCGTCGGGGTGGAACGACGACGCGGCCAGCGTCGCGGTCGTGAGCAGCCAGTCGCGCGTGCGCAGGCGGTGTGTCTCGTGGTCGGGTTCCTCGCTGTGCAGGCGTTCGCGCGCGTAGTCGCGGATCAGGTCGTGGCACGAGTACCGGCCGGGCACTCCGGGTCGCAGAAGGCTCGCGTCGACGAGCTCCTCCAGCAACGTCTCGGCGTCGCCGGCCGGGACGTCCGCGGCGACCGCCGCCAGTGCGACGGACGTGTCCGGGCCGTGGACCAGCGCGAGCCTGCGGAAGACCGTCGCGGTTTCCGGGGCGAGCTGGCGGTAGGACAGCTCGAACGCGGTGCGGACCTGCACGTCCCCGGTCGCGAGCACGTCGAGGCGTTCGCGTTCGTCGGAGAGCTGGTCGGCGAGGTGCCGCAACGTCCACGCGGTGCGGCCGGTCAGCCGGTGCCCCGCGATGGCGAGCGCCAGCGGCACTCCCCCGCACAGCGTCGCGACCAGGTCGGCGGACTCCCGGTCGGCCTGGACCCGGTCGGCACCGGCGGTGGCGGCGAGCAGCGCGACGGAGTCGTCGTGGCTCAGCGGGCCGAGGTCGAGGCGAGCGCGGCAGTCCAGGCCCGCGAGCACGTTGCGGCTGGTCACCAGCACCAGTGAACCGGGGCTGGCGGCGAGCAACGGCCGCACCTGGGCCTCGTTCGCCGCGTTGTCGAGCACGAGCAGCACGGTCCGTTCACGCAACATGGACCGGTAGAGGCGCGAGCGGTCGGCGGGATCGGACGGCAAGCTCGTGTCCGGCACCCCGAACGCGCGCAGCACCCGTTCCGTCGCCCGGTCCGGCGTGAGCGGGGTGGCGTCCATGCCGCGCAGGTCCAGGTAGAGGCAGCCGTCGGTGAACGTTCCGGCGAACCGGTGGGCGGCGTCGACCGCGAGAGAGGTCTTGCCGACGCCAGGTGGTCCGTGCACGACGACGACGTCCAGCACCGACGACGCAGCCGCGCGGTGGATGCACTCGGCGAGCTCGTCCTGTTCGGCCGCGCGACCGGTGAGCCGGGTGGCCGGTGGTGGCGCGCAGCCGGTGCGTTCGGCGCGGGGTGCGGAGGCCTCCGACGACCGGGCGAGCGCGACGAACTCGGCCGCCTCGCCCGCGTTCAGGCCGAGACCGGTCACCAGCAGGTCGACCGTCTGCGCCTGCGGGGTCTGCACGCGGCCGCGTTCGAGGTCGCTCAGCGTCCGGACGCCCAGGCCGGTGCGAGCAGCGAGGTCCTCCTGGGTCAGCGCCGCCCGGCGCCGGTAGTACCGCAGGAACTCGCTGAAGGTGGTCGCCCGCATTCCCTCACCCTCTGGCCAGGCACTCCCGCACTTCGGCGGCGATCTCGCGCGTCGCGTCGGTGTCCCACCGCGCGCACGCCGCGAGCGAGTCTCGCAGATAGCGCCGATACGCGCTGTCGTCACCCCGTGACTTGGCGTTGTCGGCGAGCGCGCGCAACGCCTCGATCTCCCGCACGCCGTCACCGGTCGCGCGGAAGCCCGCCAATGCGTCCGTGAAGTCCTCATCGGACTCGGCGATCCGCCCCGCCAGACGGTGAGCCTCGGCGCGATGCCACAGTGCGCGCGCACGCCACGACTTCATCCGTGCGCGCTCATAGACCTTCTCCGCCTCAGTCAACGCCAACACGGCGTCATCCGGCCTGTTGTCGTCCATCAGGGCGAGGCCCAGCCACCAGAGCGTGCGACCGAGTGCGGAGAGTTCGTAAGTGGTGCGGGCGAACGCACTCATCTCGTTCGCCACCTCTGTGTGTACGGCGACCGCGGCATCCGCACGACCCATCCGTTGCCACAACACACCGAGCACGGACCGCGCGTAGAGCAAGTCCATCGGCTCACGCATCCACTCGATCGCCTTGCGGCACACGCGTTCTGCCTCGTCGAGGTCGCCGAGCCCGCTGTGCGCGGCGGCCGCGATGAGCCACACCCAGCCGATGTGCCCGGTCTCCCCCGCCGACTCGGCTCGCCGTGCGGCACGGGTCAGCACCTCCAGCGCGTCGCCCGGCCGGCCGACCACGTCGAACAGCACCCAGCCGAGCTGGCTGAGCAGCACGACCTCCTGCCACGGCTCGCGCGCGGACGCCAGTGCGGCGCGGTAGACGCGTTCCCAGACCGGACTCGGCTCGATGGCGGCGTAGTGCGAGAGTGCGATCACCGCGCGTGCCACGTCGTCGTGCAGGCCCTGGCACTGCGCCTGACCGACGATCTCCGGCATGAGGTCGCGGTGCTCGTCCAGCCACCGCCTCGCCGTCCGCACGTCCATCTCACCGCGGGGCACCACCCGCCGCGCGTCGCCCGTCTGTCCGAAGAGGACTCCCGCGGTGACCGCGGTCTCCAGCAACCATGCGAGCATCCCGCGTCGCGCCTCGCCGGTGTCGTCGACGAGGTCGTTGGCGAACGTCCGGACCAGACCGTGGATCGCGTAGCCGTGGTCGTCGGCGTCGAGGAGGCTGACGTCGGCGAGCTCCTCCAGCGCCCGTTCCGCCTCGGCGACACCGATGCCCGCGAGCTCCGCCGCCAGTTCTGCGGTGACGTGGCCGCCGATCAGCAGCCCCAGCCTGCGGAACACGGCCTTCGCGTGGTCCGGCAGGTGCGCCAGCGAGACCTCGAACGCGCCGCGCACCTCCAGGTCGCCCGCGGTGAGCGCGGCGAGGTGGCGTTCCTCGATCTGCTCGGCCAGGTGCGCGAGCGGCCAGCGCGGACGGCTGGCGAGCCGGTTGCCCGCGATCCGCAACGCGAGCGGCGACCTCCCGCACAGCCGCACCAGCTCCCGCGCGGCCACCGGATCGGCGTCGACGCGCGGCCGGCCGATGATCGACGCGAGCAGCTCGACGGCGGCGTCCTCGGTGAGCCCGCCGAGCCGGATCCAGGTGGCGCCGGTCAGCCCGGCGAGCCTGCGCCGCGACGTCACGATCGTGAGGCAGCCCGGCAGATCGGTCGCGAGGCTGCGGACCTCCTCCTCACAGCTCGCACCGTCCAGCACGAGCAGAAGGCGTCTCCCCGTGAGCAACGACCGGTAGAGCCTCATCTGGCTGTGGACGTCCTCCGGCACATGCTCGGCGTGCACCCCGAGGTCCTTGAGCAACCGCTGCAGCGGCGGCGCGGAACCCTCCAGTTCGATGAGCAGCTGTCCGTCCGGAAAACGTTCCTCAAGCAGATGCGCGGCCCTCACGGCGAGGCTCGTCTTACCGGTCCCCGCGGCGCCGTGGACCACGACGAGCCCGTCGCGCATCCCGGCGATCGTGTCGAGCTCGGCGTCCCGGCCGACGAGGTCCGCCACGTACAGCGGCAACGACCACACCGGCCCCGGCAGCGCGACCCGGCCCGTCCTGGCGAGTCCGCGCAGCTCTTCGCGGTCGGGTTCGTCGAGGTCAAGGGCGTCGATGAGGGCTTCGGTCGTGCGGCGCTGCGGCGAGCGGGCCCGGCCGCGCTCCATGTCGCTGATGGCGCGGACGCTGACCCCGGAACGCTCGCTGAGCTCCTCCTGGCTGAGCCCTGCGGCCTTGCGGTGGTGCAGCAGTCGAGCGCCGAACGTCATAAGCCGAAGCTAGCGGTTCATGCCCGCCAACATCTGTGCGCACACGCGAGAGAGGTGCCGCCGCATCACGGTCGACGCCTTCGACGCATCCCCGTCCGCCACCGCCTGGACGAGCTCGTCATGGTCGTCCATCGACGCGTGCTGGTGCGGTGGGTCGTCGTCGAGCAACGCGCTGCGCAGCAGCACCACGCGTTGCTGCACGAGCCGCACCTGCCCGGCGATGTGCGGGCTGCGGGCCGCGTCGATCAGGCTCTGGTGGAACGCGAGGTCCAGCCGGTACGGGAACGGCTGTCCCGCCCGGTAGTTGCGCCGGCTCTCCGCGCACACCTCGTGCAGCCGCACCAGGTCCACATCGGTCCGGCGGGACGCCGCCAGTTCCGCGGCGGCGCACTCCAGGGCCGTGCGCAGCTCGAACAGCGCTTTGACGTCGTCGGCGTCCGCGTCGGGCACGAACGCGCCCCGGTGCGGCACCAGCGTCAGCAGCCCCTCGGAGGCCAGGTGCCGGATCGCCTCGCGCAGCGGGCCGCGGCTGATCCCGAGCCGCTGCGCCACCTCGACCTCGTTGACCCGCGAGCCTGGAGGGATTTCCCCAGTGAGCACCTGCTCGCGCAGGACGTCCACGGCCTGCCCGGCCAGACTGAGGTGCAGCGGAGGTGTCACTTTCGTCTCCTGCTCTGGACGGCGGCGGCCGTCTCCTGGTTACACTAGCCACGTTGTCAACTGTCGACAGTTGGCAGTTCGAGACGATGGAGGGGCGGCATGGGACACGAGGTTGTGGCTGAGGTCTGGCGGGGCGACTTCCTGGAGTCGGTGCACCACGGCACCGTCGTCGCGACCGACGCGTCCGGCACCCCCGCCCTGGAGATCGGCCGCCCCGGCGACGTCGCGTTCCCGCGCTCGTCCAACAAGCCGCTGCAGGCCCTCGCGATGCTGCGCAGCGGCTTGGACCTCGACGGCGAGCTGCTCGCCCTGGCCTGCGCCTCGCACTCGGGCGAGGACTTCCACGTCGAGGGCGCGCTCAGAATCCTGGCGTCCGCGGGCCTGAGCGAGGACGCCCTGCAGTGCACCCCCGACCTCCCGCTCGGCGACGAGGCCCGCGCCCAGCACCTCGCCCGCGGTCTCGAAGCCGCCCCGAAGTACATGAACTGCTCCGGCAAGCACGCCGCGATGCTCGCCACCTGCGTCGCCAACGGCTGGTCGACCCACGACTACCTGGACCCGACGCACCCGCTGCAGGTCGCCACCCGCGCGACGATCGAGGACGTGGCCGGCGAGCCCGTCGCCCAGGTCGGCGTCGACGGCTGCGGCGCCCCGATCTTCGCCATCAGCCTCACCGGCCTGGCACGCGCGTTCGGCCGGTTGGCCAGCGCTCCGGCCGGAACGCTGGAACACCGCGTGGCCACCGCCATGAACACCTACCCGCGGTGGGTCGGCGGCACCGGCCGTGACGTCACGGTGCTGATGGACGCCCTGCCCGGCGTCATCGCCAAGGACGGCGCCGAGGGCGTCTACGCGGTCGGCCTGCCCACAGGTGAGGGCGTGGCGCTGAAGATCGCCGACGGCTCGTCGCGCGCCCGCGCGGTCGTCGTCGTCGCGGTGCTCAAGCGCCTCGGCGTGGACGTGAGCAAGGTCGAGGACCTCGCCACCGTGCCGGTGCTTGGTCACGGGCGCGCAGTCGGTGCTGTCAAGCCCTCGCTTGCGCTGGCCTGCTGACTAAGCTGGGGGTTATGGGCGATTCGAAGGACGAGCGCGAGAGGTTCCAGGAGGAACTGATCGGTCTCGATCCGCAAGACCCAGAAACCCGGGCGTTCGCCGAGCACCTCGACCGGATGAAGCGGCAGCGCCCCGGTTACACCGTCGAGGGCTACCTGGAGGGCGTGCAGGACTTCGCCGACTCGGCGAACCGCACGACCGGCCACCAGCGGCTGGTGGCCGTCCTGGTGGTCGGGCTCATCCTGCTCGGCGTGATCCTCACGATCTGGTTCGCGTTGAGCGACATCCTCACGATCATCTTCTGAGACCTTAAGGACGTCTTACGACGGCTCCGGCCCGGCGGCCGCCGGGAAGCCCAGCACCGGTGCGCGCGTTATAAAGGGACATGGAACCTGTTGTCGGCGCCACCCCCAAAGTCGTGCGTTCCGAAGAGGAATGGCGCGCCCAGCTGAACCCCGCCGAGTACGCGGTGCTGCGCCAGGCAGGCACCGAGCGTCCGTGGACCGGCGAGTACACCGAGACCAAGACCGAGGGCGTGTACGAATGCCGTGCGTGCGGAGCCGAGCTGTTCCGCAGCGACACCAAGTTCGACTCGCACTGCGGCTGGCCGTCGTTCTTCTCGCCGTTGGCCGGCGACTCGGTCATCCTGCGTGAGGACCGCACGCTCGGCATGACCCGCGTGGAGGTGCTCTGCGCCACATGCCACAGCCACCTCGGGCATGTTTTCGAAGGTGAGGGGTATCCGACCCCGACGGACCAGCGGTACTGCATCAACTCCGTCTCCTTGAAACTCGTTCCGTCCGAATAGGAGACTGAGGCCGAGTCCGGTCCGCCGGGCCGGACAGACCTGGGAGGGCGCAATGATCTTCTTCGGTACCGATGGCGAAGGCTCCAGCGGAGTCGACGGCGGCTCGTCGAGCTGACCGCGAAGAGCGAGCCATAGCCACGAGTAATTGACAAAAGGCGGACAACCCTAAGGCTTCGTCAACAAGCATTGCCCGGCTGTGGCCCGGACCACACCATGGACGCCACCGAAGCATTTTCGGGGCAGTCAGGGGGTGGGTCGAATGCAGAGGCCTTGGGGATTGTCCGGACCGGAGTTCCTTCAGCTGTACTGGATCGCGCTGGCACTGGCGGTCCTGATCGCGATCGTCGTCCGGGTGCGCGTGCGGGCGGGGCACAGCACCTCGCCCGCGCGCTCGCTGGACATGGACGAGCTCGCCTACCTCGCGGGCGGTCCGAGGCGCGTGGTCGAGACGGCCATCGCGCGACTGCTCACCTCGGGTGAGCTCCGCACGTCACGGCGTGGCGCCGTGCAGGCCACGGCCGGCAGCCAGTCGCTCAACCCGGTGGACCGCGCCGTCATCACCGACAGCCAGCGCTACACCAACCGCACCGTCAACCTGATGATCCCCGCGGTGGCGAAGGACGACGCCGTCACCGCGATCGGCCGGCGCCTGGAGGAGATGGGCCTGGTCGTCCACCCGGACGTCGCGAAAAGCGCGGCGCGCAAGGGATCCATCGCGTTGTGGGTGCTGTTCGTGATCGGCAACATCCGCTGGTTCAACGGCCGTGCGATCGGCGCGCCCGTCGGCTACCTCACGCTGATGCTCGTCCTCACCGGCCTGCTCGCCATCCTGTTCATGCGACGCAGCAAGCACGTGCGCACCAGCAAGGGCAACAAGGTGCTCGACGCGGCCCGCACCACGAGCAGCAGGGCGGCCATGCCGGACGAGGCCCTGTACGCGGGCGCGGCCGGGCTCGTGCTCTTCGGCGGTTTGGCCGTGTACCCGGATCTCGCGGTGCGCAGCTCGTTGCTCGCCTCGTCCTCCGGCACTTCCTCCGGCTACGGCAGTGACGCCGGCTCCAGCTACAGCTCGTGCTCGTCGAGTTCTTCTTCGTGTTCGAGCGGGAGCAGCTGTGGCAGCAGCTGCGGCGGTGGTGGTTGCGGCGGCGGCTGCGGCGGCTGACTTCCCTCGTCCGAATCAGGTAACGCCGGGAACCCGGGGGTAGATCTCACGTCGAAGATGCACTGGCAGCAGTGAGGGGAGTGCTGATGGCCAAATCTTCGACACCGCAGCGGGTCGACCAGACCGCGGAGGAGATCGGGTTCCTGGCAGGGGGACCGGGCAGGGCGGCGGAGACCGCCCTGGCCCGGCTGATGGACGGCGGTCTCGTGCGGTTCTCCCGCGAGGGCCTCGTGACCGCCGTCCACCAGAACGGTCACGGCGCCACGACCGCACTGGAGGCGTTCATCCTCGCCGGGCTCAACGGCGCGGGCCGCCCGATCGGTCTCGTGGTGGGACCAGCGGCGCACAGTCACGAGATGGGTGCGCTGCGCGACTCCCTGGCCGGCAAGGCCCTCATCCGCCGCAAGTGGGGCAGGGGCAACGGCGGCCGGTCGGCCTTCCGGGTGCTGCTGATCTTCCTCGGCATCGGCTTCCTCGGGGCGGCGCTCCTCGTCGACCGGAACCTCCTGGTCGTCGCGGTCGTGGCGTTGCTCGTGGCGTTCCTCTTGCGCGACAAGAAGATGCTCACGCCGCTCGGCAAGGGCGTCCTCGGTCACGCGCGGTTGAACCCGCGTGGCAGGGTGGACGCCGTCGCGTTGTACGGGCTGCGTGGTGTGGTCGGCCGCCGACGGGTCGCCGACCTGTACGACCTGCCGCCCAACCTCCTGTACGTCGCTCCGCCGCACCTGCAGCACGCCAAGAAGAAGTCCCGTTCGGACGGTGGCGGGTGCGGCAGCAGTTGCGGCAGTGCGTCGAGCTGCTCGGCCAGCAGTTGTTCGGCCAGCAGTTGTTCCAGCAGCTGTTCGAGCAGCAGTTGCGGTTCCAGCAGCTGCGGCAGTTCCAGCAGTTGTTCGAGCAGTAGCAGCAGCTGCAGCAGTTCGAGTTGCAGTAGCAGCAGTAGCAGCTGCAGCAGTTCCAGCAGTTGAGGGGGAAACGATGGTCGCACCGACCACCTCACGGGCGACGCGGCTGACCGCGGAACAGATCGGCTACCTGATCGACGGCGGTCCGGTACAGGTGTCGCGCGGCGCGCTGGTCTCGGCCGTGCACCAGAACGACCACGGTGCGACCACCGCGGTCGAGGCCCGGATCCTCAGCGGCGTGCGAACCGCCGTGCGGTTCGAGGAGGTCGTGCGGTCCGCCGCGGCCGGCAACGAGATGGCGCGAGTGCATCAGGAGGCGGGCTCTGCGGCACGTGAGCACGACCGACCGAGTGCACAAGGTGGCGGTGTAGGGCTTCCGCGGCAAGGTGAACCGCCGGCCGGTGGCCGACGACTTCTGGCTCACCCAGACCGTCGTCACGACGCTGCCGCTCAAGAGGCAGCGGAAGAGGCGGTCCTCTCCGGACAGTTGCGGGACGGCTGTGGCAGCGGATGTGGTAGCAGTAGTTGCTCGACAGGCAGCAGCTGCGGTGGCGGAGGAGGCGACTGATGACGGGAATCGCGGACCTGGGTGTCGGCATCGGCTGGCGCTCGGAGATCGACCTGACCGTGGAACGGTTGCCCGGCGTCGACTTCGTGGAGGTCGTCGCGGAGAACCTCCACATCGGACGGTTGCCGGAGTCGGTGACGCTGCTGCTGGAGCGCGGGGTCCCGGTGCTCCCCCACGCCGTGTCGCTCTCGCTCGGCGGCGCGGACGAGGTCGACCTGAACCGCGTCGAGCACCTCGGCGGGATCGCCGAGGTGCTCGGCGCGCCGATGGTGAGCGACCACGTGTGCTTCGTCCGCGCGGGCGGCCTCGACTCGGGCCACCTGATGCCGGTGCCGCGCACGAAGGACGCGCTCGACGTGCTGGTCGCGAACGTCAAGCTGGCACAGCGCAACCTGCCCGTCCCGCTGGCGCTGGAGAACGTCGCCGCGCTGCTGGAGTGGCCAGACGGCGAGCTGACCGAGGGCCAGTTCCTCGCCGAGCTCGTCGAGCGCACGGACTGCTGGCTGCTCGTCGACGTCGCGAACCTGTACGCGAACGCCCGCAACATCGGCACCGACCCGGAGCGGTTCCTGGACGAGATCCCGTTGGAGCGCCTGGCTTACGTGCACGTGGCGGGCGGCGTCGAGCACGGCGACGTCTACCACGACACGCACGCCCACGCGGTGCTGCCGGAGGTGCTCGGTGTTCTCGACGAACTGTGCTCGCGCGTGAAACCACCCGGCGTTCTGCTGGAACGCGACGACAACTACCCGTCCGACACCGAAATCGCGACCGAGCTGGCCGCGATCCGCGCCGTCGTGGACAAATACCGTGACTGAAATGATCGACGACAATGACTCGTCGGCCGCACGCGAAAGGCTCGCCGCCGCCCAGGCCGAGCTGCTGAACGCATTGCTCGCGAACGGGCCGGCCCCGGCGGGATTCGACGAACAGCGGCTCGACGTCGAACGCCGTGCGTTGCTGTCGAAACGCCGAGGCATCGTGCGGATGCTGGGCCCGGCCGTCGCCGACGAGCTCGGCGAGCGGTTCCGGCCGCTCTTCGACGCCTACGCCGTGGCGCACCCGCGTCGTGCGGGCTCTCGCGCGCGCGAGGACGCCGCGGCATTCGCGGAATGGTGCCGGGAAGCGGGAGAACTGTCAGCGAAACGCAAGGCGCGCTGGAAGTTCTGGCAGTCGAACTGACGGGCGAACATCTCCTCACCCAGAATCCCCCGTTCAGCCCTTTGTGACCCCGGCCACCATCGATACGTTCGAAAGTGTCGGGGGACCTTTTTCATCACATTGCCGTAGAAGGCCTTCCGGCCTGCGCGGACAACAGCGCGCAGCAATTCGAACCACGAGGGGATTCGAATGCGCGGAAAAACGAAAGTGCTGGGCGCCGCCATCGCGGCGCTCGCGCTGACCGCGGCACCGGCCACCACCGCCTGGGCCGCGCCACCACCCGTCCCCGCCAACCAGGCGGTCGACGAGGTCACGCTCGTCACCGGCGACAAGGTCCTGCTGGGACCCGAGCAGCAGGTCGTCGCGGTCAAGCCCGACGAGGGCCGCGAGGGCATGGCCTTCAAGACCCACCGCGGCACCGACGGGCACACCGCGGTCGTGCCGAAGGACGCGTTCGGGCCCCTGGCGGCGGGCCGGCTCGACCGCAGGCTCTTCGACGTGACCACGTTGCTGGAGTTCGGCTACCGCGACCGCATGCCGTTGATCGTGGACGGTCACGCGCGGCTCGCGGCACGGTCCTCGGACGACTGGGCGGCGCTGAAGTCCGAGGCGGACTCCGGTGACAAGATCTGGCTCGACGGCATCCGCAAGCCGAGCCTCGACCGGTCGGTCGCGCAGATCGGCGCGCCGGCCGCCCACCAGAAGGGCATCACCGGCAAGGGCGTCAAGGTCGCGATCGTCGACACCGGCGTGGACGAGAACCACCCGGACCTCAAAGGCCAGCAGATCGCCGAGAAGAACTTCACGACCGACCCCGACAACACCGACAAGGTCGGCCACGGCACGCACGTCGGCTCGACCGTCGCGAGCCACGACGCGAAGTACGGCGGCGTCGCGCCAGGGGCTCAGCTGATCGACGCCAAGGTCTGCGTCGAGAGCGGCTGCCAGGAGTCGTGGATCCTCGACGGCATGCGCTGGGCGGTGGAGCAGGGCGCCCAGATCGTCAACCTGAGCCTCGGCGGCCGCGACACCCCGGAGGTCGACCCGCTGGAGCAGGCGGTCAACGACCTGACGGCCAAGTACGGCACGTTGTTCGTCATCGCGGCGGGCAACTCCGGCTCACCGGGCACGGTCAGCTCGCCCAGCACGGCCGACGCCGCGCTGTCGGTGGGTGCCGTGGACCGCGACGACTCGCTCGCCCCGTTCTCCAGCAGGGGTCCGCGCGTGGGAGACAGCGGCCTCAAGCCCGAGGTGACCGCACCCGGCGTCGGCATCGTCGCGGCGGCCGCGGGCACGAACGGCGAGCACGTCGCCTTCAGCGGCACGTCCATGGCCACGCCGCACGTGGCGGGCGCCGCGGCCCTGCTCAAGCAGCAGCACCCGGAGTGGACACCGGCGCAGCTCAAGTCGGTGCTGGCCACCACGGCCAAGCCGACGCCGGGCGTGGGCGCGTTCGACCAGGGCGCGGGCCGCATCGACGTAGCCAAGGCGATCGGCCAGGTGCTGACCGCCGACGTCGTCTCGGTGAACCTCGGCCGGCACGAGTGGCCGCACGGTGACGACAAGCCCGAAACCAAGCCGATCACCTACACGAACCCGACCGACGCGCCGATCACGCTCGACGTGAAGCTGACCAGTGGTGCGCCGCAGGGCATGTTCTCGCTGAGCGCCTCGCGGGTGACGGTGCCGGCCAAGGGCACGGCCTCGGTGAAGGTCACCGGCGACACCCGTGCCGGCACCCAGGACGCCGCGTACACCGGCGAGGTCGTGGCCACGTCCGGACCGCACACCGTGCGCACGCTCGTCGGCATCGAACGCGAGGTGGAGAGCTACGACCTCACGATCGACATCACCGCGCGCGACGGCCAGGACCCGGCGATCCCGCTGACGTTCATCGAACGCCTGGACGTCCGGTCGTCCCAGTCTGTCTACGGCGCCGGCGACCAGAAGGTCCGGCTGCCCAGGGGCACCTACCTGCTCGACACGACGATGAGCACGCCGACCAGCCTCGACATGGTGTTGCAGCCGACGGTGAAGCTGACCGGCGACGTGACGGTCGCCCAGGACGCGCGCCTCGTCCAGCCGATCTCGGTGACGTCACCGGAGCCCACCGGCAGCTTCGTGGCCGGGGAGCTGGCGTACCGGCGCACGTACGGCGGCGTGACGATGCAGAGCTCCCTGCTCTCGTTCAGCGGCTTCGACGGCATCTCCGCGGCCCAGATGGGCGGCCCGCTCCCGCCGGAGGAGCTGTCCTCGCTCACCACCCTGCACGCGAACACGACGGCCGACGCGAACACGTACTACCGGCTGTCCTACCCGGTCGGCGGCAGCATCCCCCACGGCCTGGTGCGCGCACCCGCCAAGAATGACCTGGCTCGGGTCGAGGCCACCATCGGCGGCCTGAAGCCCGGCAGCACGGCGATCAAGGGCGAGCTCCCGCTGTCGGTGCACGGCGTGAGCGGCGGTTCCGCGCTCTACCAGGTGCCGTCGGGCAGGCCCGTCGACTACGTGACGACCGAGGACGTGCGCTGGCAGTCGTTCGTGAACATCGCGCACGCGAACGGCAGCCTGGAGCAGACCGTCTCCGCGCCGCGCACGTACGAGCCGGGCAGGACCTACCAGGAGCGGGAGAACCAGCCGGTGTTCTCGCCGGCGCTGCCCGAGGCCCCGTACTCGTACGCCCAGCGGTCCGGCAGCGAGCTGTACGTCAGCGTGCCGATGCTGAGCGACGCCGGCAACGGCCAGGCCGGGTCCACTGTGGACAGCTTCCGGGCCGCGCTCTACCGCGACGGTGTGCTGCTCGCGGAGAACGAAGGCCAGGCCTTCCGGAACGTGCCGCTGCCGGAGGCCGGCTTCCGCGTCGAGGCGAACCTCGACCGCAGCTCGCAGTTCGACTTCAGCAGCAAGGTGTCGGCGGCGTGGACGTTCAGGTCCAAGGGCACGCCGGGTGTCACCGACACCATTCCGCTGTCGGTCGTGCGGTTCGCGCCGAAGCTCGACGAGAACGGCGCGGTGCCCGCGGGAACGTTGCAGCGCATCGGGTTGGTCACGCAGTCGCAGGGTGACACGGGCAAGGTGCGCATCACCGGCGTGCAGTACTCGCACGACGACGGCAAGTCGTGGCGCAACGCGGGTGTGGCCGGCAACAGCGCGTTGATCTACCACCCGGCGGACGCGAAGTGGACCTCGTTGAGGGCCACCGCGAAAGACGCCAAGGGCAACACCGTCGAGCTGACGGTGATCCACGCCTACAAGGTGGGTTAGAGCGAAGGGCCGCCTGGCTTCAGGCGGCCCTTTCTCCTACGGCAGGTTCGTGACCAGCTCGGCGGCCGGGACGCGGGTGCCGGTGTAGAAGGGGATCTCCTCGCGCACGTGCAGCCGCGCCTCGGTGCCGCGCAGGTGCCGCATCAGGTCGACGATGCGGTGCAGTTCGTCGGCCTCGAACGCGAGCATCCACTCGTAGTCGCCGAGCGCGAACGACGCGACGGTGTTCGCGCGCACGTCCGGGAAGTCGCGGGCTTCCTTGCCGTGGTCCGCGAGCATCCTGCGGCGGTCCTCGTCGGGCAGCAGGTACCACTCGTAGGACCGCACGAACGGGTAGACGCAGACGTACTTGCGCGGCTCCTCACCCGCGAGGAACGCGGGGATGTGGCTGCGGTTGAACTCGGCGGGCCGGTGCAGGGCGACCTGCGACCAGACCGGCGTCGAGACCTTGCCGAGCGGGGTGCGGCGGAAGCCGGTGTAGGCGGCCTGGACCTGCTCGATCTCCTCGGCGTGCCACCAGATCATGAAGTCGGCGTCGGCACGCAGACCAGCCAGGTCGTAGACGCCGCGGACGACGACGCCCTTGCCCTCCAACGCGTCCAGGTAGTTCTGGGTCTCCGCGGCGGCGGCGCTGCGGTCCTCCGGCAGCTTGCCCGGTTCGACCCGGAACACCGACCACATCGTGTAGCGGATGGTGTCGTTGAGCTCGTTGTAGTTCAGGCGTGCCATACGTCCATCTTGGCACGCCTGCCTCAGCGGCGAACGCGGCCCAGCAGGTGTGCTGCGACACGGGCGGCGGCCGAGTCGGCGGTGGCGATGCAGGCCGGGACGCCCACGCCGTGCAACGTCGCTCCCGCCACGGCGAGGCCCGGCACGTCGGCGATGCCGCGCTCGATGGTGTCGACCAGGTCGAGGTGCCCGACGCCGTACTGCGGCAGGCCTCCGCCCCAGCGCTGCACCACGTAGTCGATCGGCTCGGCCCTGACCCCCGTCAGCTCGTACAGGTCGTTGCGGACCGCCTTGACGAGGTCGGCGTCGCTGCGCTGCAGGAGCGCCGTCTCGCCGTGCCTCCCGACCGAGCCGCGAAGGATCACGGGTTCGCCGTAGTGGGACCACTTGCGGCTGGAGAACGTGAACGCCTTGGCGGTGAACGGGGTGATGCGGTCGCGGTAGCGCTCCCCCTCCGCGATCAGGACGCCGGAGCGGTCCGGCAGCTCGGTGCCCGGCGGCAGCGCCAGTGCGACGACGGCCATCGAGGCGACCTCGACCTTGCCGTACGCGGCGGACACCTGCGGCGCGATCTCGGCCAGCAGCTTGCGCGCGGACGGAGCCGGGACCGCGAGCACGACGCCGTCGCACTCCAGGTACTCCGGGGTCGCGGCCGAGCCGATCTCCAGCCGCCAGCCGTCGCCCTGCCACGACAGCACCCGCACCGGCAGGCCCAGGCGCACGACCGGTTTCGCGACCTCGGCGAGCCGGTCGACCAGGCTCTGGACGCCGTTGCGCAGCGACGCGAACACCGGTGGCCGCGCGGCGCGTGGCTGCGGCGGCGCGGGCATCATCGTCGCGGCGGCCGCGAGCAGCGAACCGACACCCTTGTCCAGCAGCGTGGCGATCTGCGGCATCGTGGCGCGCAGGCCCAGCTCGTCCGCCCGGCCCGCGTAGACGCCGCCGAGCAACGGGCTGACCAGTCGGTCGGCCACCTCGGGACCGAACCTGTCCTTCATCAGCGCGCCGACCGCGACGTCACCGCCGCGCAGCTCGATCGGCGGCAGCGTCGGTTCCATCTCGACCCGCAGCGCGCCCTCGGACGACAGCATGTGCCGCACCGTCTCGACGCTCGCCGGCACGCCCATGAACGTGTGCGCGGGCAGCTGGTGCGTGCGTCCCGCGGCGTGCACCGAGGCCTTCGCCTCCGTCGGGTGCACGACGTGGTCCTGCAGCCCGACCTCGGTGATGAGCTCCTGCGCCTCGGGCTTGCGGTGCAGGAACGCCTCGGCGCCCACGTCGAACCGCACGCCGGCGAGCTCGGTCGTGCGCAGCTTGCCGCCGAGCCGGTCGGACTGCTCGATCACGGTGATCTTCGCGTCGGGCCCGAGCAGCATGCGCAACCGGTGCGCGGCGGCCAGGCCGGAGATGCCTCCCCCGACGACTGCGACGTGCGGCGCTCTCTCGTGCATTACAAGCTGTGGATCAGTTCGACGGTCCGGGTGATGATCTCCGGATCGGTGTCGGGGAGCACGCCGTGGCCGAGGTTGAAGATGTGCCCCGCGGCCGCCTTGCCTTCGGCGTGGATGCGGCGCACCTCGCGTTCGACCGCCTCGAAGCCCGCGAAGAACAGCGCCGGGTCGAGGTTGCCCTGCACGACCGGCTTCGGCAGCTCCGGGTTCGCCCGCCGCAGCCGGTCGACCGCCACGTCGAGCGGGATCCGCCAGTCGACGCCGACGACGTCCGCACCGGCCTGGCGCATCGCGGGCAGCAGCTCGCCCGTGCCGACCCCGAAGTGGATGCGCGGCACGGTGGTGATGGTCTCCAGGACGCGCTGGGAGTGCGGCAGCACGAACTCGCGGTAGTCGCGCTCGGACAGCGCGCCCGCCCACGAGTCGAACAGCTGGACCGCCTGCACCCCGGCGTCGAGCTGCGCGTGCAGGAAGGCCGTCGTGATGCCGGCGATCTTCGCGAGCAGCGCGTGCCACAGCTCGGGGTTGCCGTGCATGAGGGCCTTGGTGCGCTCGTGGTTCTTGCTCGGGCCGCCCTCGACGAGGTAGCTCGCCAGCGTGAACGGCGCCCCGGCGAACCCGATCAGCGCGACCTGCGGCGGAAGTTCCTTGAGCAGCAGCCCGATGGCGTCCGCGACCGGCTGGACCTGCTCAGCGTGCAGCTCGGGCAGCTTCTCGACGTCGGAGAACGTCCTGACCGGGTGCGCGACGACCGGACCGGTGCCCGCGACGATGTCGAGGTCGACGCCGGCCGCCTTCAGCGGCACCACGATGTCGGAGAAGAGGATCGCGCCGTCGACGCCGTGCCGCCGGACCGGCTGCATGGTGATCTCGCAGACCATCTCCGGGTCCATGCACGCGTCGAGCATCGCGGTGCCCTGGCGGAGCGCCCGGTACTCGGGCAGCGACCGTCCCGCCTGCCGCATGAACCAGACGGGGGTGTGCGACGGGGTGCCGCCACTTGCGGCCACGAGGAGGGGGGCTGAAGAAGTCATCTCCCTTTCATGGTCCCACGTCCCGGCGTGCCGCCGTCACTCGGTCGGTTTCCGAGGCATACAGTCAGTTGTGTGACCGAGCCGGAAATCTTCCGCCGGGCGGTGGGGACGCTCAAGTCGGTTCGCACCAGGCCCGAGATCGAACTCACCGAAGTTCGCCCACCGCAGCGGCTCGCTCCGTGGGCGTACGCGCTGACGGCTGAGGTCACCGGCCCGTCGGACGAGCTCTCCACCGGCCGCCTGGTGCTGTTGCACGACCCGGACGGCGACGAGGCGTGGGGCGGTGTCCTGCGCGTCGTGGCCTACGTGCGCGTGGAGCTGGACCACGAGCTCGCGTCGGACCCGCTGTTGCCCGAGGTCGGCTGGTCCTGGCTGACCGAGGCCCTCGACCAGTCCGGCGCCCGGTTCACCGCCCTGGGCGGCACCGTGACGCAGACGTCGTCGGCCCGGTTCGGCGACATCGCGGGCCCGGCCCGCACCGACGACCTGGAGCTGCGGGCGTCGTGGACCGCGCTCGACGGAGAGCTCGCCGAGCACGGCACCGCGTTCTACGAGCTGATGGCGACGGCCGTGGGGCTGCCGCCGGTCGGCGTCACGCTCTTCGGCCAGCGCCAGCCCTAGTCGGCGTCCCTGAGCACCCGCAGGACGTTCGCGCCGGCGAGCTTCGCGCAGTCGTCCTCGGACCAGCCCTTGTCGAGCAGCGCGCCGATGAGGCTGGGGTAGGTCGAGACGTTCTCCAGTCCCTCCGGGAGGGTCTGCACGCCGTCGTAGTCGCCGCCCAGACCGATGTGGTCGACGCCGACGACCTCACGGGCGTGCTCCAGGTGCGTGACGACGTCGTCGAGCGTGGCGAGCGGCTTCGGGTTGTCCACGACCCACTTCTCGCCGAACGCCCTGCGCTCCCCCATGTCCGCGTGGTTCGCGCCGGCGGCGCTCATCGCGTCACGAAGGGCTGCGTCCCATTCAGCGACACGAGGTGAGACGAAGTCCGGAACGAATGTGATCATGGCCACACCGCCGTTGGCCTTCAGCTTGACCAGAACGTCGTCCGGAATGTTGCGCGGATGGTCCGCAACGTGGCGGCACGACGAGTGGCTGAAGATGACCGGCTTGACGCTCGTCTCCAGCGCGGCGTGCATCGTGCTGGGCGCGACGTGGCTCAGGTCGACGAGCATGCCGATCCGGTTCATCTCGCGCACGACGTCGCGGCCGAACTCCGTCAGTCCGCCGTGTTCTGGCTGGTCAGTGGCGCTGTCGGCCCACGGCGTGTTGTCGTTGTGGGTGAGCGTCATGTAGCGGACGCCCAGACGGCGCAGCGCGCGCAGAACGCCGAGTGAAGAGTTGATGGAATGTCCGCCCTCGGCGCCCAGGAGGGACGCGACACGCCCGGACGCGAAGATTTTTTCAGCCTCCGCGGCGGTGGTGGCGACGGCCAGGTGATCGGAGTACCGCTCGGCCAGCTCGTAGACCAGTTCGACCTGCTCCAGCACGGCGGTGACGGCTCCGTCGCCCGCGAGCCGGCAGGGAATCCAGACGGACCAGAACTGCATCCCGAGGCCGCCCTCGCGCATTTTCACGATGTCCGTGTGCAAGCTGGGATGACGTTCCGTGAGATCGATCTTCGCCGCGGTCGTGTAGACGTCCTCGCCCGTTCCCTCGCCGAGCTCCCGCAGCGCCCACGGGAGGTCGTTGTGGCCGTCGACGAGGGGCACACGCTGCAGCAACGCCCGCGCTCGTTCGCGACCGGTCAGGCTCGGCACAACCAACTCCTATACGTCGTCCTGAGGGGATCTCGTGTTACTCCCCCTATCTAGTTGTCATCCAATCGTGTGACACATGAGGCCATCTGTCACAACTCAATAGGGATAGATACCCGATTGATCGTCCCGTAGACCCGCATGGGCGGCTACGCTGCCCCAGACGACACCACTTTCGGTCGATCAGTGGCGCGGCTGATTGGACGAAAGTCTCCGGTGCCGGTCGGGGGGCACGACCGACTCCAGGGAGGTAGTGACGTGGCTGCCGTCGGCTTAGGTCAGGCCGTTCGTACCACGCCAGCCGGCTCGTTGCCGGCGAACATGGTCCCGCACCCGCGGGAGGAGCTTTTTTCAGTGCTGGTGGTCGACGACCACCCACTGCTGAGGGAGGCGATATCAGCTCGGCTCACCCAGATGGGGGCCGGGACAGTGCATGAGGCCGCATCGGTGGCAGAGGCTCGGGCGCGGGCACTTGCAACCGGACCGTGCGACCTCGCGATCCTCGATCTGGGCCTGCCGGATGGCACCGGCATCGACCTGGTCACGGAGCTCCGTGCCCAGGGCTGGCCCCGCATCGTGGTCCTCGCATCCTCCGACGACCCCTACGCGGTCAGGTCGGCCTTCCAGGCGGGCGCCCAGGCGTACCTCCTGAAGTCCGCCTCTCCGATGGTGGTCACCGACGGGGTGCGCCGGGTTCTCGATGGCGGCGTTTACGCAGATCCGAGCGTGGCACCAGTACTCGCAGCGGGTACTCGGGTGCCGGGCACCGACAACACGCCGCGGGAACTCTCCGCGCGTGAGGTCGAGGTGCTCCAGCTGGTCGCCGATGGCCAGAGCAACAAGGAGATCGGCGAGGCTCTGAGCCTGTCCGCGCTCACGGTGAAGTCTCACCTGTCGCGGATCGGCCGGAAGCTGGGCACCGGGGATCGCGCTCAGATGGTCGCGCTGGCCATGCGTGCCGGCGTGATCCGCTAGATACCGGTTTGAAGCACTGAACCGGCCGAGAACACCTGTGAGTGGTGCGATCGTCGTAGGGTCATCCGCTGTGGATGTACCCGCCGACGAGCCAACCGCACCAACCGGACCAGATCCGGTACCGCTGACGGAACCTGCTGATGGGGTCCCGCCCGTGGTCGCCGATCCTGCTGCGCTCCGGCGAGCCGCTGACGCGCTCGCCGGGGCGAAGGGCCCGGTCGCGGTGGACACCGAGCGAGCCTCGGGCTACCGCTACTCACAGCGTGCCTATCTGGTGCAACTGCGCCGGGAGGGCGCTGGCACCTGGTTGGTCGACCCGATCGCTCTAGGCGGTCGGCTGGACCCGCTGGTGCAGGCGCTGGACGGCACCGAGTGGGTGTTGCACGCAGCGTCTCAGGACCTGCCGTGCCTCGCCGAACTCGGGCTGCGACCCGGCGCGCTGTTCGACACCGAGCTGGCGGGCAGGCTGGCTGGGTTCGAACGCGTGGCATTGGGCACGCTGGTCGAGCGACTGCTCGGCTATCGGCTGGAGAAGGGGCACGGCGCGGCCGACTGGTCGCGCCGCCCCCTTCCTGCCGACTGGCTGACGTATGCCGCTCTGGACGTGGAGCTGCTCGTGCAGCTGCGCGACGTTCTCGAAGCCGAGCTGGAGCGCCAGGGCAAGCTCGCCTGGGCGCTCGAGGAGTTCGAGGCGGTACGGACGGCGCCTTTGCCGCGCCCCCGTACCGACCCCTGGCGGCGCACGTCGGGTATCCACCGCGTGCGCAACCAGCGTCAACTGGCCCTGGTGCGTTCGCTGTGGGAAGCCCGCGACGCCGTGGCCCGCGAACGCGACATCGCCCCCGGCCGAGTCCTCCCGGACTCCGCCCTGATGGAGGCAGCCGCCCGCAACCCCGCTTCGGAAGCCGAGCTGCTCGCGCTTCCGGTCTTCCGCGGACGGGCCCAGCGCCGCATGTCCGGCGTCTGGATGAACGCTCTGCGCAAGGCAGCCGCCCTGCCCAAGTCGGAGCTCCCCGAACCCGCTGGCCAGCACGACGGCCCACCCCCGCCCAACCGCTGGGCGGACAAGGACCCGGACGCCGCCGCCCGCCTGGCCGCGGCCCGCACGGCGCTGGCGGGCATCGCCGAGGCCAACACCCTGCCGGTGGAGAACCTCCTGCTGCCCGACCTGGTGCGCCGCACCTGCTGGCAGCCGCCCGCCGACCTGTCGCCCGAGTCCGTGGCCACCGTGCTGCGCGAAGGCGGGGCCCGGTCGTGGCAGATCGAGCTCACCCTCGAAGCCCTGGCCAAGGCGCTGACCGCGACGGCTCCGCCGTCCTGACCGCCGATATCCGATATATCAGTTACCGCGACACCCGCTGACGTCCCCCTTGCAATGAGTCTTTGGACTTCGTCCGCAAAAGACTCATTGCAAGGGCCGGCGGTGGGACGCGCGGTAGGCGGTCGGAGTCAGCCCGGTGCGGCGGACCATGTGCTGCCGCAGCGAGTCGGCACTGCCCAGCCCGCTGTGGTGAGCGACCAGGTCGACGGGCAGCGTGCTGGTCTCCAGCAGCTGACGGGCGCGGTCGACGCGCCGGTGCAACAGCCATTGCAACGGGCTCGTGCCCGTCTCGGCGTGGAACCGGCGGGTCAGGGTTCGCACGCTCACGCGGGCGTGCGTGGCGAGGTCCGCGAGGGTGAGCGGCTCGTCGAGCCGGCGCAACGCCCACTCGCGGGTGGCTGCGAGTGAGAAGTCCTCGACGGCGGGCAACGGCGTGTCGACCACCTGCGCGTGGTCGCCAGGACGTGGCGCGGCGACGAGCGCCATCCGCCCGGCACTGGCCGCCGCGGCGGCACCGTGGTCGGTGCGGACCATGTGCAGGCACAGCTCGATGCAGGCGGCCGCACCTGCCGACGTGAGCACGGGACCGTCGGCGACGTACAGCACGTCGGGCACGACCGTCACCCGCGGATGACGTCGGGCGAGCTCGTCGGTCAGCCCCCAGTGCGTCGTGGCGCGGCGCCCGTCCAGGACACCGGCCTGCGCGAGCACGAACGTGCCGGTGCAGATCGCGGCCATGCGGGCACCGCCGTCCGCCGCGGCCCGGACGGCGTCGAGGATCCGGGGATCGATGTCCGTGCGGCCTCCACCGCCGATGACGACGCACGTGTCGGCTCCCTGCACGGCCGCCAGATCGCGGTCGACGAACACGTCCGGACCGCCGACCGCCTCGACCCGTCCGGTGTCCGCCGTGCACACGGTGATCTCGTACGAGCCGGTGGCGTCGAGGACCATCCGCGCGATGGCGAGGTCGAACGAGTACACCGGCGCGACCACGACGAAGACGATCCGATGCATGGCCAGAACCTCCGGGAAAGTGGCAACCGGGCCGGTGCCGCGAACCGCACGCGCGCACCACAGTGGATCAAGCGAATCCGCGCAACCCGATGTTCCCCGAAAAGAGGATCATGTCCGTCCACGTGATCATCGGCCGTGGTGCCACCGCCCACGCCACCGCGCTCCTGCTCGCCGAGTCGGGCGACGAGGTCAAGGTGGTCAGCCGCACCGGCGGCGGCCCGGACCTCCCCCGCGTCACCCGAATCGCGCTCGACGCGGGCGACGCGACCGCTCTGGCCGAGGTCGCCGCTGGAGCGACCACGATCATCAACTGCGCCATGCCCGCCTACCACACCTGGCCGCAGACCGTTCCGCCCCTGTTCGGCGCGATCCTGTCCGCCGCGGAACGCACCGGCGCCACCTACGTGATGCTCGGCAACCTGTACGGCTACGGACCGGTCGACGGCCCGCTCACCGAAGACCTCCCGCTGGCCGCGACGGGCCCCAAGGGACTGGTCCGCGCCCGCATGTGGCTGGAGGCCAAGGCCGCGCACGACGCGGGCCGGGTGCGCGTCACCGAGGTGCGCGCCGGCCAGTTCATCGGCCCCGGCGCCTTCTCGACCTTCACCGCGCTGGTGCTGCCCAGGGTCCTGGCCGGACACCTCGCCGTCGTACCCGCCGCCCTGGACACCCCGCACTCGTACACCTCCGTCGGCGACGCCGCCCGCGCCCTGCACACCGTCGCCCGCGACGAACGCGCCCTCGGCCAGCCCTGGCACGCACCCGTCGTCGTCGCCTCCGTCCGCACCGTGGCAACCCGCCTGGCCGAACTGGCCGACGCGCCACCACCCCGGCTCGCCGAAATGACCGACCGGGAACTGGCACTGCTCGGCGCGACCGCCCCGCTGTGGGACGAGCTCTGGGAGACCCACCACATGTCGCACCGCCCGTTCGTCGTGGACGCCTCCCGCATCGAGCAGACCTTCGGCTTGACGGCCACACCGCTCGACGAGGTCCTCACCGCGACACTGCGCCAGGCCAACACGCCACCACGAGCACTCACGACCGCCTGAGAGCAACCGATATATCAGTTCCACACGCTTGCTGACCTGCCCCTTAGCAATGAGACTTTGGACTTCGTCCGCAAAAGACCCATTGCAAGGGGCGGTTCGCGTTGATCAGCACCGAACGGCTGGACCTGCTGCCGCTGCGCGTCGAGCACGCCGCGGAGATGGCCGAGGTGCTCGCGGACCCGGCCCTGCACACGTTCATCGGCGGCACCCCGCACTCCCCCGAAGCCCTCCTCGCCCGGTACGAGCGGTTGGTCGCGGGCTCCGGCGACCCGGCCGAACAGTGGCTCAACTGGGTGATCTCGCTGCGGGCCGAAGGCCGCCTCGTCGGCACCGTCCAGGCGACCGTCGCCGGCCGGACCGCGGAGATCGCCTGGGTGGTCGGCACGCCCTGGCAGGGCCGCGGCATCGCGAGCGAGGCGGCACGAGGCCTCGTCGGCTGGCTCGCCACCCAGCCGGCGGACACCGTGGTCGCCCACGTCCACCCCGACCACCACGCGTCCGCCGCCGTCGCCGCTTCCGCCGGGCTCACCGCCACCGCCCACCGGCAAGACGGCGAGGTCCGCTGGCAACGCCCTTTGCGATGAGCCTCTGACCACCAGGCATCCGAGACTCATTGCAAAGGAGAGCGTTGGGCAAACCACCTGGTTGCCGCTCGTCAGCAGGGCTGACTCACCTCAGCACGTGGAGGAGCAAGGCTCCGGCTGGCATTCCGATGGCAAGGCCGACGAAAAACGCAAGCAGAACGATTGAGGCTCGCATACGAGGAACCTCGACCTCCATCGTGACTTGCGCATCCGCTTCCCCACCAGATGACGGTCCAGCCAGAACCTCCTGCGTGGCCGCAATTTCCTCGGGCAGCTGCCACACCTTCGCAGGTGCCGTCTTGAGCACCGCCACAGCTAGGTCGCGAGCGGCCGGTTCCGCTTCCTCCACCCTCCGCTCACCCTCATCGGCTTCTGAAACGGCGACGTCGTCGCCGACGTCGTTGGCAGCGATCAGTTCTTGCCGCGCGGCTTCGGCGTCATCGGCCAGATCCGGATCCACAACGGCATGGGACACGGTGGGGCCAGAAGCGGATGCCTGGCGTAGCCGCTGCCAAGCTGCGGCCCACCCCAGTTGCACCTTCTCGTCGCCGCCGCAGATGAGGATGAAGCAGCGAACGGAATCAACATTGGCGGGCAGCTTGGGCTTCGTGCACATGCCGTGCACGGTGCTGGTGGCCAACGGGTAGTGCGTGTCGGACGTTGCCTGCGCCAGCGCCTTGTAGGACAGGCCTGTGCTCTTCTTGATCGCCTCGAGACTCTGCGTGAACTTCTCCGGAGTGTCGGCCAGCTCGTGAGGGGGCCACATCGAGGGATCGGCCTTCGAGACCTGTGGAGCACGGCGCCACGAAGGCTTCGAGATCGTGAGCCTGGTTTCCTGCCGATGAATGGACATGGGCCAGTTGTCTCCGTCGGTAACCGGTTTGAAGGCCGGGAGCTCGCTGCGGGACATCACCACAGTGGTCTCAGTGGCTGACTCTGCTGCGGACTTGCTGTGCCGGGATTTGCGGCGCTCGTCGTGCGCCTGATGCGCCATCGACCAAAGTTTCAGCGCTTGAGCCCTGGGCCGGGACTCTGCGCTGGTGAGTTCCAAGTAGGCGTGCAGCTGACCGCGCTGAGGGATGGCCGTGCCCGCCTCGATGTACTGCAGCTGAAGCACTGACACGCCAGACTCGATGGCGAACTTGTCGAGGGTGTAGCCGCTTGCCAGCCGGAGTCCTCGAAGGACTCCGGCCAGCTCGCATTGCGGCGCCACCCCGGACGGTTGGTTCCGTTCCGCGGTGGTCATGATCAGCTGATCTCCGCCTGCCCAGCCGGGTCAGCGGGAGCCTGCGCAGGCGTGGCGTTCTGGACCCACCTGGCAATCGGATAGGCGATCGTGGCCGCCCCTCCCACGACCGCCATAGCGACCACGGGGTCGTGCCCCAGGTGCAACGCGACGAGGAGCGCGATGATGGCGAGAGCCCAGACGAGCAATCTCATCAATGGCCAGATCAGGTCCTTCAGCGAACGCTTCATGCGCTCGGTCATCGGCAAGTACCCTTCGAACGAAAGTGTTGATCTTTGATCGGCGTGGAGCGGACACGACCCGGACCTGAGAAGGGTTTGCAGTCCCCTTCATCTGGCTTGCCCCGGCTCGCGTGTTGGACAGTTCTACACCTATGGCGCGTCAAAGGTGAAAATGAACCGTTCGCCCTACAAACACTCGTTCGGCGGCTTGGCTGCAGGATGTTGATCTGGTTCTGCAGCGTCCGTGGATATCCTCGAACGTCCACGGATTGACGCCCAAACGCGCACGACGCCAATCGCGACGAGACCTGCAGCAGAACGGACGTAACGCACGATCGAAGTATCAAGCTGCCGATAACCCCAGCTCAGCACCACCGTGGACGTTCGTAGACATCCAGGGATGGCGATACACTGTTGAACGCGTACCGCCCAAGCCGCACGCTGTGACGGCAGCAGTACGACCGAAGGTGTGTCCGTGGAGCGGATACGACTCGGGAAGTGGTAGCGCCCGGCATCAAGGCCGGTTGCAGCGGCCGCCGGGCGCTACCACGATCTTCCTCGCATCACCAATCGCCAATCGGTATCGGTGTGACGCCCAGCGGTATGGAGCACTTCCCCCGAACCGATCACTTCATGATTGATCTTGAACGTTCATCAAACGCCTGAACGACGGAATTCCAGCAGAGGCGGCTCAGGGCATGCCCTGCTTGGCACCGATCCGCGCCATCACAGCTATCACTTGGAATACCGAACCACTGTAACGACGCGTTGGCGACCGGCGACAAACGTCCACGACGAGGCCATCACGGTGTCAATGCACTGATCGAAAGAACGGCAGGCAGTGGAGTGCAGGTTTGCCGCGTCACCAGCCGGAGTCTCCGCGCGAAGCTGCAGTCCACGCGCGTACGCTCTGAAAATTCTGCCGTTGGTCGACACCTGTCGGACGCACGCCCGTTTCAGCGGGACTGACACCCTCCGGACGCGCCCCGACAACGATGTCAGGACGAACGGAAGTGCTTCCGATGCAGAGATCATCACGTCGTCGTCAGGTTTGCGCGAACTCGGCGCGGTGGTCACTGCCGCAACCCGCCAGACCGCACTGCGCACCTCACCAACGAAGGCCGACCACATCCTCACTTCCAAGTTGCGGCGCCGAGCACACCAGCTACCGACCTACCGGCCATCGAGCACTCCACACCCTCATCCGGACGAGCCTTTGCAATGAATCGTTTGCGGACGAAGTCCAAAGAGTCATTGCTAAGGGCCAGGTCAGCGGGCATCGGCGCTAACGCGTCAGCCGATATATCAGTTCGAGACGGTGTCGCGGATCAGTCGCCAGGCGCTGTGGCCGCCGGGTCGCCGCCGATCACGTCGCGCGACACCTGGGCGTGCGCGAGCCGTCGGACGGCCTTGAGGACGGCATCGCCGATGAGCGTGCCGACGACCATCGCCTCGACGACGGCGTCGGTGGACCCGCGGTTCGCGATGTACTCCAGGTCCGCCCGCGCGATGATCTTCAGGCCCTCCAGGTACGGGTCGAGCAGCTCGCGGAAGTGGTCGTGGCCGACCGAGCGGGCGGCCGACATCGCCGAGGCGAGCATGTGGGTCACGTTGTTCTTGGTGACGTCGTAGCACTCGTCCTCGCCGTGGCGCGCGAAGAACTCCTGCACGTCCTTCACCGCGAGCGGGTCGAGTTCGACCGTGCCGGGCTGGCTGATCGCCTCCTGCACCGCGCCGAGCTTCTCATGCAGGGAGGGACTGCGGCTGTCGACGACGCCGAGCACGTCCCGGACGGTCGCGATCGACAGGCCTCCCACGTCGATCAGCACCCGGACCAGCCGGAGCCTGCGGAGGTGCTCGTCGTCGTAGTGCGCCTGGTTCGGGCTGGTCAGCACGCCGGCGGGCAGCAGTCCCTCGCGCAGGTAGTACTTGATCGTCGGCACCGGAACGCCGCTTCTCTTCGAAAGCTCGCCAACACGCATATGGATAGTGTACCTTTCCGATAGCGGAGAGCACCGCTATCCATTCGTCGCTGTGACATCTTCAAGCAGGGGGCTCAGATGTTGAAGACCGCGTACCACTGGCACCGGCCGTTAATGCTCTTCACGTTGTCCATGGTCGTGCTGACCCCGATCGCCGCGCTCGGCATGCTGCTGGACGACCGGATGCTGCTCGACTCGCCCATCTGGTTCAAGCCGTTCAAGTTCGCGGTGTCGTTCACGCTCTACAGCGCCTCCCTGGCCTGGTTCACCAGCCTGCTCGAAGGCCGCCTGCACAAGATCGCGTGGTGGCTCGGCACGGTGTTCACGGGGGCCGGCGTCGCCGAGATGACGATCATCGTCACCCAGGTCGTCCGCGGGAAGCGCAGCCACTTCAACTTCGAGACACCGCTGGACGGAGCGTTGTTCGGGGCCATGGGCCTGCTGGCGATGGTCCTGTTCGGCACCAGTCTGGTCATCGCGATCCTGTTGTTCCGCAAGAGGTTCGACAACCCCGCGCAGAGCTGGGCGATCCGGCTCAGCCTGCTCATCGCGCTCGTCGGCATGAGCGTCGGCTTCCTCATGACGCAGCCGCGGGCCGGCCAGTCGCGGGAGGGCGGCGTGATCGGCAGCCACTCGATCGGCGGACCCGACGGCGGGCAGTACATGCCGTTCACCGGCTGGAGCACCGTCCACGGCGACCTGCGGATCGGGCACTTCGTCGGCATGCACGCGGTGCAGATCCTGCCGCTGCTGATCTTCTTCGCCGGCCGGTGGGCGAACGCGCGCCTGGCGTGGGCGCTCAGCGGCGGCTACCTCGGCCTGACCGTGCTCGTCACCTGGCAGGCGTTGCGCGGGCAGCCGCTCATCAAGCCCGACGCACTCACCCTCATCACCGCCGCCGTCATCGTCGCCGCCACCGCGCTGGGCGTGGCGTGGGCACGGCAGCCGCAGCAGAACACCGACAAGGAGCTCGTGACCGCATGACCGCCACCCTGTTCAGCCTGACGTTCCTGCTGGCCGCGCCGTTCTGGACGCTCATGATCTTCGCACCGAAGTGGTCGTGGACGCACAGGATCGCCGAGTCCCACCTGATCGTCCTGCCGGTGGTCGCGATCTACGTGGTGCTGATGATCCCGGTGCTGCCGGAACTGTTGCCGCTGGTCACACGGCCCGAGCTGCCCGCGCTGGCCAAGTTCATGAGCACCGACACGGGTGCCGCGCTGGTGTGGGCGCACATGATCGCGTGGGACCTGTTCGTCGGACGCTGGATGTACCTCGAAGGCCGCCGCCTGAACGTCCACCCGCTGGTCATGGCACCTGTTCTGGTGATCACGATCCTGCTGGCCCCCGTCGGGTTGCCGCTGTTCCTGATCGTGCGCAAGGTGTGTGACGCAACCAACAGGGGCGCCGCAGTGGTTACTCACCAGTAACTAGGGTTAGAGTTGGCGTTACCGACCGGTAGGGATGTCGCGCACCCCCTGCCCGGTGGACAGAGTTGTCACCACAAGTGGAGGAGACGCCGTGGCCGCACCAGCAGCGCCGGCACGCGTTCGGAACGTGGTCTTCGTCGACGGCGTCCGCACGCCGTTCGGCAAGGCCGGCCCCAAGGGGATTTTCGCCGAGACCCGTGCCGACGACCTCATCGTGAAGGTCATCCGTGAGCTGCTGCGCAGGCACCCCGAGCTGCCGCCCGAGCGCGTCGACGAGGTCGCCATCGCGGCGACCACGCAGATCGGCGACCAGGGTCTGACGCTCGGCCGCACCGCCGCTCTGCTGGCGGGCCTGCCGAAGTCGGTGCCCGGCTACTCGATCGACCGCATGTGCGCGGGCGCGATGACCGCCGTGACCACGGCCGCGAGCGGTATCGCGTTCGGCGCGTACGACATCGCCATCGCAGGCGGTGTCGAGCACATGGGCCGTCACCCGATGGGCGAGGGCGTCGACCCGAACCCGCGCTTCCTGTCGGACAAGATCGTCGACACCAGCGCGCTGGTCATGGGCCAGACCGCGGAGAACCTGCACGACCGGTTCCCGCACATCACCAAGGAGCGCACGGACGCCTACGCGGCCGCCTCGCAGGCCAAGTACGCGGACGCGCTGAAGAACGGCAAGATCGGCCCGGAGCTCGTGCCCGTCGCGACCCGCTCCGCCGAGAACGGCTGGGGCCTCGCCACCGCCGACGAGCCGCCGCGTCCCGGCACCACGGTCGAGGACCTGGCCAAGCTCAAGACGCCGTTCCGCCCGCACGGCCGGATCACCGCGGGCAACGCGGCCGGTCTGAACGACGGCGCGACCGGCTGCATCCTCGCCGAGGAGGAGACCGCGCGCGAGCTCGGCCTGCCGATCGGCATGCGGATGGTCGGCTACTCGTTCCTGGGTGTCGAGCCCGAGGTCATGGGCATCGGCCCGGTCCCGGCCACCGAGAAGGCGCTGGAGCGCGCCGGTCTGTCCATCGAGGACATCGGCCTGTTCGAGGTCAACGAGGCGTTCGCCGTCCAGGTGCTCGCGTTCCTCGACCACTTCGGCATCGCCGACGACGACCCCCGCGTGAACATGTGGGGCGGCGCGATCGCCACGGGCCACCCGCTGGCTTCGTCGGGCGTTCGCCTGATGACGCAGCTGTCGCGTCAGTTCGCCGAGCGGCCGGACGTCCGTTACGGCCTCACCACCATGTGCATCGGCATCGGCATGGGCGGCACCGTTATCTGGGAGAACCCGAACTGGAGTGGCGACAAGTGACCATCACCGCTGAGGAAGCAAAGGCGATCTTCCCCGACGAGGTCGTCACCCACGCCAAGACGCGTCTGATCTCCGTGCCCGGCCTGGACAAGCCGGTCGCGTTCATCACGATCGACAACGGCCTGGACCACACCCGCCCGTCGACGTTCGGCCCGCAGTCGCTGGTGTCGCTGGGTGCGGCGTTCGACGAGGCCTACGCGGCCCAGCCCGCCGCGATCGCGGTGACCGGCAAGCCGTTCATCTTCGCCGTCGGCGCGGACCTGTCCGCGGTCGAGCAGGCTTCCGACCGCTCGCAGGGCGTCGCGATCGGCAAGCTGGGCCACGACGTCTTCAAGAAGTTCACCGACTCCGACATCCCGACCTTCGCCTTCGTCAACGGCGCGGTCATGGGTGGCGGTCTTGAGCTCGCGCTGTCGTGCCACTACCGCACACTGGCGTCGAACGCGGCCGCGATCGCACTGCCCGAGGTGTTCCTGGGCCTGTTCCCGGGCTGGGGCGGCACGCAGCTGCTGCCGAACCTGATCGGCGCCAACGACGCCGTGACGGTGATCTTCGAGAACGCGTTGAACCAGAACAAGATGCTCAAGCCGAAGGAAGCGCTGGCGCTGGGCATCGCGGACGTGCTGTTCGACTCCGCGGACTACCTGGAGCAGTCGCTGCTGTGGCTGTCCGGTGTGGTGCGCGGCGAGATCACCGTGCCGCGCAAGGAGATCGACCGCGGCGAGGCGTGGGACGCCGCCGTCGCGCGCGCCAAGGCGATCGTGCACGGCAAGACCAAGGGTGCGGCGCCGGGTGCGTTGAAGGCGCTGGAGCTGCTGGAGCTGGCGCGCGAGAACGACCTCGACAAGGGCTACGCCGCCGAGACCGAGGGCCTCGCGGACCTCGTCATGAGCGACGAGCTGCGTGCCGGTCTGTACTCGTTCAACCTGGTGCAGAAGCGCGCGAAGCGGCCTGCCGGCGCGCCGGACAAGTCGCTGGCGCGCAAGGTGACCAAGGTCGGCGTCGTCGGCGCCGGTCTGATGGCCTCGCAGATGGCGCTGCTGTTCATCCGCCGCCTGCACGTGCCGGTCGTGCTGACCGACATCGACCAGGCGCGCGTGGACAAGGGCGTCGGCTACGTCCACAGCGAGATCGACAAGCTGGCCGGCAAGAAGCGCGTCTCGCCGGACGAGGCCAACCGCCTGAAGGCCCTCGTGTCCGGTTCGCTGGACAAGGCCGCGTTCGCCGACGCCGACTTCGTGATCGAGGCCGTGTTCGAGGACCTCGCCGTGAAGCAGCAGGTGTTCGCCGAGGTCGAGGAGCACGTCTCCCCCGAGGCCATTCTCGCCACGAACACCTCGTCGCTGTCCATCACGGACATGGCGTCGAAGCTCAAGCACCCCGAGCGGGTCGTGGGCTTCCACTTCTTCAACCCGGTCGCGGTCATGCCGCTGCTGGAGATCGTGCGCGCCGAACAGACCGACGACGCCACGCTGGCGACGGCGTTCGCGGTCGGCAAGCAGCTCAAGAAGTCGTCGGTGCTCGTGAAGGACGCGCCCGCGTTCGTCGTGAACCGCCTGCTGACCCGCTTCATGGGCGAGGTCATCAAGTCGGTCGACGAGGGCACCTCCTTCGAGGTCGCCGACAAGGCCACCGAGCCGCTCGGCCTGCCGATGTCGCCGATGATCCTGCTGCAGCTGGTCGGTTCCGCCGTCGCGCTGCACGTGTCGGAGACGATGCACGGCGCGTTCCCCGACCGCTTCTCGGTGTCGGAGAACATGAAGAAGTTCGTCGCCGCGGGCAAGGGCGCCGTCTGGCAGTGGGACGCGTCCGGCAACCAGACCGTCGACCCCGAGGTCCTGGCGCTGTGGGAGTTCGGCGACGCCCCGCTCACCGGTGACGAGGTGAAGAACCGCGCGCTGGAGGCGTTGGCCGAGGAGATCCGGATCATGCTCGACGAGGGCGTGGTCGCGGAGGCGCAGGACATCGACCTGTGCATGATCCTCGGCGCCGGGTGGCCGTTCTGGCTGGGCGGCATCACGCCGTACCTGGACCGCGCCGGCATCTCGGAGAAGGTCACGGGCAAGCGGTTCCTGGCGCCGGGTGTGGCGTCCGTTCCCGCGTAGTTCCGCTCGACGACGAAGGCCCGGTTCCCGGTGGAGCCGGGCCTTCGCTCGTAACGGAGGCCTGTGCGGTGCCGACGTTGTCGGTGTGGCGCGGCTTTCGGAACGGATCAGTGCTGCCCGGCGGCGGGCGTTCGTCGGCCGGGAGAGCGAGCTGGACCGGTTCCGCCGGCTCCTCGCGCCGGACGCCGCCGAGCTGGTCCTCTTCGTCCACGGCCCCGGCGGCACGGGGAAGTCGACGCTGCTGCGCCAGTTCGGCTGGCTCGCCGAGGAGGCCGGGCGGCAGACCGTCTGGCTGGACGCGCGCGAGCAGCGGACCACTTCGGTCAGCCACGCCGCCGTGCTGGTCGACAACGCCGAGGCCGCGGACGTCTGGTTGCGCGAGGAGCTCCTTCCCGGACTCGGCGACGACGTCGTGGTCGCCATCGCGGGACGGGAACCGCCGTCGGTCGCGTTCCGCACGGATCCCGGCTGGCGCAGCGTGTTGTCGACGGTCCGGCTGACCAATCTCGACCGCGAGACCGCGCGGGAGTTCCTCCGGCTGCGCGGTGTGCCGTCGGAACAGCACGAGCCGGCGCTGGCGTTCACGCACGGCCATCCGCTGGCGCTCGCACTCCTGGCGGACGTCGGCGCGGTGCCGACGCCGACCTCGGCGCCCGAGGTGCTGAACACGTTGCTGCGCAGCCTGATCGGCAGCGTGCCGACGCCCGCGCACCTGACCGCGCTGGAGGCGTGCTCGCAGGTCCTGGTCGTCACCGAACCGCTGCTCGCCGCGCTGCTGGACACGCCGGACGTGCGGGAGATCTTCGACTGGTTGCGCGATCTGTCCATCATGGACTACTCGCCGCGCGGGCTGGTGCTGCACGACTTCGTCCGGGAAACCCTTGCCGCGGAACTGCGTTGGCGCCACCCCGACGCGTATTCGTTGCTGCACCAACGGGCTCGCGCGCACTACCAGCAGCAGTTCCCGGTGCAGCAGGAACTTCTGCTCGACTTCGCGTTCCTGCACCGCGACAGCCCGTTGCTCGGCCCGTACCTCCGGCACGTCAACGCGACCGCCGACGACTTCACCGTCAGCCGCACGACACCGCAGGAGTGGGAGACGCTCCGGCAGGCCATCGCGTCCCACGAGGGGCCGCGCGCCGCGGAGGAAGCCTCCTCGTGGTTCGCCGCGCAACCCGACTGCGTGACGGTGATCCGCGACTCCGGCCCGGCCGGGCTCATCGTCGCGCCGACCGTCGACGGCGCGCTGGAGGTGCGGCACTGGCTGGCGCTGGACACCTACCAGGACGTCTCGCCGGTGCAGATGTTCATCACGCTGCACCTGGTGCGCCGCTATCTCACCACGCCCGGTCTCGGCCAGGTCAACGTCACCTGCCAGAACCCCGGCTTCTGGACGGAGGCCTTCCGCTACACCGACTTCCACCGCCTGCCGGACCGCGACTTCGAGCGCGACGGCAAACAGTTCGGCGTGTTCGGGCACGACTGGCGCGCCGTGCCGCCGATGACGTGGATGGCCCTGCTCGCCGACCGCGAGACCGCCACCGAGGTGACCCCGCCACCACGCACGCCGTCGTTCGCCGAGTTCGCCGGCGAGGTGCGCAGGGCGTTGCGCGACTACAGCCGCCCGGACCGCAACTCGTTGATCTCCAAGGACGCCATCGCCCAGGCCGCGCGCGTCATGGAGGCCTCGCCGCGCGACCGCCGGGCGTTCCGGGCGCTGCACCACACCTACCTGCGACCCGCCGAGACCCAGGCCGCCGCGGCCGACCTGCTCGGCCTGCCGATGACCACCTACCGGCGTCATCTGGCCGCTGGACTGGCGCGGATCACCGAGATCCTGTGGCAGGAAAGTGGACGCGAAGTGGACGCGGAACGGTCTGCCGACTGACCACTTCCCGCTCCTACCTTCTGCACATCAGCCAGCACCGCAGAAGGAGCACCCGATGATCACCAGGCTCGCCGTCGCCACCGGCACCGCCGCCGTCGCTCTCGCCGCCCTCGCCGGCACCGCCTCCGCGGGCCCCGCGGCCACCAGGACCCTCGCGCCCGGCCAGCAGTGGTGCATCAGCCAGTACGCCTCGTACCAGGTCAGAGGCGACGGCTCGGCGACCGCTCAGGGGGCCAAGTTCAAGCTCCAGTACAACGGCGTCACCGCGCCCGGCACCGGCTCACCGGCCCTCGTGAACTACTGGGCGGCCGAGCTGCGCACGTCCAACGGCACGTTCCTCGGCCCCGGCTACTACAGCGCGTGCGCCACGAACAACGGCACGACCAACACCACCGTCAAGCTGCAGATCCGCACCGACGGCGAGTTCCTCTAGTCCGACGCGAACGCGTCCGGTTCCGCGGAACCGGACGCGTCACTCCTCGGTCTCGGACCGGTACTGCTCCGCGCTGCCGTCCTGGCGGACGAAGTAGGCCTCGATGTTCGTCGCACGCAGCGTCACCTCGGACCCGGCCACCAGGTCCCGGTAGCGCAGCAGGTCGGGCAGGCCGAGGGCGACGACGTCGAACGGGTGCTTCTGGCGCAGCATCAACGACCGCCGCAACGCCTCGCTGAACGCCCGGCGCGGGGAGTCGTCGTCCTCCGGGACCTCCACCAGCGCGCCTTCGAGATGGCGTTCGAGCGCGGCCCGCACGCGGTCTGCCGTGCACCAGGCCGCGATCTCCGTGAGAGTCATGTGTCCCGTATCGGCGAAGTTCGCGGGATCATTAGCACTCGGGATGTTTCGATCAGATCAGTTCGTCCCGACCAGGCGACCTCGCCGATCTGCCCGCAACGCCTGACCCAACCGATATATCAGTTGCCCCGCCGACCTTTGCAATGAGTCTTTTGCGGACGAAGTCCAAAGTCTCATTGCTAGGGTCCAGGTCAGAGCGGTGTGGAACCGATATATCAGTTGCTCACTGGTGCAACGCGATCTCGGCGAACTCCTGGACGCGTGCGCGGGTGATGCCCTCGCGCTGCTCCACCGCGAGCGGATGACCGGTCGGTTCGAGTTCGATCAGCGGCCGGGTGCCGAGCGGCTGGGTGTGCAGGTTGGTCTTGAGGTTGAGCGTCGTCGGCTCGTAACCGGGCAGCACTGTCGACAGCCATCCGAAGTACGGCGGCTCGTTCACGCGGCCCGGATCATCGAAGACGTCGCCCATGCGGATGAAGTTCGCCTTCGACAGCGACACCCACACGCCCCATTCGAAGTCCTCGTCGGCGTCGTGCACCGGCAGCACGATCCGGCCGCGCACGAAGTGGTGCTCATCGTCGATCAGGCAGTACTCGTCGCCGAGCACGTTGCCCGGGATCTCGGCGAGCTGCGGCGACCAGTAGGCCGGCGCGGCCATCGTGTACGCGAAGGGCAGACCGTCGTGCTTCTCGCCGCAACACGTGCAGGTGAACGCTGAAGTGATCACCTCACGCAGCGTAGAGGCGAACGCTTGCCATCAAAGGCGTTTCACCCCAACGAGCCGCACTCGCGTCAGACCTGCTTGATCGGCACGACCTCGACGAGCCGTTCGACGTCCTTGAAGTCCTTGACGTTCATCGTCAGCACCGGCATGCCCGCGACGGACGCGGTGGCCGCGATCTGCAGGTCCATCCGCCGCGGCCGGGGGCTGCGGCCCGCGCGCCGCACCAGCGAGGCCATCTGCCCGTAGATCTTGGCCTCCTCCAGCCCGAACGGCAGCACCTCGAACGTGTGCACCGCCGCGTAGTAGCGCTCGGACCGCGCGAAGCGCTCGACGGGGTCGTCGATGTCCAGGCCGAACGCGAGCTCCGCGATGGTGACCGCGCTGAGGAACGGCTGCGCGTTGACGTACTCCCCCAGGTTCGCCCGCTCCAGCCTGATCAGCACGCAGGTGTCGAGCAGGCAGCGGCTCAGGTCTGCCACGGGTCGTCCACCGGGTCGTCCGCACCGAAGACCTCGTCGGCGGCCTTCCGGTCGGCCTCCCAGCGTTCGGCGTCGACCGGCGGCAGGGTGCCGAACAGCACCTGGACGTCGCCCAGCGGCGGCCGGGACACGGCCTCCTCCCGGTACGGCAGGAGCTGCGCGACCGGTTTGTTGTTGCGGGTGACGACGAAGCCCTCACCCGCCTCGACACGCCGCATGATCTCCGCGTTGTCGTTGCGGAGCTCACGCTGGCCGATGGCTCTGAGCTGCATGGCCCAACTGTAGCTCAAACCCCGAAAAAGTGCTACAGAATGGCTACAGCGCGGCTGCGGTACCCAGCAGCCATGATCAGGATCGGCACGTCCGGCTGGCGCTACCCGGAGTGGCGCGAAGGGTTCTACCGCGCCGTCCCGCAACGGCACTGGCTCAGCCACCTGGCCACGCACCTCGGCACGATCGAGATCAACGGCTCCTTCTACCGCCTCCAGCCGCAGTCGAACTACCTCAAGTGGGCCGCCGAGACCCCACCCGGCTTCACCTTCGCGGTCAAGGGCTCGAAGCTGATCACGCACGTCAAACGGCTCCGGCACGTCGAAGAGCCGCTCAGGACGTTCCTCGGCTCGCTCGCGCTGGGCGCGAAGCAGGGACCGATCCTGTGGCAGCTGCCGCCCAGCCTGCGCTTCGACCAAGCCGTCCTGCGGGACTTCCTCGACGCGCTTCCACCGGGCAGGCACGCGCTCGAACCACGCCACGACTCGTTCCGCACCGACGCCTACTTCGACCTCCTGCGCGCGCACAACGTCGCTCACGTCGTGTCGGACGCACCGACGTTCCCGTGCATCGAGGCGGTCACGGCCGACTTCGCGTACATCAGGCTGCACGGGCACGACGAGCTGTACATCAGCTCCTACGACGACGAGCAGCTCGAAGCGTGGGCGCAGAAGATCCGCGACTGGGACCGCGACACGTACGTCTACTTCGACAACACCATGAAAGGCGCCGCGCCGTACAACGCTCTGGCTCTGGCGCAATGTCTAGACCAACCGATAGCTTCACATACGTGAATCTCACTCGCGTCTCGGCCACCCTGCTCCTGGCCGCGAGTCTCGTTGCTCCCGCGCAGGCGGACCCGGTGTCCTGGACCGGTCCGCTGAGCACGCGCGGACGGTGGATCGTCGACGCCCACGGCGACCGCTTCAAGCTGAAGTCCGGCAACTGGCACGGTGCGAGCGGCACCTGGAACGGTTCCGGCGACATCAACGACCCCGCCAACCACCACGCCGGCGAGAAGTCCGACCAGGTCCCGCTCGGCCTGGACCGCGCGACCATGACCACGATCGTCAGCAGCTTCAAGGAGATCGGCGTCAACAGCGTCCGGCTGCCGTTCTCCAACCAGATGATCAAGGACACCAGCCCGGTCAACGGGCTGAAGGACGCGCGGCTCAACGGCAAGCGGCCGCTGGAGATCTACGACGCCGTGGTCAACGAGCTGACGAGCAACAACCTCGCCGTCATCCTCAACAACCACACCACCACGTCCAGGTGGTGCTGCGGCGTCGACGGCAACGAGCGGTGGAACACCAGCCAGAGCACCGACCAGTGGGTCAACGACTGGGCGTTCATGGCCGACCGCTACAAGGCCAACAAACGCGTCGTGGGCGCCGACCTCTACAACGAGGTGCGCCGCAACGTCTGGGACGACCCGAACTGGGGCTGGGGCGACGACCACGACTGGTTCAAGGCCTCGCAGCAGGCCGCGGACCGCATCCAGCAGACCGCGCCGGACCTGCTGGTCATCGTCGAGGGCATCAACTGGACCGGCATCCCCGTCGACGGCTTCGCGCACGGACGGCCGACGCTGGAACCGGTGCGCTACCTCAGCCACACGCTCGCCAACCCCGAGAAGCTCGTCTACTCCGCCCACTTCTACGGCTACACCGGCCCGAACCACAGCGGCGCCACGGGCATCGGCGAGACGAGCGACCCGCGCTACCAGGACCTGTCACCCCAGGAACTGACGGATGTCCTGCAACGCCAGGCCTTCTACGTCACCGAGGCGCAGAAGCACTTCACCGCACCGCTGTGGGTGAGCGAGTTCGGCGTCGGCGGCATCGACGAGTCGAACCAGAAGGCGCGCGCCTGGTTCGAACGGTTCGTCGACCACCTGATCGCCAACGACACAGACTTCGCCTACTGGCCGTTGGTCGGCTTCCACACCAACCGGACCGGCAACAGCTGGGCACTGCTCCGCTGGGACGCAGGCGGAAACCGGATCAGCGTCAACGACGGTGACGACTGGCGTGCCACCGCGTGGAACCGGCTCGTCACCGCGCCACAGCGATCCGGGCAGATCCCGCGCGAGACGCGGTGGAACATGCTCACCAAGGAATCCTGTCCGCAGAACGAAAAGCTCATCGGCGTCAGCCACACGGGCAACCGCGGTCTGTGCGTCAGCGGTCCACAGTGGAGCAGCACGACCAGGGTCACCAACGAGCAGCACGTGACCGCCGACTGGGCCGTTGGCTACACGAAACTCCAGTGCCCGCAAGGAAACGCGGCGGTCGGGTACGCGAACTTCACGCTAGTCTGCGCGCCGATCGCCACCGGAACGAGCTCACGGGTCCTGTGGTTCGACCGCGGCGACAACCGGCCGGATCAGGGCGGCGACTGGGCCAACGGGCACTACAAGGGCCAGTGCGCGCAGGACGAGCACATCGCCGGTGTCGCCTACAACTGGCGCAGGACCCCGGACGCGTTGCTCTGCCGGAAGTGACTCTGTTCGAATTTGATGGCGAAATGTTCCAGGAAGGCGGCCGCGGGATCCTCGACATCGGTCGAGGTCTTGCGGTCGCCCTCGGTCACGACCACCTTGGTGTCCGTGACGGTGATCCGCCCGTCCGGCAACGCCAAGGACGCCATCGGTCCCTTGCGGAAGTGCGACTCCGGCGCGGTCTGCTGCCACCAGCACGTCGGCACGAACTCGGCGAGCTCGCGCGGCCGCCGTTCCACCCGGTAGCACCGTTCGCCGTTCATCAGCACCTCGACGTCGTCACCGACGTCCACGAGCCGGAACACGCCGAACCGGTCCTTCTGGTCCTCCCGCGACGTCCACGACAGCGGGTGCAGCGTGAACGACCCGAACCCGACGTCGGCCAGCCACTCGCCGTCCACCAGCAACGCGAGGTGGTCGAACGGCGGCCCGAACCCGTTCGCGCCGAACACCCGCGCGGACAGCAGATCGACGTGATGGCCCAAGTCCCGCAACAACTCCGCGAACAACCCGTTGAGCTCGTAGCAGAACCCGCCGCGCCGCCGTGTCACGATCTTGTCGTGCAGCCACGGGATCTCCAGCACGATCCGGGTGTCCATGTGGGTGTCGAGGTTCTCGAACGGGACGCTCAGCAGGTGCCGTTCGTGCAGCTGTGCCAACGACGAGTCCCGCGAGGCACCGATGCGCTGTAGGTAGGCGTCCATCGTGCCACGATAGCCACATGGGCGAGGTCAGGATCGGCACTTCGGGATGGGTCTACCCGCCTTGGCGCGGCGTGTTCTACCCCAAGGGCGTCACCCAGAAACGCGAGCTGGCCTACCTCAGCGAGCAGCTCAACTCGGTGGAGATCAACGGCTCCTTCTACTCGCTGCAACGCCCGTCGAGCTACGAGAAGTGGGCTGCGGAAACGCCGGACGACTTCAAGTTCGCCGTCAAGGGCAGCCGCTTCATCACCCACATGAAACGCCTCAGGGACGGCCACGAGCTGCTCGCGAACTACCTCGCGTCCGGCGTCCTCGCCCTCGGCCCCAAGCTCGGCCCGATCCTCTGGCAGCTCCCGCCGACGCTGCCGTTCGACGCCGAGCTGCTCACGAGGTTCTTCGAGAGCCTGCCCCGCACCACCACGGAGGCCGCGGAGGTCGCCCAGCGCCACGACCACCGCGTCGACCCGGCCCACACCACCACGGACGCCGATCGCCCGATGCGGTACGCGCTGGAAGTCCGTCACGACAGCTTCAGGACACCCGAGTTCCTCGACCTCCTCAAGCGCCACGACATCGCGCTGGTGATCGCGGACGCGGCCGGCAAGTACCCGCTGATCGAGGAGGTCACCAGCGACTTCGTCTACGTCCGGCTGCACGGTCACGACGAGCTCTACGTCAGCGGCTACACCGACGAGGGCCTCGACCTGTGGGCGGCCAAGGTCCGCAAGTGGCGCGAGCACCACGACGTGTTCGTCTACTTCGACAACGACGCCAAGGCCTACGCCCCGCGCGACGCGATGAACCTCCGAGACCTGGTTCAAGATCGTCTGGCCGATTGATCCAAACGGACGCACACTCATCCGGACGGAGGTGCGCCCATGTCGACGAAGAGCCTCATCGCCGCCTTGGTGATCACTGCGGGCGCGGTTGCCTCCAGTGGGATCGCTGTTGCACAGAGTGACAAGACCTGTGACAAGGGCGAGTTCTGCGTGTGGGCGGGACCGGACTACACCGGGGCCGTGCAACGGCTGGACCTGGAGTCCGCGAACCCCGGCGAGTGCATCCCGCTGACCGTCGTCGGCCGATCGTTCACCAACCGCCTGAGCAGGGACGCGAGTGTCTACCAGCGAGAGGGCTGCTCGACGGAGGCCGAGTTCACCACCTACCCGAAGCACGGCACCTACGTGCCCGACGCGTACTTCGTGATCCGGGCCGTCGAAGTGTGGGGGCCATAACGAGGGCGGACTACTTTAGTCACCCTATGTAACACCACCCGATCGTGTGAGTACTCACCAGTAGGTCTCATTTGGTGCCTAGGTTGCCGCCCTATCGAGTGGTGGCAGCTGGAGGAAATGTGACCGTGGCGGGTGAAGCCGGGTTACTCGAACTGATGGCCGGGCGACTGGCCAAAGATGATCTCACCCCACGTGCGGCGGAACTGGTGCTGGCCGCGTGCCGAGGCGAAGCGGCGCTGGACCGCGCGCTCGCCGGCGTGCCGGCCGAGGAGGAGGTCCCGCAGGAGCAGACAGTCGGACCAGGCCAGGGGATCTTCGTGTCGGAGATCCGGGTGCGCGGCTTCCGGGGCATCGGTCCCCAGGCACGCCTGCCGCTGCCGCCCGGTCCGGGACTGACCGTCGTCACCGGCCGCAACGGCTCCGGCAAGTCGAGCTTCGCCGAGGCCGCGGAACTGGCACTGACCGGCTACAACGCCCGCTGGACCCGTGCGCGGCACGACGTGTGGCGGCAGGGCTGGCGCAACCTGCACCAGGCCGACACCGCCGTCGAGCTGGACCTCGTCCAGGCCGCGGTGCCGGACCGGACGACGATCCGAAGACGCTGGGCGCCGCAGGAGGACCTGGCGCAGGGCGAGTGGACGCAGGACGGCGAACCGTTCGACGACCGCAGGTGGCACGACGCGCTGGAGACCTACCGGCCGTTTCTGCCTTACAGCGAACTGGGGACTGTTCTCGACGCACAGCCGGAGGACCTCTACGAGGCGTTGCACCGGCTTCTGGGGCTGGAAGCGATCACCGAGGCGCAGCAGGCCCTCGCCGAGCACCGCAAACGCCTCGCGGAGATCGTCGCTCGTCCTTACGACCGGCGCGAACGCGTGCGCGCGGAGCTGGCGTCGTCCCCGGACGAACGCGCCCGCCGCGCCGCCGAGCTGCTCGGCAGCGACTCCCCCGACCTCGACGCGATCGCCGACCTCGCGCTCGGCGCCGACGTCGGCAGCGCCACCGGCCTGCTGCACCAGATCGTCGACCTGGCCCCGCCGCCGGAGGACGAGATCGACAGGTGCCGCGAGAACCTCGACCTGGCGCTCGGCGCGGTGACCGCGGTCGCGACCGAGAACGCGCAGGACTCGTTGCGGTGCAGCGAGATCCTGAGGCTCGCGATCCAGCTGCAGGAGTCCGGCGGCAACCAGTCGTGCCCGGTGTGCGACCTGGGCCGGCTGGACGGGTTGTGGCTGTCCAAGGCCAAGGAACGCGCCGAGCACCTCGCCAACGCCGCCGCGGAGCTGCACGACGCCGCGGACCGGCTGGACGTGGCGGTGGCGGCCGCACGGGCGTTGTGCCAGCCGGTGCCGGACGTGCTGCACGACACGCAGGGCATCCTCGACACCACGGCCGTGCTGCAGGCCTGGCAGGCCTGGGAGGCCTGCGTCTCGATCGACGACCCCGTGCGGTTGCGGCAGGAGTTGTTCGACCGGTACGCGGAACTCACCCAGGCCGTGGACCAGCTGAAATCCGTCGCACGCGAGCAGATCGACCGGCGTGACCTGGTCTGGCGGCCGATGGCGATCGCGTTGTTCGAGTGGCACTCCCAGGCGCAGCAAGCGCTTGCGGACGCCGAGGTGCTCGCCGACGTGACGGAGGCGGAGAACTGGATCCGCAGGACCGCGGCCACGCTGCGAGCGGAGCGCATCGCGCCGTTCGCCAAGGAGTCGCAGCGGATCTGGCAGCGGTTGCGCCAGCAGAGCAACGTCGACCTGGGCGCGGTGCGGCTCGGTGGCGCCCGCAACGTCGAGCTGGACGTGTCGGTCGACGGCGTCTCGAACTCGGCACTGGCGGTGATGAGCCAGGGCGAGCTGCACTCGCTGGGGCTCGCGCTGTTCCTGCCGCGCGCGATGGTGGACGAGAGCCCGTTCCGGTTCGTCGTGATCGACGACCCGGTGCAGGCGATGGATCCGTCCAAGGTGGACGGACTCGCGCAGGTGCTGGCCGACGTCGGGCTCACCCGCCAGGTCGTGGTCTTCACGCACGACGAGCGGCTGGTGGAGGCGCTGCGGCGGTTGCGGTTGAGCGCGACCGTCTGGGAGATCTGCCGCGGCGAGGAGTCCGTCGTGCAGGTGCGGATGTCCGACGACCCGGTCGGCCGGTGCCTGAACGACGCCCGTGCGATGCGGGACGACGAGGACCTGCCGGACGCGCTGAGGGCGGAGCTGGTGGCGTCGTGCTGCCGGGCGGCGCTGGAAGCCGCGTCGCACGCCCGGTTCCGGCGCGAGCGGCTCGGCCGCGGGGTGCCGCACGCCGAGGTGGAACGCGTGCTGGAGTGCGCGCTGACGACCAGGCAGAAGATCGCGCTGGCCGTGCTCGACGACCTCGCGGAACCGGCGAAGCTGTTGCCGCACCTGGAAGACGTCGTCGGGTCGTGGGCGGTGGACCTGCTGCAGGCGTGCCGGGTCGGCGGTGACAGCGGTGACCTGGACGTGCTGATCCGCGACACGGAACTGCTGGCGGGGTGGCTGCAGCGATGAACATCCCCTCTGACGTGCAGGACCGGCTCACCTGCGTCGCGAACCTGCTGGCGCGCCCCGAGCAGCTCGACGGCGTGCGGATCCGGTGCTGCGCCGAACTGCTGCGCACGGCGGTGGAGCGTTCGGTCGCCCGCGCCTGCGGTGCGGAGAACTCCGACCAGCCCGTGCACGCGTTGCTGATCAACCTTCCGTCCCATGTGGACGCTGATCTGGCGCACGACGCCTCCCAGCTGTGGCACGCGCTGAGCCGCGCGATCCGGCACCACGGCTACGAGCTCACCCCGACCGTCGAGGAGCTGGCCGGCTGGCACGCCGACACCACGACCGTCGTGACGGCGCTCCAGCCGACCCTGACCCTGTCCGGCACCATCGACCTCACCTGAAGGCACCCGTGAAACTGCTGCTGTTCGCGGACCTGCACCTGGACACGCGCTTCCCCAGCGCCGGCCCCGCGCGGCGCCAGGCGTTGCGCGACACGCTGGGCCGCATCGTGGACCTCGCCCAGGAGTCGAACGTCGACGCGGTGCTCTGCGCCGGCGACCTCTACGAGCACGACCGCCGATCCCCGTCCACGGCGTCCTTCCTGCGGTCGTCGTTCGACTGTTCGGTGCCGGTGTTCCTGGCGCCGGGCAACGACGACTGGTACGGGCCGCAGTCGGTCTACCAGCAGGTGGACTGGACGCCGAACGTGCACGTGTTCTCGTCGGAGAACCTGACGCCCGTGGAGCTCGCCGACGGCGTCACGCTGTGGGGCGCCGCGCACGTCGGTCCCGGTCCGGCGCGGGACTTCCTCGACGGGTTCGCGGTGAACCGCTCCGGCGTGAACCTGGCGCTGTGCCACGGATCCGCGCCGGGCGACGTCGAGATCACCGGCCTGGACCACGCGTTCCTGGGCCACGTGCACACACCTGAGCACGCCGTGCACTACACGTTCCCCGGCAACCCGGACCCGCTGACCGCGGGCGAGACCGGCGAGCGCGGGGCCGTGCTGTGCACCGTGCAAGACGACGGGACGGTGACGCGCGAGGTGTTCGACGTGTCGGCTTCGCGGTCGCTCGGCCTGCTGGCCGAGTCCACGGACGACTTTCCCCTGCTGGACTTCGATTCCGTTGCCGCCGAACGAACCGTGCGCGGTCAGTTCGTGCGTGACGTGCTGGCGGATCCGGCTCTGGACACGGCGCTGCGCGGTCGTGTGCTGGCCACCGGCCTGCGCGCGTTGGAGGAACGATGAAGATCGAATGGGTGACGGCGTACGCCTTCGGGCCCCTGCAGGACCGGACCCTTCCGCTGGCGCCGGGCCTGACCGTGGTGTCGGGCGTGAACGAGTCCGCGAAGTCCTCCTGGCACGCCGCCATCCGCGCGGCGCTGTGCGGTGACCCGTCGTCGCGGCACCGCCCGTGGCACGGGGAATCCTGGCGGGTGGCCGCCACCGTGTCGCTGGAGTCCGGTGAAGTCGTGTACCTGGACCGGGACTTCCACGACGACGCGTGCCAGGACGTCGCCCGCCGGATCGGCCTGGACCGCGCGTCGTTCAGCGCCACCGCCTGCGTCGACCAGGCGCAGCTGCTGTCGGTGGTGGACGCGGCCGACGGCCTGCAGGAGCACCTGCGCCGCGCTGCCGCAACGGCGGGCACGGACGGCACCGTCGAGCAGGCTTTGGAGCGTCTGCACGCACCTGTCGACGCGTTGCGCGACGCCCGGAACCGCTTGAGGGAAGCCGAAACGGACCTCACCGTGGCGCGTCGCGAACACGCGCGTTACCTGGAACTGAGCGCGCGGGCCCGGTCCGCCGCCGCTGCCCGTGCCCGCCTGGCCGTCCAATCGCACGCGACTTCTTTGGACGCGCTCACCGCCCGTGCGTCCCGTCTGGCCGAGCTGCAGGAACGCTTCGGCGACGCGCCACCGTCCGGTTTGGCAGCGCAGGAGGAGCTGGCCCGCGTGGTCAACCGCGCGCTGGCCGCGTGGCGCGCGGCCCCCACCCCGCGCGTGCTGACCGGCCCGACGTCCACGACGCTGGAGGGTGAGCTGGAGTCCCTCCCGGAGTTCCCCGTCGGCGAAACCGCGCTGGACGACGAGCTCCGCATCGTGGCAGGTGCCTACGAGACCGCGGCCGCCGTCGCCGCCGCTCATCACGAACGCCGGCCGACCCCCGCCACGACCGCCGAACCGCCGGTGCTGCGCGGCCTGGCCACGCGTCTGGACCCGGCCAGCGGCTCCCGTCTGACGACCGCGTCCATCGACGTGGACAACGCCCGCCAGTTCCAGGACGAGGCCGCCGCCAACGCGGCCCGTGCCCAGGTCGAGGCCGACGTGGCGGCCGCGCGGGTGCACGAGATCGCGATGCCGAACCCGTTCCTGCGCAACGCCTTGCTGGCCCTGAGCTGCCTGACGAGCATGGTCGGCGTGCTGCTCTTCCTGGTGGGGCAGCACATGGCCGCGATCGGCGTTCTCGTCGCCGCCCTGATCGCCGGTGTCGGCGGCGCACTGGCCCGCGGCAACGCCCCGCAGCGCGAGGCCGCCATCGCCTTCGCCGCCGAACGCGCCTCCGCCGCGCACCAGGCACGAAGCCTGCTGTTCGTGGCGGACCGCAAACTGGCCGAGGCCGAGGGCCAGCGAGCCGTGGCACTGGAAGCCGTGCGCGTCCACGAGGAAGCGGTGTCGGGCTGTTCCGCCCTGGGCGTGCCCGCGGACCGCGAAACGTTGTGGCGCCTGGCCAACCGCCCGGCCTGGGAAGCCGAACACCGCGACCTGCTGTGCGAGGTGGCCCGCACCGAGAAGGCCGTGCGCGTGGAACTGGCCGCCCGCGGCAAGATCGACCCCGGCATGTCCGTGCCCGACCTGCTGATCGACTACGAGACCGACTGCAAGGTCCGCGGCCGCCAAGCGCTGATGGCCGCCCAACGCCCGCTGCTCGCCCAGGCCCTCGCTGACCGCCGCCAGGCCGAAGCGGCTGTCGCCGAGGCCACCATCGCCCACAACCGCGCCCTCACCCTGCTGCGCGAGGCCGTGACCGCGATCGGCGGCACCGGCGAACGCCCGGAGGACCTGCTGCGCGCGATCGCCGAGTGGCAACGCGGCTGGGACCGCCTGCTGCGCGAGGCCGAGGAGGAACGCAACGCGTGGGCCGAACTGCAGTCACTCCTCGCCGACGGCACCCTGGACGACCTGGAGGCGACCCTCTCCGCCGCACAAACGCACCACGCCACCCTGGTGGAGGACGCCCTCCGCTACGCCGCCTGCGACCCCGTCGACCCGTCCCTGGCAGCCTCGTGCGACTCGCTGGCAGCGACCGTGGCCGAACTCTCCCGCGTCCTGCCCAGCGTCCCGGACGCCGAGGAAGCCGTGCAGGAGGCCGCCGCCGAAGTCGCCGAGATGACGGCCGAGGTGGAGGCGATCTCCCTGGCGTCGCGCTACCTGACCGCGGCCCGAGAGAAGGTGCACAGCACGATCGCCCCGGCGTTGGAGGAAACGCTCCGCGCCTGGCTGCCGTTGGTGACCGACGGACGCTACGTGGACGCCGCCGTGGATCCCTTGTCCCTGACCGTGCGGGTGTGTTCGGCCTCCGAGGTCTGGCACCAGGCGTCGCGCCTGTCGCTGGGCACGGCGGAGCAGGTCTACCTGCTGCTGCGCGTCGCCCTGGCGCAGCACCTCGCCACCGAGACCTGCCCGCTGCTGCTAGACGACGTGACCGTGCAGGCCGATGACGCTCGCACGCGTGCGGTGCTGGACCTGTTGCTGCGGTTGTCGGAGGACCGGCAGATCGTGTTGTTCGCGCAGGAGAGCTCGGTGGTGGAGTGGGCTCGGGAGCGGTTGGGATCGCGGGACGTGCTGCACCAGCTCACGCCCGTGGCAGCCTGACCAGCCGAGCGACGACGAGCGCGACGACCCGGTCGGCCACGTCCTCCGGATCCTCGTGCTCCCACACCCGCACGACGAGCCAGCCGGCCGCCGCGAGCTGGACGTCGGCGTCGCGATCACGAACGACCACACCGTGCAGCTTCACCTCCCACCACTCGCGGTTCGCCTTGGGCACTTGCCCGTGCGCCGGACACGAGTGCCAGAAACACCCGTCGACGAAGAGCGCGATCCGCGCCCCGCGCAGCAGCACGTCGACACGTCTGCGTCGATTGGTGCCGGGCGGAGCGACGTCCACGAGATAGCGCAACCCTCGTCGGTGCAGCGCACGCCGCACCGCGAGTTCCGGTGCGGTGCCGGTTCTGCGAGTCCTGCGCATCACCCGCGAGGTCGCCTCCGAGGAGGCGGGCGGGGCGGGTCCTGCGTCGACGTACCGGTACACGACCTGCAGTTTCCCGGAATTGTCAGACCCCGTCGCTACCGTCTGACCCATGACCAACGCCGCCTTCCGCAAGCTGACCCCGACCACCGGCGAGAAGCTCGCCGAGCTGGGCCTGAGCCTCGCCGTCCTGGACCGCGCGATCGCCGCCGGCATCGACGCGCGGGCCGCGTCGCCACCGTTCGGGCCCACCAACGCGCCGGGGCTGCTCGACTGGATTCACCGGGTGGGCACGTTGCGGCAGTTGCTGGCGGCGGAGGGGTGGCAGCGGCTCGACCACTGGAACGCCGGGCTGGTGCGGCATCCGTCCCGGCCGATCCTGCTCGGCACGCTGCAGGGGAACCGGGGCACGGGGTCGCCGGACGCGCCGTTGCGCAGCGACTACGCGAAGGGGCCCGCCATTGCGGCGATGATGCGGGACAACGACCACGACCAGTTCGCGCTGTTCGAGAACGTGCGCAGCGAAGGGCTGAAGTTGTGGTTCCTCGTGACGTATCCACTGCAACTGGAGGACCGGCTCGTGGTGTTGCGGGAGGTGTCGCAGCCGGAGCCCACGCCGCAGAACCAGATCATCGAGCGGTGGGCGCACCGGATTCCGTTGCCGCCGATGGAGTTCGGGGAGCTCAAGGCGCCCAATGTGGACGGCCCGGAGGAGGTGGACTTCCCGATCGCGCTGCGCCGCTGAGCCTGACGGCGCAACCGGCCTTCCGGGCGAGGTCGAGCGCCGCCCCGGCCCGACGTTCCGGACAGACCAGATGCAGCCGCACGCGGCAACAGGCTTCCGCACGAAGCCGAGCGCCGCCCCGGCCCAACGTTCCGGACAGACCAGATGCAGCCGCACGCGGCAACAGGCTTCCGCACGAAGCAGAGCGCCGTCCTGGCCGGACGTTCCGGGCAGACCGACTCCGACCGTGCGTGGCAACCGGCCTGAGGTCGGGGGCTGATCGCGGCCGTGCTGGTCCGCTTCGCCCAGCTCGCCGTCTCCCACGCCTTCGCCGTCCAGCCGAGTCTGGTTGGCGCGCCACGGCCGAGACGCGGCCATGGCCAGGAGCGTCCAACCACGTCCGGCTGAGCCCTGACACTGTGCGGGGTGCCCGGCGCCGACCACGCCCACCGCCGACACGCGCGAGGCCAAGCGCGGGGGACGCCCGTCCGATACGACAAGTCCAAGCCCGCGGCCAGGCTCCACAGCGGCCGGACCTCGGGCGATCACGTGCGCAGGCCGTCCCACCATCCGGCCTACCGAGGCCCGCGTGGCAGCGCGGCGCGGCAGCAGCGACAATGGCCGGATCATGCTCACCCCGTCGCGACTCACGCTCGCCCGCACCCGGCGCGGCCTCACCGCGGACGAACTCGCGCGCAAGTCCGGCGTGTCCGCGCGGGCCATCGGCGAGTACGAGCGCGGGCTGCGGAGGCCTCGGCCGTCCACAACGGAGTTGCTGGCGGCGGCGCTCGGGTTTCCGGCGGCCTTCCTGACCTTGCCGGAGCCGCCGCGGCCGCAGGACGCGGTGCTCATGCCGCAGCCCATGTCCGCAGCGCAGCTGGCGATCGAGTTCAACGCCTGGCTGGAGCGGTTGTTCGTGCTGCCGCAGCCGGACCTGCCGCCGCCGGGGGCATCGCCGGAGGACACGCGGGCCGCGTGGCGGCTCGACGACGGACCGGCGCCGAACATGGTGCAGTTGCTGGAGTCACGCGGCGTGCGCGTGTTCTCACTGCCGGTCGACTGCGCCCGGACGCCGTCGTTCTCCTGCTGGCACAACGGAACGCCGTTCGTGTTCCTCAACCCGACGGCCTCGCCGGAGGGGGCGAGGTTCGACGCGGCGCGGCAACTCGGCGTTCTCCTCGACCACGACGACCCCGGCGAGTTCGCCGGCGACTTCCTCATGCCCGCGCAGCACGGCACGGGCGAGCCTCCCCGGTACGTGATGATGACTCGCCGGGAGACCTCGAAGCTGCTGACCAAGGTCTTCAAGGTGCTGCGCGAGAACGGCACGACGCCCCTGCACGTCGCGAAAGAGCTGAACATCGGCCTGGAGGAGCTGAACGGCCTGGTGTTCGGCCTGGTCCTCACGGCTCTGCCGGGTGGCGGGGAGTCCGGCCCCCGAAGGCGCGCCCGCCTGACCCTGGTCCACTGACTCACCCGATCCGGTCACAGACTGGAGTTCTCGGTCAGTTGTACTAGGCCAAACGAGCGATTTCTGAAACGCATCGCCCGGCATACCCGACACTGAGAGTGACGGGTAGCCGAGTCGTGAGGACGCCCCATGACGATGCAGCAACGCACAGAACCCTCGCCCGCAGCAGTCCTGATCGCCGTTGCCGTGCTCGCGCTGGTTCTGACCGTTGCCTTCGGCCCGCTCGGGTTCGTCATCGGGCTCGCGTTGTTCGCGTTGATGTTCATCGGCACGAAGAGAACGACGCCCGATCAACTCGTCCCCATGCGCACCCGCTCCCGCATCCGGCGCCTGTCCACCGCGGGACGGGTCGCCATCGTCGGTGAGACGCACTACCAGGACGCCATCGCGGAAGTCGCGCGGCACGCGACGGCGCAGACCGTCGAAGACGCCATACCCGCGACCGCGGTCCTCGTACCCGAACCCGTCAGCCGGCACGACCAGCACACCGTCCGCGTCGACCTGCTGCGCGGAGACGGCTCCGCGATCACCGCCGGCTACCTGCGCGGCGACCAGGCCGCCGACTACCAGCCACTTCTGCTCGAACTCGCCGAGCGCGGCGAGGTCGGGTCGTGCCCAGCGCGGATCGTGGGCGGCGGCCAGCGCTACTACGGCGTGCACCTGCACCTCGGTCACCCGCGGCTGCTGCTGCTCGACCACGAGGCCCTCGGCACGGCACCGACGATGCCCGCCGAGCAACAGGTCACCGTCATGGGCGTGGAAGCGCATCAACTCGTGCTGCACCGCGTGGTCAACGGCCGAACGCCCGTCCACGTCATCGCGGAACTCCGCGACTGCCGCATTGCCAAAGGCACGCACATCGGCGAACACACTCTTGAGGTACTCCTCGAAGGCGAACGCATCGGCCAGCTCAGTTACGCGATGGGTCTGCGCTACTGCGACCTCGCGCAGGAATGGCGTGCCCGCACGGGTCGGGCGCTCTGCGAAGCCGTCATCACCAATGAAGGCACGCGCGGCCTTCAGGCGAAGCTGCTGCTGCCTAAGTGATCGCCTGGTCCTTCTTGCACGCGTAGCACCGCCAGAAATAGGGCATGCCGGTCCGCTTGGCGGCCGATCGCCACAGCTCGAAGTCCTTGCCGCACTGGGGACACGACGGCGGGTTGCCGAACGTCTCGGCCTTCAGTTCCTCCAGCACTCGTTCCGCGAACGCCGTGCCACGGCAGGTGATCATCACCTCCCGGCTGTGCGCCTGCGACAACGGGTTGTGGCTGCCCATCAGCACGGTCTGCCGGTCGATCACCACGACCTTGCGGTGCTCGACCTCCGACCTGATCACCTTCGCACCGGTCAGAACCAGTTCCTCAAGCCACTGCCGGAAGCTCTCCTTGCGCATGTTCGCGTCCCGTTCGGTCCGCACGAAGACACGCACGTCGACTCCTCGTGCGATCGCGGCCTCGATCAACGGCAGGAACTGCTTGCTCTTCTTCGCCACCCACGGCGACCACATCCACACGGACCTGCGCGCCGCCTTGAGGTGGGTGTCCAACGCGGTGTCGAACGAGAACTCGTCGTCGATGTCGGTGACGTCGACGAGCCCGCGCAGCACGTCCTGCAGCTCGGCCTCGACCCGGGAAACCGCCCGGTACTCAAGGCTTTCCGCGAGCCCGAGCAGCACACTGGCCCGGCACCACTGCACCTCGCCCGCGATCCCCAGCGCCCGCAGCGCCCCGAGCGGGGTCCCGCCCAGTGCGCCCTTCACCGCCTGCGGCTGATTCGCGATGATGTACAACCGCTTGCGCGCCCGCGTGATCCCGACGCCGAACAGCCGCACGCCCGACCGTTTGAAGTCATCGCCGCCGCGCCACTTCGCCGCGCTGATCCACCCGCGGCCGTCCTCGACGAGGTCGAACACCACGGTGTCGAACTCCCTGCCCTGGAACGAATGTGCGGTGCCGACCGGGACGTGCAGGTTCTGCCCGGCGTCGCGCAGCACCGCGTGCGTGGCGTCGGCCTGCTGCTTGAACGTCGTCACGACACCGACAGACCCGTCGACAACATGATGCTGCGCAAGGCTTCGCGCCAGCAGCGCACCCACCGACCACCAGCCGGCCATCGCGCCCGACCTGTTCACCTGGTTCAGCTCCGGCAGCCCGTCCACGTCGATCAACACGATCTCGGTGTCCTCCGGCGGGCGGCCGCTGACCTCGGTCACGCCGTCCTCCAGCACCTGGTAGACGACGTCGTTGGCGAGCTTGCGGAGATTCGGGCCGAACCGGAACTGGTGCCGCAGCCCCACGCAGCCGGCGTTGGTCGCGACGTCGTCCGGCGCCAGGATCCCGCAGTGGCTGAACGAGTCCGGTTTGAACCACTTCCGCACGGCCTCGTTGCGGCTGCGGTCCGCCTCGGTGGTGACGGGAGGCAGCTGCAGGAAGTCACCCAGCAACGTCACCGTCGTCCTCGCGTGGGCCACCGCCAGCAGCACCTCACCCAGCACCGCCGCGCCCGCTTCGTCGACCAGCACCACGTCGAACTGCTGGCGTGCGACCGCCGGATGCGCCCGTGACCGTGCCAGCGTCGTCGCCACGACCATCGCCTCCGCGACGATCTCGCCTTCGGCATCGCGGCGCAGCCTGGTGATCCGCTTGGTGAGATCGCGCAGCCGGGCTTCCAGTGCCTCGCGGTTGTTGTCCTTCTGCATCAAGAGCAGTCGTTCGCGCTTGTCGTGCTTGCCGGGCAGACCCGCACGGTCCGCGGACTTGATCAACGCCAGATCGTCGTCGGTCGCCAGGCCGCGCGCCACCAGCTGACCGCACAGCTGGTCGAGCTCCCGCACACGCTTCCGGGCCTCGTCGCAGCGGCGTTGTGCATCGGCCCGTTCGCGTTGGCGCGCGGCGAACACGTCGCTCGCCCGTGCCAGATCCTCTTCGGTGACGGGATGCGCAGCCGCACGTGCGTGCCTGATCAACGGCTCCAGCGCCTGATGCTGTTCTGCCACATGCGCTTCGACCCGCCCGAGCCGCTCCCGCGCGTCGGCCACCCGCCGGCGGTTGCGCCGCCGTGTCAACCATCCGCCGGCATTCGCGGCGCTGAACTCCACGTGCGCGAAGGCCGCACGTTCCTGCACGAGGTTGCGGTCCAGCTCGGCCAGCTGCTCCGCCATCCCGGCGGCACGACGCAGCTCCTCCCGTGCCGGCGCGAGCCGGACGACGTCGTCCGTCGCCGCCTGCAACCGGGCCGCGGCGGCGCCGAGCTCGCGGTCGAGCCTCTCGTGTTCGGCCGTCGCCACGCCCAGGTCGGCCCGCCGAGCCTCGTGCGCCTTCAACGTGGCCAGGCGTTCCTGCGCGCGCAGGTAGGACTGGTGGTCGTAACCGTCCAGCTCGGCGTTCAACTCGGCCAGCCTGGCGTCGACGGTGTCGGCCGCCGCGATGGCGTCCTGCACCTGCTGCCGTTCGGCGTCCGCCTCGGCGGTCTTCCTGGCCGCGAGCCGGTCCAGCTGCACGTCGTCGTTGTTGACCAGCTCGGGCAGGTGCGGTGGCCCCACCCGCAGCACGAGCCCCGGCTGCGGACGCAGGTGCTTGATGACCTCTTTGAGCGCGTTGTCGACCGCCACGTTCGCGGTCGACACCAGCAGCACCCGCTTGCCCTTGCCGACCAGGTCCTCGATCGCCCTGGCCAGCACGCGGGTCTTGCCCGTTCCGGGTGGCCCCCACACCGCGTGCAGGCCGGGCTCGACGCAGGCGTGGTACGCCTGCCGTTGGGCGGGGAGGAAACCCGGCGGATAGTCGCCAGGACGCGACGGCACCGGGTCCAGCACCCCTGCCGCCAGCTTGTCCGCGAGCCGGGCTTCCCCGATCGCCGCGATCCCGTCGCGCAGCTTGCGCAACAGGTGCTGGGGTGTGAGGCGGACCGTCCACAGCAGGTCGCAGCCCTTCGGCAGCGCACCCTCCGCCTGGACCTTGAGCACCTCGTCGGCGACCTGGGCGCGGGCGACCGGCACCGTCGTGCCGTGCTCGGGTCCCTCCTTGTCGGCGAAGCAGAGCTGGTCGAAGCTGTCCGCGGTCGGCGCCGAGCGCCGGGAACCCAGATGCAGGTCGAGCGCGTACCAGCCGTCAGCCTGCGGAACGGCTCTGCCCAGAAGCTTCCACTCGCCCTGGGCGCCACGGCCGATGTGCTTGAGCAGTTCGTCGACTGCTTCCAGAACCTCGCCGCGCCACCCTGCCATCCCCCACCTCGTTCCTGTTCGAACGAGTAAACCAAGAGCGGCTGGTGCATCACAGCGAGTTGACCAAATGGAGCAACATCACGCGAAGCTGCTGCTGCCCAAGTAGTCGGCGAACGTCCGCGGCTCGCGGCCGAGGACACGCTGCACGCCGTCGGACAGGTGTGCCTCGGCTCCCGTGCGGATGCGCACGAGCAGCATCGTGACGAGGTCGGCGATCTCGTCCGGGTGACCAAGCCCGCGCAGGGATGCCGAGAACTCCTCCGGTTCGACATCCGTGTACAGGACGGGGTTGCCGGTGACCGCGACGATCCGCGCCAGCATCTCGGCGAACGACAACGACTCCGGGCCGCTCAGGTCGTAGGTCTGGCCGGCGTGGCCCGGCCGGGTCAGCGCCGCGACGGCCACCTCGGCGATGTCGCGTACATCGATGAACGGGTGAACGCCCTGGCCTGCGGGCACCGCGAGCTCGCCGTGCTGGACGGGCGCGGCGAAGAGGTCCTCGTCGAAGTTCTGCATGAACCAGGTCGGCCTCAGGATCGTCCACTCGACGCCGGATTCCTTGATCGCGGCCTCGAACGGGTCGTCGTCGGGAGCGCCGCGCATGGACAGCAGCACGAGCCGGGTGACGCCGGACCTCACGGCGAGAGGGACGAACTCGGCGAGCTGCGCGGGGTTGTCCGGCGGAACGACGTAGACGGCGGTGGTGCCGGCGAGGGCGGGTTCCCAGGTTTCCGGCTTGGACCAGTCGAACCTCGTGGCCGACGACCTCGAAGCCGGACGGGCCGCGGGACCGAGGAGTGCGGTGACGCGGCGGCCGGTCTTGCCGGTGGCGCCGAGCACGAGGACGGTTGACGGGTTGATTGCGCTCAATGTTGACATGACTAGAGCCAATCAACATTGACGCGGACGATCCATGCTTGATCGACCAGCATCCTTGCTCGTTCGTCCACCCATGTCTTTTGGCAACGTGGTAGTCAGTGGGGCATGAGTGAGCGTGATCTCGTGGACCTGAGGGATGCGTTGCGGGCGTTCGCGGCTGCCCGTGACTGGGACAGCTACCACACGCCGAAGAACCTGGTGATGGCGTTGTCCGCGGAGGTCGGCGAGCTCACCGACCTCTTCCAGTGGCTGACGCCCGAAGAGGCACAAAATGCAATGAAAGACCCAGAACTCGCTTGGAACGTGCGGGACGAGCTCGCGGACGTGATGCACTACCTCACCAGGCTGGCGGACAAGCTCGGCGTCGACCTCGTCGAGGCCGCGTTCGCCAAGATCGAACGCAATGAGCGGCGGTTCCCCACCGGCAGCCTGCGTCCTGTCCCCGTCGAAAAGGGTGAGTTGTGAATCTCCAGAGCGTGCAGGTGCTGCACGTGCACCAGAAGGTCACGTTCATCTCCAACCGTTACGAGGTGTTCGCCGACAACGGCGGCGAGCCGGGCGAGCTGGTCGGATACGCGGAGCAGAAGAAGTTCAAGATCAAGGAACGGATCACGATCTACACGGACTCCTCGAAGAGTCAGGTGCTGTTCGAGTTCAACGCCCGCAAGGCACTCGATCTGGGCAGCGGCTACGACGTGACCGACGCGCACGGGCAGCCGATCGGGTTGTTCCGCAAGGACTTCGCGAGGTCGCTGCTGCGGTCGACCTGGCACCTGGAGCAGCCGGGCTGGGGCACTACGACGGGCGCGGAGCGGAACAAGGCGTTCGCGGTGATCCGCCGGCTGTGGGGATGGATTCCCTACATCGGTGAAGCGCCGTTCCCCATGCGGTATCACTTCGACTTCACCACGGAGAACGGCGCTCCCGTGTTCAGCGTCGACAAGAAGACCTGGGTCCGCGACCACTACGTGGTGCCGATCCAGGATCCCGGCGTCGACCGACGGCTCGTCATCGCTCAAGCCGTCGCACTCGACGCGCTGCAGTCCCGCTAGAGGTACGTCAGCAGGAGGAGAATCAGGCACACCAGCAGCACGACGCCGAGCACTGCGGGCAGGAGCGACTGCGAGGACGACGCGGGCTCGCGGGCGTGCCTGCCCCGCCTCCTGCGCGCTCGCCACCGCAATGGTGCCTCCCCTGCCCACTGATCGTTCATGACGATCACGGTAGGGAGGAACGACCTGCGCTCGGCTCACGTCACCCGCTCGCCGGTCCTCATCACCCGGTCGGCGGCTCAAGCATGAAAAAGCCCTGCGGGGAGCGCTTTTGACGCTCAACCCGCAGGGCTAAATTAAGTTCGGCGGCGACCTACTCTCCCACACCGTAACCAGTGCAGTACCATCGGCGCAGAAGGGCTTAACTACCGGGTTC